>NZ_OZ007039.1:2487500-3087500 GCF_963931675.1 uncultured Alistipes sp. | reverse complement strand
TAGCCCTTGCTTTCGAGCACCCCCACGATGCGGAACGGAATCGTCCCGAAACGGATCACCTTCCCGACGGGTTTCTCGCCGTCGGGGAAGAGTTCGTCGACAACACTCTTCCCGATGAGGCAGACCTTGGCCGCGGTCTTGATGTCCTGTTCGCTGAAGGTGTCGCCGTCGTCGACCCGGTAGCGGCGGATCTCCAGGTAGTCGAGATTCACGCCGTAGACCGTCGTCGGGGTGTTGTTGGCCCCGTAAATGGCCTGTCCGGCGCTGTTGACCGACGGCGAGACGTAGGTCACGTAGCGCGTCTTGGTCTGGATGTCTTCGAGGTCCTGCAGTTTGAGCGACTCCATGTCGTCGGCGCTCAGCTGAACGCCGCCCCGGCGGTCGCCGCCCGGGTGGATCATGATCATGTTCGAACCCATCTCGCTGATTTCGGCCTGGATGCTGCGCTTCGAACCCTGTCCGATGGCCAGCATCGTGATGACCGACGCCACGCCGATGATGATGCCCAGCATTGTCAGGAATCCACGCAGCTTGTTGTTGCTCAGCGCCTTGACGGCAATCTTGAAAAGGTTTGCGAAATTCATGGTCTAATCCTCCTGTCGGGGCAGCCGAGACAACGCCTCGGCCGCACTCAAAATGTGTTCGTTGCGCGTATCGCCCGTGATGTGTCCGTCACGCAGCGTGATGTTGCGGCTGCTGTACTGTGCGATCTCGGGGTTGTGCGTCACGAAGATGATCGTGCGCCCCGCGGCATGGAGTTGCTGGAAGAGGACCAGCACCTCGAAGCTCGTCCGCGTGTCGAGATTGCCCGTAGCCTCGTCCGCGAGGATCACCGCCGGGTCGTTGACCAGCGCCCGGGCGATGGCCACGCGCTGCATCTGACCTCCGGACATCTGGTTGCTCCTGTGCAGCAGGCGGTCGCCCAGACCTACGGCCTCCAGTGCCTCGATGGCCCGGCGCCGCCGCTCCGAGGCCGTGCACTGCGGATTGTACATCAACGGCAGCTCGACGTTCTCGATGGCCGTGGTCTTCGGCAGCAGGTTGTAGTTCTGGAAGACGAAGCCGATCTTGCGGTTGCGCAGCGTCGCCCGCTGGTTCTTGTCCATCGTGCGCACCGAAACGCCGTCGAGGTAATACTCCCCCGCTGTCGGTGTGTCGAGGCATCCCAGGGTGTTCAGAAGGGTCGATTTCCCGGAGCCGGACGTCCCCATGATCGTCACGAACTCCCCTTCGTGGATCGTGAACGACACCCCGCGCAGGGCATGGACCGTCTCGTCGCCGACCCGGAAATCACGCCGGATATTCTCCAGCCGGATCACTTCCCGCTCCATGGCCTACTTCTTTTTGTCGTTTCCGCCCGGAGGCGACGGCATGAAGGGACTGCGTTCCATCGTGGCGGCCTGCGGCTCGCTGCTCGCGGCGGTCAGCCCCACGGCTACCGTATCGCTGTCGGAGAGCCCTTCGATGATCTCGGTCAGATCGCCGCTCGTGGCTCCCGTCGTGACGAGGCGCGGCTGCAACTCCCGGCCGTGCAAGACCCATACCTCGCGTTTGCCCGCCTGGGTTGCGGCCGACGGTGCGAGCGTCAACTCCAGCTCACCCAGCAGCTCCGCATCGGGTACGAACCGCAGCGCCTTGGTCGGAATAGCCTGTGCGTTGTCTTTCTCCAGCGTGAAGATCGTCACGTTGGCCGTCAGGCCCGGTTTGAGCTTCAATTCGGGATTGTAGGCCGTGATGACCACCTCGTAGGTCACGACACTCGATTCGGTCGTGGCTTCGAGCCGCACCTGCTCCACCGTCCCCTCGAACGTGTCGTCCGGATAGGCATCCACGGTGAACTCCACGCGCTGTCCGTCGGCCACCTGCCCGATGTCGGCCTCGTCGACGTCCGCAACGACCTGCATCTGCGTCAGGTCGTTGGCGATGGTGAAGAGCGTCGGGGTCTCGAATCCCGCCGCCACGGTCTGGCCCTCCTCCACGGCCCGGCTGATCACCACGCCGTCGATCGGCGACGTGATGGTCGCATAGCCCAGGTTGCGCTCGACCTTGACCATCGCCGCCTGCGCCTGGTCGTAGGCAGCCCGCGACTTCTCGTAAAGGTAGACGGCATCGTCGTACTCCTGGTCGCTGACCAGCTCCTTTTCGTAGAGCGACTTGGTCCGTGCGTAGTTCTTCGACTGATAGTCGTATTCGGCCTTGCAGTTCGCCAGCTCGGCCTGCGCCGACTCCAGTTCGGCCTGGAGCGTCACCTTGTCCATCTCGGCAATCAGCTGCCCGGCCTTCACCACGTCGTTGTAGTCGACGTAGAGCTTGTCGATGATCCCCGAGACCTGCGTACCGACCTCGACCTCCGTGACGGGTTCCACGGTCCCGGTCGCCGTCACCGAATTGCGGATCGTGATGCGGCTCGTCGGTGTGGTCTCCAGCGTGATCTCCGCCTCCTTCGCGGGCCGCAGCAGCAGCCACAATCCTGCGGCTGCCACGACGACCGCCGCCGTGATCAGGATTTTCTTCCGTTTCATCTTATGTTTCAGATTTTAGTTGATCGTAGTCGTGTCGCGCCCCTGGTAGATGTTCAGCAGCTCGATGTTCAGCAGCGCCATGTATTTCGCCTGCAGCACCTCCTGCCGTGCCGACGACCATTCGTTCTGGGCCGTGATCAGTTCGACGGTGTTCTTCGCCCCGATGTTGAACTGCTCCTGCGTGAGGTCGAAACTCTCCCGGGCATAACGCTCCTTCTCCGCCGCGGCCCGGTACTGCGCCTGCGCTGACAGGGCATCCAGATAGGCCGACTCCACCTCCTGCAGCAGCGTTTTCTGCAGATCCTGCCACGTAAGGCGGCTGTTCTCGGCTTCGAGCCGCGCCTTGTTCACCGCCGTGCGGTTGCGGCGATTGGAGAAGATCGGGACGCTCAGCGTAAGTCCCACATTCTCGTTGAAGCGGTTCCAGATCTGGCTGCCGCTTTCGTATCCGCCGTTGGACATGTGTCCCGTTCCGATCCCGGCGGTCAGGGAAACGGAGGGATAGAACCCTGCCTGAGCCTGTCGGATGCCCAGTTCCGTCGATTCTACGGCCAGTTCGCCCCGCTTGATCTCGGGCATGGCCTCCAGTGCCGTTGCATAGATTGCGGCTTTGGCAGGAAGGGCTGACAACACCTCACTCTCTTGGATGACAGGCGTGGCAAGGTTCATCTCCTCCGTTATGTCGAGCTCCAGCAGCTGTTTGAGCTGGAGCCGGTAGTTGTCGAGCGACGTCCGGGCCGTGGTGGCCTGGTAGAGATCGCTCGCGAGTTGGCTTTCGAGCTGCGCGAGATCGACCCGGCTGATCGAGCCGGCTTTCCACAACTCCGCGGCACGGTCGCGCTGCGCCCGGGATACTGCGGCCGTATTGTCGGCAACCGTCACGGCTTCCGCGGCATAGAGTGCCTGCATGTAGGCCTGTACGATGGCGATGCGGATGTCGTTTTCGGCCTCTGCGACCGACAGTTTGTCGATCCGGTTCTGCACCTGCTGCTGTTTGACCGCCGTGCGGAGTTTGCCGCCCTCGTAGAGGGTCAGCCCGGCGTCGATGCCGTAGGTCCCGGTGTAGGTGTTGCGGTCGGAGACGTTCGTCGAGGGGTAGTTCGTGAATCCCTGGGTCGTTGAGGCGGTCAGCGACGGCAGCATCGCCGCTTTGGCCTCTTTCGTGTCTTCGAGTCCCGAGAGGTAGTCGTTGCGGCTCTGGCGCAGTTGGATATTGTTCTCCAGCGCATACCGCAGGCATTCGTTCAGTGTCCAGGTCTTTGCGAGGGTTGCGGTGTCCCGGGTCCTATCGGCGATCTCCCCGGGTGTCGGGGCTGTTCCGGGTGTTTGATTTCCCGGAATTTCCGGAACCTGCCGGGACATCGGGGCCGCTTCTGGCGTTCGGGTCCCGGCCGGAGCCTCGGTTTGAGCCGCAGCTGCGAGAATCCCCAGCAATACGGTGCAATATGTCAGTACGATTCGTTTCATTGATTTTTTCTTTGCTGCAAAGCTACGCAAGACTTCCTGTGCGCACAATTTAAATAGACGAATCGCGCGATTCTTTCGACGAAAGGGCTCGGAGTATGGACGAATGGTCGGTCCGTGGAGAAGGATTTACGGTTTGGACGGATGTTTGGGGATGGTTTTCGGGTCGGGGATTGTAAAAAAATTTCAGAATAAGGAGGAAAAATTTGGAGATTCAGAATTTTTAGCTATCTTTGCACTCGCAATAAGCCATCATGCAATGCGGAAATAGCTCAGTTGGTAGAGCGCAACCTTGCCAAGGTTGAGGTCGCGGGTCCGAGTCCCGTTTTCCGCTCCAGAGGGGGCAGAAAGAAACCCCGATAGAAAGCAAAAAGCCTTGTATATCAGCGATATACGAGGCTTTTTCTTGTATTTCCCTACTCCTGTTGACGCAAAAGGCAGCAAGTATTTCACGCCTTCATCGTGACCTTTTTTGCTCGGACCGAAAACAGGTCACGATTTAGCTCTATTTCGCTGATTTGCATTATTTTACTCTGCAACATTCCGGTGCTGAAGACGTTTTATTTACTCAAAAACCAAACAGCCATGTTGCCACGAACCACCTTCAGCGTCGTCTTCTTCTGCAAGAAGACCAAAATCACGAAAAAGGGCAAGGCCCCGATCTATGCCCGCATCACCACGACCGGCCAGTCGACCGAAGTCTACACGCAGTGCCAGATCGAGCCCAAACGTTGGAACCAGCGCCTCGAACGCTCGCTCTACAAGGATGAGGTCGACCAGCAGATCAACCGCATCATCGCCAGCTACCGGGCCTCGATCCTTGCCGCCTACGATCGGCTGATCCAGGAGAACAGGACACCGACCTGCTTTGCCGTCAAACAGCTGCTGGGCTCCGCCTCATCGAGTAGGATGGTGCTGGCGGAGTTCGGCAAATACTGCGAGAAACGCCAGCAGGAGGTCGGCACCCGCATCACGCAGCTCACGGCCAACAAGTACCACCGCCTGCTGCGCTACATGACCGAATATATCCGGCAGATGTACGGCAAGGAGGACCTTCCGCTGGAGGCGGTCGATTATGCCTACGTCGATGGATTGAATACCTACATGCAGACGGCCTGCAACTGCCACAACAACGGAGCGGTCAATCTGCTCTGCTGTTTGAAAAACTTTCTGCTCTATGCCATCCGCAACGAATGGATCGAGAAGAATCCTTTTCGCTACTACAAGATGAAGATCGACAAGACGAATGTCAAGGTGCCGCTGACGAAGGCGGAACTGGATCTGCTGTTGAAGCGGCCGATGCCCAACGAGCGTCTGGACCGGATTCGGGACGTCTTCTGCTTCTGCGCGCTGACGGGATTGGCCTTCACGGATGTCGACCACCTGCGGCGGGAACACTTCACAACGGACGAGGAGGGACAACTGTGGATCCATAAACCGCGGGAGAAGACTGCGGTGATGAGCCGTGTTCCGGTACTTCCGCAGGCAGCGGCCCTGCTGGAGAAGTACCGCGACGATGCCAACTGTCGGGCGCGGGGCAAGCTGCTGCCTGTCCCGTCGAATACGAAGATGAACGCCTACCTAAAGGAGATAGCAGATATCTGCCAGATTCCCAAGCATCTGACTACGCATTGCGCAAGGCATTGGCATCAGAAGTACTTGCTGAATGATAGATATTTACAGAAGTCAGCCGGTTGAGAACTAACGATTTGGAGACGAGCGACATTCTTTGAATCACTCGATTCTGCATAGCTGGAAAGAACGCATCTCGAATGCAAAAATAAGATGTATTTCTGTTTCCGCCAAATTTACACGCTGATTCTGATACTCGCACCCCTTCATTAAGTCGATCTTCAACGGTTCCGTCCCAGAATCAGCACATCTTTATGCCAAGGTCGTTTTTCGACCGGAACTCAATCAATACCAAACTCCCGGAAGGATTATATCAGACTGAAAAAAGAGCCTCCATGACTCACAAGTCAATGAGATTTCACCGCAAAAATCGGCAGCCGTTGGCAGTTTTCCGATTTAATTTCCTATTTTTGTAATTGGTTCCGTGCCTCTGCGGACGGAGCCGGACATATTTACGAACGTTTCGTTACGTTTTCTTTCGCATTCAAACTTCGCAACTTTGACCAATAGAAAGAGATGTAACTGGACGCCTCGTGGACGCATGTATTGTGCCCGCAGGCCTTTGGCTTGCTATGTGCACGATACACGTTTCGCGTGGGCTGTCCGTGTTGCTTATTTCTGTTGGGGGCAGCGAAGGCCTGAATGCGTGGTAAGTCAATGCGGCAACCCACGTTTTTTATGGCTTTCGATTACGATTACACCGGAAATCCCGCCCTGCTCGATCGTCGGAAGGTCGCCTTCTTTGCCTCGCGCGTCGTCTCTCCGGCCGTCGAGGAGCAGGCCATGCGCTGGGCCAAGGCGTGTTGCGCAACCGATCGCGTCGTAATCAGCGGTTTCCAGTCGCCGCTCGAAAAATCCGTCTTTGAACTCCTGCTGAAAGCCCGCCACCCGGTAATCTGGGCCTTGGGACGAGCTCTCTACCGTCGCTACCCTCCCGCTGTCGAAGAGGCCCTAGCCGAGCAGCGCATCCTGATCTTTGCCGTCCGCAACGCCCGCCGCACCGGTTAGCAGACCGCCCAGACCCGCAACTATACTATTGCTGCGATGGCTGAGGAGAGTGTTTACGCCCTCCGCTCGGACGGCTGCCCCAGCTCGCTCGACGTCCTCTGCGGGCTGGAACTGGGGCGCAAACCGGTGCGCTGTTTTTGATGGGGTCTGGCGGCTATCGTTTGTTTTCCAGTCCTGCTTGATTTATGAAGACAAAGCAAAACTGATAAAATTACTATATCCGTCTTTTGGATGTGTAATGTAAGAATCTGAGTTGGAATTTTACTATTTTTGAGAAGACCAAACTCAAATTGATATGAGCCAGACATCAAATTACCCGAATGAGTTGCTCTCGGGTATTATGCCCGAGAATCCTCACTATGGCTATCTGATAGCCGCTGCCGTGTTGCTATTCTGGCTCATTGGTGTTATCTGTGGTTGGAAATGGACCTATTCACGACCAGGTAGTTACAGGGGTAATTTCTTGTTGGATCTATTGGGCCCGAAAACCTATCGTCTGGTACTTGGAGTATTCCTTGTTGTGATGCTTGCACTCGTCCTTTATCTTTTCGTGCGTACTGAATAAGTTCGAATCCATTAAAGCGAGGTGTCTGAATGGAGAAAAAACGGTTTCATCGGCAGTAAACATCCTCAACACAGCAAATTACAAAAATATTTCTTCATAAATGGCGAAGAATAAATGCATAACGAGCGGCTCAACTTTCTTGAAAAGATTCTTGGTTGGCTACTGAACATAATTCATACGATATACATTTGAATGAAAAAGCAGGAATATAATGAGCAAGAACGGCAACGTCGTTACTATTTCTTCGACTATCTGTTCTGGTTGGGAGAAATAACATGGGAGAATTATCACAAGGTCAATTTCAAACAACCCCGAGGAAGTGATATGCTGTGGGCCTGTATCGTATTTTTTATATTCATACCGGTTCTGACCATAGCCGGTTATTTCCTTCATGACTTGGCATTCGAGGTGTTTGGAGCCATTCTTGTAATCGTGTTTTCCATTTCTGTCTTCATGACAGAACGTCTGTTCGGCAAAATATACCCGCCTTCCCGACGGAAAGCGGTTATGCAGCATTATGCGGGCTGCAAGTTCAGTCCCTTCCGGCGTAACCTGTTCTTTTTCTCCCTCTATTTGCTGGGTATTCCCGAAATGGTTTTATTAGCAACCATACCGAAATGGATAACTGAAATACTCAAATGACAGAAGAAACGAACATATTCAGCCGTTCTTTCCGCGTACTGGTGATGTTGCATAAAATTCCCTATGCGCACTTCACGGAATGGAACAATAAGAGGAAGCACAAGGCATTAGCAACCGGAATCTACTTCCTGAGTATCCTCCCGGAATTTTTCCTGTTAGCCGGCACTTTCCTGGCGGCAAGGGAGTATGACGGGTATGTACATCTGGTAAATGTGCCGCAAAAGATTGTCATCTACGGTCTGGTGGGTCTGGCGGTGCTGCTGTCGGCCATCCCTTTGGGATTTTTTGACGATAAGAAAATATGCAAGGAAGTCCGTCAGGAACTTCGGGAACGGCCCCGTTACTGGAAATGGGCGATAGTGATCTATTGGACAGTTATTGCGGCATTAGTGGTTGCCGTGAACGTAATTTATCCGCTCGTTACACCGTCCATGTAGACAACCGGAATAGTGTCATAGTTCGGGCAAACTACTTACCCGGCACAGGCCGAGTAAGTGATTGGTGGCGGAAATCCTGTCTCGCGCCGGGAAACGTTCCGGAATGTTATTTTTGTAGAAATTTTAGATTGACAGACGTTATGGGAAACATTAAGGTCGGAGATTGGGTTACTCAATACAGAACGGGTTATTGGATGGTCAAAGAACTGCATCCAAAGTTTTCGCCCTTCGAAGTGGGATCGGTTCACAAGGGGGACTGGCAGGGATACTATGCGGTCTTGCAGAAAGCATTCGGTTCGACCTTCAAGTTCGGTATCGCGTTCGACTCTTGTGATGTGTCGTTATGTTCTCCGGTATCCAAAGAGCAATTGGCTCGGATTGAAACGTATTTTGAGGAGCATCCGAAAGATAAGCTGAAATTCGAATCGGCGAAGGTGGTTGTGCCTCCAAGCATTACCACGGTTCATTTGCAGATCGACGATCAGCAACAAGCCGTCCTCTCCGCTGCTATTGACCGGATGCTTCCAACACTTACGCTTCCGAAGTTACGTGCCCTACTGGCAGAGTATGGTCTTGTAGAGGTCTTGCCGGGTGCCGACAACACCTATCTCCAACTGTACGGGCATTCGTGGGATCTTGATGAGAATTTCGATTTTCAGTATTATGACTATAAGTTTGTACACAAGTAGCTCTTATTGATTGAATCAACCGACAGAACGGCTGTTCCCCGATATTGTCAATTTATCCGGGACTGCTCATTAACGTTCGTGAGCCCCTTTCTCCGGTTCGCCGGGATACCACCAACCGCGGCCCATGTCGGTAGCTGTGGTGCGCTCCTCGCCAGTCGTCGGGTCCGTCTCGATACGGTATTCGTAACGGGCATCGTGCTCGAATACCTGCAGACGGTCGAACGCCTCGGGGATCTCCGCCAGAATCGGATTGTCCCGGCAATAGAGCTTCCACAGCGAGGGGGCATTCGTCAGGTCGAGTTCCGTCAGCCGGTTCGACGTGCAGTCCAGCTGGGAGAGCATTTCGCACGTGGTGAGGTCGAGTGCCTGAAGTTCGTTCCGGGGGCATGCGAAGACCTGCAGGGTTGAACAGCCCGTCAGGTCGATCCTTTGTAAGGCGTTGTCCGAGCAATCCAGCTGGGTGAGTTGCCGGAAATCCTTCAGGTCGAGTTCCGTAAGGCGGTTGCCCGGACAGTAGAGTCCTTCGAGGATTGCGGTGAGCGGTTCGAGGTCGAGTTGTTCGAGACAATTGTCGTAACAATAGAGATCCGTAAGACGACTGCATCCGGTGACATGGAGTTCGGTCAATAGGTTCGTTCCGCAGTTGACCAGGTAAAGCCACTCGCACCCGGAGAGGTCGAGCTGCGTGAGGCGGTTCTCGTAGCAGAAGAGGTCGCGTAATTCCGTGCGGCCGGCTACGTCCAGGGTCGAGAGGTCATTCCCGGCCACGTTCAGCGTCGCAATCCAGGGACATGCTGAGATGTCGATTGCCGAAATCCGGTTGTACTCGCATTTGAGATAGGTCAGCGCGGAGACGGACGAGAGGTTGAGGTGCGTCAGCTGGTTGTATCCGCATAGCAGTCTGTCGAGTGATGAGCACCCCGAGACGTTCAGTTCGGTAATCTCGTTGCTGGTGCAGTCGATCTCCCTGAGCAGCGGGCACCCCGACACGTCGATTTCCGTGAGACTGTTTTTGGCACAGCGCAGCTCAACGAGCGCCGTACATCCCGAGAGGTCCATTTGCCCCTTGAGGTACTTTTCGCCGAGCCAAAGGCTTAACAGTCCGTTTTCGTAGCGTACGCCATCCCATCCGGAGATAGGCTTGTCGCTGCACCAGTTGGCGTTGAACCGCCAGTTTTCACCGTCCGTATCGCGATAGAGCCGTTCGAGAAAAGCCCGCACTTCGGTCTCGGTCGTGAGTTCGACATGACCGGCCTGCTGGGTTATGGACAAAATCTGTTCGGTCCGCCCGGCCGAAAGGCGGATCTCGGCGCTGCGGGCTTCGTCCGTAGTGTTGGGCAGCACGGTGACGGTTACGCTTCCGGCTCCGGCCTTGCCAAGCCTCGGCGTGAAATGATACCACTGCACGGCGATCGGGATGACCTGCTCGGCGGTCCAGTCTGCCGTGGCATCGAAGTCGATCTGCCACGTCCCTCCTTCAGCCGAAAAGTCGCGTGAAGATTCACCGTCAGTCAGCACAATATGGTCGGCTTGCGGTGCCGGCGGCTCGTCGGGCACCGATTTTGAGCATCCTATCAGCATAAGGGATGCGGTACTCCATAAGGCAAATATCCGATGTGTGTGGCTCATCGCATGCATTTAAAAAGCGAATTCCGCGAGGCGGGAGTGCGCCCGAAGGCGTTCCCGGTCGCGGAACCCGGTGTCGGCTTGACATTTACTCTTTGTCGGCCTTTTTCTTGCCGGCTTTTTTGTCGGAAATTGGATACGGTAGATTGGCTGCTTCGTCGCCCATCTGCTCCAGATAGGCGTCATACATGTCGAGGATCCACGCATCGTTCTCCTCGGCCTCCTTCTTGTGAACCTTGCCCTCGGGGCCCTTGAACCACTTCTTGCAGAAATCCTGAAGCCCCGGATAGCGATCCTTCATCAGTACTGAGTTGACCAGCATGTAGGGATAGACAATCCCCTCAGGGTCGTTGTGGAAGCGGACGCCGAAGTTGGTCTGGAGCGAGCGGCCCATGTTGTTCCGTCCCGATGCGACCCAGATTTTCCACCAGTAGGTCGTGGCGTTTTTGCCCACTTTGTTGACGCAGAAGAGCATCTGCATGGTGTGGTAGCGGCTGGCTAAGTTGGGGTTGGCAAGCGGGTGCGACTCCCAGCGCACGCCGTCGGGATGGCCCGTCGTGGTCTCCACGTAGTCGATGCTTACGACATCGTCGGCCGTATATTTGATCGGCTCCTTGCTATCGGGCGTTTTTGTAACTTTGAACGAGTAGTTCTCCTTCTTGAAACGTGAATTCTCGGCGTACCAGCCGCTATGGACATAGCAGTCGACCTTTTCGCCCGACTTGAGGGTGACGATCACGTGGTCCGACTCCGCATCTTCAGGGTCTTTTGCTTCGGCATGGGAGATCATACCGATGGTGGTTAATGCAGCGAGTGCATAGAGGAAAAAGTGTTTCATGACTATCTCAGGTTAGTGACTAAATTTTCAATGAGTTGCAGGTTGATACGCCTCAAGCATCAGAATGATCTTGCTGCGGTCAGATGAATTTGACTGGAGAATCTCCGTGGCCAGTTCGGGATCATCGGCCACATAGGCGGCTACCGATTCGCGGAAACGATCCTTGCCCCGGCGGCTGGCCGATCCGGCGTCGTAGAACTCCTCCTCGCCCGCCTTGCGCAGGTAGTATGCCGTGCGCGAACGGCTCAGATAGCGATACTTGACCAGCACCTCGATGCCGCCGTTCGAATCGACGCCGTATCCCTTCTGGGCGAAGACGCCGACGCAGATATGAGGCGTCTCGAAATAGACCCACAGCCAGCCGACTTTCCCTGCGGGGATAAACTTCTGTGGATGTTCAGGTGCCGTGGCGTGCCAGCAGACGATCGAGTCGATCTCCTCGTAGCGATAGATCTCCTTGCTTTTGTCCTTGTAGAAAGCACGGCGCAGCAGTTTGACGTCCTGTGCGTGTTTGGGGAGTTCGATGCGGTCTTTTTCGCCGCATTCGATGACGCGTCCGTTCTTGAGGTAGATGCGCCCCTGAACGGTCGAGGCAGCGTGAGCCACGGAAAGTGCCATGGTGCACAGCAGCGTCAACAGCGTGAAACGAAGGATTCTTGTATTCATGCTACCAGACATATTGAGGTTGTTCGTAAAGTTAAGCATTATTTGGATAAACTGATTAGAATTGTGGTCTAAATCTGTAAAAAAACGCAAGTTTGCCTCTCGCCATGTAGTTGATTGCTTGTTCTGCGGTCTCCAGACACTTTTATGGAAGAGAAAAGACTTTCCTTTATCCCGCATGAAACTTATAAATTGAAGTTGTTGAATACCATTTATCAAGTCTGCGGTTACCCTGCTGAAAGAGCTTGCTGCCATATGTTTTTTGCAGCTGTTTTTCGGTAATGATGGTTATGTGGAATTTCCGCATACACCTGGGTTATTCATTACCATGTTCTATGTTGCCTTCCATTATAAAATAATTCCCCGATTCTTCGTTTCTGTCGATGCAAAATCCTATATTTGCCTAACATTCAATGGTTGAGAAGAATAATACAAGCGGCGCTTCTGTAGGGCTACTGGCCGAAACCAAGAATGTCTAATTTATTACCTTGTTATCGGGGTTTATTATTTGTGATTAGAAAAGTATGAACAAGGTCTTTATAATAATTATCAGCTTGTTGCTCTACGGAACAGCATCCGCCCAGCAGATCATTGAGTGGCGTGATCTGAGTACATCGACGGACAGTTATCAGCGTGTCGTCTATTACAAACAAGGAAAGAAGAAACCACTTGACGGTACCTATCGCATAAAACGCGGACCTGACGAGGAGGTCGTTTCTTTGAATAAGGGGCTTATGAATGGCCCGTACATTCGCATGAGAGATGGCATCTTGCGTGAGGAAGGCTATTATGTGGATGGTATGCGTAATGGTCCCTTTGTTGAGTATTATCAGGACGGAGTGGTACACCGTAAGGATACGCCAATGAAAGCTGGTAAAATAGACGGAAAGGTTACGACCTATTACAGCGATGGAAAGGTTGAGTCGGAAAAAGAATATCGTCAGAGTCTCGAACATGGAATCGAACGTCGCTACAGCCAAACTTCCGGAGAAGTGCTGATCGAAGGGCAATGGGTCGACGGGAAGAAAGAGGGTGAATGGAGAGAACGGTTCGACGCAGGTGGCGGCGTATTGGGCACCAAAGTGCAGCACTACCGTGATGGAGAACTCGATGGCCCGTACCTCGTGGAGATGACGAAAAATGGAGAACCCTATCTGACGATCCGCGGGCAATTCACGGCGGGACGTAAGAGCGGCAAATGGTCGCAATACGATGCTACGCTTGGGAATACGCGAGAATGGGTGGAGAAATAAAGATATTATGAAACGAATAATCTGGTATATCTGTATTGGCCTTTTGTTGTGCAGTTGCGGTTCAAGCAAACATTATGAGATCTTTCAATATGATAACGGAGACGATTATGTAAGTGAAGGACTATACCGCATAGTGGACAGGAAAGGGCGTATAGGTTACGCTGACGAGACAGGCAAAACCGTTATTCGTCCCCGTTTTGCCTTTGGCTATCCCTTTGAGGGCGGCAAAGCGAAGGTTACGGATAATGGGGAGAGAAAAGAGGTCCCCGGCTCCGATGGTGAATATTGGTACTGGGAAAGTGAAGTGTGGTATTACATTGATAAATCCGGGAATCGTATTCAATAAGAAAAGACCGCTGTAATCCGTCGATTACAGCGGTCTTTTCGTGGAGTCGTATTGTTACTTCTGCAGCAGTGCGGCGAACTCCTTGAGTTGGTCGAGGCTGTCGAAGAAGTCTACGTCGAACTTGATCGTCTTGCCATCGTTGAGTGTTACGGTCAGAATGCCATCATCCTCGTCATAAGCGAGGTTCGAAATTTCGGAGATTATGAAACTCTCTTTTTCGACGTTACCCTTGCGAATTGCCGGATAGGTTACATGATTGTCGTCGACCGTGATGGTACCGCCTTTTGCAGACAGCGCACGAGCATTACGTATTTTACGGTAGGCGGAATAGAGCATGTAGAGTCCCGCAATAATCATGAGGATTGTCGTCGGTATGGGACCGAGGACCTGCGTTGCACCAATGCGGATACCGAAAGGATGAACAAGAGGAAAGGCGATTAGAGCAATACCAATAATGATTGAGGTCAGATTCTCTTTGATAGAGGCCGTTGACGCGTAGTTGAATGTTTTCATAGTCTTTTACTAATTTTAATGATTATTTCAAAAGTTGCTTTTGTAATTCTAACGTGAGAGCATAATGTTCTTCTACGGGAATGATTCGTTTGTCTGTTTGTTCCAGATCTTGTCCCTCATTCGTCCATAAGAATGGAACAAAAGAGATGGTGTGATTTCCATCGACTCGTTCCAGATCAAGATCTCGATTTTTCCAGTTGAAGGTCTCGTAAAAGGTGTCGACTGGTCCAGTCAGCAACCAATGCAGAAAATCGGAGTATCCGACCTCCAGATTTTCCCATTGTAGTGTGTCTGGCGCCAAATAGTGGATTGTTCCCATATTAGGCCCCAGTGCCCCTGCATTGATGGCAAAATAGCCTCCGACAACATCATCGGCCACCAACAAGAATGTGGGTTGGTCACCATTCTTTTGGAAACTTTTACCTTTATTCCATGACATGATCCCTCGATCGAGTTCCGGAGAGCCTGAACCCAAAACTCGGATCCAACCCTTGTTGATAAGAATACCACCAGTTTCGTAGATAACAGCTCCCATAATTGAACGGGTGGTAACTTGTGCATCCAAAAGTTCCTGATTGGCTCGCTGCGAAGTTTTCGGTAAAATCCGATACCGATTCTTCGCTTCTGCCATCCACTCCTGAATGAGCGGCCATCCCGGATCTTGCGTATCTATTAAGGCGTCTAACGTTCTCATGTTTTCTCTATTTTAAAAATCCATCAGAACCGGCACCCGGTTTTCTTGTGCGAATTGCACTGCCCGATAGAAACGAGCGAATGCAAAGCGCGCCAGTGATTCCGTATCGTAATACCCCGATTCAGGTTCTATCATGGAGACGTTGTCTGTCAGTTTCGTCAGTTTCGAATCTTGGGTTTCATATCCATCTTCATCGTACCAACGGTTGATCGTTGCTTCGTCGGCATTCCAATCATAACTGTTGATCTTTTCCAGTTCCTTGAGCAGGCACCAAGTCGTGGATATGACAGCCTCGTTGCCCGCAGGCATCTCTGCCGTGATGACGAAACCGGCTTCTAAAGGCAACCAGCAGATGGCACCATTGAATAACGACCATTGTAGTTTGGGATCCTTGTATGCACGTTCGGAGATTTCGAAATCCTCAAATTGAGCCTCTTTGCCAAACTTTTCCGGCAAAGGTTCACCCAAACACTTGCAAGCGGCGTAAAGCAGTAGAGCCTCAAACGCAGGCCAGTCGGGTTTATTCGTCAGGTAAGGATGTTCGTTGTCTTCGGGCCATGATCCAATCCGGCTACCATGCTCGCGAATTGCTGAAAGCAAATTATCTCGCCACTTTTCAACAGCCTGTCGGATTTCTTCGGAGGACATTTCCTCCCCAGGCTCGGAATCTGGACCTATTTTTTGGTATCCGAATCCATTTTCTTCAGCCCATAGTTGAGCTTCAGTTTTCCAGTTGTGTGCATAATACCGGGTCAATGTTCCGGCGTACAGATCCATTCCCATGGTCGCTTATCCTTTGATAAGATACCAAATTACGGCTGCAATCAGCATGAGTGCCATTACGAGTGTCATCGTCTGGCGGTATTTCTCCACGGCGGGCGACTCCTCTCCAGCATCGGGAATCTCCACCTTCGGTCCGCGGAACCGCTGGCTGCTGGCGGCCAGTCCGAGCGTCGTGTTAGACAGGGGCTCGATCGTGTAACCATTAGGCTCCTTTGAGATTCCGAGGGCCGCATAGTGGCAGTCGAGTTGTGCTGCTTTTTTGGGCGAGAATACCGTTTTTGTGAAAAGCACCAAACCGTCAAATCGATCGCTGATCATAGCGACAATATCGTCGTCAGCATCCATTCCGCAGTGATTCCCGTGTTCGTCAAGGATGTAGTAATCAGCACCTTCCGACTGTACGGAGTCGTAACGTATGTGTCCGATTTCGAGCGAATCAATTTCGGCGTGAATGGCTCGTAATGTCTCTTCGTCAATCGTCGTGCCGTTAAGCGGACATGCGTAGAGACAGTATCGGGAGTCCTCATGCGAGACGCCGCGAATCGGATAAAGGTTTACTACTCGTGCACCCTTCCACTGCAGGAAGCGTTTCGAGATTTTTCCAATGGTCTTCGCATCGAACGAAGGGGGAATTTCTCCCCCTTCGAGCGTTGCGGTCAGTTGTTTGAGGTCCAGCATGATTTACGCTTCGTTTTCCTGTTTCGTGTAGGCCGAGAATTCGCAGCCGAAGCACTCGACCATCATGTTGTCCAGTTCGTCGGCCTTTTCTGCCAGCTGAACGAGGTTCTGCTGGATCCGCTCCTCGGACTCCTCCGAAATGTCTGCCAGATGGATGCGGTAGCACAGGTAGATCTGGCGCCCCTCGATGCCGAGTTTGTAGGGATAGAAGTCCGTATCGAGCATGTAGTCCAGCACCCTCTCGACCTCCTTTTTGGGCAGGAGGTTGATCGGCGAGACGGCAAACAGGTAGGTGCGGTCGTAGACGAACAGCCGGATCTCGGAGCTGCCTTTGTGGAACAACCACGCTTCGTTGCCGTCGCGGGCCAGAATGGGGTTGATGCCCATCTTCGCGATGGCCGCCTCGCAGAACTCGCTCAAAGGCGAGAGCTGACGCTCCTCGAAGACCCCTTCGGGCAGCTTTTCGCCGCACGAGGGGCAGAACTCCTCTTCGTCCGAGATCAACTCGTCGCAGCTCTCGCACTGCACCTGGAAGCAGTCGCGGTCCAGCTCGCCGAGCGAATCGAAGAGCTTGTGCAGCGTCTCCACGCGGATGCCGAATCCCATGTTGTCGGCGTCGGAGTTGGTGAACTTGCTCACCGTGATGCCGACCACTTCGTTGCGTTCGTTGATGATCGGGCCGCCGGAGTTGCCGGGGTTCACCGCGGCGTCGGTCTGGATGTAATACTGCCCGTTCATCAGCTGCCTGGGCGACGAGACGGTGCCTTCGGTGACGGTGAAGGGCATGCCGTAGGGATAGCCCGCCACGCGGATCTTGTTGCTGATGGCGAGCGAATCGTCGGCCGCCAGGTGCAGGGACGGCAGCGATGAGAAGTCGTGGTCGACGGCCAGCAGTGCGATGTCCAGCGTTGGGTTCACGAGCACGACCTTCGCCGGATAGGGGTTGCGGTCGTTGTCGTGGACGGCCACGGTGTGGAATCCCTCGACCACATGGTAGTTCGTGACGAAGAGATCGTGGTCTTTCAGGTAGAAGCAGCTGCCCGAGCCGCCGGCATGCGTAACCTTGAATACTACGCTATAAATATTCTGTTCCATGGTGATTCGTGTTTAGTTGTTGAAGAGCCCGCTCATCATTTTCTGTTGCAGTTCGCCGGCCAGACGCATGTACTCGGCCATGTCGCCGCGCGTCATCGCCTCGGTCATCTTCCGTTGCAGCTCCTGGATCTCGTCGCCGCCCATCGCCGCAGCCATCTTCTGTTGCATGGCCTGCGCCTGTGCCTGCGCCTGCTCCATCATCTGCTGCGCCATCGGGTTGCCCTCCATCGCGCCGGCGAAGAACCCTTCGTCGTCGTCCTCCTCGATCTCACCCTCCATGACCTTGTCCAGCGCGGTCCAGAGGATCTCGGCGGCCTTCTCCATCGGCTGGTCGGCAGCTTCACGCAACGCCTTGACGAAGATGACGTTCAGGTCGTCCTGCATGTCGTTGTAGAAGTAGGCCTCGTAGAACTTGTAGCAGATGCGCACGGCAGCCCGCTCGAAATCCTTGTTCTGCATGGCGGCCGTGGCCTCCTCGTAGACATCCTTCATGTTCTCCTGCACGTTCTGCAACGACGAGGGGCCCTTGATCGAGACGAGCGTATCGACATAGTAGAGGTCCTCGGCCAGCTTCTCCTTCGGCATGTCGAGCAGTTTCTCGAGGAAAGCCATGCCTTTCATGACGAGTTCCGCTACGGGCAGCTCCTCGTCCATATCCTCGACGGCCTTGTCAATGTCGTTTGCCAGCTGGCCCTGCGGCTGTGCAAAGTAGGAGATCTGGTAGAACGTCGTGTCGATCACGTTCCAGGAATAGCCGTAGCGGCGCTGGTCGTTGTACTCCTTGACTGCCTCGAGCGTCTCCTTGACGAGCCGTTGGATGGCATCGTAGATCCGCTCGACGGTTTCCGCCGGGTAAGGTGTGACGCGGGGTTCGTAGCAGCGCGTGGCGCCGAACTTCGTGCAGAATTCGTCGTCGTACTTGTCTCCGATGCGGCAGATGTTCTGCAGGATGGTGACGATCTTGTGGGGATGGGTCTCCGAAAGCAGACAGTGGTACTCCATCTTCAGGCGGTCGCCCTCCTTGGTGAAGCGCGGCAGCAGCAGCCGGTTGATGTTCATGTCGGCCACCTGGCGCAGCATCGCTACGCGGCCCTTCTCCGGAAGGTTGAGGAAGTCGGCGTCGATGTACATCATCCGATCATCCAGCCGTACGTTGACGACGATTGAACCATGCGGCAGGTGGAACTCAGTCCCTTCGGCATTGCCGTACTTCGAACGGAATTCGGGATTCAGATGGTCGAGCAGCGTGTGGAACGCCTCGACGTATTTCTCTTCACCGTACAGATCGATGCTCTTGTCGTAAAGGTCGCGCTGCATGGCACTCTGCGTGGAGTCCTTGACCGGCGCAATAAAGGGAAGTGTACGTTTCATAGGTCGTTATTGAGTTTAACGGTTATTCTTCTTCGGGCGTGATCGAGCCGTCGGCATTCACCAGAATCTTGGCTTCGTAATAGAGGTGGGTCACCTGACCTCCAGAGGTCTCGGTCTCCTTGCCGTCCTCCGTGAAGCAGATCTTGAATTCGGCCTCCAGAGCGCCGATATTCCGGCCCCGGTTCATCATGCTCGTGCTTCGCGGAAGCACTTCGTCGATCTCGTAGACGCTGACCGACTGGAAGGTGTGTCCCTCGGGCAGGAGCTGTTTGGCCTCTTCGATCTGGCGTCCGATGGCTGCGGGGTCGATTGCCGAGAGGCTGATGCCCTTGATCTTCGCATAGTCGATCTCGTTGACGCTCGTCGAGAAGTCGTTCATCTGCCCGACGCGGCCATCCAGGTAGTATGCCTGACGGAATGCATAGTTATCCGCATTGACCATGTCGAGCGAGATGCTGCTCAGGTCGTTCGACAGCTCCTCACGCTCGTTGAAACGCATGGCGAAAATCTTGAATTTCGTTGTGTCGACCTTCTCCTTGAGGATTTCCACGGCCTTGGCGTAGGAATCTGCCTGGTCGGCCGGATACTTGGCTCCGCCGAGCATTGAACTGACGTTGTTGCACGAGACAAGCAGTGCAGTCATGCCGGCAATAGCGGCGAGTCGTGATAACTTTTTCATAAAAGATACATTTAGGTTTTATGGAATGAATTGTTTGAGTTTTCGGTGTTGTGTGTGGGTTAATCTATTTCATTTCGGCCTCCACGGTGCGGCAGAATGCAATTTCACGCCAGAACTGCTCCAACAGACGTTCGTCGCCGAGCGACCGTCGTCCCGGGCGAAGGAATCCGTCCGGCGTTTCGGAGGCGAAATAGAGGGTATCGCCCCGGAAGGAGATCATCAGATCACGGTTGAACGACCGTCGCAGCTCCGTCATACGGTGCATCATCGCGGGGGTCAGTACCATACGGGCCTCGACCTCGTCGTCGGCGTAGACCGCAAAGAGACTTTCGAACTCGGGATCCTCCAGGTGGACGAACTTCGCGCCGTTCTTCTGACGGATGCGCTGGAAGGTCTGTGCCAGATAGCCGACCTTGTTTTCCAGGTGGTCGGGCAGCAGCAGGACATAGCCCCGGAATTTACGCTCCGTACGGCAGTAGCCGAACATCCCGCGGAACGAGTGCATCGTGCTTTCGACGCGTGACCCGAAGATCGGTCGCACGAGTGAGCGATAGAGCATCAAGAGTGGATTGGCCGCAAGGTCGCGCCCCTGCAGTGAGGTGATTCCTACATCGCAGACCGACATCACTTCTTCGCCGACGGGAATCTCTATCCGTCCGTAGAAGGTGGTTTCGAGGCCAGAGAGTGAGGTAGATTCGGTGAAGAGTCGGCTTGCGGCCAGCGCCTCGCGATTGACCGCTCCGGCCGGATTGAATTGAGCTTCGGGAAAGAGTTCACCGACGATGTGTCCCATCAGGGCGCCTTCCCGCTCGCCAAGCGAGTGGAGTCCCCGCATGAATGCGAAGTGCAGCACGCAGAAGAGGATGAATCCGTATAGGATGTATTGACTGGTGTGTACGTAGGTCGTATAATCTGCCGAGGCGAGCAGGTAGTTTCCGAAGAAACAGAATACGAACCACAGCAGCGTCGCCGAGTAGACAATCACGAGCAGCACCCTCACTACACGTCGCAGCCGGGCAAGGCGTGTCAACTCCTGGTGCATTCGTCCGGTGAGCTCCTTGAAATCGGGTGTCTGGGCATTCATGAGCGGAAGAGTTCGGCAACCGAAACCGGTTGTTTTTCACTTTCGGGAATCTCAATCAGTTCTTCCTGCGTATGATGTCCCCAAGAGGCGATGATCGACGAGGGGAACATTTCGATCGCGTTGTTGTAATCCGTGACGGCAGCGTTGTAGGTACGGCGAATGGCCTGCAGCTCGTTCTCCACCTCTTCGATCTGTCCCTGCAGGTGGAGGAACTGCGTGTTAGCCTTCAGTTCGGGATAGTTTTCGACAGCGACGTTCAACCGGCCGAGCAGCGTGGAGATTTCACCACCTTCGCGAATCTGCTCACGCTCCGATGCCGATGTGGTTCGCGTGCGCAGGTCGGTGATACGCGTCAGAATTTCGTTCTCGTGGCCCATGTAGGCCTTGACCGATGCAACGAGATTCGGAATCAGGTCGTTGCGCTGCTTCAGTACCACGCAGATGCCGCTCCGGCACTGTTTGACACGGTTACGTTTGGCGATGAGGTTATTGTTGGTTACAAAGCCCCATATGATAAGCAGTATGGCGACAACTGCCGCGCTGATTATCAGGATCATTCCGGTCGATGTCATACGTATATCGTTTTTCAGGTTCGGTGTTTCGGGTTGTTTCGATGTTTTCGGGTCTCCACAGCATCATCCATCCTGCATCCTCCGTATGTCGGGCCACAAGTGCCGACCTTAATATACACAAAGCGTGGAACTGCGGCCATATTGGGTTTTGGAGGTCCTGAGATTACCTTTAGCACAAATATGGTGATAGCAGCCCACGCAAGCGTGAAAGCCGCCATGCCATCTCTTGTGCCAAGTTTGAAAATTTCTCAGGTTCCCAAAACTACAAGATCAGCATAACGCTTCGTATGTATCCGACCGGGATTTTCGCCCAATCGCTTTACAAATATAGTTTTTTTTATTGACCTGCAAGAGCCGAAAGCCAAAAAGAACGATTAAATCGGTACAAAAGGTTAATAATGGGTATTCGGTTTGGAAGAGTTATTTAGAGGTCCGAGTGTGCTTTCATTTCCAGAAAAGTCCTATCTTTGAAGATTATTGTTGAGGAATGAGGCCGTTAAGAGAAAAACTTGAGCAGGGTGCCCTGCAAACGGAATGGAGTGGCTGGTTCCGGACCGTTCTGCATGCGTTCGGACAGGTCGATGTGATGCGCTCCGATACCTGGAAGGTGCTTGCGCCGTTGGCTGAACCTGTTGCGGCCGTACGCTGGCTGGTTGATCAAATCCGACGTTGCAATACGCTGCCTCCGGAACTGCCACGCGAAGAGGCCAGATTCTATCTGCTGGCGGCCTTTTGTCCCGATAATCGGGTCCTCGGATTCCTTATTGATACCTATCGGCACTATTACCGCACCCGCAACCGGCTGGGGGTATTGTCTTGTGTCAGAATCGTAGCGACGGCGAACGGTGAAGGGTATCCCCACTTGAATTTTCTGTATAATTTGATGGTGGGCACCGTACTCCGTGAATACCGGCATCCTGGATCGGCTTCCGGGAAGAACCCGGATTCAACGTTTCTCACGGACAAGGATTTTCGGACTCTCGGCCGACTGCTTCCGGATTTCCATCCGTTCGAATTCCGGGATCGGCTGCAGGCCTTGCAACATCAAGTGCCGGGAAACACGACCAGCGAAGAGTTGGCCCGGGCCTGTTGCATGTCTGGATCCGCCTTTCGCAAGCGGTTCAAGCAGGAGTTTGACATCCCGGTCTCGGAATGGTTGCGTGAGCAGCGGAAGGAGCGGATCATGCGTATGTTGCTCGATACGGACCTCCCGCTTTGGCAGGTGGCCGAAAGCAACGGGTTCAATATGCCGTCCACCTTTTCGGATTATTGCCGACGGAATTTCGGCAGTTCACCCGCCCAGATGCGGAAGAAGCGCGAGCCGGTGAAAGAGTCTTGAATCCGAACTTCTCGCGCTCTTTTCAGAACAGGGACTTCATGGGTTTCGCGTATTTTTATCCCGCCCATGAAACCTGTTCTACAACCCGAACATATCAACCGGAGAATATGTCTCACGGCCATATTGTTGGGGAGAGTGTGCCTCTCTCTTCAATGTGTCTTGGAGGTCCTGAATCATATCGATAATGAACAGGATCGGGGACCTCCGTATGTTTTGACGGTTATATATCAGCATTTGTCATTCTATGCGCCGTCAAGATTTCCTATACGCACTGTAACAGTCCAGCTGTAAATCTTGACATTAAATAGTGTTGTAGACCTTGTTTCGTAAATATATATGATAATCGTTACGAATTTATTTTATATTTTTATGGCATTTGATCTTAAACATATATTAATGCTTGGTTTATGGGAAATTGTATAGTATATCTAGCACATTTGGTAAAAATAGAATCTGGTATTTTTGATGCGTATATAGATTTCCGATTAGATAGAGATTTATATTATTTTGTTTCTTCCGATCCCCAAAATCAAGATTTTGGTAAAGCAAAGACTTATATTGAACTTCGGTCATTAAAGGCTACTCGAAGATTATCAGCAGGCTGTTATTATAAGTTAAATCTTGATCTGCTTAATCACTGTGATTTTACAGAAAATGAAGAATCTTTGGTTATAGGTCGTTCATATGATTTAAAATCGATTGAATTCTTGGGTTATGATGATCAAGATCTTTTGCAGAACCACGAAGCATTAGATCGCAATGATCTCATGCATAATCACGAAAACGGGAGATTGCAGATTCCTAATTTTTTTAAGGGTGATTTATTTTTACTAGTTCGTGATGTGGGTCAGGCAAATTGGAATGAATTATTGGATGGGAATAATATTACAAGGATTGTTTATGATATTGGAGCAGAACTGCGTGCCAATCAAACGATTGTACGAAGCCTATTTTATTCCAGGCTCTATACACTAAAAAGAGATAAGCCAATATTGGTGATATCTCATTGGGATATTGATCATTATCATTGTTTAGAATGTGCCAGTATTCAGGAAATAAGGACATGTTTTAGTAAGGTCGTTTGCATGGATATGATGAAATCATTGACCTCTCAGAGGATATATAAAAAGATATTATATGCCTTGGGAAGTAATAATGTTTTTTGTATAAAGCCTGCGCTTCGTACCAATGGCAATCAAATGCGTCTATGGCAGAGAATTGGAAATATTGCCTTTTATATTGGAGAATATAGTCGTACAATTAACTATGCGGGATTATGTATGTTTGTTCACGGCAATACTAAGAGTGCAATTTTTACAGGTGATGTAAAATTAATACAAGCAAAGTATATTTATGACAACGAAAAGACTAATGGATTGAGAACATATAAACATGTGTTAATCGCTCCACATCATGGCGGAGATTATGGGATAAATTCCCGTCTTTATTCATGTCCTACCACAAATGTTATTATTTCAGTTGGTCCCAATAGGTATGGACATCCAAGTCCGAATATGCTATCCTATTTGATGTCTCTTTGTCACGGTAATGTGTATAGAACAGATTATTTTGGAGATATAATAGATCAAATATAGTAATAGATAGGATTCTTGACTCATATAAATCAGTTCAGGTTGTACCTCATGAAAATCTCTTTAATGTATTCATTGGGTAGAAATCCTGTTTCGATTCTTTGGTAGTGTTTCAAAAAGTGTGTCTGTGCAGGCGCCTTCAGATTCTTCAGATATGCAAATATAGCGATTCTTGATTTAGAACAACACGCCGCGGCGTGTTTTCATATTTTTGTGTTATAGTCTTCACTCGGGGAATAATTCCCGATCCAGGTCGATCCGCGGCACCGGCCTCAGGTAGGACTTCTTATCCATGGCCGTTTTACCCATCAGCAGCAGTACCGACTCCTCGCTGGGCATGGCTCCCCGCATGCGTGTAACCCGTCGAAAATCCTTCTGCAGACGCTCGATCCAGTTCGTCGTGTAGATCATCGACTGAATCCTTGCCTCGTAATTCAGATAGGTGAAGTAGGCTTTGTAGGCTGGGTCTTCGCCCCGTCGTCGAAAACTGCGATAATCCTGACCCCATTTCTCACAGAGCGCCTGCCATTGTTCCCAGGCTCTCTCCACCGTATAGCTGCGATCCCCCGTACGGAAGACCTGTCGCAGATCCTCGGCCAGCTCGCCCTTGTCGCCGTTGCGCACGCAGCTCAGCAGATTGCGTTTCAGGTGCGTCGTACAGCGTTGTAGCGGGGTTCCGGGAAAGACCGCACTGATGACATCCTCCAGACCCTTCAGCCCGTCGGCACACACCAGGCCGATCTTCCGAACGCCTCGTTCCTGCAGCTCTGTGAGCATCTCGCCCCAGCCCAGGGCGCTCTCCGTGGGCTTGTTGAAGATCCCCAGCACTTCACGCCGCTTGTCTTCACGCACAGCTAGCACCACATAGAAAGCTTCTGTTTCTACGCTCCGCTTGCGGTGGATCTTCATGTGTACGCAATCGATGAAGACGATGGGGTAATAAGCCTCCAGAGAGCGCGTGAGCCATTGCGAGACATCTTCTCGGAGGTAGTCCAGCATCCGCGAAATGCTCGCCTTGCTGTAGTGCTCGCCATAGATATCCTGGAATACCTCGCCAACCTGTTCCTGCGTAAGACCTTTCGTATACAGCGTTCCGGCAAGGCGTTCGCATTCATCTTCCTGATGGCGCAGGATCGCCAGAATCCGGGGATGAAAGTTCCCGTAGCGATCTCGGGGTATCCGGAACGTCAGCGTACGGCCATGACCGTAACTATGTCCCGGACGGAAGCCGTTGCATTTATTCCCCGATGCGGAGTTTTCCCGGAGATATTCCCGGCGCTCCGAGACCATCATACTCTCCAACAAGATCTCCAACAGATCTTGAAGGCCATTTTCCCGCTCCGAATGTTTGCATATTAATTCGGAAAGTTGTTCCTTTGTCAATACCATAAGTCTACTCCTTTTTTAGTTTTTTGTTGATTCCCTGTACAAATCTAAAAAATCTGTAGACTTTTTTATTTACCCCCCCTAGACACACTCTTTGAAACAGTATCTATAGAGATTCTACATCAAACCACAACCCGATTCTTGTTACGCCTGACAGTTGGAATGTTGTATCTTATAGAGATTCTACATCAAACCACAACTATTGTCTCCAACGCTTTTCGTAAATTTCCGTTGTATCTTATAGAGATTCTACATCAAACCACAACGAAACTCCAATTCCCGTTCGTGAGATTAATGTTGTATCTTATAGAGATTCTACATCAAACCACAACTTCGAGCCATAAGTTTTCTCGTTCTCGTTGTTGTATCTTATAGAGATTCTACATCAAACCACAACTTACGATCATTACGCAACTTCGCGTGCCGCGTTGTATCTTATAGAGATTCTACATCAAACCACAACCCTTTGTGTGGCGTTGATCCGTTACTTATGGTTGTATCTTATAGAGATTCTACATCAAACCACAACCGCTCTTTTTGCTTCTGGACGTTTTATGTGTTGTATCTTATAGAGATTCTACATCAAACCACAACCTATATTGTGCGTCTACATCGTTTTTGGGTGTTGTATCTTATAGAGATTCTACATCAAACCACAACTACGTAAGTGTTTAATTGGTTAATGAATAGGTTGTATCTTATAGAGATTCTACATCAAACCACAACATTGAACAAAGCCAGAATTTCATCGACTAGTTGTATCTTATAGAGATTCTACATCAAACCACAACAGAGAGGCACGACACAATGAATGTGTCAGAGTTGTATCTTATAGAGATTCTACATCAAACCACAACATGGCACTTAATTGGTTAATTGAAGATGCTGTTGTATCTTATAGAGATTCTACATCAAACCACAACCGCACAGGAACCATGCTTCAACGAGTTTAGGTTGTATCTTATAGAGATTCTACATCAAACCACAACGTCGGGCCTCATATTGGCTGATAAAGTGCTGCTTACGATCCGTTTGCCACTGTAAAAATACGATCGGGCGTTCCGGCGAAGTCGGTTTGATGCGTTTTTCCCGTATTTCAAAGAACGAAGGTAACAAATTGTCAGAAAAATTCCAACTGTTGCGGTGTTTCCGGTTTGGCCCGTTCGCTTTTGCCCCAGAAGTTCAGTATATCCCCATACTGTTTGTCCGTTACGGCGAGAATACTTGTGAATCCGGACGGCGGCATGGAGCGCCGAACCCGCTTGATGTGGACCTGCATATTCTCCTTCGAGGCACAATGGCGCACATAAACCGAGTATTGCATCATCGTGAAGCCGTCCTTTTCCAACGCCTTGCGGAATTGTACCGCATGGCGCCGTTCCGTTTTGGTATTGGTCGGCAGGTCGAAAAAGACAAACAACCACATGATTCGATAGGCATTCAAACGTACTTCCGACATTCGACTACTCCAATAAGGGAAATGCGATTTTTTTCTGGGTTCCGGCGAAGCATCTGGCCAGGGACGAAGCTGAAAACGTAAGTCCCACTTCGAGCGGTCGTACCACCTTGTCGAAACGGGTGTCGGCAAACAGAACCCGCAGCAGTTCACCTTTCACCTCCCTGGTCAGTTGAGCATGACCGTCTGCGTGAAGCCGATGGACCAGCTCGTCGACATACGGCCGATAGGGTTCCATCACGTCGTCGGCCAGCGGAAAGGCGTTGTAACGATTCCGATGGAAGATCCCGAATGCCGGGAAGAGCCCCGAACCCATGATCGCGCGGGCGACGGCAGCCCGCAGGATCGTATAGCCGTAATTGAGCAGGCTGTTGGGCGGCGGGCCTTCGCGGGATCGGTAAAATTCGCTGCCGAACAGTTCCGACCAGTAAATTCTGGCCGCAATACCCTCCCGGTTGTCGGCATCGGCGCTTTTGACATTCATGTAGCAGGGTTTCAGTTTGTCGCCGTCACGGCCCAGTTTCCGCAGCAGGGCTGCCTGGTTGCGAATCTTCGCTTCGACGATCTGTTTCCAGAGGCCCTTTTTCAGCGGTTCGCTGGCTTCGATCTGGGCCCGGTAGCTTTCTCCTTGGGTCCTGTTTGAATCCAGATTCGACAGCATGGCGTTCGGCATCCGGTTCTCGCCGCAGAAAATCACGGCGACATTGTTGTCCGACAGCGCATTGAGCAGCGGCAGCGTGACGGAGGTCTGCTGATCCTCCAGCACTACGAAGCCTATATCCTCGATCGGGATGCTTTTCCGCGTGTCGGGAGCTTCGCGCGTGTGGATGATCATCTGCCCGTTGCGCAGGCTCAGACAGTAGGGAGTCGAAAAAAATAAGGCTCGTTTCAGCATGGTGTCCCGTGTTTGAATTTTATTTCACCCGTTACGGTCAGTTCGAAGTCGTAGCCTTCGACATAAGCGTTGAGTTGGGTATGTAATAAGGTGATAACGGGTCTGTACTCTTCGTTTGTTGTCCATACTCCATTCTTGGCCTTCAATTCACCTGCCGGTCGGGCTTCCTGATGGTGTTTCAGGGTGAGACGGCCATATGAATTGCTCGATACGGTCAACGTGCTCATTCCCGTCACCTTGTAGAGCCGTTTTGTCAGCTCCTTGGGTGAGCAATCGTAAAGTTCTGCCGGTGAATTTTCATAAAACAGGACCATGGTACCCGTTTTCAAGATGCATTTCAGCGGGAATCCGTTCGTGTCGGCCAACGGTACCAGATCGGGGCGGGCCTCCCGGTCGGCGCTGGCCTTGAAGTATTGGGCCGCTTCGAAATTGCTGATGAGTTCAAAGGTGCGTTTCGGCTTGCCCTTTTTGTCTTGACCTTCGTAGATGGCCATACAATAGTTTCCGTCGTTCGCGACATGATAATCGCGTTTGTACTCTTTATCGGAGAGATCACGCTGTTTTTTCAGCGCAATCGGCTGTTTGACGCCGGGCGTGAAGATTCGCACCTTGCGGATGGGAATCCCCTTTTCGCGGTTCATCCAGATCGTGTACTCGTCTGAATTCATCGCCGTCTTGAATCCGACCTCGTCGATTGCCTCCCGCACGCGATCCCGGACTGCATCGTCGACGATCTTCTCTATGTCGCCGGGTTGCAACTGTCCGAGCGCTTTGCGCACGACATACCGAACCTCGCCTTCCCGTTTGATGGCTCCGTAATAAGTCTCTTCATGTAATTTGCGGCGGGCCGTGTCGCCCTGAACATAAACAGGCCGCCCGTTGTCGTTCAGTTTCACCCGGCCGCGCACCCGCAACCGTTTCCGGGTTTGCTTGGCCATGTTGTCGGGCGTATGGTGAGCCACAAGCAGTTCGTCGGCCACGGCTCGGTAAAGGTCGGCCAGGGCTTCTCGAAGCGGGGTTTGGCGCTCTCTCCGTAGTCGTACTGCTCCTCTTCGGCGGCATACTGCGCCCAGCGGTCATACTCCTTGCGGCCGATGCAGGCGATCGTGATGGCATCGATGCAATGGTGCACATGGTTCACGCGCTCCTTCCGGGTGTACTCCTCCTGCAGCCCCCACATCTTGCGGAAGGCTGCGGTCGTGGAGCCCTTGACCGTATAGATCCGGTCAAAGACGGTTTTCAGATAATGCCGTGCATATTTCCCGATAATGCCGATGTCGACACCCTGCCGGTTGCTGAAACCTTCGGGGACCTCGGTCATGGTGAAGCGTTCGTACTTCCCGCGCCAGTAGTCGAGCTGCTGCTTCAGATAGTGACGGCGTTGGATGGCGCTGTCCTTTTCGCCCTTGGAGGTTGCACCTTTGCTCCTGCGGATTTGGGCTTCGATCTGTTTCTGCAGGGTCTCGATCTTTTCCCGCCAGCCGAACGATTCGATCCGCTCCATGATCTCGGCATGATTGGACAATTCGGCCGACAGTTTCGCCCGTTTTGTCTCCCGGTTGAAACGGTTTTCGCAGAGTGTCTTGTTCATCTGCGAATCGTCGCCTCCGCGGGCCCGCGGCAGCGTGTGCTCGATGTCGAAATCCGGGGCCGAGCCGACGAAGTCCGAAATGCGGATCTGCCGCCCGGTGTAGGGACAGACGTGCTGCTGCTCCTCCCACAGCCGGTATTTCAGCACCTCGTCGTCCGAGGGCTTTATCTCGCGGCCGGTCTGGGCGGCATACTGGCGGCTGATCTCTTCGGCATATTTCCGGTTTTCGGCCTCCCGTTCGCGCTGGTATTGCTCGATGGCTTTCCGGCGGTTCGCATCATTGAGTCCGCGGGCGAATTCGATGCGGATCTTCGTGTCGCGGTCGATCCTGCCTTCGCGCAGCAGCGTGTTGATCAGACTGCGCAGCCGGAACAGCGCCCGCATGGCCATCGGGTTGCGGATGGCCGGGGTGCGTGGCGATCCGAGTTGCGGAATGCCTTCCGCATCGGGCACCGCATCCGGGTAGGTTTCGACCTTCGAGGGGTGGTAAAGCCGCTCCAGGCGGGAGGTGTCGAGCCCGTGGTCGCTGAAGTAGTCGGCGATGCGGCGCTCCTTCGAGTCGAATTTGTCATAGGGATTCCGCTTGTAGTCAAGCAGCAGCGTGGCGATCTCCTGCTCTATGGCATGTCGGCGTTCCTCGTCTGCATAAACCTCCTTCGGAACAGCCGCCCGCAGATTGGCCAGGAAGACCGCCTCGTCATACCGATAGCCGCAGCGCAGATAGACCAGCACCTTGCGGATGGCATTCAGGCTCAGGGCCGCATAATCCTGCGGAAGCCGGATGTCCGCGAAAGTTTTGGCCTGTTCCTCGGTGAGCTGCAGTTTCTCGCGGGCCCAGTCCCGGAGCCGCTCCTCGTCCGAGAACGAGAAAAGCGCGTGCCAGATGTCGTTCAGCACCTGTTCGTCGGTTTTCCCTTCGCCGAGCAGGTAAAGCGAGCGGATCTCCCGGAGCCAGTCGTCGCCGAAGAGGGCCATGAGCGATGCCGTGACGGGGCAGCCCGATACGGTGGCCGTGCGGGCGAAATTGAAACGGTATGGGGCTTCGTTGCGATCCTCCTTGCAGGCGTATTTCCCCTTTCCGGCGATCTTGCGGGCGATCTCCTCGAAATCGAAGTAGGGTTTGCTCTTCCGGAAGAAGAGCGGTCGGAGGGTTTCGAACTCCTCCCGTGTCAGCGGGCGTGGGGCGTTGTCGCCCGGTCCCGTAATCCGGATGTTGTTGACGAACGACAGCATCCGGAACTCGTCTCCGCGTACTCCGTGGAGACTTTTTTTATGTCTGCATATCTGCTGCATCGAACCGTCGGCCGCCGTTCAGTCGGCCGACAGCCTTCGTGGGCAGGGACGCTTCTGCGAAGCGTTCGGGAAAACGGCGCTGTTTGCGGCCCCGTGCGACCCCGAGCCTGTGCCGCTTGGCCCTTCTCCTGCCTGCTCTCGAAAAGAGCTTCGCAAACTCGGCCCTTTCCGTGCTCTCCTCTCCGGAAAAATCCCGGCGGATTCTCCGAAATATTCCGCACGAAATCGTATCTTTGCGACGATGAAAGATGCAGTTACCCTCTTTTCCGAATTGGGCGAGCGCCTCGGCTCGTTCGGTGAAGACGCCGCCTCGCAGGCGGTTGTCGGGGCGGCCCACGCCGCGAACGGCTGGTTCCAGCCGGAGGAGATCGTGCGTGCGGTGCGGACGCTGGCCGACGGGATGCTGCGCCGCGAGCGGCTTGCCGCGTGGGTGGCGGCCTATCCGTGGCTGCAACAGCCCCATACGGCGCGCAACGTGCTGGTCGTCATGGCGGGGAATATCCCGTTGGTGGGTTTTTTCGATCTGCTGTGCGTGTTGGTCGGCGGCCACCGCTGCCTGGTCAAGCCCTCGGCCAAGGACCGCGTGCTGATGGAGTATGTGGTGGCGCAGCTCCGGGCAATTGATCCTTCCGTAGCGGTCGCCCTCTACGAGGAGGGCATGGCGGTCGATGCCGTGATTGCCACGGGCAGCGACAATGCCAACCGTTACTTCCGGTCGCACTATGCCGGGATTCCCTCGCTGTTGCGGGGCAGCCGCCAGTCGGTTGCGGTGCTTTCGGGTTCCGAGACGCCGGAGCAATGGGCCGGGCTGTCGGACGACATCTGGGCCTATTCCGGACTGGGATGCCGCAACGTGTCGCTGCTGTTCCTGCCGCAGGGTCTTGAACCTCGGCTTGAGATGCCGCAAGTAAACGCCAAATATCGGAATAATTACCTCCAGCAAAAGGCGCTGCTGGAGATGCAGGGCACGCCCTTTGTCGACCTGGGGTCGGCGGTGCTGGTCGAGCAGCTCGCCTTCCCGAATGCCCTGAGCCGGATCGCCTGCACGCATTACGACTCGTTGGAGGAGGTTGCCGAGTGGTTAGCGGAGCACGACGACGAACTGCAGTGCGTCGTCACGGAGTGCCTGCCCCACAGCCGTCGGGCCGCCTTCGGACAGGCTCAGTCCCCGTCGCTGACCGACTATCCCGACGACCGCGACGTGATTGCCTGGCTGGCGGCCCTGTCTGGCTGAAAAATGTTATCTTTGTAAAAGGATTGAGAAAATTACTGCGATGTCGATGGTTTTCCGTTTCCGGATGTTGAGCGACGAGAACGACAGTTTCTTGCGCGATTACGAGGTGATGTACGACAGCACCTTGCTTGATTTTCACCGTTTTATCCTGCAGTCGCTCGAATACGAGGATTGCATGGCTTCGTTTTTCACGGCAGACGAGCGCTGGGAGAAACTGCGTGAATTTACGTTGATGGATATGGGTGACGGTTCGGAGGATGCTCCCGAAACGATGGATCGGGTGACGCTCGGACAGTTGATCCATCGCCACCGCGACCGGTTGATCTACCTGTTCGACCTCTTCGGTGACCGGGCCTATTACCTGGAGCTGACGGGCGTCTACGAGGCGGACCCCGGGGCTGCGTATCCGCGTGAGATCTTCGCGCGGGCCGAGGCCCCCGACCAGTACGACCCCCGGAAGAACCGCTACGACGAGGAGGAGGGCTCGGCCTTCGACGAGGTGATGGGCGAATTCAAGGATTTCGAGGGGGACGACAGCTACGACGATGAATACTAAGCGGCTGTTGGTGATTGTCGGGCCGACGGGTTCGGGCAAGACGGATCTGAGCATCCGTCTGGCACAGCATTACGGGGCTCCGATTCTTTCGACCGATTCGCGTCAGTTCTACCGGGGGATGCCGATCGGCACGGCCCAGCCTGATGCGGAACAGTTGCAAGCCGCTGAGCATCATTTCATTGCTTCGCATGACATCAAGGATAGCTTGAGCTGCGGGGCGTATGCCGTCCAGGCGTTGTCGTGCCTCGAACGACTGTTTGCCACACACGACTGGGTTGTGGCCGTCGGAGGTTCGGGACTCTACGTGAAGGCCCTGTGCGAGGGGATGGATGATCTTCCGCAGGCGGATCCGGTATTGCGTGCCGAACTGGGCCGACGTCTCGAAACCGAAGGGGTCGATGCTTTGGCCGCAGAGCTTCGGAGGCTCGATTCGGTCTATTACGAGGCGGTTGACCGCAGGAATCCGGCCCGAGTCATGCGGGCACTGGAGGTGTGCCTGCAGACCGGACGCCCCTACTCCGAACAACGCTCCGGGAAGCGCACTCCCCGCCCGTTCGGGATCGTGAAGATCGGGATCGACCTTCCGCGCGAGGAGCTTTACGAGCGGATTGACCGCCGGGTGGACCGCATGTTGGCCGACGGACTGGAGGCTGAGGCGCGTGCGCTCTACCCCTACCGGTCCCTGAATGCCCTGCAGACGGTGGGTTACCGGGAGTTTTTCGACTATTTCGAGGGTCGGACGAGTTACGAGGAGGCGGTAGCGTTGATCAAGCGGAATTCGCGGCGTTATGCCAAACGGCAGCTCACGTGGTTCCGGCGGGATGGTGAGATCCGGTGGTTTTCGCCGTGGGACGATGCGGCGATCATTGCCTGTGTGGATTCGGCGTTTGTTTGAGTGCTGGGCACTCGGCGGGAGCTGGATGGCTCGGTGGTCTCGGGGGGGCGGATGTTTTGGACTGCTCTTCGATGAAAAGGGACTGGATTTTGGCAAATCCGGAATAATTTTCTAAATTTGCGGATGTCTTTTGCGAAAAGGGCTGCGCCCGGATGGTGGAATCGGTAGACACGCCGGACTTAAAATCCTGTGGCCAGTAATGGCCGTGCCGGTTCGACCCCGGCTCCGGGTACTAGTAAAAAATCTCAAACATCTGTTTTATAGTTGTTTGGGATTTTTGTTTTGCCCTCCGTGTCCGCATTTTGTCCGCATTTTTACCGAAGTCAGGAAACAGATGAAATTTATATAGGCCTTCATTACTCTTACAGATTGGCAAACCTGTATAAGCCGGTCTTCGCAGATTCGTTCTCAAGACGAATGATGTAACCTCAAAAGAAAGGCTTGCCCCACGGGAACGGGATAGCGGAAAATCGGGCTGTCATAACAGAAATTCCAGTTACAATCCAATTAAAGTTTTTGGTTATGTTTTTTATTTTATTAACAACATATTGCGTTTTTTGAAGAGCTTCCCGGCCAAAGGTCATGACACGAGAAACTCCGCCGGCCTTTGATCGAGCTGGTGCGGAGACACTTCGTGCTTAACACCTTTGGCTTTCGAGAAAGCCGAGATTTCAGGAACCATAAAAATCTTTGGTAAACAGACATTCCACGGCAGTCCGGTGTGTAAATGCCTTTCAGCTCGTTGGTCCGTAAACTCTGCGCCGGCATGCTGCTGTCCACGGCGTGACTCTTACGCAGCATTCCGCTTCTTATGATCGGCATATCGCCCGGATAGACCACGATGTTATCGATCCCGATGGACGAATCAAGTTGTGAAACCAATAGAAAGAACGGAAGATAAGGGCCAATCACTTATCGTTGAAGATCAACGGAATACTCGACTAATTCCGAGCACAGATCATTTTCGGACTATTCAGGGAAACAACTTCTCCACATTTGCAAACCGATTCAACATCTCGCGGATCAGCAAACACTCGATCCGCTATCATACGGCACCGGAGCGAAAATCCAGAGATGACTCACCGCATATGCTATTTGCAGTCAGGTTTCATCTAATCCGAGAACTTCAGTTTCATAGAAGTTACTCACAAAAAATATCTATAAACCCGTTGGCGGAATTAAATTGATAAAAGATTTATGAATAAAAAGTTGTGCATGTTGTTGATATTTGGTAAATTAAAGGTGCCCAAACTTTTAATAGACAAATATCGTATGCACAACCTATATGCAATATTCGCAAAATTTCTGAACATATGCAAGCAAGTGTCAAGTAATTTGGTAAATGAATCAGGTAATACCCGTTGGCGGAATTAAAGGCATAAAACTTTTATGAAGAAAAAGTTGCGCATATTATTGGTGTTTAGTAAATTAGAGGTGTCTAAACATCTGATTTACATACACCGTATGCACAACTTATACGCAATATTCGCAAAATTTCTGGACATCTGCAAACAAAAAGCAGGAAATTTAGTCAATGAACAAGGGAATGTGCCCCGTCCGGGTGTTGTCCCCAAGTTTTCCGACCTTGAGGTGGTCGCTCTGAGCATGGCATCCGAAGCGGTCGGAATAGACAGCGAGTCCCTGTTGTTTTCCAGATTGAAGGAATACGGGGACAAAATGCCGAACCTTATATCCCGGAGGCAATACAACGACAGGCGCAAGTTTACGGCACAGCTCTGCAGGCTCATCCGGGAGAGAATCGCCAATGAGATGGATGGCGGCGAAGATTATTTCTGCATTGACTCCAAGCCGGTAGAGGTATGTCGGATAGCACGCGCCAAGCGTTGTACGATGGGCGGGAATGACTACCGGAAAGCCCCGTCCTACGGATATTGTGCCTCACAAGGTACATATTACTATGGGTATAAGCTGCACGCCGTCTGCGGGTTGAGCGGGGTCATACACTCTTTCGACCTGACGAAGGCGGGCGTGCATGACATCAATTACCTGAAGGATGTCAAGGTCGATTATTCCAACTGCACTGTGATTGGAGACAGGGGCTATATCAGTGCCGATGTGCAACTGGACCTTTTTGAGACGGCCCATATTCGTTTGGAAGTGCCTTACCGGAGAAACCAAAGGGACTGGAAACCTGTCTTCCATCCATTTGCCAAAGCCAGGAAAAGGATAGAAACCTTGTTCTCACAGCTATGTGACCAGTTTATGCTCATACGCAATTATGCGAAAGACACGGATGGGTTGTTCGCCCGGATTATCGGGAAAATCAGCGCACTTACAATCCTACAATACATTAACTACAAAAACAACAAGCCCATTGGAAGAGTCAAGTATGCGCTGACTTAATTCCGCCAACGGGTTCTATAAAGACATTTCTAAATCCCAGGAATGAGAATTAGATTTTCGTCCCGGATGACAAATGCGAATCAGCCAGGTCAAAAAAATAAGCCTTGCAGACTGAATCCTCGCTCCGTTCGCAAAAAAAATATAGAATGCTGGGATTAGAACTGTCGTTTCTGATCATCTGAATGGGTTGAATCATCTGTTCTTGAGAAGCATTGCGGCATAGTAGTCATAAAGTTCCGTTTGACTACGGTGTGCAGGCTCATCGGAGGAGTGTTGTACATAGGGGTTGTGCATCTGATCCGCGAGGTCGCGGGCCTTGACGTTGTCTGCCCATTGGATGGCGAAGACCTCGCGCAGGAGTTTCTGAATCCGCTTGTCAAGAATCGGCGTGCAGACCTCCACACGTCGGTCAAGGTTGCGGGACATCCAGTCGGCCGAGCCAATGTAGGTGCGTTCGTCGCCGTCGTTGCAGAATATGAAGAGGCGGGCGTGTTCGAGGTACTTGTCCACAATGCTGATGGCCCGGATCCGGTCGCTCATACCCTGCACTGCGGGCTGCAGGCAGCAGGCGCCACGCACGATCAGCCGAATCTCCACCCCGGCTTTTCCGGCACGATAGAGGCGTTCGATGATCCGTTCGTCGGTCAGCGAATTGCATTTGGCGTGGATATAGGCCCGACGTCCTCGCTTGGCGTTGCGGATTTCCCGGTCGATAAGCTCATCGAAAGCATCACGCATGAAGTAGGGAGACACGAGCAGATATTTGTATTTGAACTGCTTGTGGCTGTTCATCAGGAATTGGAAGACATTGCGCACATCCTCAACGATCCCCTTGTGCGCGGTCAACAACCCGAAATCGCCATAGATCGTCGCCGTATTTTCGTTGAAGTTGCCCGTGCCGATATAGGCGTAGCCGCGCATGCCGGAACTCTCACGCCGTTCGACGAGGATAATCTTGCTGTGGACCTTCAGATCCTCAATGGCGTAGATCACCTTGACGCCTTCGCGCTGGAGCAAATCGGTGTGTTCGATGTTCTGCTCCTCGTCGAAACGCGCCTTCAACTCGACGAGCACCGAAACCTGTTTGCCATTCTTGGCAGCGTTGATCAGAGCGTTTATCACCTTCGAGTGTTCAGCCGTGCGGTAGAGTGTGATGGCGATGCGCTCGACACGGGGATCGATGGCCGCCTCGCGCAGGAAGTCTATGACGTGCTGGAAGGAATGGTAGGGGTAATTCAGAAAGATGTCACTGCGACGCACCACCTTGAGGATACTCTGAAAAGGGAGAATGTCATGATGGCGCAACGGAGCGGGATTGACCGTCAACAGGTTGGGGCGCACCTTCGGGAAGCGCATCAGATCCTTCATCAGATGGTAGCGGTCACCCGGAGCAAGCATTCCCGGAACCGTGAGTTTGAGCTTGCGGGCCAACATCTCCAACAAGTCCTCAGGCATCTCACGGTCGTATATCAGGCGGATAGGTTCTCCGTACCGGCGGCTCTCGATCCCTTCGGCGATGCGTTCGAAGAGGCTTTTCGAGATATCGTCATCGATGGTCAGCACAGCATCGCGCATGATCTTGAAGGTGTGGACTGTAATATGGTCGTAGTTGAACATGAAAAAGACGTCGTCGATCATCAGGCGGATGATATCGTCGAGAAAGATGACGTCGTGGCGTTCCGGCTCCGAGGGAAGCACGACAAAACGCGGGCAATGGGTGCTTGACGGAATGCGGATGACGGCGTAACGAGTATTCTTGCCGTTCCCGCAGGACATTCTCACACCCAGGTAGGCATTGCCATCGGGCAGGAAGGGAATCTTGATCGACTTGCGAAGGATGAGCGGCACAAGATATGGCGACACTACTGACACGAAGTAGTCGCGGCAGAAAGTTCTCTGGCGTTCGGTGAGTTGTCCCTCGCCGACGACGAAGATGCCCTGCTGCTCCATCTCGTGAAGCAGTTCGTGATAAGTCCGTGTGAAAGCCTCTTGGGCCCGTTCGGTTTGCCGACTCACCTCAACGAGCAGTTCCGAAGGGGTGTAACCGCCGATGAGCCGCTGCTGCCGCTGCTTGCGGGTGCGGCAGAGCCGCATCAGATTGGCAATGCGCACTTTGAAGAACTCATCCTGGTTGTTGGAAAAGATGCCGAGAAACTGAAGTCGCGCAAGCAGCGGAACACTATGGTCTTGTGCCTCCTGCAAGACGCGCTCGTTGAACGAGAGCCAGCTCAGCTCGCGATTGTTGTAGGTGAAATCCATATCAAGATCGGGTCAGAAGTTCCAGGAAATGTGTTTCGGCAGACTCAACCCATGTGCGGAATTCCTGAGCCGTGGCGGAACCTCCGCCATGGCTCAGGTAATCGGTGAAGCGTCCCGGATCGAAACGCTCGGAGACAATACCGGCCCCTGCGGCTGCAGCATCCGCGGCATTGATCCGCTGCTCGATATGGGCAGGGATAAGCATCATCGGCTTGCGGTGATACATCGCTTCGCAAACCGATTCAAAGCCTGCCGTGGTGATATATCCCCGGCAGCGGCGCATGAGCTCGAGAAAGAGGCGGTCGTCGAGGCGGTGAAAGGTGAGGTTGCTCTCGGCCTGCCAAAGATCCGGACGACCTTGACAATCCCAGAAGACGTGGAAACGGTATTGAGGATGTTGAGCGCACCAGTGCCGCAGTTCGTCGGCGAAGCCGTTGTTGACCATGTATCCGAGGATGAACCCCTCGTCGGATGCCTTACCTTCGAGCGCCTCGTGACGCAGCAGCGGAGGCACGACGTAGATGTGCCGCTGGAAGTCGTCTGGCATCGGCTGGAACGAAAGGGCCAACAGGTCATTGCATCCCCAGGCGGTCATATGAGCATGAAGGCGCAGCAGGATTCCCTGAATACCCTTGCGACGGCTGTGGCGGTAGAGCAGATGGTTGAGCAGGAACTGATGGGCGATGCCCGTCATCGGGATCCGGATTCCGAAGCGGCGGACCGTGAATCCGGTGAGCAGTTCGTAGAAGTTGATGATCCGATCGGGGCAGAGTGCCTCGATCCGGTCGCGGATCAGGTGCATGCTGCGGTCGAAGGCCCGCAGCCGCTCCGGGGTAGCATTGCACAGCAGTGTGCGGAACATGCTGACCGATCGGTTGCTGTGATCGAAAGCAAACTGCGGAGTCTCGAATTCGGTAACCGGAGCCCCAATTTTCGCATAGAAGAAGGCTGGCAGAGTGCGCAGGGCACTGCGGCCAACGAGGACCCCGACAAGTTCATGGCCGTGGCGACGGAGCATCTCCGCCAACGAAAGCGCCTGCGTGAGATGTCCCCGCCCCTCTCCCTGTATGGCAAAAAGGAACCGCATCAGCGAACCTCCTTCTCCGCATCATAACGGAGGATTGTCCAGTTTCCAGCGTAATCTTCGGCCAGGGCTGTCATCGACTCGACCCAATCGCCCGAGTTCAGATAAAGCACATTGCCGATCATGCGCTTGTCCGCCTGGTGGATGTGTCCGCAAATCACGCCCGTACACCCCTTCTGGTTTGCCACACGGACCAGATGCTGCTCGAAGTCGCTGATATAGGAGACCGAAGCCTTGACCTTCTGCTTGATTTTCTGCGAAACGGAGTAATATGGAAGACCCCGCTTCATGCGGCGGCGGTTGTAAAGGCGATTGAACCACATGAGCAGCGAATAGCCTATGTCGCCAATCCTCGCCAGCCACCGCATCGAGGAGGTAACATGGTCGAAGATGTCGCCGTGCAGGACATAGAAACGTTGGGAACCGCTTGTGTAGATATAATCGCGCTGAATACGGATGTTGGCGAAATGCAGCGGGAGGATGCGTTCCAGAAAATCGTCGTGGTTGCCTCTCAGGTAGATGATCTGCGTGTCGTGCTGGATCTCCAGCAGGCGGCTGATGAAATTCGTGTGGCGGCGTTTCCACTTTTCGCGGCGGCCGCGGAGCAGCTCCCAGCCGTCGATGATGTCGCCGCAGAGAATCAGCGTGTCGCAAGTGTGGTACTTCAGAAAGCGGTTGGCCTCTTTGGCCTTCGACCATTTCGATCCAAGGTGAATGTCGGACATCACGATGGTCTTGAAGTGTTTGGATTCGGTCATGGAACTCCGTTTTGACGCCACAAATAAAGCGTGCGAGGCTTTCGGGGTTATGACATCCGGGTGAAGATTTCATGAAACGAGATGCGGGCCACAATATTGATATTGCAGCCCGCATCCGGAATCCTGGCTTCATATCGGCCCACATCGCATCGTGCAATGCGGGTGATTGAAGGCAGCGCTATTTGTGCCGTTCGATTACATATTCCAGTTCGCCGCGGCTGTTCACCAGCGTGTAGTGCATCACCCCCTCATCGAATGACAGCAGTCCGAAGCCCGAATTTTCACTTGCATACTGCGTCAACGGTCCCCACTGCGGCGCCCGCTGCTTCGAGGCCGAAGTGTTCACCACATAGTCGATACTGTCCTGCCCCGTCCGGATATGCTGGAACGTATGGATGTGCCCGCAAAAGTAGGCGTCAACCCCGTTCCGACGGAAAACATCCTCCAGACGCGCCCGCATGTTCTCCTGCTCGATGTCGTCCTTCTTGTCGTAGGTGTACATCGGGTGGTGTCCCACCACGATCTTCCACTTCTCGGTCGAAACCCGCAGCACGCTGTCGATCCAGCGAACCTCGGCATCGGGATCCACAAGCTGCACGTCGGGGTACTGGACCGAATCCTTGCGGTACTTGTCGATCAGCGGCGCCGTGTCGATAAAGACGAAGCGTACTCGATCCGAATCGGGTTCATCATCGTCCAACGGCACGGAGAGGGTGTAGTAACGGTCGGGCATGTTCCAGCGGCGGCTTATCTCGGAATAGTCCATCATCGCCTGCGTGTTGCCCCGATACTCATGGTTGCCCAGCACGCCGTACCACGGACACTGCAACTCGCCATGGGTATAAATACTCTCGAAATTGCTCCACAGCAACGGGTCCTGCGTCGATTGAATTCCCTGATAGTGGAACAAATCACCACACGAGATGACGAATTCAGGTCCCAGGGCATCGGCATAGACTCCCATCCATTCGCCGATCAATCGCTGATCGTAGGAGCCATTGCGGCCGGCATCGGCAAGCATCAAAATATTGAGTTCGCCGTCATAGGTTCCTTCGGCAACTCTTTTTTCGGGATCGGCAGTCGTGCAGGCTGCGAGAGCCCCGGCCAGCAAAATAGTGCAGAATCTCTTCATATCAATAATTAAAAGGAATTTGTTTTTCGGCGGCAAATATAGGCAATAAATCCTAACGAGGAATCACCCCATGTAAACTTAATAATTTTGCAATATGCTTGCATTCAAACTGTTATGTAGACGTAGAATCACAGTAACATCACCTCCATACTTTTGCTGCAGAAATCCGAAACACAAACATTCACATAATATAAAGTATGAAGAAACATTGCCTACCTCTTTTTTTTGCCGTGGCGTTGAGCTCCGCACTACCCGTTTCACTCGCAGCCTCCACGGTCGGTGAAACCGAAGCCGAAGCGCTGGCAGCCGCAGCCGCGGCTCGTGGATCGATCACCGGAGTTGTGCTCGACGACAACCACCACGCTATCCAGGGCGCCGTGGTTTATATCGCATCGCTGAATCTCGGAGCCGTTACCGCCTCCGACGGCAGCTTCTCGCTGCGCGGTATTCCCGAAGGCAAATACGACGTTTGCGTCAACTATGTCGGATACGAACAGATTTGCCAGAGCTATGACATCCGCAAGGGGCAGACCGAACACTGCGAATTCATCCTTCACGAAGGCATGGCCATCGGCAGCGTCGTTGTGTCGGGCATTGTCGAGGGTCAGCGCCGCGCCCTCTCCATCCAGAAGAACAACGACGGCGTGAGCAACATCGTCGCCGCGGACCAGATGAGCCGCTTCGCCGACGCCAACATCGGCGACGCCATGAAGCGCATCCCCGGCATTAACGTCCAATACGACCAGGGCGAAGCCCGCTTCGGACAGGTTCGCGGTACGGCCCCTGATCTGACCTCGGTAACGCTCAACGGAAACCGCCTGCCCTCGGCCGAGGGAGACTCGCGCGCCGCACAGCTGGACCTCATCCCGACGGACATGATTCAGACCATCGAGGTCCACAAGGTCGTCACGGCAGACATGGACGGCGATGCGATCGGCGGAGCCGTGAACCTTGTCACGAAAAATTCACCCTACCGTCAGACCGTAGCCGCTACGGTCGGTGCCGGTTACAACCCCATTTCGCAACGCGTCACCTTCAACGGATCGGCAAGCTGGGGCTCGCGCTTCTTCAACGACAAACTCGGCGTTATGGCCTCGCTGGCCTATCACAACAACCCGATCGGATCGGACAACATTGAAGCGACCTGGAAAGAGGACGATTCTGGAAATGCCTATGTCGACGAGTTTGAAATCCGACAGTATTATGTACACCGCGAACGCCAGAGTTACTCGCTCTCGTTCGACTGGAAATTCAACGAAAACCACAAGATCGAACTCCGAGGCATGTACAACCGCCGCAACGACTGGGAAAACCGATACCGCCTGACCTACAAGGACATTACACCCGACGCGGACGGCACGGCAACGGCCTACCTGCGCCGTCAGACTAAAGGCGGATCGCCCGACAACAAGTTTGCACGCCTCGAACGTCAGCAGACCGCGGACATCGCCCTCTCGGGAGAACACAATCTCGGCTGGCTGGGTGTCGAGTGGGGCTTCGACTACGCCCGCGCCTCGGAGGACCGTCCCAACGAGCGCTACATCGGTCTGGAGAGCGACGAGGACAACCCGATCCGCTTTGACGTTGATCTTTCGGATGAACGCGAACCGCGCTTCACTCCTTCGGACGCCTCGCTCATGGCGCTCAACACGGCGAACTTCATTAAACTCGACGAACTGAACGAATCGTTCAGCGAGATCGAGGAGACCGAATACAAGGCCCACATCGATCTCCGCGCCCGCCTCTTCACGGGAACCTTTGCCGGAACGCTCCGCGCCGGATACAAATTCCAGGACAAGGACAAGTCGAAACTGATTACCTTCTACGACGTGGAGCCCGCCGACGAAACCTCCTTCATCGCTCAGGCCATGACCGCCGGCAACACCTACAACGCCACGCGCAAGAATTTCTACGCCGGAGACTATACCGTCGGTGATTTCGTCAGCAAGCAGTACCTCTCGCATCTCGACTTTGCGGACGCCTCGCAGTTCGACCGCACGCGCAATCCGATGGAGGAGGCCGAGAACTACACCGGCCACGAAACCATCCACGCCGCCTACCTGCGTTACGACCAGCAGTTCGGCAACCGCCTGAAGCTCATCGCCGGACTCCGGCTCGAACACACCGCCTACGACTACACCGGAAATGCCCTCCACGTGGATGCCGAGGAGGAGAATATCACTTCGACACCGACTACCCGCAAGACGGACTTCGACAACTGGCTTCCCTCGGTTCTGCTCAAGTACGAACCGATCGACGACATGGTTCTCCGCGCCAGCTTCACCACGACGCTCGCGCGTCCGAAATTCAGCCAGATGGTACCGGGCGACCGCGTGAACCTCGCCGACGAAGAGTACACGATGGGTAACCCCGACCTGCGCAATACCGTATCGAACAACTACGACCTGATGTTCGAGTATTACTTCAAGTCGATCGGTCTGGTATCGGCCGGCGTCTACTACAAGCAGATCTCCGATTTCATCGTTGATGCCATGATCGAGGACCAGACGATCGGCGGCACCGAATTCAAGGAGTTCTACAAGGCTGTCAATGCTGGAGACGCCACGTTGCTCGGCATCGAGGTGGCCTTCCAGCGCGACCTGGGATTCATTACCCCCGTCTTGAAGAATTTCGGCATCTACACCAACTACACCTACAACCACTCGAAGGTGACCCGTCTGACCGACCCGATCTTTGCCGGACGCAACGACGACATCAAGCTGCCCGGGACTCCCGAGCATACGGTCAACGCCTCGCTCTACTTCGAGAACAAGCGCCTCACGGCCACCCTTTCGTACAACTACGCCAGCTCATTCCTTGACAACGAAGAGATGGGTATGACCCCCTTCACGGACCGTTACTACGACAGCGTCAACTACCTCGACGCCAACATCTCGGTCCGCGCCACGAAGCACATTTCGATCTTCGCCGAGGTGGGCAACCTGCTGAACCAGCCCCTGCGCTACTACCAGGGCACGAAGGATCGCGTCCGCCAGGCCGAATACTACGGCATCCGCTGTTCGCTCGGTGCCAAGGTCCGCTTTTAAAATACGCAACCACAAAAAAGAGCGCCGTTCGCATGGAACGGCGCTCTTTTTTTTGAGTCGAAACGTTACAAAAGGTGGTATTGCCGGTAGAGTTCGTGGATAATGCCGTCGGCAAGCCCCATACGAGGAACCAGGATCGTGTCAATCTGGCAAATGCACAACACATCCGTGAAGATCCGCAGCGCCGGGACGATCACCTCCGCACGACTTTGATTCAAATAGAGCTGTTCCATGCGTTGGGCCACAGACATGGCCCGCAGCCGGTTGTAGAGAGCATTTAGCTCCTTGGCATGGATGCACTCACGGGACTTCTTTTCAAGAAGTTTGTGGGTTTTGTTGATATTTCCTCCCGAACCGATGATTCCCGAAGGGTGCCATGTCCGGGCCACCTCACGGAGCCATTCCTCGAAATGCAACCATTCGGCCGGGGCCTCTGCGCCGCTGAAGATACGCACGGTCCCCAGTCGGAACGAGCGGGCCTCGACCTTGCTACCGCGGGCGTAGACAACGATCTCGGTACTACCGCCTCCGACATCGACGTAGAGATAGGTTTTTTGGGGATCGAGCGTCTCCTTCAGCCCTCCGGTTGCGAAGATCGTATCAGCTTCCGTTTCGCCGTTGATGATCTCGATCGAAATGCCACTGCAGCTGCGAACGAGTTCGGCAATCTGCCCGCCATTCGAGGCCTCTCGCATGGCACTTGTAGCGCAAGCACGATAGTCGTGCGTGCCGAATGCCCGGAGTAGGGCACTAAAACCCTGCATGGCATCGCATAGTGCCTCTATTTTGGCCGAACTGATATGCCCTCGCAGGAAGGCATCGTCGCCCAAACGAATGGGAACCCGCACGAAGGCTGCCTTTTTGTACTCGACGTGCCCGTCCTCGTAATCCTCAATATAGTTGATGAGCAACCGGATTGCGTTCGATCCGATGTCGATGGCGCCAAAAGTGTCTCTCTTCATGAAAGGAGGTGGGTATTGTGTATCCGCCGCCGAAACTGCTTTCCCAGAACATACGATACAACGACCGCATATCGGATTTTCAGCTGGTCGAGGCAAGTAGCTTCAAAGCTTCGGAGATCTATTTTTTTTACAAAAATAGACGTTTTTGCCATTCGATCGATGTGCAGGCAACTTTTGACACAATAATTTAATTTCCGGTATTTTCAGGTCAATTATGAGGACCGAGATTATGCCGGAGGAACTTTGCGCAGGGTTTGCCTGTGACAACTCATCCTGACCTTGCGTTGTCCGTCCGGCGGCTTATCTTTGCGTCAGAAAGGGAAGGACTACTTGTTCTTTAACTTCGCGGCGTCACGTTTGAGTTGTTCAGCCTCCTGGGCCTTCAGCCGCGCCTGCTCGTCGAGAGCCGCTCTTTTGCGAACCAGCCGTTCGTACTTCTCGACATCCCTTCGCATCGAATCAATACGTCGCTGATCCCGCTCAGTCTCGAATAGCTTCTCCAACTCCGACAGCCGTTTCGGCGACGCCTCACCCTTCATCAGCACATAACGATACTTCAGATCGTTGTCATACCGGCTGCGGTCGGGCCGCCAGTCTAAATAGAGTCCGACAGATAGTACGACGATCACGATGAACATCGACATGAAGAGCCAGAAGTTGCGAGTTGCGTCCAGAGAGAACGAAAAGCGGTGCTGCACCATCCGCGGCGGCAGTTCCTCGGGAATCTCCATCCCGGTCACTTTATCGTCGATCTCCGCGATCTGCGTTCCGAGGCCTTCTCGAATCTGCTCCTGCCGCTCGGAGATTGCTTGCAGCCGCTGCTCGATCCGATGGTCCCGTTCCTGCTGTGCCTCGCTTACCCTTGTCTGCGTCTGCTCCAGTTGCAGAATCCGAATCTGCAATCGCTTGATTGCGTCCGTATCAATGGCCGCCGTCGGTTGTGATCGTGCTTCGGCCAACTCCGTGCGGAGCGTTTTGATAAGGGTCTCCTTCAATTCTTCGTACATCTCAAAGGAGAGCTCCAGGGTGTTCTCTTTCATTGTCTTTTGTGTTTTAGGTTGTTATCCGATTTTGCGGGAGCGTGCCTCCATGCGACGCTTGCGCTCCATCAAGGCTACGGCCATCGCCTCGGCCGCCTTGTTGATCAGCGCCGTGATGCGGGCAATATGCTCCTCGGGGCTTTCGCCCTCACGCCGCTGCATCATCTCGGGTGAAAGGGCAAATGGCGAGTCGAACGGCGGCAGCGGAATCGACCCGGCACTGCCGAGCGACACCGATCCTGCGCCATGGCTACCGCCTCCTCCACCGCCTCCCGCTGCGGTGAAGGGACGCCCGCCGCCGAACAGACCTGCAAAAGCAGCCCGGAAACTCCCGACTGCCGCCTTGAGTCCTGACATCAGGGTCGTATGCCGCTGCTGTGCCTGGCCGAAGTGGCGATCCAGCTTCGAGAAACTGAAGGCCCGATCGACCTTCGAACCAGAAAACACAAAGCCATTACGGGCGAACTTTACTCCTTCAATGATACCCTGCGCCCCTTTTCGTTTGAAGATCGTCTCGATGCCATGCCGCTTCAACCGGTCCCGCAATTCGTTCCAGTTGCGACAACGGGGAAGCTCCTGCCGAATCGCATCGTAAATCTCGTACCGGGTCCGGTCGGGCTCACGAAGCCGTTCTCGCCGAACGGCCTCCTTGCCCGGAGCCAAATGCAGCCCGAAGCGTTCGGTCAGCTCGCGGCACACCTTCGCATTGCGGAGCTTGATGTTGCGGTCGGAAATGGTCTGCCCGTGATCACCTACGCGATTGTATACCAGGTGGCAATGAGGATGGGGCTGGTCGAGGTGCCGCACCAACAGGTATTGCGTATCGGTGATACCCATCTTCTGCATGTACTCCCGGGCAATTTGTGTCATTCGTTCGTCGGTGAGCTTCGGGGCATCCTCCGGCGAAAACGACAGGGAGATATGTCCGACGTTCTGCTTCAAGCGGGGATTGAGGCGCGCCTGATCCTCGAAATCCTCGACCATCTCCCGCACACCGGGTGGCTCGACACCCCGAGCCTCCAGCACGCGCGACTGCTCCTTCATCGCATAGCCGACCGTGCCGCCGAACGATCCTCCCGAAATGACCTTACCGATCACGGCGCAGGGCTTCGATCATCCGCACCAGCTCGGCCTGAAGCGTCGCATGGCGCGCGGCGACGGCGGCGAATCCTTGGGTGTGGGCCAGCCGGGTCAGCTGGTTCAGATTGCGGGCAAGCCCCTTGAGCTGGGCGAGCCATTCGAGGTGTTCACTCCGCAGCCGCTCGCGGACCGAGCCGTTGAGAATCAGTTGCCGCAGCACCTCGGTGCGCGGAATACCTGCCGCACGGGCCAGGGCGCGGAGCTTGAAGTTGCAGGCCGTATTGCACCGCAGGGTAATGCGGTACTCCTGTTTTCGGGCACGTCCCAAAGGCGGACGGCCCCCTTTCTTCGGTGTATTCATGGATTGGAATTTTTGAGTTGAGACCATCGGGATAGGGCCTTGCGGCCGGTTTTTGGCTGACAAAAACACAAACTTGCCTCTGTTACCTCTGCTATTCGAATGCTCGGGGATCTCCCCGGCATTCTCAATCGACTATTTGCTCTCCCGCTCACCGAGAATCCGTTGAATATCCGATGTGCGATATCGGATCTTGTTGCCGATCTTGACGGCCTTCAGATACCCTTTCCGGTTCCAATGCCAGAGCGTCGCATCGCATACGCCGCACAGCTCCTTGACCTGCTCCTTGGTCAGGAAGCGTACCTTGCGAGCTTCGGCGACCTGGGTGGCCAACTCCTCTTTGGCGCGATTGATCAGATTGCTGGAGAAGGCCAGCAGATCCTCGCCGCTTACCTCCAGACGAATGCTTCCGGGCGCTTCGCGGAGGATGGATAATAAGTCTTTCATAAGTTGCTGTTTCCGCACGGATGGGACGGCGCTTTCCGGCGGAACAAAAAGCGACGCCGTCGCCCGGATATCCGAGTGACGGCGCAAATATAATAACGTGATTGAACGATCTTTAAGCGTTTAATTCGCGGCAGGTTCGGACGAATTAAACGAGTTCGTTTCGGATAGAAAATCCTTGATTTCACGAATGGCGACGGCTTCGGGACCTCGATCCCGGACCGCTTTTCCGGCAAGCAGCGGTTCGGTCAGCCGGCTGTATGCCTCCTGAATGCCGCGTTCGTGGACGATGCGAATCTCTCGGCCGTATTCCTCCTGCAGTGCGTCGCGGAACGGCTTGATCGGAATCGGGAGCGTCAGATAACGCAACTCTTCGAGGGCGATCTTCAGTCGGGCAATATCGGTTTGTGTATGCCGGGTGAGGAGATACGTCCCGATCTTACGTCGCAACTCCTCGGGACGGGATACCGTCGGGGCGAACATCTCCGTCAGAGAGCGGGTGGTTCCCGGACGCCCCGGCTTGCGTTTTGAGCCGTTCCTGTCGTCCGACGACTCCTCCATGGCCCAATCCAGCACCTGATCGCTTTCGGCCAGGCGCATGGCTTCGCGGTGGGCTTTCCACTCCTCCCGAGTCCGAAGCCCCAGTTTGATGGAACGGGCTATCAGCAATCGGATCGTGGCGCTCATGGTGATCTTCTGGAAGTAACCCAGGTCGGGAGATCGGCGCAACTCTTCACAATGCTCCACCATGCGTTCGAAGCTCTTTCCGAAGTAGAGCCAACAGAGCATTGCCGGAACCGGCGATCCGGCGACCGGCTGCTCACACTCTCCGATCAGTTTGCGGGCGAGGTCGTTGTCTTGGGCGGCCTGTTCGATCTCGTCGACATGGTCGAACAGCCCCTCGTTGGCCTTGGCCGCCGCGAGCTTGCGATATTGCGGAATAAGGGCGATGGCCTGAAGCAATACGGCCTGACACCCGGCCATGTCCCGGGTGTTCATCGACTCTTCGAATGCGGCATATTCCTCGGGATGGGCCTCCATCCACTCCCGCAACTTTGCCTTGAAGGCTTCGTATTCCGCCTGGCCCATGGCTTTATTGATCAAATTCCTGTAATTCGATTCTCAATTGCTCGGCAAGTTGCTTTTCAGTGGGCAGATAGAGCTGGTATTTGCTTGCCAGAATCGTATTGTTGTTTTCCGGCAGCGTATATTTTACCAGCAGATCGTTCTTGTCGGCGCACAGCAGGATTCCAATTGTCGGGTTCTCATCGGGCGCCTTCTCGTTCCGATCGTAATAGTTTACATACATTTGCAACTGACCGATGTCTTCGTGTGTGATCTTGTGTGTCTTCAATTCAATGATAACGAAGCAGCGGAGCAGCCGGTTGTAAAATACCAGGTCCGCGAAGAATTGATCATCTTCGAGCAGTATCCTCTTTTGGCGGGCAACGAATGAGAACCCGTTCCCTAATTCCAGCAAAAAAGCCTGCAGATTGGTGATCAGGGCGCGTTCCAGGTCTTTTTCGTAATAGGCTGCGTCGGGTTTCAATCCGAGAAATTCCAGTACCATGGGATCTTTGATGATCTCGGTCGGAGATTCGGGTTGACGTTCTTTGCGAGCCACCTCCAATACCGATTTCTTGTCGTTGCTCAACAGCAACCGCTCATAAAGTCCGGAATTGATCTGCCGTTCCAGTTCACGTCCGGTCCAATTATTATTGGCGGTTTCCAGTTCATAATACTCCCGTTTGTCGTTGTCGCTTATTTGAATCAGAAGACGGTATTGATACCAGTTGAATTGTGAACGCAGTGCGTTCATATTTCGGTATGTGTTGTAGAACTGACGGCAAAAGGCCAGTTGCCGATAGGAAAATCCACTTCCGAACTCTGCCTCCATGTTGTCTGCCAGGTGTTGCAGTAGTTTGGTCCCATATTCAGCACGTTCTTTGCCGCCTTGTTCTTCGAGCATGATGCGTTCTCCCAGTTTCCAGTACATTTTTACACGCTCGAAATCGACACTTCGTATGGCAGTCGTTCGTGCGGTGATGATGATATTTCGGATGTCGGAGACAAATTGTTCGTCCAATTTGAAGATTGCCGGTTCGTTCATGGTTCTCGCTGTTGAATAGTGAACGCACTGCGTTCAATTATGACAACAAATTTACTAATTCTTTTTTCATTTCATCGTCGATGGTGCGGTAGCGGGCAAAGGCCTTGCTACCTTCTTTGTGTCCGCTCAGTGCACCGACCAGATTGGGATCCTTGACCTGCCGATAGAGATTGCCGACAAAGGTCCGACGCGCCAGATGCGACGAGGCGATCTCGTACAACACCCGCTTCTCCTCCTCGCGGGTCGTCGGGTTGATGACCGTAACCAACCGCTTCAACCCGGCCGCTTTGAAGATCCGCTTGATGGCCAGGTTGTATTTCTGTTCGGAGATGAACGGCAGCAGCTTGTCGCTGTCACAGGCTTCATACCGGGCAAGAATCTCCGTGGCCATGGCGTTGAGCGGCACCCGCACCGTCAGCGGACGGCCCTCCTTGGTCTTGCGCGGAATGTATTCGATGGCGCCGCCGATGAGATTCGATTTCGTCATCTTCAGCAGGTCGCCCACCCGGCAGCCGATCAGGCATTGGAAGACGAAGATATCCCGCTGGATGGCTAACTGGGGATGGCGCTTCAGATTGGTGGCATAGATCTGGTGCAGCTCCTCAATGGTGATATAATACGGCGTCCCGTAGGTGCACTCCTCCAGCGGAAAATCGTCGAACGGCCGGTTCCGGCTCTTCTTATGACTGTTGCACCAATAGAAGAAAGTTCGGATACGCGAGAAGCAGTCCAACAGCGTGTTCTTGCCTCGGGGTTGCGGTGTGCGGGCCTCGGGAATGGCCTCGTAAATCTCGGGATAGATGGCGCAGTAGCGGTATTCGTTCTCCAGAAAGCTCCAGATGTCCCGCAGGGTGTCGGCCGTTACCCGGTCTACATCCAGCGTGAAGTCCTCCTTTCCCATCTGGGTAGCCCGAATGTAGAGTTCATAACGCTGCAAAGCCCGCTTGATGACGCGATAGTTCTTTTTGCGAACCTCCGAAAGCCTGTGCTTCTCGAGAAACTCGTCGAACAGCGCGGTCAAGGTTGGTTTGATGGCGGATACTTGCTCCAGGTTGTACTTCTGCGGATTGTAATATTGGTCCAGCGCCTCCTTCAGCCAACCTTTCGATACCGTCTCTTCGGGGCGGTTCTGATAGGCTCTCTCGATGTAGGTCTTGAGCCTGCGGACCTCGTTGTTGTAGCGGGTGCGCATGGCCTCGTCGCAGACGACTTTGCTCTTGACCTGCTCGGCCTTGTCATCCCAAAGATTCGGATTGATCGTAAGACGGGTCGGAGCGACCTGATCGAGTTGCCGACCATCGCGCAGACGCGCGTAGATGGTCGCCTAGGACTCCGTGTCGTAACGGGTGACGCTCTTTTTGAGAATGAGGGTTACTTTCATGGTTCAGCAAGATCTAGGGGCTTGTGACAAAGATAGAAATATTTCCCCACATTTTCCCCACACATGCTGAAAATTCTTCAATGCTCTTTTAGTGATTAAAACAAACGAGTGAATATATAATACTGAAAATAAGTGAAATATGGTGAAATTTGCACATATATCCAATTATTCCGATTTAATGGGATTTACTATATTCAAATGCGGCTCCGGGTACTATTGAAAAATCCCAGACAGTTGTATGGCAGCTGTTTGGGATTTTTGTTTTGCCCTCCGTGTCCGCATTTTGTCCGCATTTCCAATGAAGTCGCAAATTTTTATATTACGCAAGGCATTGTATTTCGACTTGGAGTCTTTATGGATTTTATCGTTATCATCATCCAAGTCATTATTTTATAATTGTGTATAACAGGATAATTTTTCAATTGTGATATTAGTTCGAGGTTTTATTGCAGGGTTCCACATTTCCTTCTTTTCCTAATTTTTTCCCTGTTTGGGGGGTTTTCTTTTAGCGATCTTAATGAAGTGTTACTTTCTATTGTAAACTGGGAACTGGCGGGAAATTTCACGGAATTTTTACCAAAATCTCGGAAATTCGTCCTATCTTGCGATAAAATCATCCGCCAGGTGGCCCTCCCCACCCTTTGGCGATCGTTCACGAAACGTTTCGGCGTATTTTTTCGACCTGCACCATGGATACCGAATTATTAGAAGAACTGTCCCGGGGCCGACAAGAGGCTTTCGACCGGTTGATCCGGGAATACTACCCGCGTCTGATGGGGTATGCCCGGCTATTGCTTGATGAGGAGAATGCCCGGGACATCGTACAAGAGGTATTCCTCTATGTCTGGGAACATCGTTCCCGATTGCATTTTACCGTCGGGTTTCAAAGCTACCTCTTCCGCATCTGTCACTCGCGGATGCTAGACACGATCAAGCGTCGCAAACTCTTTGAGGTCTCGGACTCTCCCTTCGACCTTCAACTGCGGGAAGATGCCGCCTGGCTCGAACACAACAACGACGACATCGTACACACGATCTGCAACAAACAGTTGCTGGAACGCATCCTCTCCTTGGCGGACGAACTGCCCGAAAAGCGCCGGGAGGTATTCCGCCTCTCGCTGCTGTACGACATGAGCAACATCGAAATCTCCGAACTGCTCGACATTCCGCGTCGAACAGTCGAGGGACACCTCTACCATGCGCTGCGCTTCCTGCGGGCACGCATTCCCAAAGAGGAACTGCTTCTGCTCATGGGCCTGCTTCTGCTGCGCTGAAACTCTCCTCGGAAGAAAATTCTCAAAAAAAAAAGAATGATGCTGCGTAAATTCTGCGGCTCGATCGTTTAATCTTTAGAACCATGCAAGAAAAGGAGTATATGAGCCCTTCGAAGATCCTGGAATTCATCAACCGCCGTTGCGACGCCGATACGGCCGTCGAAGTACGTGCCTGGATCACCCGAAGCGACGAAAACCGCGCCGAATACCTGCGGATGAAACAATTGTGCGCCCTGAAAGATGTCCACCGCCACTCCGGGAGTTTCGAGATCGAGGGGGCCACGCGGACATTCCACTCCGAAATCGCACAACGCCGGCACGTAGGCCGTTTGCGTCGATGGGTCTATGCCGCATCATCCGCTGCCGCCCTGCTGGCCGTTGGGTTGCTGATCATCGGCGTCGAACTCTACTCCGAACGCTTCGAATGGCATACGGTAGCCAATACGACCTCCAACGAAGTGTTGCGTTTCACGCTCGATGACGGAACAAAGATTTTCCTCCGCCACGGAGCAGAGCTCTCCTTCCGTGAGAATTTCCTCCATCGACGCAACGTCCGGCTCCAGGGCGAAGCCTTCTTTGATGTGGCATCCGACCCAATCCACCCGTTCGTTGTGCAAACTCCGGACCTTCATATCCGGGTGCTGGGAACAGCCTTTGATGTCATCACGGGAGATACGACCGTGGCGATTCTCGAACGGGGGTGTATCGCGCTCGAAACAACCTCAGGCAAGGAACTCGCTACGATGCACCCGGGTCAGCGCGCCGTGGTGGACGGAGCGACAGGGCGTTTGGCCTCCTTAGAGCAGGTCCAAACCGGGAAATACACCTCATGGCGATTCAACCACAAGGTCTACGACGGGATCTCCTTTGCCGAGATCGTCCGGCTCATCGAGGAGCGACACGGCGTGTCGATCGTCTACGACCCCGCAGTCTTCGGAAATACCGCCTACCGCCTGGTGATCAATGACGATGAAACTCTTGAGCAGATGCTCGAAATCCTTAACCTGATTTCACCCGTCGAATATACGATTCAGGGAGAACGTGTCTTCCTGAAAAAACAACCCTGACCCCGCGAACCTAAAAAAGAAAACTACAACCGATCGGCTATTACCCATAACCTTAAAGAACGCTTGTCCATGAAAGAATCTTAACACTCTACTTTCCGGCAGCATCCCGCTCCGGAACATTCCAATCCATCTTTCACATTCCAAACCCAAATGCGATGAATATTTATTCGAACGTCGTCTATGCAAATGGACGAAGGGCGGGGATTTTGTCTCTGTCGAAGCAGCTCCTGCGCACACTGGCAGCACTATTCCTGTTGTTCGCGGCATCCATACGCCCGCTTCCCGCCCAAAACATACAGATTACCATCCAACCCGACAAGCAGGAGCTCGGCAACCTGCTGCCCGAGATCTCCCGTCAAACGGGGGTTGAGTTCTCCTACGATCTCGGGTTATTGAAGATTCGTACCCGAGCCACCGGAAAAGTTTCCGGTTCGCTGAATCAGGTGCTGGACCGGATCTTTATCGGAACAGGTGTCAGCTACACACAGTTGGGCGCTAACCGCATCGTGTTGACGCACAAGGATCCGGACCCGGAAAAACAACAGCCTGCCAAACCGGAAAGCTATCGTCTGACGGGTGTTGTGCGGGATCAGGACGGCAAACCGCTGGCCGGCGTCACGGTCGTCGAGAACCCCTATAATGGAACGGCAACCGCTGCCGACGGTTCGTATGCTCTGGAGGTCAACCCCGAAGCACAGATTACGTTCAGTTGTCTGGGATATACACAGGTCGTGGAGAAGGTCGCAGGACGTACTACCCTCGATGTAACGCTCCAGGAGGAGGCTACGGCCCTTGAAGAATTGGTCGTCGTAGGATACCGCACCGTTAAGAAACTCTCGCTGACCGGTTCGGTCGCCACGGTGGACATCAAAAGCAAGGAACACCAACCCATCACCAACTCGACACAGATGCTCTACAACACGCCCGGTATCTGGGTCAACCAGGGCGGTGCACAGCCCGGTGTGGACAAGGCTTCGATCTCGATCCGCGGTGTCAACTCGTTAAACTCGACCGGCGGAGCTCCGCTCGTGTTGCTGGACGGCGTGGAGTATGATTTCGGAGAGATCGACCCCTCGACGATCGAGTCGATCACCGTGCTGAAGGATGTCTCGGCTGCCATTTACGGTCTGAAGGCTGCCAACGGCGTCATCCTGGTCACCTCGAAGAAAGGTACCAAAGGCCGCCCGCGGGTGGAGTACAGCGGTAAATACGGCGTACAGCGCGCCACTTATCTCCCGGACGTGGTGACCGACCCGATCCTCTACATGCGCCTGCGTAACCTCGCCGAGATTAACTCTGGCGTAAGCCCTGGGGCGGTCTCTTACTCCAACGACCAGATTCTCGAGTACATGAACGGCATGAAGACCGACCCGTCTGTCTACCCCGCCTCGGACTGGTTCGATATCTGTATGGATGACGGCTACGTCCAGCAACACAGCGTACGCCTTTCGGGCGGTACGGACGCCATCACCTACTCAATGGGCTTCGGATACACCGACCAGAAGGGCGTCTTCATCGAAAACGACGATGCCCAGCGATACTCCTTCGACCTGAAACTCAACGCCCGAGTCAGCGATGCCCTGCATGTCAGTGGAACCTTCCAGGGTAACCTCCGCACGTTCAACGAGGTGGGATACACCACCGGAACAGTGCTGAATACGATCATGCGGGGTCTGCCGATCTTCTCGGACTACCATCGCAACGGAATTTATGGTTCGACATGGCTCTTCACCCCGGGGCGCAACAACATTGAGAACCCCCGCATGGAGGTCGAGCAGGGATTCGTCTACCGCAACTACCAGGAACTGCTCTCGACGCTGAGCATCGACCTGCGCCTGGCCCCGCATCTGAAATACTACGCCACGGCCGGTTACCGCAAGATCGACCATTTCAGCAAGAACTTCATTCCCCAGATGTACACCGTGAATCCGAAGACGGGCGATGTGAAGACCTTCAACGGTAGCGCCCCGCGTGTCAAGGACTGGGATTCGGCATCGGGACAGTATACGCTCTCGCACCGCCTCGTCTGGGAGAACGACTACGGACGCCACAACATCCACGTGATGGCTGGACAGGACTGGCAGCACAATGACAGCCGCAACTTCCAGGCCTACAACCACGGTTTCAACGACAATACGCTGACCGAGTTCGAGGCACTGACCGACCAGACCAACGCACAGGCCACGGGCAGTTCGTGGAAAAAACGCATGATCTCCTTCTACGGACGTCTGGCCTACACCTACGACGAGCGTTATATGCTCGAAGCCACACTGCGCTATGACGGTTCGAGCAACCTCTCGCGCGACAACCGCTGGTTCCTCTTCCCGTCGGTGATGGTCGCCTGGAACCTAAGCCGCGAGCCCTTCTTCCAAGTCAAGCAGATCGACCTGCTGAAACTGCGACTCTCCTATGGTATCATGGGTAGCGAGTCGGTGGATCCCTACAGCTACCAGATGACCTACAACGCCTTGAGCCAGAACTATTCGTTCGGCGGAACCCCGGCGGCCGGATATGCCGTCGAAGAACTCACCGACCGGATGCTGGGCTGGGAGAAGACCCGTTCGTACAACGCGGGACTCGATTTGGCGGCCTTCAACAATCGGCTGAGTTTCGAGGCCGACTTCTTCCGCAAGGAGACCTTCGACATCATCATGACCCGCTCGATCCCCTCGCATGTCGGCGGCTTGAGCGGCCCGAAGAGCAACGTGGGTACCGTACTCAACAAGGGTTTCGAGATCTCGGGCAGTTGGCGCGACCGCATCAAGGAGTTCTTCTACGGCGTGAACCTCTCGGTGGGTTTCGTACGCAACCGGGTGCTCTCGCTCGACGGCGGGCAGATCCTGGCCAACAGCAACACGCTGATCACCAAAGAGGGCTATCCGATCCGTTCGTTCTATCTCTATGAAGCCGACGGTTACTACCTCACGCAGGAGGAGATCGACAACGCCTCGGTAGTCTACGGTGACCGCTCGAAATTGCGCCCCGGTTACCTGAAATACAAGAACAACTGCGAGGACGAGGTGATCGACGACAAGGACAAGATCATCGTGGGGAACACGATCCCCGAATGGACCTATTCGTTCGGGCTACAGGTGGGCTGGAAGGGTCTTTCGCTCGAAGCACAGTTTCAGGGCGTCGGCGACGTCTACACTTATCCAACAGCCAACCTCGCCGTCCCGTTCAACAACGGCGCGGGAGTCACCTGGGAGTGGGCCACCGACTCCTGGACCGAAAACAACCCCAATGCAAAACTCCCGCTGTTAACCACTTATACCGATGCCCCGGAGAACTTCATCCCGTCGACCAAATGGCTGCGCAACGCCTCCTACCTGCGTATGAAGAACATCCAGTTGACGTATGACTTCCCGAAACAGCTGCTCCGCCCGCTGCGCATTGAAGGACTGCAGGTCTACATCAGCGGCCAAAATCTTTGGACACTCTCCGATTTTGATCTCTGGGACCCCGAAATCACCACGACCCGCACGAATCTCTACGAATATCCCAACCTGAAGACCATATCTGTGGGTCTGAACTTGAGTTTCTAACCCCAATCCTGTAAATGATGAAAAAGAATCTATATTTCGGAATCGCCCTCTCGCTGGCCGTTGCAGCAACCTCGTGTTCGATGAATTTCGAGCCGACGGGAGCCTACAGTGACAAAACGTTCTGGTACAGTGCCAAGAATGCCGAAAGCGGACTGACGGGTTGCTTCCTGCCGCTGCGCAACGGCAGCATGTTCGGCGGCATGTCCATCGCCCTGGAGGAGTGCGCTACCCCCAATGCCTACAACTATGCCAACACGCTCAACTGGAACGATATCGCCAAAGGCAGCCACACCGCCGAAGGGACCGTCATCGCCGGACGCTGGAAAGATGCCTATACCGGAATTGGACGTTGCAACATGCTGCTGGCTAACATCGATCAGAGCAAGGAGCTTTCGAGTGAGGAGATTATCCAGATGAAGGCACAGGCGCGGTTCCTGCGGGCTCTCTACTACTCGGTGCTGACCACCTACTACTACTCGGCACCGCTGATCACCGACTCTCCGGACATCTCCCAGGCCGACCAGCCGCGAGCCGAACGGGCCACGATCATCCGGTTTATCCTTGACGAACTGGAAGAGGTTTCCAAAATTCTGCCGCGCAGCTATACTTCGGCCGATCTGGGACGTCCCACCGCCGGAGCCGCACTGGCTCTCCGCGCTCGAATCCTGCTCTTCGAAGCAAGCGAACTATGCAATCCCGACCACAACGAGGAGGCCTGGCGTGCAGCGGCCGACGCTGCCTATGCGGTGATGGAAATGGGGGTCTACTCGCTCTACCAGAGCGGGTACGCCGAACTCTTCACCGAGGCTGCTGAACACTCCTCGGAGTCGATCTTCAACGTCGAGTTCATCTCCAACCCCACGGGACTCGGGCACAGCATCGACATCGTCATGCGGCAGTACAACAGTTCGGCTCCGTTGAAGAACTTCGTGGACAGCTACTGGATGAAGGACGGAAAACCCCGCGAAGAGTCGGCCTATGCGGATTCCCCGGCCTATGAGGATCTCGATCCGCGCTTCGCCCAGACGCTCGTCTATCCCGGTTCGGTCTGGATGGGCGAGACCGTGAAGACCGACAACACGAACGTCCGCTTCACCAACAAGCAGACCGGTTTCATCTACAAGAAGTACACGGTCTACACGGAGCAGGTGCCCAGTGACGAGGAGTTCGGACTCAAGGAGGTCTGCTCGCCGATCAACATCATGCTGCTGCGCTACGCCGACGTGCTGCTGATGTACGCCGAAGCAAAAAATGAACTCGGCGAGATGACCGAGGAGATTTGGAACCGCACGGTCAAGGCAATCCGCCAGCGGGCCGGATTCACCTCGTCGGCCGCCCTGGCCTACCCCGGAAACGACCAGGAGGAGATCCGCCGCCAGATCCGTTACGAACGCCGGATCGAGTTTGCGGGCGAAGGAACCTACTACAACGACCTGCGGCGCTGGCGTGAGGCCGAAACGGCGATGAGCAACCTGAACATCTACACTTTCGACGGCACGCTCATCGGCACACGGAATTTCAACAAGGAGCGCGACTACTGGTGGCCGGTTCCGTCGGCCGAGATGGAGCTTGCACCCTCGCTACGACCCAACAACCCGGGATGGTAAACAAACCCTATCAACAGACGACACCATGAAACAGATACACGGAATCATCCGGCTTTTGGCCGGCATCATGATGGCAACCCTTCTCTGTGCGGGCTGCGAAAAGGAAAATCGGTCGATCATCCCGCTTCCGGAACTGGATCCGCCTGCCTCGCAGGGTAACAAGGTCATCGCGCTGGTTGAGCAAACCCAGAATCAGGTGGCCCTCGTGGATGCCATATCGGGAGAGACCCTGTGGCAGTGGACTCCGGCAGATTCGGACCTGACGCTCGAAGAGCAGGCGTGGTTCAACCTCCCGGATGAGGTGAAGCCGATCTACAACTGCGAATACCTGCTCATCACGGCCACGCGCGGCGGTGTGGCGATCATCCGTATCGAAGACAAACGGGTGATGTTCTACGCCTGCCCCAAGGGCCAGCCACACTCGGCGGAGTTGCTGCCCGACGGGAACGTCGTGGTAGCCTCCTCGACCGACGGAACCGCCGACGGCGACAAGCTACGGCTCTACGAGGTGGATTTCGAAAAACGTTTCGCCTCGGCTCCCGTGGCGACCTACCCGTTGCCCTTCGGGCACAACGCCGTGTGGGACCGCACGAATGAGTTGCTGTGGGCCACGGCCGACAACGTGCTGAACACTTACTCCTACGTGCAGTCGGACGGGAAACCGGCCCTGGTGCTCCAGGGCTCCTATCCGCTGCCCGAAGGCCAGAACGGAGCCCACGAGCTCTTCCCGGTCTACGGGCTCAACCAGCTGTGGCTTACAACGCTGGGAGCGGTCTACAAGTTCAATGTGGCGACGAAGGAGTTTCAGCGCTTCAATGCCAGTACAACGGTTAATATCAAGTGCATCTCGTCGGGGCCTGCCGGCTACGCGACCATCATGCTCTACCCGACCGAAAGCTACTGGTCGGACAAGTTGATCGACACCGGCGGCCGCAGCGTCTACCAGAAGGACGGATACCAGATCTACAAGGGACGCTGGCTGCTCAAGAATACCTTCAGTTATCCGGAAGACCACCCGGCTCCTCAAATCTGACGCACCATGAGATCCATCGCAAAAAGAACAGGAATGCTTCTCCTGACAGCCATGCTGCTCGGAGGATGCCGGTCGGAACGGCAGCGGGTGTATGACGCCTACTGCAGTTGGCCGATGGGGTTGTCGGTTTCACTGACCATGCCCGAGGAACAACTCCGCGAGGTCCGCGAGGCGGGATTCGACTACGTGGAGGTGACACTCAACTCCCTGCGGACGAAATCCCGCGAAGAGTGTTCGGCAGCCCTCGAACGCTTCCGCGCTGATGCTGAGCGGGTCGGGCTGACCATCTGGTCGGTACACCTGCCTTTCGGCCGGGCCTGGGATATCTCCTCACCGAACGACTCCGTCCGCACGGCCGTCGTTGACCGGATCGCCTGGTTCATTGAGGCCGTACAACCGTTGCAACCCCGGAAAATGATCCTGCACCCGAGTGCCGAACCGATTGCCGACTCGCTGCGGGGACTCCACATCGAGCACAGCATCCACTCGATCAATACGCTGGCAACCGTAGCGGCCCGGTATGAAGCCCAACTTCTCGTGGAGGACCTGCCGCGCACCTGTCTCTGCAACACCTCCGGGGAGATGCTTTCGATTTTCGAGCGGCTGGACCCGGCGGTGGGCGTATGTTTCGACACGAACCATCTGCTGCGGGAGACCCCCGAAGCCTTCGCCCGGGCCCTGGGCGGGAGAATCGCCAGTCTGCACGTCTCGGACTACGACGCCGTGGATGAAAAGCACTGGCTCATGGGCCGCGGCACGATCGACTGGCCGAGTCTGGTCACAGCGCTGGCCGATATCGGCTACGAGGGCGTATTCCTCTTCGAAGTGGGCGGTTACGACTCGTTCCGGGAGGTTGCCGGGAGCTGGGATGAACTGAAACGACAACTTGCAAGCGAAAACAACGACAACTAAAAAACAACTACCATGAAACGATTCATACAACGAACGACCGGATTGCTGGCCGGACTCCTGCTGGTCGTATCGTGCCAGAACGACGAACTGGAAGTCCCCGGCCAGCCCGATTTCATCGTTGTGGGGCTCGAATACCCCTACACGATCCAGATGGGAGACTCCTTCGAGCTTTCGGTTCCCGAGGAGCCTGGCGCGGAGAGCTATTTCTGGCAACTTCCCGAGATGCTCAACGTCCTCGAAGGTGAGAACACCTCGCGGCTGTTGGTGTCGGGACTGGCCGAAGGGGTGATCCCCGCCGGAGTCATCACCGTCACGGCTATCAATGACGCGGGCAACAGCACGCCTCGAACCCTGTGGAAAGAGATCACCATCACGGGACTTCCGCCGCGTCCTGCCTACGTCCAGACCTCGATCACGGGATCGCTGACCGTCGATATGGACGAGGAGTTCTCGGTCTACGTCCCGGACGACGAGACGATCGCTACCTATACGTGGAGCGTTCCCGAAGCGCTGACGATCGTCGACGGCGGCGAAACCTCGCGGGTGATCGTCAAGGCCAATCGCAAATCGGTGAACATTCCGGCCAATGCCATTTCGGTCACGACGGTCAGCAAGACCGGACTTCAGGAGACTCATCACTTCGAGAAGATGATCGTCGTGCTGCCGATCGACGAGTACCACACGGCCAAGCGCTACGGCTCGAAGACCTGGATGACCGTGAACCTCAACTACGCCGGTGAGGACGGCACGGTGGGCCGCACGGCTCCGGACGACCCCGACGGTTCGAAGTACGGGCGTTACTACACCTGGGAGGAGGCCATGACGGGGCTCTCGGCCGGCGAGAATCCCTATACCTACGGAGCAACCGGCACCGACGACATGGGCAACTCCTATACGCTCAATGACGGTGTGACCTCCTACAACGTCCAGATCCGCGGCATCTGCCCCGAGGGGTGGCACATCCCCAACGCCTATGATTTCTACGATCTGGCGGTCGGTGTGGCGAACGACTACGGATTGCGCAAGAACTCCATCGAGGAGGTCGTAAGCGCCGTGTCGGGAATCTACCTGCCCGACAACCGGGAGACGAAACCGATGGCGCCCATGAACCTGATAGACTACGGATTCATCTCCTCCTACCTGCGCGGCAGCCGTCCGGAGGCGGAAGGCGGTATGTGGAAGGCAAGCAGCGCCGCCGTTGACAACGGCACGATGTTCAACCTGACGAAAGCCAGCGGAAAATTCCCGGCCGGAAAATACCCGATGTATTTCCCGGAGGAGATCGAGCGGATCGGCTTCAACATCCTCCCGTGCGGCAAATATACGGGCGATACGTTCGGCAATTTCGGAGCTTACTCGTTCCATTGGACCGCTACGGTGACAAGCAGCAACAAACACTACCGCATCACGATCGGCAACAACTCCTGCAACTTCTCGACCTACGCCGAAACAGGATCGTCGAACAACGTACGCTGCGTCGCCAACTATTGATTTTTTTCAATCGCTCCGACGGGCCGCATGTTGCGGAAAGGGTTCTGCGATGTGCGGCCCGAACGAAAATATTCAGACTCATGAACGGCAAAAAGAAAATGCTTCTGCTGCTAGCTCTGCTGGCCGAAATGGTTTCGACAGCGACTCCAGTTGTTTCAGATGAAGAAGCACCCCGAACGATCGACATCCATACCAACGGACTTTCGCTGGTCTTCGCAGCCGCACCGGGCAGCGTGCTCACGCAATGCCACTTCGGAGCACGGATCGACAACCCCGCCCCACTGGCGGTTTCCGGCCCTGGAATCCCGGCCTATCCGACGGCCGAAGGTTTCGATTTCAGGAATCCGGCCCTGCGTGTCACGCACGCCGATGGCGACCCGAATACCGAACTGCGCTACGTTTCGCACACTTCGAAACAGCTTGCCGACGGGAATGTCTCGGAAACGGCAATCCGGCTCAGCGACCGCTGTCAGGCACTCGATGTCGAACTCTTCTTCACGGCCTATGCCCGGGAGAATGTTATCACCACCCACGCCTTGATCCACAACCGGGAAAAGGGAGCAGTCGAACTCCGTGACTTCTACTCCTCGGCGCTTTCGTTCCGGGCCGGGAAGTACCTGCTGACCCACCTCTACGGAGCCTGGGCCCGTGAGGCGCAAGTCGAACACTCGCTGCTGGATCACGGATCGAAAAGCATCGAGTCGTCGCGCGGCGTACGGACCACCCACACCGAACAACCCGCTTTCCTGCTGTCGCTCGACAGCGACTCCTTCAGCGAGGAGTACGGCGAGGTCATCGCCGGAGCCCTGGCCTGGAGCGGCAACTTCCGGCTGAACTTCGAGGTGGACGAATCCGACCGTTTGACCGTACTGGCCGGAGCCAACCCCGCCGGTTCGGAGTACACGCTCCGGCCGGGCGAGACGTTCCGCACCCCGGAGATGATCTACACCTACTCGGACCAGGGTGCGGGCGGCGCCTCGCGCAACCTCCACGACTGGGCCCGCCGCTACGGCGTCTACCACAACACCCATACGGTGCCGACGCTGCTGAACAGTTGGGAGGGGGCCTATTTCGATTTCGACTTCAAGACCCTGGCGGGGATGATCGACGATGCGGCTGCGATGGGGCTGGAGATGTTTGTCCTCGACGACGGATGGTTCGGCAACAAATATCCGCGCAACAGCTCCGGAGCCGGGCTGGGCGACTGGCAGGTCAACGTCCGCAAACTCCCCGAAGGGATCGACAGCATCGCCTCCTATGCCCATGCCCGGGGGCTGAAGTTCGGGATCTGGATCGAGCCCGAGATGGTCAATCCGAAGAGCGAACTGGCCGAACGCCACCCCGACTGGATCGTCCGGATGCCCGGGCGCGAGGCGCCGCTGAGCCGGAACCAATGGTTGCTCGACTTGACGAATCCCGCCGTGCAGGATTTCGTCTTCGGGGTCTTCGACCAAACGATGCAACTCTCCAAAAAGATCGACTACATCAAATGGGACGCCAACCGCAACGCCTGCAACGCCGGTTCGGCCTACCTCCCGGCCGCCGAACAGAGTCGCTTCTGGTTCGATTACACCCAGGGGTTTTACCGCGTGTTAGAGCGTATCCGGGCCAAATACCCCGATGTTCTGATCCAGGCCTGTGCTTCGGGTGGCGGACGGGTCGAGTACGGAGCCCTGCGCTATTTCGACGAGGTGTGGACCAGCGACAACACCGAAGCGCTCTCCCGGGCTCGGATTCAGTACGGTACGAGCCTCTTCTATCCGGCCTCGGTCATGGGCGCGCACGTTTCGGCGGTTCCTAACCACCAGACCGGTAACCGTACACCGTTGAAGTTCCGTTTCGACATGGCATGCGCCGGACGTCTCGGCATGGAGCTGCAGCCGCAGCAGATGGATGACGGGGAGAAGGAGTTCGCCCGGAAGGCAATCGCCTCCTACAAGGACTACCGGGAGATCGTTCTGCAAGGGGACCTCTACCGGATCGGAACACCCTACGACCGTTCGGGCTGCTACGCCGTGCTGTACGTCTCGAAAGACAAACAACGGGCCGTTCTCTTCACCTACTGTCTGCAATATCAAGGGCGGAGCCTGCGGCCGAAATTCCGGCTTCGCGGTCTCGACCCGCAGACGACATACCGGATCCGCGAACTGAATGTCGAAAAGCCCCGGTTCGGATTCGACGGCAGAACGTTCAGCGGATCGCTGCTGGCCGAAGCGGGCATTGAACCGGCTCTGTCGAAACTCTACGACAGCGGAGTTTTCCTGCTCGAAGCCGTCGACCCGGAAAAACCGGGTCAAACCGCTCCGACGGGCACAATGTCCGGACTCCGCTGATAACCGATGCTGCATCCCGGCCATTTGCCGTTCCCGATTCTGGGTGAAGGGCAAAACCGCTCCGCAGCTACTCATGCAGTCTATTCATCAACGTTTTAAATCCATTCAACCATGAAGAAACTGCTGCTTATCGCCGGCCTGCTGCTGTCGGCCGCCTGTTCGGATTCCCGGACAGGCATGATCCACACGCCAACCCCGCCCCGGCCGGCCGGGCAGAGCGACATGCTCCGATTTGCCGCCGAACCCATCCCCACGGTCCGCGTGGCATTCATAGGACTGGGGATGCGCTGGCCGGTGAAGCCATCGATCCGGAAGCCGCCAAGGATCACGAAAACCTCAATGCCCACAGTTTCCTGCCCAAAGAGGTGTTCAATGCCATGATGGAGCGCTACAAGCATCCCATTGTCCGCGACATCGAAGAGAAAGCCAAGCAGGTGGGTGGACACGGCGGCATGGATTTCATCATGGATTATCGTCTGATCTACTGTCTGCGCAACGGCTTGCCGCTGGACATGGATGTCTACGATCTGGCCGAATGGTGCTGCCTGATTCCGCTGTCGGAGATTTCGCTCGACAACGGCTCTGTCCCGGTCGAGATTCCCGACTTTACGCGCGGCGGATGGAACCGTTACGATCAAGTGGAGTTCGCCTTGTGATCCGGCAAGGACTTTGGCGGGTTATTCATGTGCCTTCTTTGGTAGTGAAACCAAAAGCGGTTGATATTTGAATTTTATCAAGGGCCTGAATAATTATTCAGGCCCTTGACTTGTAGAGATTTTTCCGTTATTGCCGGTCAAGGACAAATACCACTTCGTAAAGTTTTTAGAATGTTATTCAGAGAGACTCCGATGGTTATTGAGACTAGTTTTTTGATGTCCGACAAGATTTCGATCGAGTTTAAGTATATAGGGATATTGGAACATTGAGTAAAAGAAAATTAATTGGATATTTGCGAGATGCTGCTATGCAGTATTTTATGAATAAATCATCGTCTGGCAGATACCTCATCGCTGTTTTTTTGCTGATAAAAGAGTCATAGGCATGTAGAGAGATAGGCTGATTATTCTGAATTCATATTTTTTCTTTATTTAGCCATCCTCGTTTGGTAACAGTTTATCTTTGCGTCAGAAAGGAAAGGTCTACTTGTTCTTTAATTTCGCGGCATCTTGAAGATCCGCTTGATGGCCAGGTTGTATTTCTGCTCGGAGATGGACGGCAGCAGCTTATTGCCGATACGGAATTGCCGAGGAATGTGCAAATCGGACTTTTCGGACGGGTCCGTCAAACCTCCTCTAGGGCTCTGGGAGGCCGATCGGGTGATATTTTCCGACCTGGGGGTTTGTTTTTCGGGGATTAAGCGTTATCTTTGCCCCGGATTTGGTTTCCAACTCCCCATGCGGGGAGGGGAATGAAAAGGGAATCGGGTGCAAGTCCCGAACAGTCCCGCTGCTGTGAAACTCCGCAGACGTTCCGAATATCTCGGCCACTGATTCTTCGGGATCGGGAAGGCTTCGGAACGGGAGCCAGTCAGAAGACCTGCCAAGTCGATTCGATACCGTCGTGCCTCGGGGGATGGGCATCCGGTTCGGGCCTGAATGAACCTTTGGAAATGAGAGACGATGCCGGTTTTCGGGGTCGCAGGGTGCCGATTATGGATTTTTCGGAACTTTCGTGCGAAGCCGGGCCGGTAAATGGATAACCCGGAAAGATTGGGCGGAGGAGTGGTGCCGCAGCCGCTGCACGGACCTCGATTCGCCGTCTGAGGAGCCCCTGCCCGCCTTTCCACAAAAACAGAAAACGATGAATATTCTTTTATATGGAGTTCCGGCCGAAATTGCCGACCGCATTGCCGGGCGTTATTCCCTGAAACTGACTTCGACGCTGGTTGCTCCCGGGGAGCAGGCGGGCCTGCAGTTGATTCCGCCGATGAGTTCGCCGCGTCAGTTGCTGGCCTTCTACAATGCGATGCTGGTTCGCGAATCGGAGATCGACGCGGTGATCGTCTGTGATACCGTGTCGTGCGATGCGGTCAGTACGGTGCAGTACTGTTCGCCGCAGGGCAAGTTTTTCACCGTGAGCGGAGCGGACGGCGACGAGGCGTTGGAGTACGCCATTTCCCGGATCGTGGAGACCAAACTGGGTCGGGTCTGCGCCCACGAGGGTATCTGATTCCGGTGCACGGTCCTTTCCTGAAAACTCCGGACCGTCATCTACGAAGAATGCGCTGCGGGAGCAATCCCGCAGCGCATTCTTTTCGGCTGCCGCCCGGCTGACGCGCCAGATATGCCAGCCTCACTGTCCCGTGGACACGTCGCCCGGCTGACGCGTCAGATACGCCCAACCTGTTGCCTGGTGGGCACGGCGGGCACATGGGATACCCCTTCCGGCGGATACGGGAGACCCTCCAGCCTTGCCGCCGCCCGGCGGATACGGCGGGCCGCCTCCCCTACTTGTCCAGATCGACCAGCTCGTATTGCTGCGATCCGATACCAAGTGCTTCGGCGTGTTCGAGCGTGTGGATGCCGTGGCGCGACTCCATGCGTTCGATCAGATGGACCTTGCCTTCGTCGGGCGAGGCGTAAACCAGGTCCACGCACGCCTTGTCCAGCGCCACGGGGTCGAGCGATGCGAGGATGCCGATATCGCCCATGCGGGGAGGTTCGGGATGGGCGTCGCAGTCGCAGTCGACCGAGAGGTTGTTCATCACGCTGATGTAGAGAATCCGGTCTCCGCAGTGGTCGACGATGGCTTTGGCGGCCTCGGCCATCGATTCGAGGAAGTCGTCCTGCGGAGGCAGGTCACCCCAGACCTTGCTGACGTCGGTGGTTTTGCCTGCGGAGTGTATCCAGGCCTTTCCGGCCGAGGAGGCGATTCCGATGGAGATGTTCTTGATGGCGCCGCCGAATCCGCCCATCGCGTGCCCCTTGAAATGGGAGAGCACGACGGTGAAGTCGTACTCCGGGAAGTGCGAACCCACAATGTCGCAGTCAAGGTGCCGACCTCCCTCGACGGGCAGGCGCACCTCCCCCTCGGCATCCATGATGTCGACCGGGGCGATGGCCGTAAACCCGTGGTCTGCGGCGGCTTTCAGGTGGTCGGCCGTTGCGGTGCGGCCGCCGCCGTATGCGGTGTTGCACTCGACGATCGTGCCGTCGATCGAACGGACGAATTCGCCGATCAGTGCGGGCTGGAGGAAGTTGTGGCCTCCGGGTTCTCCGGTCGAGAGTTTCACGGCGACCTTTTTGCCGACGGCTTTCCTTCCGAGGGCCTCATAGACGGCCTTCAGGCCCGCGGGTGAGATATTGCGGGTCATGTAGACCTTGGCGGGTGCGGTTTCGGCACTTGTCTTTTCGGGATTTGCCGCGCAACCGGAGCCGGCGGTTGCAACCTGTACGAGTAGCGTAAGCATGGTAATCTTGCCGAACATGGTTATTTGAGGTGTTTGATGAGGAGATATCCCCCGATGATTTGCAGGAGCATCCCGGGGATTCCGATGCGGAAATCCTGCAAGGCGGCGGCGAGGCTTCCGGAGAGAGCCCATTCGACGGCCGATCCGAAGAGTTGGTAGAAGAGCACCACGCCGAGGAGGAGCATCAGCGAGACGCTGCGGAAGCGGCGGGCGGTGAATCCTGCGGCAGCGGCCAGCAGGATGGATTTCGTGAGGATGGCCGGGAGCACAGCGGCTGCGGGCATGGCGAAGAGCGCCGAGTTGATGAGAGGCGATGCCACGGCAGTCAGCAGCCCGACTTTCCAACCGTACTTGTAGGCGGCGACGAGTGTGAAGAAGTAGATCGGCAGGAGCATCGGGCCGCCGGCCGGCACGAGGTGGCACAATTGCGGCAGGGCGATGTTCCCGGCGATGAAGAGGGCTGCAACCCCATAGGTTCTGGTCTGCTTGTATTTCAGAGAATAAAGTGAAACAGAGTTTGTTACCATATTTATATCAATTAAAGATTTAAGTCGGTTCGGCCGAATGGAACAGTCTCTTCCCTCCGGTTTTTCATGTTGTCTTTTCATTCCGCAGTCCCGATTGCCGGGCCTTCATCCGGCGAACGAACTCCCCGATGCGGGGCAGGCACTCCTCCGGAGTCCGGGCATCGGCACAGAGACTCTCCACGGGGCAGATTCCGTCACCGGCACGGTTGATGATGTTCTGAACGAGACGTTCGTACTCCACGGGGATTCCGGCCCCGTCGAGCAGTTCGAGGGCCGGGCGGCTCAGCACCCGGGCATAGATGCCCCGCACGCCTCCGGCCGCCATCAGCGCCGCGGCGCCCTTCCCGACGACCTTGTCGGCGATGAAGCCTCCGCGCAGCAGCGCGGGCTCCTCGTGCAGCAGCTGCCATAGGTCGCTCACACCCCGCTGGTGGAACGACCGCATCGTCTCACCGTTGCGGATGACGCACGAACACCCCTCGGCAAGGAGGTGTTCGACGGCCTGTCGATCGGGATTTGTCTCTGCAGTCATCGCTATTCCGTTTGTGTGGCTGGACTTTGTCCGGATTGTCGATACAAAGATAGCCCGAAAACGGGAATTTACGCACAGCCAAATTACGGATTTTATTACCGATTTTCCGGTTGGATGAAAAAAATCCCGCCGGACTTTCGGAGCGGCGGGGATTTTTTGTTTCGGGCGTGTTCCGGGCTGTTCCGGGCTGTTTCAGACTGTTCCGGTGCGGGGGCGTTTATCGGTAGATTCCGTTCAGCAGATGCGCCAGCCGAAGCCCGGCCCGCAGCAGCTGCCGTTCGACAACCGGCGTAAATTGCGCCACATAGTCGTAGGAGATCGCCGTTCCCTCGGGTGTGGCACCGTAAACCTCGGTGCAGATTGCATGGGTCTCCCGGGCCCAGTCGGCGGGTGTTCCGGCCGTGATCTCCTGCTGTTCGGCCTTCGACACCCGGTCGATCTGTTGCTGCCACTCCGTGTGGCTCCAACGGTGCCCGGCTTCCGGCAGGTCCGTATCCCAGACCGAATGGAGGTTCGTTTTGCGGCCGAAGAAGCGCACCTCACGTCGGTTGCCGCCCAGATCGCTCAACCTCCCCAGGTGCATCGGACAGTGCATGTCGCCGACCAGGTGGATCAGCATCCTGAGGTTCACGGCCTCCTCTTCGGGGGTCAGCCCGCCTGCGCGGAGCCGGTCGGCAATCTCCGTGACGGCCTTCAGCACATCTCCTTCCGGGATGCGCCGCGCCTCGTCGAAGGTTTGCCCTTCGTCGACATTCAGATAGTGCCACGTCTTTGTCGAGGCGTATTCGGGCGTGTGGCTGGCGTTGTCCATCCAGTTCGACCAGTAGACCGGCGACTGTCCGTCCAGAATCCGGTGGACGGCTTTTGCCGCTTTTTTGGTGAGGTGGTTTTCGGCAATGGCGGCCGTGACGTCATGTCCCTTCTGTCCCCAACCGAAAGCCGTACTGGAGATAACCAACCACAAGCCCAACAGAATCAGCCTTTTCATACGGTGTATTCTTCTTCTGCCCGCTATCCCGGTCAGTGGTTCATCGTGGCGAGGAACTCCTCGTTCGTTTCCGTAAGCCCCATCTGCTTCTGGAGGAACTCCATGGCTTCGACGGGTGTCATGTCCGAGAGGTATTTGCGCAGCACCCACGTGCGGTTCATCACGTCGCGGGGCAGCAGCAGGTCTTCGCGGCGCGTGCCCGATGCGATGACATCGACGGCCGGGTAGACGCGTTTGTTGGCCAGCTTGCGGTCCAGTTGCAGCTCCATGTTGCCCGTACCCTTGAACTCCTCGAAGATCACCTCGTCCATCTTCGACCCGGTGTCGATCAGGGCCGTGGCGATGATCGTCAGCGAACCCTTCTCCTCGGTGTTGCGTGCGGCGCCGAAGAAACGTTTGGGTTTGTGCAGGGCGTTGGCGTCGACACCTCCCGAGAGGACCTTGCCCGAGGCCGGCTGCACGGAGTTGTAGGCGCGGGCCAGGCGGGTGATCGAATCGAGGAAGATCACGACGTCGTGGCCACATTCGACCATGCGCTTGGCCTTTTCAAGGACCATTTCTGCAACCTTCACGTGGCGCGAGGCCTGTTCGTCGAAGGTCGAGGCGACGACTTCGGCCTTGACGTTGCGGGCCATTTCGGTCACCTCCTCGGGGCGTTCGTCGATCAGCAGCACGATCATGTAGACCTCCGGGTGGTTGTCCGCGATGGCGTTGGCGATCGACTGCAGCAGCATCGTCTTACCCGTCTTGGGCTGTGCGACGATCAGGGCGCGCTGGCCCTTCCCGATCGGCGAGAAGAGGTCGACGATGCGTGTCGACATGTTGTTGTGCCCGTTTCCCGTGAGGCAGAACTTCTCGCTCGGGAAGAGCGGCGTCATGTATTCGAACTGCACGCGGTCGCGGATGTATTCGGGTTTCAGACCGTTGATCTCGTTCACGCGCACCAGCGGGAAGTATTTTTCACCCTCCTTCGGGGGGCGGATGGCCCCGTTGACCGTATCGCCGGGTTTCAGTCCGAAGAGCTTGATCTGCGAGGGCGAGACGTAGACGTCGTCCGGGGAATTGAGGTAGTTGTAGTCTGCCGAGCGCAGGAATCCGTAGCCGTCGGGCATGATCTCCAGGACGCCTTCGCCCTCGATCTCCCCCGCGAAGTCGTCCTTCGTGATGACCTCCTCCTCGACGGGACGGACGTTTTGCTCGTTCTGCGGTGCCGCCTCGCCGGAAGCCGTCTGCGGGGCCTTGTCGGCCTGCGGCGGATTCTGTTGCGATTTGGGCTTGCGGCCCCGGCGCTTGGGCTCGGCTTTCACCTCCTCCGCGGCGGGGGCGTGGTCGGCAATCCCGGTGGAATCCGAAGCCGGAGTCTGCTCCGGACGCGTTGCGGGCTCCATCGGGAGTTCGGGATCGACGGCTGCGGCTTTCCGGCGGCCTCTCGGGCCCTTTTCCTGCTGCCGGGGGGCTTCCCCGGTCTCCGGTGCCTCTCCCGCGCGATCTTCGGGGGCTCGATTGTCTGCGGCATTCTCGGTTTTCGCCAGACGGGGGCGCCGTCCGCGTTTGCCTTTCGGCGCCTCTTCGGCAGCCGGGGTTTCCGCCGTTTTCGCCGTTTCCGCCGTCGCCGGGGCCTCCGTCGATGCCGTTTCGGCTGCAGCAGCCGTTTCCGCCGGGGATTCCGCAGCCGTACCTGCGATTTTTTCTATCAGTTCGCGCTTTTTCACCATCACGTTCCTGATGCCGATAGCCTTTGCTATTTCGCGCAATTCGGCAAGAGTTTTACCTTCGAGCGCTTTCAGATCTTGCATATATGTTCCGTTCAATGAGATTTTTTGAAACCGAACGGTCGTCCGGTCGTTGGAATTCGCTTGCAAAGATAGTGCATTATTTTGAATTACAAAATAAAATGGCTGGGACGACGCCCTTCCGGGCAATAAATTGTCCGGATCGATCAACAAAATACCTAAATGTGGTGATTGTACGATTGCCGTTTTTCCCCGACCTTTGTCTCAACAACAATGAACCGGGAATTCAGCCATCGCATTGTTTGTATTGTTAATGTTTGTGTGTGGAAAACCCTTCCGTTTGCCGGAAGGGTTTTTTGTGTTTGGGGGCGCTTCGCCGCGCTGTGGCGGATTGGGACGGTCCGGGTGGCGGATTTTCCCCCCCCCTCCTGCCGCGGTCAGTGGACCGAACGGTATTCGTTGGGCGAGCATCCTACGACCTTCTTGAACAGACGGGTGAAGTGCTGCGGATAGCGGAATCCGAGTCCGTAGGCGACTTCGCTGATCGAACGCCCGGGTTCGAAGATGCGCTCCTTGGCGATCTCGATCACCTTCAACTGGATGTACTCCTGGGCCGATTTCCCGGTCTCCTTCTTGACCAGATCCCCGAAATAGTTGGCCGAGAGGTGGAGTTGCTCGGCGCACCAGCGGACCGTCGGAACCCCGTCGCGCTGGGGCCTGTCGTCCGCGAAGTAGTCGTTGAGCAGGCGTTCGAATCCCGTCAGGACGTCGCGGTTGACATGCCCGCGGGTGATGAACTGCCGTTCGTAGAAGCGCGTGCAGTAGTTGAGCAGCAGCTCGATGTTCGAAACGATGAGCGTGCGGCTGTGCTTGTCGATGGCGTGCTGCAGCTCCGAGCGGATGTTGCGCAGGCAGTCGAGCACCACGCCGCGCTCCTGTTCGGAGAGGTGCAGGGCCTCGTTGACCTCGTAGGAGAAGAACGTATAGGCGGACATGTTGCGTCCGAGCGAGGTGCCGCGTAGCAGGTCGGGATGGAAGAGCAGCGCCCAGCCTTTGGGCTGGTAGGTCTGGCCGTTGTTCTCGTATCCGATGACCTGCCCGGGTGCGAGGAAGACGAGCGTCCCCTCCTGATAGTCGTAGTAGTTGCGGCCGTAGCGGAGGTCGCCGCACTTCACCTCCTTGAGATAGATCGTGTAGAATCCGTAGACTTCGCGCTGGTAGCGGGCGGCCCCGCACGTCGAGAAGTCGATGACGTTTACCAACGGATGCAGGGTCTCGACGCCCCGCGATTCGTTGTACTGGTAGATGTGGTCGAATTTGACGATCTGTTCCATGGTCGGATCTTTTGGTCGGTTCAAATATACGTAAAAATTCCCGGGTTCGGATGGTGCGGAGCCCCGAACGGTGATCATGGTACGGAAAACCGGAATCCGGGTAATGACGAAGGCCGGGAAACGAGGCCCGACCCCCTGTTCGGGAGGCCGGGACCTGCTTTTGCCGGAAGATCCGTCGTTATTTCGCGGCCGGTTCGGCCTGCATGTCGAAACGCACCGTGGCGCCGTCCTTCAGCTCCGAGTAGCGGAGGAAGGGTTCGGCCTGGGCCTTGCCGTCGACCGACATCTTTCCGACGTAGCGGTTTTCGGGGCTGTTTTCCGGGGCCTCGATCTCGATTTTCCGGCCGTTCTCCAGATGGATCGTCGCACGGCGGAACAGCGGTGCTCCGACGGCATACTCGTCGGCTCCCGGGCAGACGGGATAGAACCCCAGGGCCGAGAAGACATACCAGGCCGAGGTCTGGCCGTTGTCCTCGTCGCCGCAGTAGCCGTCGGGCTGCGCCTTGTAGAGGCGGTTCATCACCTCACGCACCCAATACTGCGCCTTGGCGGGCTCTCCGGCATAGTCGTAGAGGTAGATCATGTGCTGTGCGGGCTGGTTGCCGTGGGCATAGTTGCCCATGTTGGCCACCTGCATCTCCGTAATCTCGTGGATGCGCGCCCCGTAGTAGCTGTCGTCGTAGATCGGCGGCACGACAAAGACCGAATCCAGCATTTTCGAGAATTCGGCTTTGCCGCCCATCAGGTCGGCCAGTCCCTCGACGTCGTGGAATACCGACCAGGTGTAGTGCCAGGCGTTGCCTTCGGTGTAGGCGTCGCCCCACTTGTAGGCGCTGAACGGCGTCTGGAACGAGCCGTCTTTGTTGCGGCCGCGCATGAGGTTCGTCTTCGCGTCGAAGACGTTGCGGTAGTTCTGCGCCGCCTTTTCGAGCATTGCGGCATCCTCCGTGCGGCCCAGTTTCGCGGCCACCCGGGCGATGCACCAGTCGTCGTAGGCGTACTCCAGCGTGCGGGCGACGTTCTCGTTGATCCCCACGTTGTAGGGAACATATCCGAGCGTATTGTAGTATTCGTGCCCGAGGCGGCCCGTCGACGATACGGTCGGGTGAACCTTCGTGCGGCCGCTCAGCATCGCCTCGTAAAGCGCCTCGACATCTTCGGCCGGGGTCACGCCCTTGAGGATGGCATCCGAGACGACCGAAGCCGAGTTGTTGCCCACCATGCAGCCGCGGTGTCCGGGCGAGGCCCATTCGGGCAGGAAGCCGCTCTCGCGCCAGGTGTTGGCCAGCCCGGCCTGGATCTCGGCGTTGACCGACGGGTAGACCAGGTTCAGCAGCGGGAACAGGCAGCGGAACGTATCCCAGAAGCCCGTGTCGGTGTACATGTATCCGGGCAGCACCTTGCCGTTGTAGGGGCTGTAGTGGACCGGGTTGCCTGCGGCGTCGATCTCATAAAACTTGCGCGGGAAGAGCGTCGAGCGGTAGAGGCACGAGTAGAAGGTGCGCAGCTGGTCGACGCTGCCGCCCGTGACCTCGATGCGTCCCAGCACCTCGTCCCAACGGGCCTGCGCCTTCGACTTCACCGTCTCGAAATCATCCGCTCCGAGCTCCGTTTCGAGGTTGCGCACGGCCTGCTCCGCGGAGATGAACGACGAGGCGATGCGGGCCGTCACCTGCTCGCCGCGCCGGGTCGTGAAGTGCACCTTCGCCACGGCGTGGTTGCCCTCGGCCGACTTTCCGCCCTCGGGGTACAGCAGCCGGCTCCCGGCCTTGTAGTCGGTGGGGTTGTCGGTCAGCTCGACGGCCGAGAAAGGCTTGTCGAAGCGGATGACGAACCAGTTGCGGAAGTTGTCGGGCACGCCGCCGCTGTTGCGCGTCGTGTAACCGGCTACGGTGCGGTTGTCGAGGATCTCCACGCGCGAACCGCGGTCGAAGGCGTCGATGACCACCCCGCTCTCGCGGCTTTCGGGGAACGTGAAGCGCATCATGGCGGCCCGCTCCGTGGGCGTCACCTCGGCCACGATGTCATGGTCGGCCAGGTAGACCGAATAGTAATAGGGCCTGGCCACCTCGGCCTGGTGCGAGAACCAGCTCTGGCGCGACTCCTCGTCGAGTTTGTCCGCACCGCGCACGGGCATTACGGCGAATTGCCCGTAGTCGTTGATCCACGGCGAGGGCTGGTGGGTCTGCTTCAGGCCGCGGAGGGTGTGGGCGTTGTAGGTGTAGGTCCAGCCGTTACCCATCCGCCCCGTCTGGGGCGTCCAGAAGTTCATGCCCCACGGCAGCGCCACGGCCGGGTAGGTGTTGCCCGTCGAGAGGGCGAATTCCGACTGTGTGCCCATCAGCGTCGTCACATACTCCGAGGGGCGGGTCTGTGTACCCTCCTGCGGCGCTTCGCAGCAGGCCGCTGCCGCGAGCGCGCAGGCCAGGATCCAAATCTTTTTCATGCGGTTCGGTTATCAGTTTATGGAGTTCAACAAATCGATTTTTCCCTCGTTCACCAGTTTGAGGATCAGCTCCCCGAACAGGGTGTTCTGCCAGGCGAACCACGCCCGGGTGAAGTTCGCGGCGTCGTGCCGCGAGAAGGATTCGTGCATGAAGCCCGTCCCGGCATCGGTGGTGATGAGCTGGCAGAGGCAGTCGCGGATCTCGGCGTCGTCCGTCGAGGTGAAGGCCCGCATCATGATGCTCATCGGCCAGATCATCTCCACGCCGATGTGCGGGCCGCCGATCCCCTCCCCGGCTTCGCCGCGCCAGAAGTAGGGATTGTCCGTGCTCCAGACGAAGCGGCGCGTGTTTTCGTAGACGGGGTCCGTGCGCTCGACGTCACCCAGGTAGGGCATCGCCAGCAGTGACGGCACGTTGGCGTCGTCCATCAGATGCACGCTGCCGAAACCGTCCACCTCGAAGGCGTAGATCCGCCCGTATTTCGGATGCTCCACCACAGCGTACTGCTGCAGGGCGGCGGCCACCTCGTCGGCCAGCGCCGTGCACTCGGCGGCCAGCTCCGCTTCGCCGTTCACCGTCGAGAGGATTTCGGCGGCCTTTCTGAGCGACGTCACGGCCATAAAGTTCGACGGGATGAGGAACCCGAAGGTCGTGGCGTCGTCCGAGGGCCGGAATGCCGACGAGATCAGCCCCACGGGCTTCACGGGATTGCCGTGCCCGGCGTGGCAGCGGGTATCCAGCTGGCGGTCCGTGACGCGCAGGAAGGTGTAGTCGCCCGGACCCTCCTTCATCTGCTGCTCACGCAGCGTGCGGAGGATGGCCCGCATGGCCTCGACCCACGTCGGGTCGAAGACCGACGCATCGCCCGTCGTCTTCCAGTAGTGGTGGGCCAGGCGGATCGGATAGCAGTGCGAGTCGATCTCCCACTTGCGCTCGAAGACCCACGGGCTCTGCACGTGCCCCGGATAGCCGACATCCTCCCCGGCACCCGTCGGGCCGTCGTTGAAGGCGTTGGCGTAGGGGTCGATCGTGATCAGCCGCATCTGCTGGCGGATCACCCCGGCGATCATCTTCTGCAGGGCCGGATCCTTCGTGCAGAGCTGCACGTAGGGCCACACCTGCGCCCCCGAGTCGCGGAGCCACATGGCCGGAATGTCGCCCGTATAGACATAGGTCGAGGGGTTGCCCTCCTCGTCCTCGCGGTAGTGGACCGTGGTGTCGAGCGTGTTGGGGAAGCAGTTGGCAAACATCCAGCGCAGGCGTTCGTTGGTCAGCAGACCGCACACGCGGGCGATCTCCTCCTCCACGGCTTCCGACCTGAAAAGCCGATCCTCCGCGGCGGGCCGCTGGTCGGCATAGACCTCCGGTTCGTCGGGACAGTACCACACCTTCGGCTCGGCTCCCATTTCGAAGCGCAGTTCGCCGCCCTTCATGAGGTCGTCATGGGCGATCCAAGGCTTCGTGCAGGGCACGCCGTTGAGCCATACGCGCTGGATATATTTGTTCGCAGCGGAGTTGTTTTCGGCCGTGATCGTGAAGACGCCTCCCGGGACATCGATCTCCACGCGGTCGAAGAGCGGCACGCCGAACCAGTAGCGTCCGCCCGCGGGCTCTACTTCGTACATGCCCAGTGCCGAGAGCACGTACCAGGCCGACATCTGCCCCACGTCCTCGTTGCCCGACAGGCCGTCGGGCCGGTCGTGGTAGAGCGACGTGAGCACCTGGCGGACCTTGTCGGCCGTCTTCCAGGGCTGTCCCAGCATCGTGTAGAGGTAGAGAACATGGTGGCTGGGCTCGTTGCCGTGGGCATACTGCCCGATCAGTCCCGAGATGTCGGGCGAGGTCTCGGCACCCTCGACGACGGAGCTCACCGTGAAGAGCGAATCCAACTTTTCGAGCATCCGGGCCCGGCTTCCGAAGCAGCCTTTGAGCCCCTCGACATCGTGCGGTGCGAGCCAAGTGTACTGCCAGGCGTTTCCTTCGCAGTAGTCGTCGGCGCGGTGCGTCGAGGCGAACGGATTGAAGGGCGATCGCCACCCGCCGCGGCTGTCGCGTCCGCGCATGAAGCCCGTCGTCGGGTCGAAATAGTGGCGGTAGCTATGGCTGCGCTCCGTGAAGTAGCGGGCATCGTCGTCCCTGCCCAGCGCCTCGGCGGCACGGGCTGCGGCGCCGTCGGCCAGAGCGTACTCCATGTCGTAGGCCACGGCCTCGTTGAAGAGGTCGCACGGGATATAGCCGTATTTCATGCGCAGGCCGTTGCCTCGGTCGGGGTTCATCGCCGTGCGGCGGATCGCCTCGAAGGCGCGTTCGCGGTCGAAGCCTTCGATCCCCTTCACGATGGCGTCGGCCACGACGGGGATGCCCGGGTTGCCCACCATGCAGTCGGTTTCGTTGCCCCAGAGGTGCCAGACCGGCAGGCGTCCCTGCTCGTCGGCGATGGCCAGCATCGTGTTGATGATGTCGGGCATCCGCTCCGGGTGGAGGATCGTCATCAGCGGCATCGCCGCGCGGTAGGTATCCCACAGCGAGAAGGTCGTATGGGTCTTGTAGCCGGGATTTCCGTGCACCTGGCCGTCGGCTCCGCGGTATGAGCCGTCGGCGTCGCAGAACTCCGAGGGGGCGACCATCGTGTGATACAGCGCCGTGTAGAAGATCCGCCGGGCCGCCTCGTCCGAGGTCGTGATGCGCACTTTCGAGAGCTCCTTGTTCCATGCCGCATCGGCCGCCACAGCCACGGCTTCGAAGTCCCAGCCGGGGAGTTCTGCCGCGAGGTTCGCCTCCGCACCCTCGATGCTCACGGGCGAGAGGGCCACCTTCACCAGCAGCTGTTCGCCGTCGGTCGTCGTGAACGAGGCACGTCCGTAGTGTTCGCCGACCGTTTCGAACTTCTCGAACGGTTTTTCAAATTCAGCCGCGAAGTAGACCTTCTGGTCTTTGGCCCAGCCCGTCGAGTAGCGCCAGCCCCAGATGCGTGTGCTGTCCTCCGAGACGCGGAATCCCGTCTCGGTGGCCTTGTCCCAGCAGCCGCCGTTTTCGAGGTCGAAGACCACGGCAGCCTCCTGCGAGGCGGGGAACGTATAGCGGTGGAGTCCGACGCGCGAGGTGGCGGTCATCTCGGCCGTCACGCCGTAGCGCACGAGGGGTACCGCGTAGTATCCGGGCCGCACGACCTCCTTCGTGCGGTCGGCATAGGACCACAGGCCCGATGCCGGGTCCTCTTCCGTGCCGCGGGCATAAACGACCTCCCCTACCACGGGCATGACCGTGACGTCGAACAGGTCGCCGATACCCGTACCGCTGAGGTGCGTGTGCGAGAATCCGATCACCGTGGAGTCCGAGGCGTGGTAGCCCGAGGTCCAGTCCCACCCCTGGGGAATGCTCGTCGGGCCTACCTGTACGAGGCCGAAGGGGACGTTTGCCCCGACGAAGACGTGGCCGTGGCCGCCGGTGCCGATTTTGGGGTCGACCCAGCGGGTCGGACGCTCCGTGGATTGCGGCTGCGAACACGCGGCCAGGGCCGCCAGCAGCGTCGCAGCGCTCATGATGCGTTGAATTTTCATTTATGATCCGGGTTTTGAAGTTCAAAGGAGAGTTTGCCGCAGCGCAGCAGGGTGTCGTGGCTGATGATCGGGTTGGCCGAGTAGTGCCATATCACCTCGTTCGAGCCCGCGGGGCGATCCTCCCGCGGCATGTCCGGAAGCGCCGGACCCACGATTGTTCAGCTGATTCATTGTTTGCGGTATTTTGGTTCTTGTCTCTGTTGCGGTATGCCGGGATTCCGGGTCTGTGGGCTTTCCGGCCCTTCGGGTCCGAAAAGTTGCCCAAAAGTAGGCAAAATCTCGAAGATTTACAACGCCTTGAGGCCGGAAGTGTTAAAATTCACACTTTCGGCCTCAAGGGGGCCCTTTTCCGCTTGAAACCGGCCGGAGGGGCTTCGGCCGGGCGTTGGCAGAGCGTTGCGGGTCTTTTCGAGAGCGGGAACGGCGCGGGGATTGTCCTGCCGGGCGGGTGGACCGGGCGGGTGCGGACTAATTTCCGGAAGGATGGGTCTCCCGGATTTTTTTCCGAAGGTTCCGTTTGCAGCGCTGGCGGAATTCGAACAGCAGGCGTTTGAGCACGCCCCAGAACTGGAGGGTCGCCGGATCGGAGTGCACCAGTTCGGCATACCGGTCGAGAATGCGGAGATAGGCAGGGGCCGGGCAGGAGAGGCGCCGCAGGTTGTCCAGGCGCCGGCGTTTGGACAACCTGCGGTGAAACGACATGCGGTTGGTGTCGAGCAGTTCGAAACGATAACCCTGGTCCGCGGGACGGTAGAGGATGTTGCCGATATTCAGGTCTTCGTGGAAGATCCCGGCGTTGTGGACGCGGAACAGAAACTCCGCGAAGGCGTCCAGAATCCGCGCATCTCCGGGGACTTCGGCATACCGTTCCGTGACCGGCCGCATGGGCTTTCCGCAGGACCATTCCGAAACGAAATAGCTGTCGCTCAGGAATCCCCGGCGGCGAATATCGATGGCGGCGACCATTTCCGGGGTTTCGATGCCGAGTTTGAGCAGCCGCCCGGCGTGGAGGTAGGCTCGCATGGCCTTGCTTCGCCGCAGCGTTCCGTAGATCAGCCGGTTGACGGGAGAGGGTCGGCCGTAGCGCTTGACGACGAGCCTCACCCCTTCCGTTTCGAAGCATTTGATCGTATTGCGCCCTTTGTGGAGTGTTGTGCCGTTCCGCTCGAACCAGCCGGGATCGGCGAGTTGCCGGAGCCAGGGCTCCAGTCCGGCATATTTCAGATTGACGACTATTTTCATGTGGGATTCGGTTTTCGGCAAAGGTAGGTGAAAAAGACGGTTGGCGGTTTGTCGATCTTTCTCCGAATCTCTCCCGATCGGATGTTGTCGGCGCTTTCGGGCTTCGGCGCCGGGCGTCCGCGTCCGGTTCCGGATTTTTTTTTTGAAGGTTTCGTGCGGTCGGTATTCTTCTTGTGATTCGCAACTGTTTTCCTTTTTATTTGGGATTTTCAGAGGATAGTATTTTGTTTCGAAAGCAAATAAATTATTTTTTATTTCGTTTTATTTTGTTTTTTGTCGAAAGTGTCCCTATATTTGTCGCACCTAATTCACCGATCTATGAACAATGCGTATGATGTCATCATCATCGGCGGCGGAGCGACCGGAGCCGGCATGGCCCGTGACTGCTCGCTGCGTGGAATCCGGGCGCTGCTGCTCGAACGCTCCGATATCTCCACCGGGGCGACGGGCCGCAACCACGGCCTGCTCCACAGCGGAGCCCGTTACGCCGTGACGGACCGCGAATCGGCCGAAGAGTGCATCCGTGAAAACATGATCCTGCGGAAAATTGCCTCCCATTGTGTCGAGGAGACCGACGGGCTGTTTATTTCGCTCCCGGAAGACGGGTTGGAGTACCAGTCCGTTTTCGTGGAAGCCTGCCGCCGGGCGGGGATTCGCGCCGACGTGATCGACCCCAAGGAGGCCCTGCGGCTGGAACCGTCGGCCAATCCGACGCTGATCGGCGCCGTGCGGGTTCCGGACGGCGCCGTGGACCCCTTCCGACTTACGGCGTCGAACATCCTCGATGCCCGGACCCACGGCGCCGAGATCCGCACCTATACCGAAGTCGTGGAGCTGCTCCGCGAACAGGACCGCATTGTCGGCGTCAGGGCCTACGACCACCGGAACCGTTGCGAACTGAAGTTTTATGCGCAGGTGGTCGTCAATGCGGGCGGCATCTGGGGCCACGGCATCGCCGCAAAGGTCGGCATCACGGTCAACATGCTCCCGGCCAAGGGCGCGCTGCTGATCTTCGGCCACCGGGTGAACAACCTCGTGCTGAACCGCTGCCGCAAGCCTGCCGATGCCGACATCCTGGTGCCGGGCGACACGATCTCGCTCATCGGTACCACGTCGAGCAAGGTCCCCTACGAGGAGATCGACCGCATGATCATCACGCCCGACGAAGTGGACCTGCTGCTGCGCGAGGGCGAGAAGCTGGCGCCGTCGCTGGCCACGACGCGCATCCTGCGGGCCTACGCCGGGGTGCGGCCGCTGGTGGCTTCGGACGACGACCCGAGCGGCCGTACGGTGAGCCGCGGCATCGTGCTGCTGGACCACGCCACACGCGACGGCATGGAGGGATTCATCACCATCACGGGTGGCAAGCTGATGACCTACCGCCTGATGGCCGAGTGGGCCACGGACCTCGTCTGCCGGAAGATCGGTAACCCGGAGCGGTGCCGCACGGCGGAGATTCCCCTGCCGGGTTCGACGGAGGACCGCCGGGAGGTCGAGAGGAAGATCCGCAACAAACCCATCGCCCAGCGCCGTTCGTCGATCTCGCGGCACGGCGACCAGGCGGTGAAGATCGACAGCCGGACGTCGATCCAGAACAGTCTGGTGTGCGAATGCGAGGAGGTCTCGATCGGTGAGGTGGAATACGCGCTGGAGAACCTTGCGGTGAACAACCTGGTGGACCTGCGGCGCCGCACGCGCGTCGGGATGGGCACCTGTCAGGGCGAGTTGTGCGCCTGCCGGGCCGCGGGGCTCATGGGCCGCAGGGACCCGGTCTGTGCGCGGAAGGCGAAGGCCGATCTGGTGTCGTTCCTGAACGAGCGCTGGAAGGGCATGGCCCCGATTGCCTGGGGCGACACGCTGCGTGAAAGCGAGTACATGACGTGGGTTTACGAGAGCGTGTGCGGATTGTCGGACGAAGCAAAAACAGCATCGGAATGAGATTCGATACAGTCATCATCGGAGGCGGACTGGCCGGCATGACGTGCGGCATCCGCCTGGCGGAAGCGGGACAGCGCTGCGCGATTGTCTCGCAGGGTCAGAGTGCGATCCACTTCTCGTCGGGGTCGTTCGATCTGTTGGGGAGCCTGCCCGACGGCACTCCCGTCACGGACCCGGTGGCGGGGATCGCCGAACTGGAGAAGATCGCCCCGTCGCACCCCTACTCCGTGATCGGGGCGGAGCGCTGCGCGCGTTATGCGGCGGAGGCCGCGGCGCTGCTGCGCGGGGCCGGGATCCGGGTTGCGGGCGACAGCCGCCGCAACCACTTCCGGATTACGCCCATGGGCAAGGCCAGGGCCACGTGGCTGACCATCGACGGCTATCTGACGACCGACGAAGCGGCCCGGCTTCCCTTCAGGACGGTGTGCATCGTCAACGTGGAGGGATTTCTGGATTTCTACCCGGAGTTCATCGCCGAGGAGTTCCGCAAACTCGGCATCGAGTGCCGTTTCGGGAGCTTCAACCATCCGGATCTGGAGCGGATCCGCAAGAACCCGAGCGAGATGCGTTCGGCGAACATTGCCCGGGTCTTCGACCGGGAGGCCAATCTGGAGGCCCTGGCCGAGGAGTTGCGGCGACTGGCTCCGACGTGCGATGCGCTGATCCTTCCGGCGTTGATCGGCCTTGTGCGCAACGATTCGCTGGAGTTCCTGCGCTCGCGGGCCGGGCATCCGATCTACCTGCTGCCGACCCTTCCGCCGTCGATTCCGGGCATCCGGGCCCAGCAGGCCCTGCAGCGCCGTTTCCAGGCGCTGGGCGGCGAATATTTCCTGGGCGACAGCGTCGTGTCGGCCGAGACGGAGGGCTCCCGCGTGGAGCGTATCTTCACGGCCAACCACGGCAATATTCCCTTCGAGGCCGCGCATTTCGTGCTGGCGACGGGCAGTTTCTTCAGCAAGGGGCTGCAGGCGACTCCCGACCGGATCGTGGAGCCCGTCTTCGGGGCCGATACGGAGTATGTGGCCAATCGCGCGGAGTGGTACACGCTGCGTTTCTTCGACCGGCAGGCCTACCAGGCCTTCGGCGTGAAGACCGACTCCTCGCTGCGAGTTTTGAAGGAGGGGAAAGTGCTCGAAAACCTGTATTGTGCGGGAGCGGGGCTTGCAGGCTTCCATCCGGTGCAGGAGGGTTGCGGTGCGGGCATCTCGATGCTTTCGGCCCTCCACGTGGCGGAAAACATTTCGAGATTTGAGAATGGAGAATTGAAGATTGAAAATTAGGGAAAGCAGGCGGACCGAAGGCTTCTTCTTTCCACAGTCGGAAAGGCCTTTCCCATAAAGCCCCTGCCTGAGGCGGGGGTTTGGGGGTGGGTCAGATTTGAATGCGCGGCCCGTGGCCGCGAGCAACGGCGGACGAAAGCATAATAAAGATAAAATATGATGATATGTTAAATAGCAATCAATCATGAATATCCAGCAGAACAGCGTCAGCGAGAATAATTTCGAGCAGTGCATCAAATGTACGATCTGCACGGTGTACTGCCCGGTGGCTGCGGCGAATCCGGACTACCCGGGTCCGAAACAGGCGGGTCCGGACGGTGAGCGTCTGCGGCTCAAACAGCCCGATTTCTTCGACAACGCCCTGAAATACTGCATGAACTGCAAACGTTGCGAGGTGGCGTGCCCGTCGAACGTGCGTATCGGCGACATCATCCAGGCGGCGCGCATCAAGTACGGGCCGCAGCACAATATGTCGCTGCGGAACTTCGTGCTGGCCAATACGGACCTCGTGGGGACGCTGGCCACGCCCTTTGCGCCGATCGTCAATACGGCCGTGAAGCTGAAACCCGTCCGCTTCATGATGGACAAGGTGATGGCGATCGATCACCGTCGCGTTTTCCCGAAGTATGCGTACGGGACCTTCACGTCGTGGTACCGCAAGCACGCTGCGGCGGCACAGGAGGCCTTCCCGAAGCAGGTGGCCTACTTCCACGGCTGCTACGTGAACTACAACAACCCGCAGCTGGGCAAGGACCTGCTGCGGATCATGAACGCCCTGGGCTACGGTGTGCAACTGCTCGACAAGGAGAAGTGCTGCGGCGTGGCGCTGATCTCGAACGGGCTCTACAAGCAGGCGCGGCGTCAGGCCGCGACGAACCTGCAGTCGATCCGCACGTCGGTGAAGGGCCGCGACCTGGACCTGATCACCACCTCGTCGACCTGCACCTTCACGCTGCGCGACGAGTATCCCCACCTGCTCGGACTGGAAAACGGCGACGTGCGCGACCGCATCGAGCTGGCCACGCGCTACCTCTACCGGTTGATCCAGTCGGGCAAGGCCCGGTTGAAGTTCAAGGAGACTGCCCCGCTGCGCGTGGCCTACCACACGCCGTGCCACATGGAGAAGATGGGCTGGAGCTACTATTCGATCGAGCTGCTGCGGATGATTCCGGGCGTGGAGGTCACGGTGCTCGATTCGCAGTGCTGCGGCATCGGGGGGACCTACGGATTCAAGAAGGAGAACTACGGGGTCTCGCAGGCTATCGGAGCTCCGCTGTTCCGCCAGATCGAGGAGTCGGGGGCCGACATCGTGGCCACGGACTGCGAGACCTGCAAATGGCAGATCGAGATGTCGACCTCGAAGCCCTGCGAACACCCGCTGCACATCTTGGCTTCGCGACTGGCGTAGCGGGGCCGTTCCGGGGAACGGAATCGGACCTACCCTGCTTGCCGAAGAACCTGCTCGACGAGCTGAAGAACCGGGGCCTCGCGGACGACGCTCTTCAACATCAACACGCTGGAGTGGGACCAGGAACTGCCGGACCTCTTCGCCTCCTGATCCGTGCGGAGGGCGTGAAATGCGAAAAACCGGAAGGTACCAGACCTTCCGGTTTTTTCGTGGGGTGTGCGATTTTTGGGCGGTGTGTGGAATGGGAAATGGCGGATCGGAATTTCCTGTTTTCCATTTTCAATTTTCCACTTTCAGGACCTGTTCGACCCAGGCGCGGACCTCGGCATCGCCCGCCCGGTTCAACAGCCGTCCCGGCCGCCACGCAGCCTGGGGATAGGCCTTTTTCAAGGCTGCGGCGCTGTTCGAGATTCCGCTGCCGCCCGACGTGGCAAAGGGAATGACGGTCTTCCCGCCCAGGTCGTAACGGTCGAGGAAGGTCTCGACGATGCGCGGAGCGAGGTCCCACCAGATGGGATACCCGACGAAAATCACCTCATAACGGGTCATGTCGATTTTCTCCCCGCCGATCTCGGGCCGGGCCTTCGGGTCGTTCATCTCCCGCGAGCTGCGCGAGCGTTTGTCGGTCCAGTCGAGGTCGGCCGCCGTGTAGGGTTCGGCCGGGGTGATGGCGTAAAGTGTCCCACCCGTAGCGGCGGCCACCTTTTCGGCGATGCGGGCGGTCGTGCCGGTTGCCGAAAAACAGGCGACGAGGATCCTGGGATTCGGTTGTGTGCTGTTCATGGTCTGATTGGGTTGTGCGCAGGCTGCGGCTGCCATGAAGAGGGCCGACACGCCTGCCAGAACGAGTTTATACATGGGTGTCCGTCTTTATTTTGAGAGTTGGTCGTAGGCTTCGTCGGTGACGGGTTCGAGCCACTCGTTGGAGGTGTTCTCTCCGGGGATTTCGAAGGCGAGGTGTGCGAACCAGGAGTCGGCGGCGGCACCGTGCCAGTGCTTGACGCCCGCCGGGATGTGGATCACCGTTCCGGGGAGGATTTCCACGGCGGGTTTCCCCTCCTCCTGATACCAGCCGCGCCCGGCCACGCCGATAAGCATCTGTCCGCCGCCGCTGGAGGCGCGGTGGATGTGCCAGTTGTTGCGGCAGCGGGGTTCGAACGTCACGTTGGAGACGTTCACCTGTTCGCGGGAGATCGGCGCGAGGTAGCTTTGCCCGGTGAAATATTGCGCATAGGCGGTGTTGGGCTCGCCGATGGGGAAGATCATTTCGCGCTGGAAGGCAGCCCGGGCATCCTCGCCGGGGGTGTCTTCGACCCATACCTCCTTGGCCAGACGGAACGCCGCCCAAGCCTTGGGCCACCCGGCATAGAAACCGATATGGGTAATGATTTCGGCGATCTCGGTGCGGGTGATTCCGTTTTTGCGGGCCGACTGGAGGTGGAATACGAGCGAGTTGTCTGTGATACCTTGACTGATAAGAGAGGTAATCGTTACCAAGCTTCGGTCACGAAGACCGAGCTTGTCGGTGCGGCTCCATACCTCGCCGAAGAGAACGTCGTCGTTCAACTCCGCGAATTTCGGGGCGAATTCGCCCAACTGGTCGCGCCCGGCTGTCTGTACGATTTTTTCCTGTGCCATAACATTGAGTGTTAAAATGCCGAATAATGAAAATAAAAGGATGCTTTTCATAACCGTTTACTGTATGAAATTATTGATTTTGTTGGCAGGATTGAGCGGCGTCTGGTCCGACAATACCAGCGATTTGACCATGTGCAGCGTTCCCTGCTTGTATCTCTGGAAATGCTCCGAGGCGATGTGCTTCTCGTAAGCTTCACGGCTTGCGTATGTTTCAAGAATTGTTACCTTGCAGGGATTCTCCTTTTCGCTGACGGCGTACATCGTCAACACGCCCGGTTCGGTACGCAGGGAGACTTCGCCCACCTCGGTCGCGTATTCCATATACTCGTCGAGGTACTGCGGGTAAACCTCTACTTTCGACAGCCGCACGATACCGTCGGCGGTCATCGGCTCCTTGGCGCACATTCCCGGCTGCTTGTCCAAGTTCAGGCATTTGCCGATAATCTCTCCGGTGGCGATATAGGAATAGGTCGGGAACTCGAACAGCACGGGTTTCAGCTTCGTATAGTCGAGTTTGCCGTTGCTGTCGAGCACATCGGGAGCGGCATAGGTATTGGCAATCGAGCAGATGAAGTTGTCGAAGCCTTCGGTCTCGTAGATCTCCACCACGTCACACTCCATCGTCAGCGGCGAAATATCGATTACGGGTGTGCCGTTCTCTCCCCAATGATATTCGAATACTTTCGATTTATCGACCGACGCGCCGCTCACGCTGCCCACATAGTCGGCTTTGGGCAACATTTCGCGGCTGACGAGGTTGATGGATAGTTTTTTGGAATCTTTTATCCCCTGATTGGTATGGTGGCTTTTGCTCATGCTCACGAGAATCCGGTCGTGACCGATGATTCCCGTATGCCCTACCACGAGCCAATTGACCCTCCCTTCGACCTCCGCACCGACCACTGTCAGCGGTTTCGGGTAGAGAGCCGGAAGGTTTCCGAGATTCACTTTTTCCATATGCGTTGTATTTTGCTGGTGGCCGGCATGCTCACTCCGCGTCGGGCCGCATGAAAACAGAACGGAGAGGGCCAGCATGCAGGCCGTCGATTTTATCAAGCCTTCGTGTCTTTTCATTCCTTTGATGTCTCCGGTTTTCCGTATGACAAAGGTACCGCATTCGGTGCAAAACGGCGTAACGATATGTGGGTAATTCTTACCATTTTTACTGATGAAGGGGATGTCCCGTATCGCACGGGCCGTTTCGGAAGTCGGGATGCGCCTCCCGGAGAGCCCCCCCCCTCCTCCCACGCTTCGATCTGCCGCTCCGGGACGGGATTCCGGTCTGTGGGGACGGTTTCTCCGGAATAGCATAATCGACGGACTGAAATGTTGGATTCGTCGGACTTTTTGCGTATATTTGTTCTCCTCAAATCCAGTCCATGAACGTCCAGATATTCGACATAATGCCCGTCTCGTGGCGTCTTTATTCGCAAATCGTAATTTTCTGTCTTCTGCTGGCGATGGGCGTCTACTTCGTGGCCAACCGAGGGAAACGGCGGCTGCATCGGCTTCTGGGCGGAGTTCTGCTTTTCTGGTCCCTGCTCCACCTGAAAGACATGCTGCTGATCGATAACGCCATGCCCGACCGTTATCTCGAACGCCTTTGCATCTGCATCGATATTCTGGCCGTCCCGACCTGCGCCTTCCTGCTCTTCGAACTGACCGCGCCGGGGTGGTTTGCCTGGCGCCGGGCGCTGCGTCACGAACTGCCGTTTCTCGGCGTGCTGGCGTTGTTCGCATTCTACCCTTCGGATGTCGTCTTCCACCTCGACATCCTCGGCGCCCTCGCCTACTCCCTGTGGGTGATCACGCAGCTCTTCCACACCATCCCGGCCTACAACCGCACGCTGCGGGAGAACTTCTCGAATACGGAGAATCTCGATCTGGAGTGGCTCTGGAAACTGCTTGTCTTCTTCATTCTTTTTCTCTCGGTCTGGGCCTACTCGGCCCTCCAGGTCTCGATTCCGGCCGACATCATCTACAATGTCGCCTCGGGCTTTTTGTGGGTTGTGATCTGCTACAACATCCACAGGCAGCAGCCCCTCGTATTGTCCGATGCCCCCGCATCACAGGCCTCGGACCCGCAGCCCGAACCGGTGCGTCCGGAGTTCGCCGCGGAGCTCGAACGTCTCTTCGACGAGCGGAAAATCTGGCTCAATCCCCGTCTGACCATCGGGGAAGTGGCGCAGCGCCTCGGCTCGAACCGCACCTACCTGTCGGATTACCTCAACCATACGCTGGGCACGAGTTTCTACGAATATGTCAACGACTACCGGATCCGAGCCGTTGCAGAACGCCTCGGCGATCCGGAGTGCCAGCTGACCATCGAGGCCATTGCGGAGAGCTGCGGATTCAACTCGCTGTCGACCTTCCGTCGCTTCTTTATCCGCCGTTACGGCTGCACGCCCACGCGCTATCGGATTGACCGGGGATGCGGGAAATCCACCGTTCCGACCGCCTGAGAAACGGGTTTCAAGGGGTTTTTGTGCCATTGACGCAACAATTGACGTATTGATCCGCAGTTTTTGACGGCTGCGAATATCTTTGTATCAGTACCGCCAAGACCATCAAAACCCTTTTATGAAGAAATTCGCTGTTCTGTTTCTGGCTGCCGTCACGGGTGTGCATCTCTTGTTTGCGGCATCCGACGACTTGGGGAGCGCGGCGCCACATTTGTCAAATACCGGCCGTCCATGCTGCTGCTGATTCCCTGCAAACTGGTCCGCAACTACATTCTGCATCGATAAATCACCATGAAACGAATTTTTCTGTATCTGATTGTCGGCGGTCTGCTGAGCTCCTGTTCGATCATGGGCCCGGCCTTCACGGGACTGCTGTCGGGTCCGACATCGGGTTCGGTATCGGATGGGCTGGCCGCTCCGGTTGGGGTGCCCGGCCAGGCGGGGCGCCGTTATACACCGGCCGAGGATCCTGCAACGGGTCTTTACGGCTATATCAACGATCTGGGGATGTGGGTTATCCCGCCTCGTTTCGAGAGTGTGCAGTCGTTCGGTAGCAACGGCATGGCCCGGGTACGGCTTGGGGGTCGTTACGGAGTGATCGATCCTTCGGGGCAGTTTGTCATACCGGCCGTTTTTTCGAGTTCGGGCGACGCGGCGGAGGCCATGCAGTCGATTACCAAAGGCCGTATGACGGGGCTTGAACTTTGGGCGCAGGAGGATCCGGCGACGGGACTGTACGGTTATCTGGATCATTACGGGCGCTGGGCCATTACGCCCCGATTCCGGAGTGCTTCGGATTTCAACCGGAATCTGGCGGTGGTGCAGGTTTCGGACGGCCGTTGGGGCGCGATCGACCTCCGGGGGACGATGGTCATACAGCCCCGGTTCAACAGTTCGGGCGATGCCCGCAGTGCGGTACAGCGTCTGAACCGGTAATTGAATGGTGCGGGGGTCCGGGGTACCGGGGCCCTGCAGTGTCGGATGAATCGTTGTCATTTTCTACGGGCTTGCCGACCCTTTTCGGCTCTCTTCTCTCTCTGCGACAGGAGGACCTGACAGGCCCTCCTGTTTTTTGGTGAGGAGGCGAAGACCGTACCCCCCCTCTCCCCTGAAAGGAATGCCGAGGGTCGCGGGCAGCGAACCACCTACCATCATCAACAGAAAGAGGAGGGTTTTTAACCCTCCTCTTTCTGTTGAGCGGAAAACGGGATTCGAACCTATGATTATTTACCTCTATATATCAATGTGTTGTAGCTGATCCTTCATTGTCGGGTCACTGATTTGTTGGAGAAATTTTACACCCCAATACTTTCCCTTGCTACAAAGCAAAGATACGTTATATATTTCTTATCTCAAAATAAGAACCAATAAATTTGATCTCCAACTCGCGGGTGCGTTGCGTGTAGATCGACCATTGAGGATAGTCACAGTCGACAACCAGCACCTTGCGTTTGCAGATGTAGTGCAGATAGCTGGCGAGAAGCGTCGTAAGAGCCGACTTGCCGACACCTCCCTTCTGATTGCAGATGGAGATGTTCCGGGAACCGGATGTTTGTTGATCGGATGTTTTCATCGTTTGAAGATTTGAGGAGTTAATGATTGGTCGTGTTGGATTTTCAACTCTATATCCATGAATGTGCATGAATCTCCGTTCGGGTGGATATTTCCAGAAATCCAGAAATCCAGATTTCCGGAAATCTGTAAATCCGGAAATATTTATTTGGAGAAATCTCTTCTCCATCGAATATACATGCCGTCATGTGTCGGTTTGAATCCATCTGCCCGCAAGGTAATGCGGTTTTTAGAGGTTGGTTCCCGGTGTCCTCCGGAGGCCTCGCATGGCCGACAACCGCGTTTTTTAATCCCCGAAGATCCTCGTAATATTGCAGCGGAGAATCTGCCCATGATTTTTTGTTTCGGAGATGCCTTTTCGAGAGAAAAATTGCCCTCTGCCAATGCTGGAACTGTACCCGTCGCCTGACGGGAGCGAGGTGTACCTTTGTCCGACAACCGGCGGTTTGTCCGACAAAGGTCCTCGCTCTGCGAGGCGGAACGCTCCCAAGTCGCGCCACATGAATATGCTGTATAATATGATGAAGACTCAAAAGCCAACCGGTCGGCCAACGGCTACCGCTCCCAGAATCCATCGTTACAATTTCAAGTTGACAACAGCGGAGAATATTCGGTTTAAGGAAATGCTTGCTGCCGCCGGATTGGAGCACAACCGCAGCCGGTTTATCGTCAAACGACTCTTTGCCGAGCGCTTCGAAGTCATCCGTCGCGATCCTTCAAAGGTCGAGTTTCTGGCACGTCTCAACGACCTTTACTTCCAGTTTCAGCGCGTTGGGAACAACTACAATCAGGTGGTCCGGACCATCAACAGCCACTTCTCCAACGTCTCGATTCCGCGCCAGATCGCTGCATTGGAACAGCATACCCGCGAGTTGAAAGCATTGAGTGTCGAGATTCTGAATCTTACCAAACAGGCCGCAGGATGGTTGCGAATATAAGGACGGGAGCGACCGTCGGCGGCGCCATCCGCTACAACGAGGAGAAGGCCAACCGGGGGCAGGCCGAGGTGCTCTTCTGAAATCGGATGCTTGATCCGTTCGATGCCACGGGCCACATGAGCCACGAACGGTGTATGGCCAGCTTCGAACCCTTCCTGCAGGCCAACCGGCGAACGACCAACACGGTTTTCCACGTTTCGCTGAACCCCTCGCCCGAAGACCGTCTGACCGATGAGCACCTGGGCGAGATCGCCCGTGAATATATGGAGCGGATGGGTTACGGCGAGCAGTCCTACATCGTATTCAAGCACCGGGATATTGCGCGCGAGCACCTGCATATCGTGTCGCTTCGTATCGACAGAGAGGGGCGGAAACTGCCTCATGACTTCGAGGCCCGACGTTCCGTAGAGATTACGCGGGACCTCGAGCAAAAATACGGGCTACACCCGAGCATCAAAGGCCAGGAGCTGCAGGATCGGGAGGAATTGCGCAAGGTGGATTATCAGAAGGGCGATGTCAAGCAGCAGGTCTCCTCCACCGTAAGGTCGTGCCTGCGGCATTACCGCTGCGCCTCCTTCGGAGAGTGGCGGACGCTGCTCGAAACCTTCAATGTCTCGGTCGAGGAGCGAACCGGAACCATCGACGGACGCGATTATGCCGGGATGATTTACGGGGCGCTGACCGACGATGGTCATGGCATCGGAACGCCGTTCAAGTCGAGCCGCATCGGGAAGGATGTCGGATATGAGGCCCTGCAACGCTACTATGAGCGTTCGAAAACGGCCTTGAAGGAGCCCGGAGCTCTTGACGGATTGCGGGAAAAGGTTGTTGATGAAATGGCGCGGTGTTCAAGCCGGGCGGAGTTCTGCGAGCGGCTGCACGACAAGGGTGTTGATGCGGTATTCCGCCTCAATGCTGCGGGACGAATCTACGGCGTAACCTTTATCGACCACAAGCAGGGAATCGCAGCCAACGGATCCCTGCTGGGCCGTAGTTTCTCGGCCAATGCCTTCGAGCAGCAGTTCCATACCGAAACGATGAGTATGGGTGTTTCTCGGAGTACCTCTAAACAACCACAATCTTCCTCAAAAGAACTATATCAGTCGGATCAGTTGATCCATCCGTTGGACGCGATTCTGGAATTGGCAGATGTGCAAACCTACGAAGAGCAACAACAGCAGATTCGGAAAAAGAAGAAAAGGTCCATGAATCGGCACTGATCCAACCTCATATTTATACTACACAGGCTCAATGAACACCCGTCACTGCCACCCGGTCCAGCAGATAGCCACCCCATGCAAAGATGCCAAAAGAACAGCTCTTGGCCTCGTTTGCACAGGGTATCTTTGCCTCTTTTGTAGTCCGGACTTCCGGGCAGTTTCTAAAATCTACAATATTGTGTCGTTTTAATTCGACTACGCCTTAAACCAATCAATTCAGTTGGTTCAAATATTGCCATAAGAGCCTTTCATTGGTAAGTCAAGATTTCTTTCGCAAAATAGCAAAGCCCTGCCATATAAATAATTTGCATTTTGTCAAGAGCGTTATTCATTCGGAAGTTTGTAAATATCGACGAACTAATTTTTTATCAAATTTATTCATTTCTGCCTTTGGCTCGTTTGTATTCGCTCGGAGAAACCCCGTAGTACTCCTTGAACTGACGGCTGAAATGGTTCGGATTGCAGTACCCCAGTTGGTAGGAGATCTCCGACGAGGTTTTGTCCGTCGTTTGGAGCAGTTTCGCCGCCTCGCGCATCTTGATTTGCAGGATAAATACCGAGGGCGTCTGATCGAACAGACGTTTCATGTTCAGATACAGCTGTGTACGGCTCACGTTCACGTGCTGTGCCAAATTGTTGACCGACAGATTCGGATCGTCCAAGTGGCCGTAAACGTAGTTCGTGACCGAAAGGATGAAGCGTTCGTCGGTGCTGTTCACCTCCCCGGTCGGAACACCCGCGCTCCCCGCCGCCAGGTAGTAGTCACGCAGTACATCTTTCGTACGCAGCAGGTTGTTCAGTTGCAGGAACAGCTCCTGCAAGTTGATCGGCTTCTGGAACATCGCATCGGCTCCGCACTGCAACGCCCGGATCCGGTTCTCGCCCGAGAGCTCGAAACTTTCCAGAATCACCGGAATGTGGCGCGTACGGTTCGACTGCTTGATCATCGCACACAGATTCGCCCCGCTCGTGCCCGACAGCTGCATGTCGCAGATGACCACGTCGATATTCTGGGATTTGAGCAGCAACAGCGCCTCGTCGCCCGTCGCCGCGCTCGACACATGGAAATGTTTCTGCAAACGCTTGGTCAACACCCGTTTGGAGTCAGCATCGTTCTCGACGAGCAGGATCCGGAATTTCCGGTGTCCGTCGGCATCGAGGAAACAGGGTTGCGAAGCCTCCTCGAAACCGATCGTATGGTCCACGATCCGGTCAACAATCCCCGTCGTGGCTTCCGGCTGTTCGGTCACCGCCCCGTCGTCCGGGACGAGCGGAATCTCGATCCGGAACAGGTTGCCCTGCTGCGGGACCGCCTCGACCGAAAGCCGCATGTCGAACAGCTGCGCGATGCTCTTGACCAGAGCCAGCCCGATCCCGCTCTCCGGCAGACCGCCGGCATCATAGGAACGGAAAGCGGCCTGACATTGCTCCTCGCTCATGCAAGATCCGCTGTTGAAGAGCTCGACCACGGCCCGCTCCCCGTCGACAGCAAGCCGCAGCCGGCACTCCCCGCCCGTCGGGACCGACTTGAACGTATAGCCCAGCAGGTTGCCCAGCATCATCTCCATCTTCGCCGCGTCGAACAGCATCGGCAGGTTCCCGACCTCGGAGCGGAACCCATGCACGATCTGCTTGCGGTCGTAAAGGGGCACGAAACTTCGGTAAATGCCATCGAGGAAGGGCACGAAGTCGTATTTGCGGATCGAGAGCGCGATGTTCCGCGATTCGATATTGCGGAAATCCTGCAACTGATCGACCAGGAATCCGAGCCGTTTGATATTGCGCCGGAAGATCTCCGGATCGCTGCCGGGATCTCCGCCCGGAGGCGGGAGCACGGAGTCCTGCAAGGTCGAAAGCACCGACAGCGGAGTCTTGAACTCGTAGGTGATGAAGCTGAAAAAGTCGAGTTTCAGGGCGTTGATCCGCGAACGTGTCTCCTGCTCCCGGCGCGCCTGCTCGACGAGCGAACGCGCGAACCGCTGCCGCCGCAACAGCCGCACGAACTGCCAGACCACAAGGCCCAGCACCACGATGTAAAGACCGATCATCGGGCCGCTCAACAACACCGGCGGGCGAACCCGGACAACAATCCGCCGCTCGTCGAGCAGCGTCCCGTCATCGGCCACGAGACGCACCGCAAGCCGGTAACGGCCCGTCGGCAGTCCCGTATAGGAGATCTCCTGCCGGGGGCCCAGTTCGTACCAGTTGTCATCGAAATGCTCCAACCGGTAAAGGCACGCATAGGACGACGTGCGGAAAACATCGTAGTCGATCACAGAGACCTCGAAGGTCACGAACCGCTGGTCGTGGGTTAGGACGATCTTCTCCGTCTCGTTGAGCGGACGATCCAGCACGCCGTCACCCACCGGCACCGGGCGGTCGGCGAGTTTCAAGCCGGAGAGGAACAGGGTCACCGGCTGCGAAGGTCGGTTTTCCAACCTCGACGGATGGAACGAGACCAGTCCGCTCGTCGTTCCGAAACAGATCCCGCCATCCGGGCCCACATAGGACGAACGGACGTTGAACTCGTTGGTTCCCATCCCCTTCGCAAGGCTGTAACGGCGCAGTTCCCCGAGGGAGTCCAACCGGAGGAGGTCATTGCCCGCCGCCAGCCACAAATGCCCGTCCGCATCGCCGCGCATGCCGGCAATGCCGCCGTTGATCTTCGGATGGCCCTGCACCACCGGAGCGAAGCGCCCGGACTCGAAGCACCACACCTCCCCTTTGGTCGTTCCCAGCCACAACCGACCCGAGGCATCCATCCATCCGCTCTGAAAATAGGGCGCGAGCCCCTTCGATTCGGGAGCCTTGTATTCGGAGACCCGACCCGAAGCCCTGTCGAAACAGACGACCGACTTGAAATTGACGAAGCAGACCGTATCGCCATGCGTGAAAACATCATAAAAGGCGAAATCCTCCGCCCCGCATTCGCACAGCACCGAGAAATCGTCGGTGGCGTAACGGTAGATGTCGATTCCCTTCTCGTGTGCCACGAACATCGTATCGGCATTCAGCGGGCAAAGCGACAGGACGTTGCTTCCCGAAAGCGACCCGGGACGGTCGGTCCGGCGCGTATAGAGACGGACCGAGCCGTCGGCCCGGAAACGGTAAAGCCCGCTGGACAACGACCCCGCCCAGAGATTCCCGCGCCGATCCTGCTGCAAGGCGAGGATATTGTCGTTGATGCCGTGCGTGCGGCTCGAAATGCGCCGGACAAGGTTGCCCGAAGGGTCCAGCACATCGATTCCCGTGCTGTTGGTCGCCACCCACCAGTTACCCCGTTCGTCGCGCAGGATGCCGTTCGCCGTCACGTTCCGGAAGCGGTGCGCACCGACCGAACCTAGCGTATGAAACTCGACGCCGGATTCGAGTTCGCCGATCGAAAAGAGACCCGCAAAATAGGTTCCCAGCAGCATGTCCTGACGCCGGGTCCGGAAGATGGAAACCACGGTATTCAGCACCGCATTGTCGTTATGTTCACAGACGTAATTGCAGAAAAAATCATTGTTGTAGTCATAGACCGAGACGCCATTGTTGTGGCCGATCCAGAGGCGGTCGTAACGGTCTTCGTTCAAGCTGGCGATGTTCTCAATCTCCGACACCCCGAAACGGGCAGCAATCGGCTCGTGTAAGAATTCGTCCTTCGTCCGGTTGTAACGATAGAGGCCGTCCTTGACGGTCCCGACCCAGACGCATCCCTTCGAGTCGGCGTAGAGCTGGACCCCAACCAACGGAGAGTGGTCAACACTAGCCAGTTTATAGGTCGCGGCAATCCCGAACGAGCGGTCGATCCGATAGACCCGGTCCTTCGACAATCCCCACAGCTGTCCGAATTTGTCGTAGCACATGTATTCGTAGGGTGTCCCGTCAGCAACAAGTGTCAGCCGGTCGCCGTCGCAGCGGTAAATCCGGTTCTGGGTTTTGAGCAGCACTGTACTGTCGACTTGCAGAATCGTACGGACATACCCCACATCGCGGCCATTCCACCTCAGGCGCGAAAAGCGGCCGCTCGCATAGTCATAAGCCTCGGCGAAGAGCGCCGTCCCGACGAGGATCCGATCACCCGTGTCGTGGAGCGAGTAGATTTCCAGGCCGGCGTAGGGTTCGACTTTTTTCAGCGAACGGCTGTCGTAAATATCCAGTCCCTGGGAGGTCCCGATCCAGATCCGGCCGTAACGGTCGTCGCCCAGCGCCGTGATGCGATTGCTCGAAAGCCCGTCGTTCTTGCTCAAATGTTCATAGTTCCAGATCTCCTCTTCGTGCTGTGCGCAAACAGGAAAAAGACGGAGAAGCAGGCAGAAAAAAAGGACCGAAAAGTGTTTCATCCGGTTGGTTTTTCCCGAAAGTTAAGATATAAATTTGTATTTTCGGCCATTTGAAGCTTGTATTTTTGTTCACGAAATATATCTGTTTGTTCAAAACGCATCGCCGAACAAACTCCTAACCGAAGCCGCAATCTTTCTAAACACCGGGATAGCACGAGACGCCGGAATTCTTTTAATTTTGTTATAAACAAAACCTCAACCAGACCATGAATTCCACACAGCGCACCCTTCTTTGCTCGCTGCTCCTGCTGTCGGCCGGCATCTTCGGCCGATGTCCGCACGCCACGGCCGGCAACGCTGGCCGGAGGGTCGTCCGCGTCGCCGACTACGGGCTGCAACCCGGCACGGGCGAGAACGCGCTTCCGATCATCCGGAAGATCCTCGACGAACACCGCAACGACAAGGCGTTGCAGATCCGGTTCGCTCCGGGACGCTACGACTTCTTCCCCGATCCGCAGCGACAGGATGCCGGGCAACCCACCACGGCGCTGGATCTCGAACGGATGCGGAACGTCGAAATCGACGGGCAGGGCTGCGACTGGATCTTCCACGGACTGATGAAGCCCCTGCGGCTTATGGAGTCCCGGAACGTCACGATCCGGAACCTGCGGATCGACTGGCAGCGCCCCTACAACTCGCAGGCCACGATCGTCCGGGCCACGGATACCTATCTTGATATGGAGATCGACACGCTCCGCTATCCCTACGCCGTACAGGGCGATTCGCTCGTCTTCATCGGCGAATACGGCATCCAGCGCATCGTCCCCGAATACGCCAACCTCTATGACGGAAAGACCCATGAGTTGGTCTATCAGACGCGGGACGTACCGCTGGGCCGGGAGATGTTCCGGGCCCGGGTCTCCGACCTCGGAGGCAATCGCGTACGGTTCCACTACCGCCCGGCCATGAAGCCCGATTCCGGAACGGTCATCGTCTTCCACCACGGACGCTACATCGTCAACGGCATCGAGATCTTCGACAGCGAACAGGTCCGCATCGAGGAGGTCACCATCCACCATACGTTGAGTTGCGGCGTCTTCGCCGTCCGCACGCGCAACATCGCGATGATCGGACTCGACATCGTCGCCGACGAGCAGGCCGGGCGGATGTTCAGCACCATTGCCGACGCCACCCATTTCATCGGCTGCACGGGAACGATTCTCTTCGACGGCTGCTCGGTCAGCGGTTCGGGCGATGACTTCACCAATGTCCACGGCATGTACGCCCCGGTCACGGAGGTCTGCGACGACCACACCGTGCGGATCGCCCCCACGGGCCGCGACTCGGGGTTCCGCCCCGGCGAACGGGTCTGGGCTCTCGACACGGCCACCATGCAGCGAAGCCGCCCGCTGACGGCCCTCGGCACAAGCCCGATCAAGGGAACGCACGACTATCTCCTGCACTTCAAGGAGCCTGTCTCCGGACGGATCGCTGCGGGGCACATTCTGGAAAACGCTTCGCTTTGCCCGAAACTGATCGTCCGCAACTGCCGGATGCTCAAACAGAACCGCGGACGTTCGATTCTGGTGACGACTCCCGCCAGGGTGCGCATCGAGCACAACTATTTCCGTTCGGCCGGCGCCGCCGTGCTGATCGAGGGCGATACGGAGCTGTGGTTCGAATCCGGCGCCGTCGGGAATGTGGTCATCCGCGACAATATCTTTGAAGATTGTTACACCTCGGGCAACAACCTGATCGACGCTCCGTGGGGATGGGGTGAGGGTGTCATCTCGATCTCGCCCTCCTTCCGGCCTGCAGACGAGACGGTCGCAGCCTACCATCGCAACATCCGCATCAAACGCAATACGTTCCGCCATTTCGACTACGCCGTGCTGTTCGCCCGCTCGGTCGAAGGGCTGACCTTCTCGCGGAACACGCTGGAACGGACCCACACGTTCAAGCCCTTCTACCGCCCCTGCAACCTCTATCTGGACGGCTGCCGCAAAGTCCGGATCAGCCGCAACCAATTGAGCCCCGACTTCCCGGGACATAACATCTGCATCGACCACATGCGCGCCTCGGAGATCGTACAGTCCGGAGCTCGAACCTTCGAAATCACCCCCAAACTAACCGACCGATAATCATGAAATTGCCATTTTTGTATCTCGCAGCCCTTCTCGGCCTCCTGTTCCAGGGGTGCGGCAGGCAGCACGTGCGGCAGATCTCCATTCCGCTCGACGGCCGTACGGACTACACCTCCCTCATCCGCGAAATCCTCCGAGAACATCCACAGGGTGAGATCCGGCTGGAATTCAATCCCGGCGTCTATGACTTCTACCCCGAAGAGGCCGAAGAGCGCTTCCTCCGGGTCTCGAACAACGACAACGGAACCAAACGCATCGCCTTCCCGCTGGACGGCATGCGCCGGGTCACCATCTGCGGGAACGACACCGAATTCCGTTTCCACGGAGCGATCGTACCTTTCTACATTGCCGACTGCGAGGAGGTGACGCTCCGCGGCCTGACGTTTGACTACGACCTTCCGTTCGTGCTGGAAGGCCGCGTGATCGCCCGGCACCCCGAGATCCGGGGCGTCGATCTGAAAATCACCAGCGGGAATCCCGTCCGGGTCGTCGACGGGGCTCTGCACTTCTCCGGATACGACTGGGAGCGCACCCAGGGCGACAACATCGTCTTCGATCCCGAAACCCGCGCCCCCTACTACAACACGGCCCGCTTCCTGCACCCCTACTGGAAGGGACAGTTGAAGGCCGAGATGCTCGGCAAGGACACAGTCCGGCTCTTCGGGTTCCTCTCGCCGGAACTCCCGCCCGTGGGTTCCATCTTCGCCGACAAGGGCCCGTTCCGCGAAAACCGCCACTGCCCGGGCATCGTCGTGCACGCCACGCGCGGGCTGACCATCGAACAAAGCGTCATCCATGCCTCGGGAGCCATGGCGCTGATTTGCGAAAATTCGGAGGAGATCTCGCTCAACGGCTTCGACGTCCGCCTGCGGGAGGGTTCCGGCCGCTTCATCTCCGCATCGGCCGACGCCACCCACTTCGTCAACTGCCGCGGTACGATCCGCTTCGACGGCTGTCTCTTCGAGAACATGCTCGACGATGCGACGAACGTTCACGGAACCTACCTGCGTGTCGACTCGATCCGCGGAGGACGGCTCCTCACGGCCCGTTTCGGGCACGTCCAGCAGCAGGGATTCGACTTCGCGCGCAAGGGCGACACGCTCCGGCTCATCGACCGCGTCTCGCTCCGCCCGCAGTGCACCTTCGTGGCCGAAGAGGCCCGGCCGCTCGACGACGAAACCTGGGAGATCCGCTCCGCCGCCGACCTTCCCGACTCGCTGCCCGAACTCCTCGCCGTCGAGAACCCCTGCCACATGCCCGCCGTCGAGATGCGACGCTGTACGGTGCGCAACAACCGTGCCCGTAGCATCCTGATCTCCACACCGGGCCGGGTCGTCGTCGAGGAGAACTACTTCTCGTCGATGATGGCCGGCGTACTGATCGCAGGCGACGCCAACTCCTGGTTCGAGTCGGGCAGCGTGCGCGACGTGCTCATCCGCAACAACACCTTCGTCAACTTCGGAACTGGCGGCGAAAATCCCCAGTCCGTGCTGCAAATATCCCCCGAAATCCCGACCGCGGGCCGCGGCGGCGACTTCCGCTACCACGGACGCATCGTTTTCACCGGCAATACCGTCCGCACCTTCGATTCGCAGGTCATCTACGCGTTGAGCGTCGACCGGCTGGAAATCACCGGCAACCGCTTCATCCAGAGCCGGGACTATCCGCCGATCTTCGACGGGCTCTCCTACATCGACCTGCAATACTGCCGGGAGGCCGACATCTCGGGCAACCGCTTCGAGGGCGACCGCACGGTCGAGGTCAGCGCCGTGGCCTGCGACTCGGTCCGGCTGAATCCCCGTCAGGCAGGATTCGCACCCGCCGTGGTGAACAAGCCCAACACCTTCTTCTACAAACAGTAAGAAACCTCCTGAAAACACGAACGCCATGCGCAAGAACAGACTCACGGCACTCATCGCGGCACTCCTCCTGCTCGGAGGGTGCTCGCGTCCGGAATTCCGCCCCGGAGCGGTATGGACCGACACCGACGGCGCCGTCATCAACGCCCACGGAGGAGGCATCCTCTACGACGGCGGACGCTACTACTGGTTCGGAGAACACAAGGTCGAAGGTACGGCCGGGAACCTCGCCCAGGTCGGCGTCCACTGCTATTCGTCGATGAACCTCTACGACTGGCAGAATGAAGGCATCGTCCTGCCCGTGGAGCCCGAAGGCTCCGGAAGCCCCATCGAAAAGGGCTGCATCCTCGAACGCCCCAAGGTCATCCGAAACGCCCGGACCGGGCAGTATGTCATGTGGTTTCACCTCGAACCGAAAGGAGCCGGATATACGGGCGCAATGAGCGGCGTGGCGGTCAGCGACCGTCCGACGGGTCCGTACCGGTTTCTGAAAGCCGTGCGCCCCAACGCCGGGCACTACCCGGTGAACGCCCTGCCGCAGCACGCCGGCCCCAGCCGCGCCGAAGGAATGCGGTTCGACGGCGGCAGCCTGCCCGAACATCCCGACTCGTTGAACATCGTCGGGCGCGACATGGCCGGCGGACAGATGGCCCGCGACATGACGCTCTTCGTCGACGATGACGGCCGCGCCTACCACATCTATTCGTCCGAGGAGAACAGCACGCTCCACATCGCCGAACTCTCCGACGACTACCTCTCGCACAGCGGCCGCTATGCCCGCTTCTTCGTCGGGAGGTTCATGGAGGCCCCCGCCATCGTCAAGCACGACGGACGCTACTGGATGATGATGTCCGGCTGCACGGGCTGGGCGCCCAATGCCGCACGGTCGGCCGTGGCGGACTCGATCTGGGGTCCGTGGACCGAGTGCGGGAACCCCTGCTCCGGGCCGCTGGCCGAAACAACCTACGACTCGCAGAGCACCTTCCTGTTCACCGTCGCCGGCACCGACCGCTGCATCTACATGGGCGACCGCTGGAATCCCGAAAATGCCGCCGACGGGCGCTACGTCTGGCTTCCCGTCCGGTTCGACGGCGACCGTTTCCGCGTCGAGTGGCACGACCGCTGGCGCTGGGAAGAGTGACCACCTAAAAAATAAAATATGAGCAAAATTTACCAACCTAAAAACGATCAAAAATGAAGAAATTCAGCTATTCCAAACACCTGCGTTTGTGGCTCGCGACACTGGCTGGATGTTTCATCCTGGCCGCGCACGCACAACCCGGCGCGGAGGTCCGCATCCAGGGCAAGGTGACGGACAAACAGCTCAACCCCATCGTCGGCGTCGTCGTGGCCGTGCAGGAGCGGCAGGCCGGCACCACGACCGCGTCGGACGGCTCCTTCTCGATCCAGGCCCGGATCGGCGAGACGCTCGAAGTCTCCTACCTCGGGTACAAGAAACAGCAGTTCAAGGTGACCCGGGCCCTCACCGGTCTGGACATCGTCCTCGAGGAGGATGCCCTCTCCCTGGACGATGTCGTGGTCGTCGGATACGGCTCGACCAGCAAGGAGAAGCTCACCGGAGCCATCGCCACCGTCTCGACCTCCGACTTCAAGAACCGACCGATCACCGACGTCTCCCTCGCCCTGCAAGGCAAGGTCACCGGCGTACAGGTGACGCAGACCTCCGGACAGCCCGGCGCCGACAGCGGTACGATCACCGTGCGCGGTATCGGTACGCTCAACGACTCGTCGCCGCTGATCATCATCGACGGTTTCGAATCCTCGTTCGACAAGGTGGACCCGAAGGACATCGAGTCGATCTCGGTGCTCAAAGACGCCGCCTCGGCCGCCATCTACGGTAACAAGGCCGCCAACGGCGTCATCCTGATCACCACGAAAAAGGGCCGTTCGGGAAAACTCTCGGTCGAATACAACGGCTATGTCTCCGTGCAGCAGGTGACCCGCTATCCCGAACTCCTCGGGGCGGTCGACTACATGACGCTCTACAACGAGGCGTGCCTCAACTCGGGGCAGCAGCTCCGGTACAGCCAGAGCTATATCGACCACTTCGACGGCAGCGACCCGGCACTCTACCCCGACCGTGACTGGGCGGATTTCTACTTCAAGCCCGCCGTGATGCACAACCACTACGTCAAGCTCGCCGGAGGTTCCGAACAGCTGGCCTACACGCTGTCGATGGGTTATCTCGGGCAGGACGGTATCCTCGAAGGAACGGAGTTCGACAAGTACAGCTTCCGCATGAACGCGTCGAGCTCGCTGCTGAACGACCGGCTGAAAATCTCAACCAACATCGCCGGCTATTCGGGCGTCAAGACCGACCTCGTGGACGGAACCGGAAACACGCTCTACCGGATCGTCGCCATGACCCCGATGGTCAACGCCAGGATGGAGGGATACGGATGGACCGACTGGTTCTATGACGACGCCGCACGCGAAGCCGGCGGATACAACCAGACCGACATCGGGAATTTCAGTGGCAACATCAACATCCAGCTCTCGCTGCTGAAAAACCTCAAACTGGAAGGTGCCGTGAACTTCGACCGGACGACCGAAACGGGGCAGATCTACGCCCCGGACGTCGAGCTCTATACGGTCTTCACCGGCGCCGACGGATCGCAGACCATCGGCGAAAGCAACTCCCGCGAATCGTCGATCACCGAGTCGACCTACCGCTACGGGAATCTGTCCAGCTATGTGACCCTCTCCTACTGGGCCACGGCCGGCGAGAACCACCATTTCAAGGTGATGGCCGGATGGCAGCAGGGACAGTGGAACAACAAGTACTACAAGGCTTCGCGCACGCGTCTGACGACCAACCTCCCGTCGCTCGAAGTCGGAGACCCCGCCACGCAGAAGAACTCCAGCTGGGAGACCGAGGTAACGAGCCTCTCCCTGTTCGGGCGCTTCAATTACGACTACAAGGAGAAATACCTCTTCGAGGCCAACGTCCGTTACGACGGGTCGTCGAAATTCGCCACCGGGCACAAGTGGGGTCTCTTCCCCTCGTTCTCGGCCGGATGGCGCATCTCCGAGGAGAAGTTCATGCAGGATGTCCGCTGGATCGACGAGTTGAAACTCCGCGCATCGTGGGGCCAGCTCGGAAACGAGAAGATCTGGAGCTCCTACGCCGGCATCGACATCCTCTCGATCGGCTCATGCAACTACATTTGGGAGAACCAGCAGGCAACCGGCGCCGCCACCTCCTACATCGCCAACAAGGACCTGACCTGGGAGACCACCACGCAATACAACATCGGAGCCGACCTGCGGCTCTTCGGATCGCTCTCCTTCACCGGCGACTTCTACGTCAAGGAGACCGACGACATTCTGATGCAGCTCCCCGTTTCGGGCATCTTCGGATTCACCGAGGACCCGTGGAAGAATGCCGGACGCATGCGCAACGTCGGCTGTGAGTTCGCCCTCTCCTACAACAAGATGTTCCGCGAATGGGAGTTCTCGGCCGGGGCCAGCATCTCGTTCAACCGCAACGAGATCCTCGACCTGAAAGGCCAGAGCCCGATCCTCAACTCCACGACGGGCATCATCCTCGAGGAGGGACGGCCCATCAACACCCTCTACGGATATGCCATCGAGGGCATCTACCAGAGCGACGAGGAGATTCACAACCATCTGCAAACGTTCGACCGCGACGGAAATCCCGTAAACTCCTACTCGGGACTGATCGCCGCTCCCGGCGACATCCGCTTCAAGGACCAGAACGGCGACGGCATCATCGACATGGACCACGACCGCGTCGCGCTGGGCGACCCCAACCCCGACTTCCTCTACTCGTTCAACCTCGGGGCCCGCTGGAAGGGTTTCGACGTCACGGCCTTCTTCCAGGGCGTCTACGGCGGTGAGGGGTGGAGCTCCGGCGAGCTCGTATCGCCCTTCTTCAACGGATACAACTCCGCCGCCTGGATGACCAAGCGCTGGACCCCCGAAAACCCCAACAACACCTATCAGCGCGTCTACATCGACAGCCAGCGCGCCTCGATCAAGTCGGAATACTATGTCGAGGACCTCTCCTATCTGCGTCTGAAAAACTTCGAGATCGGATACACCTTCCCCAAGGAGTGGCTCGCGAAGATCCACCTTTCGGGCCTGCGCGTCTTCGTCAGCGGACAGAACCTCTTCACGCTCACACGCTACAAGGGATTCGATCCGGAGCGCGCCGGCGTCAACGCAACCAACATCTACGACTATCCGCTGGTCCGCACCTTCACGGCCGGACTCAACGTAACCTTTTAAGCCTATCCGACCATGAAAAACCTGAATACTTTCAAGACACTCGCCCTGGCACTGCTGCTCGGTGTAGCGGGCGGTTGCAGCGGGTATCTCGACACGGTTCCCGTGGACAAGTCCTCGCCCAACACTTTCCTCAAAGGCATCGAACAAGCCCAAAGCATGCTCGCCGGCATTTACTACTGCTTCTATGACGAATCCCCGGCCTACATCACGCCCTACACCTACGAAAACATGTGCGACAACTCCTACAACCACCACACCTGGGAGTTCAGCGCCGAATTCGCACAGGGTACGCAGACCGCTGCCAGCTGGTGGGCCGAACTCAAATGGACCAAGGACTGGCAGGCCATCTCCCGGGCCAACACGCTGATCCGTTCGATGGCCCTGGCGTCGGGCATCAGCGAGTCGGACAGCCAGAAGATCCTGGCCGAAGCCCGGTTCCTCCGCGCCTGGTTCTATTTCGATCTGGTACGCTTCTACGGCCGCGTGCCGCTCGTCGACGAAAACTCCCCGCAGGAGAACGCTCCCCGCGAAGATCTCGACAAGGTGCTGGCCTTCATCAAGGAGGATGTGAAGTACGCCATCACCTACCTCGACAACATCCTCGGTGGCGAGGTGGCCTGTCAGGGTTCGGCGCAGATGCTCAAACTCCAAATCGCCCAGTACGAATACGACCACGCAACGGTCATCGAATGTGCCAAGGCCATCCAGGCATTGGGATATGACCTCTACGGCGACTTCCGCAAGCTGTTCCTCGACGAGGGTATCAACGACCCGGCAAACAAGGAGGTGATCTTCAAGGTCAACTACGCCGAGGATCTCCAATCGAGCTACATGACCCAGCTGTGGTACAACTGGTTCTCGTTCAACACGACCCTCGAAATGGTCAACAGCTTCTTCACGGCCAACGGACTGCCCATCAAGCCGCTCGAAGCCGACAACGGAGCCTCGATCCCGGCCGACCCGACCTACGACGAGGAGCATCCGTTCGACAACCGCGACCCGCGGCTGAAACTCTCCGTCCTCTGCCCCGGCGACGAGTACCGCTGCGACGGAACCTCCCGTTACCAAGCCCACTGGCAGCCCGCCAACTGGGATAACAAGACCGGATTTGCCGCCAAGAAGGGTGCCAACGAAACGCTGCTGAATCTCGACAACGACGGCGGCGACAAGATCCTGATGCGCTACGGCGAAGTGCTGCTGGCGTGGGCCGAGGCCGAAAACGAACTCAACGGCCCGGCGGGCGTATACGAGTTGATCGACCCGCTGCGTCGGCGTGTCGGCATGATCACGCTCACGGAGTCGCTGCCCAACCTCACGAGGGAGACTATGCGGGCGCTGATCCGCAACGAACGCCGCGTGGAGCTCTTCCACGAAGGACAGCGCTGGCACGACATCCGCCGCTGGAAGATCGCCGAAAAGGTGATGACCGACGCCCACGGACTCGACGTCTCGAAACTCCAGTACTACCCCGTGAGCGGCGAACCGACGCCCTACTGGCAGTACGTCGAAGTGGTCGTCGACAAACGCTCCTTCAACAAGGACCGCGACTATCTGTGGCCCATTCCGCTCAAAGAGCTGAATGCCAACCCGCTGATCCGCGACGACCAGAACCCCGGCTACTAATCCACAATCCGAACAGACATGAAAAAGCTTGCAACATACTGCATTCCGTTCGCCGCGGCGTTCACCCTGGCGGTGACCTCCTGCGAACAGAAGGTCGATTATGTCGACCCGACCTGGGCGCGCGCCATCTCGCCCGCCGAAGGCGCGACGCTGAAAATTGACTTCTTCAAACCCGACGACAAACAGATCTTCACCTGGGAAGCACGACCCGGCGCCACGTACCGGATCTCGTTCGACGTGAACATGTACTTCGAGAACGCCGTCACCTTCGACATGGGGACCAAGGACTCGCTCGTGCTGACCAATGCCGAGACGCTCGACATGCTGCGCGAGGTATGGCCCGACTTCTCGGGCAACAAGCGCTTCTTCTGGCGCGTCGAGCAGACCCGCAACGGCGAGGTCCGCAGCGTCTGGCGTCATTTCAGCGCCATCCCGCTCGTCGAGAGCTTCACCGATCCCCGTGACAACCAGACCTACGGGGCCTGCCAGTTCATCCTCAACGACGGATCGCTGATGACCATCATGTCCGAAAACCTCCGCGCCACGGCCTACTCCGATGGGGAACCGCTGCCCGACGAGGCCAAGATCGCCATGGGCGACGGTTACTGCAACGACCCGCTCTATGTGCAGAAGGTCGGCCGCTACTACACGTGGGCTGCCGCCACGCGCTTGACCTGGGACGAGGCCAAGGCCGCCTACGAAGCCGGCGAGACGGTGCAGGGCGTCTGCCCCGAAGGGTGGCACCTGCCGTCGATCGACGAATTCAACGCCCTGCGCGAATACCTCGGGGCCGACACGGGCGCCGATGCCGTGAAGGATCCCTCCTACTGGCCGACGACGGCCTCCATCACGAACAGCGCCAAGCTGAACATCGTGGTGTCGGGATTCTACTGGCACGAAGGGCTCACGTTCCTCACCGACCCGACCTTCACGGCCCGCTTCTGGAGCTCGACGCCCCGGTTGGCCGGCATGCAGTTCTCCTACGGCGACACGGCATCGGCCGACGATCCGACGAAAGCCGTGCTGCTGTCGATCTACGACGATGCCTCGTCGCTCAACATCCAGTCGTACAGCATCGTCCCGACTGTTGAGAACCACATGTATCCCATCCGCTGCGTGATGGACCCGATGTAACCCGCAAAATCCGAAAAAGATGAAAATGTACACCATCATACTCGCGGCGCTGCTGGGCATCAGCCAGCTGGCCGCCTGCCAGAAGGAGGAGACCTGGAAGGACGAAAACGGCAAGGGCAGCGTCTCCTACCCGCACCGCTACTACATCGACCCCGAAAACGGCGCCTATTACAATACGGGACACTCCCCGGAACAGGCCTGGGAGAGCGTGGACCGCATCATGGAGCAGCCCTGGAAGGCCGGCGACACGATCCTCATCAAACGGGGTACGGTCTATAACGGCACGCTCACGCTCCGCGGCAGCGGAACGGCCGAGGCCCCGATCGTCCTCGGGTCCTATGGTGACGAGAGCCTGCCGTTGCCCGAAATCGCAGGTGGCGGAAGCTACGAGACCATTCTGATCCGCAACGTGCAGTACTGGGAGTTGCAGGATCTGAAAATCACCAACAAGGGAAATGAACCGCGGCCCAAGATCGCCGGCATCCGGATCGAGGCCGACAATATCGAGGGCGGCGTGATGAACCATATCCACATCCGCCGGTGCGAGATCGCCGACGTCTACGGCACGAAAACCCACCACAACGAAGGCGGCGGTTCGGGCATCTTCTACTACAACGTCATTGGCGGCACGAACCCCTCGTCGTTCAACGACCTGGTGGTCGAGGACTGCCGCATCGTCAACTGCCAGCGGGACGGTCTGACGGGCTATCTGGCCACGGGCGACCGCACGCAGCGCAAGGCCAACACGGGATTCATCTTCCGGCGCAACGTCTTCGAGGGGATACCGGGCGACCAGATCATCGTCAACGGCTGCGACGACGCGCTGGTCGAATACAACATCGTCCGCAACTGCGCTCCGGGCGACTTCGCCGATGAAAACATCCCGAACCGCATGGAGGCCGCCGCAGCCCTGTGGTGCATCCACAGCGACGGGACCATCTTCCGCTACAACATCGTGCAGGACCACAAGGCCACGTGGGACGGACAGGCCTTCGACTGCGATCAGAACTGCCGCAACACGCTCTTCGAATACAACATCTCCTACAACAACGTGGGCGGATGGCTGATGCTGTGCCCCAGCGACGTCTCCTTCGACAAGAACTACGTCTCGCAAGAGGGAACCGTCGTGCGGTACAACGTCAGCATCAACGACGGCACGCGCGATTACGTGAAGGGCAACGGACAGACCCTCTCGTCGACGATCGACGTCGTGGGACGCGTCGGGTCGTGCCACTTCTACAACAACACGATCATCAAGACCCGTTCGGCCGCAACCCATGCGGACAACACGGCCATCACGTTCGACAACTACACGAACATCCCCGGTTCGCTGCTCTTCACCAACAACATCTTCTACAACACGACCGGCACGGCCAACCCCTTCACGAAGGTCGGGGCCGGAGAGTTCATCGACAACCAGGGATTGATCCTGCGCAACAACTGCATCTTCGGCTACCAGGAGGGAACCATCCCCGGGAGCGACGAACACAACACGGCCAACATCTCGGCTGACCCGGCGTTCGTCCGCCTGATCGAGGAGTTCACGTCCAACAACAACCTCGTCGACCGCGACGAGATCCTCGACGGGCTGCGCCTGGCAACGGGTTCACCCTGCATCGGAGCCGGGATCGGAATCCCCGAGGATCCGATCTTCCCGTTCTCTGAGGACTTCTGGGGAGAGCCCGTCGGCGATGCCCGCAACATCGGAGCCTACAACCATTAAAAAACACCTTCGACCATGTACAGACTCATTCGAAATATCGCGATCGCGGCTCTGTTCATCAGTGCGCTGTGGGCATCGAGCTGCAACAAGGAGAACGATTTCTACGAAGTCGGACGGCAGCCGGTCTCCCTGACCCGGCCCCAGGCCGACACGGTGATCATCCTCGACTACGAACACCCCGATTCGCTCTTCACCTTCGCGTGGAGTTCGCGGCGGCACTTCATCAACTACAAACTGCATTTCGGACTGGACGAGGCCTTCACGACCTCCTGCGAACAGGATCCCGGCGTGAGCGAGTCGTGGAAACTGACGACCATGCAGCTCGACTCCGTATTGAGCTCCATGAAGGTCGGGATCGGCGAAACGGTCCGTCTCTACTGGACCGTGACGGTCGTGGACCCGACGGTCGGCTGGTGCGACGAGGTCCGGCAGCTGACCATCACGCGCTGCGATCTCCCCACGGGGCTGATCCTGCTCACGAGCCCCGAGAACGAGGCTGAAATCCTCCTCGACAAGAAGACCCCCGAGGCCGAAGTCGCCTTCTCGTGGGAATGCGTCTCGACGGTCCCCGACTACAAGCTGCTGTTGAGCCTCGACCCGCTCTTCCCCGAGGAGGGGACCCTGTCGACGGAGTGCGGAAGCGAGACGTCGCACGCCTTCACCACGCAGGAGATGGACGAATGGCTCGCGGCCGCCGGAATCGAGAAGAACACTGCGGCCACGGTCTACTGGAAGGTGACCGGTACGGGCGACCTGAACAACCCGATCGAGAACAGCGCGGTCCGCGAAGTCTCGATCCGCCGGGTGACGAAAGACCCGGTAGCGCTGACGCTCGTTGCGCCCGATGCCGACGGCGAAGTGCTGCTCGATGCGGATCTGGCCGAGGAGAGCGTCCGCTTCGAGTGGTCGTGCGACACAACGGGCGTTGACTACACCCTGCGTCTCTACGACGCGGAGTTCGAGAAGGAGGTGACGTTCGAAGCCGGTGAGGATTGCCATTTCGAGATTTCGCAGGGCGATCTGGACCTGCTGCTGGAACAGACCTTCGGCATGGTGGCCTCCCAGAAGAAGAAATTCGTCTGGAACGTGGTTCCGAGCGACCCGGAGCGCGCCACGGCCGAGGAGGAGGATCGCACGGTGATCATCCGCCGGTTCGAGGCCGTGACGGCGGCCGAACCCATCACGCTCACCGAGGGCCCGGCCGATGGCGCGGAATTCCATCTCGACTACGGCAGCCGGGACGAGGTGCTGGCGACGGCCGCCTGGGAGTGCAACGCCCGCAACGTCACCTATGCCCTCGAATACAGCCTCGACGCCGAGATGAATGCCCCGAAGATGCATCCGCTGACGACCGAAAGATCCGTGGAGATGACCCACGCGCTGCTGGACGGGCTGCTCTCGGATCTGGGCGGCGCCTACCTCACCCGCACGATCTACTGGCGCATCACCTCGACGGTCAACATCAAGACGACGCCGTCCGAGATCCGGTCGCTCCGGCTCACCGGCATGCTGCGTCCCTACACGGACCTGCGCGACCCGGAGAATCCCGAGGTCTACGAGGTTGTGAAGATCGGCGAGGACTTCTGGATGGCCGAGAACCTGCGGGCCATGAAGTACAGCGACGGAACGGCCTTCACGACCGTTGACGAGATCTACGGCAATCCCGCGGCCAAGAGCTACACCGACGAACTGATTGCCGATCCGAAGATCCGCGGCGTCTATTACAGCTGGCCGACGGCCCTGCGGACCTACGACGAGGCGACCGAGGCCGAAGATACCCGGATGCAGGGCGTATGCCCCGACGGATGGCACGTATCGACGATGCAGGAGTGGCGGGCCTTGCAGACGGTAGCGGGCAGCGACGCCTCCCGGATCAAGTCGGCACAGTACTGGACCGGGAACACCGGCACGAACGAACTCGGATTGAACATCGTTCCGGCGGGCAAGTTCTGGCACGGCAATGTCGGAGCTCCGGACAATGCCGTGGACAAGGCAAGCTTCTGGACCACGACCAAGGCCGACGCCACGACGGCACAGATGTTCGAGGTATTCGGTTGGAGCAACGAGATCGTACCGTGGAACTTTAACTCGCGTCCGTGGAGCGAAGGCGACGGTACGGCATCCATGCTGGTCAACGTCCGTTGCGTCCGCGACCGCGATTAGCTAGTATGGAGTCCGGGCGGAAGTAATCCGTTCGGACCCCCTTTTACACAGTGAAACCATGAAACGACTGTTGTTTTTTATTCTGACAGTCGGAAGCCTATTCACCGCGAGTGACCTCCCTGCGGCCCGACCCGTCGTGGGGTTCCTCACGAACGGGGAGGGAAACCGCATCGACTGGGCCGCAAGGCTTCCGGAGTACGACGTCGCAGAGGCCGGCGAAGGACAGTTTCTTCTCTCCCAGCAACACTGGGATCTGGACCGACGTCTGCTGAACCGCCAGCCGGCAGCGTGCATACTCCATGCTGGTCTGCCGGAGATCCTTCTCGGACAGCCGTTGCCGCGCATTCTGGATGCCTTCCGTTCGGTCTGCATGCGGCTCGACACAACGGGCATCCGGCCGGTGCTGCTCCTGACAACGCCGGTTTCGGCCGCACATCCCGTCGTGAACGCCCGGATCCGGCAACTCAACGACGCCCTGCGATCGTGGGCTGCCGGGCAGGGAATCGTCTGCCTCGACCCCTCGGAGCGGCTCTGCAAGGACGGTGCGCTCGACCCGGCCTGTACCTCCGACGGCATGATGCTCAACGCCGCCGGGCAGGAGTTTCTCGTCGCCGAAGTGCGTGATTTTCTCCGGACGATGGACGCCGGCGGAGAGGAACTTCCGGCAACAACCCGTGCGGAACTCTCCGGCGAAGTTGCCCGCCGCATCCTGGCGGCATCGCCCCGGGAGGTGCGGATCGTCCTGCTGGGAGACTCCCTGACGGCCAACGGCGGGGACTGGAATCCCCGTCTCGGACGCCACGATGTCCGCAATGCCGGGCAGGGCGGTTTTCTGACCGGGCAGATGGGCTGGCTGCTGGACACCTGCGTGCTGGCGGCCCGGCCCGCACTCTGCTTCGTGCTGGGCGGCATCAACGACCTGTTCAACGACATCCCGCCGGAGGTGATCCTCGCCAACCAGCAGCGGATCGTCACCCGGCTGCGCGAGGCCGGAATCCAGCCCGTCGTCCAGTCGGTGCTACTCGTTCACAACAATGCGGCGCTCAATGCACGCATCCGGAGCCTCAACACGGCCCTTACGGCGTGGTGTGCGGAACAGGGGATCGACTGGCTCGACCTAAACCGCGGACTGACGGATGACCTCGGACTAAAAGCCCGATACACGACCGACGGGACCCACCTCACGGAGGAGGGGTACGGAATCTGGTCCGGCGTGCTGCGGCAATACCTCGACACCCAAAACCTCAAACAGACAACAACACCTCGGATATGAAAAAACTGCTTCTGGCGCTCGTCCTTTTCGCGACGGGCAACCTGTGTATCGGCGCCGAAGCCGGCGTCGGCATTGTACCCAAGCCCCTGTCGGCAACCGTCGGGGAGGGTGAATTCCACGTAACCCCGCAGACGGGAATTACCGTCGGCCGCGAAGCCGGATTGCGGCGTTCGGCGGAGCTCTTCGCCCAATGGGTTGCCCCGACGCTGGGCGGCGAACTGAAATGCGGCGACATGGGCGCCATCTCGCTGGGCATAGACTCCTCGCTCGACGCCGAAGCCTACACGCTCGACGTCGCCACGACGGGCATCACCCTCCGCGGAGGATCCGCGCAGGGCGTCTTCTACGGCTTGCAGAGCCTGCGGCAGTTGATCGTCGCAGGACGAGGCACCGTAGCGGCCGTGTCGATCGTGGACAAGCCCTGTTTCAGATATCGCGGCGGCATGCTCGACTCGGGACGTCATTTCTGGACGGTCGACGAGGTCAAGGAGTTTATCGACATCCTGGCCATGCACAAGATGAACCGCTTCCACTGGCATCTGACCGAAGATCAGGGCTGGCGCATCGAAATTAAACGCTATCCGGAGCTGACCCGTGTGGGCTCGGTCCGCAAGGAGACGCTCGTCGGGCACCTTACCACGTCAAGCGAATACGACCGGACTCCCTACGGCGGCTATTACACGCAGAGCGAGATCCGCGATATCGTGGCCTATGCCGCTGAGCGTTACATCACGGTCATCCCCGAGATCGAGCTTCCCGGGCATGCTGTTGCGGCGCTTGCCTCCTACCCCTGGCTGGGATGCCGGGGCGAAGGCTACGAGGTCCGTACGACTTGGGGCATCAGTTCCGATGTCTACTGCCCGGGCAAGGAGACCACGTTCGAGTTTCTACAAAACGTCCTCGCCGAGGTGATCGGGCTCTTCCCGTCGAAATACATCCACATCGGCGGTGACGAGTGTCCGAAGGAGAGATGGAAGGCGTGCCCGCTGTGTCAGCAGCGCATCCGGGAGGAGGGGCTGAAAGATGAGTTCGAATTGCAGAGCTACACGGTCCGCCGCATCGAAACGTGGCTCCGTGAGCACGGCCGCGAGATCATCGGCTGGGACGAAATCCTCGAAGGCGGCGTGTCGAAGACCGCCACCGTCATGTCATGGCGCGGTTCCGAAGGCGGCATCGCGGCCGCCAAGGCGGGCAACCACGTCATCATGACACCCAATACCCATTGTTATCTCGACTATTTTCAGACGAAGGATCCCGTTCACGAACCGCTTGGCATCGGCGGCTTCCTACCCATGCGCGAGGTCTACCGGCTGGATCCTTACGAGAAGCTCAACGACACGGAGCAAGACTATATTCTGGGCGTGCAGGCCAACCTCTGGACGGAGTACATCGCGACGGCCACCCATCTGAAACACATGCTGCTGCCGCGACTGGCCGCCGTGGCCGAGGTTGGATGGGCCTACGACCGCAAGGATTTCGCGGATTTCACGCGCCGCATGTCGACGCTGCGCAAATGCTACGACGCCGCAGGGCTCAACTACGCCACCTATTTCTTCGACGGCAAGGAGGAGTGACTCTTCATTACCGCATCTATGACGGGCTTGATGCTCCGGATAACGGTGGATGCTGTTGTCGGGAAGTAGTTATTTCAGCATAAAAAATTCTGGAGATATTTTTAAAGAATGTGGAAGCGGAGCCTACCAGGCTCCGCTTCCACATTCTTCGTCGGCGTGGGGACTCCGCACGTATTCGGCCCGCCCTCTGTTGGCATGGCATCCCTGACCGATTCGACCACTCCTATCATCTCGTGCCCCTCCGTTGCATCCGGAATGGTCTGCGGAACGCAGCTGCGGTCGATGGACTAGCCGCTGGGATAGATGCTCCCCAACATGACGCAGTCCGGCCCGTTTTTTGCTTCATGCAGGGCAACATCAAGGACGTCTCGCCGGAGGTAATCCTCGCCAACCAGCAGCGAATCATCTCCCGGTTGCGGGAGGCCGGAATCCAGCCCGTCGTCCAGTCGGTACTACTCGTTCACAACAATGCGGCGCTCAATGCACGCATCTGGAATCTCAACACCGTCCTTACGGTGTGCGGAACAGGGGATCGACTGGCTCGATCTGAACCGCGGACTGACGGACAACAACGGACTGAAAGCCCGATACACGACTGATGGAACCCATCTCACGAAGGAAGGATATAGTATCTGGGCCGAAGCGCTGCGACAACAACTTGGATATGAAAAAATGGCTTCAGACACTCGTCCTTTTCGTAACGGGCAACCTGTGTTTCAGCGCCGAAGCCTACACACTCGACGTCTCCACGACGGGCATCACCCTCCGCGGAGGATCCGCGCAAGGTGTCTTCTATGGTTTGCAGAGCCTGCGGCAGCTGATCGTCGCGGGACGCCGTACTATAACGACCGTATCGATCGTGGACAAGTCCTGTTTCGGATATCGCGGTGGCATGTTCAACTTTGGGCGTTATTTCTGGACGGTCGACGAGGTCAAGGAGTTCATCAACCCATTGGTCAGTAGAAAATATGTTGTTCCCATTAGAGCAAATTTTTTTGAGAAAATCATATCTAAAAATGATGCTTGGATGACCATGCTTAAGGTAAAGTTTTTATCAGTTCTATTTAAAATACACTTTCGAAAAGTATCCCATATTGATTTGCGTGTTGATTTGTAAATAAATTTTATTGCAGATGGGGCCTTATATTTAGTCTAAATATTGGGGCGGGGCTTTTTTAGAAGAAAAGTTGCGTCATAAAACATTATTAAATCATAATCAATAATAGGAATGTATTAGAATTCTAAAGTTTTTATTTGGATAGACTGGATCGTTTTATTAGAGGGTCGTATTGTTATCGTCGTATGGCATACGATTCAAAAAGACAAAAGATCCCAATCACATCTCAGCAGTGATGATTATTTATTTAGAAAGGAGTGGCTTGGTATTATATTATTGGGGTTACAATTTTGTTGCTAATATTGGTTCGGGGCGTCTTGTAGGGTTCGCTGGCTCTGGAGTAACATCTGGAGTTGGTATGGCCTATTGGAAAATGCAGGGAATAGAGGATCCTTCTTTTAGTCCCTTTTTATCAATATGGCAAAAAGATTCAGTCGTAGCGAATTTCTCAAACTCCGCCATGCAATGAACATCAATACGAGTTTCAAGAATCCGGACAATTGCCGCTGGGCTATTCTGAACCGCAAGAACCGTCTGACCCACTTTCTTGATACGTTGCGGGGTACGTTAGCCGAGTTGAGTCAGAAGTAAACGGTTCTTCCATAAACGACCGGCCGTAAGCAACTGGAATGGTTCCTTTCCGCCCGGTCGGTCGCCTGCATCAGTACGTTAAGATTTTCCCGATTTTTTGCATTTCCCGACTGATATTCGCCTCGGATATTTTGGCATAATGACGGGTCATGTTGGTATTCGAGTGGCCGAGGATCTTGGCGATTATATCAATTGGCATCCCGTATTCAATCGCCAGCGTGGCAAACGTATGGCGCGCCAGATGAACTGTCAGATTTTTGTTGATCAGGCAAATATCCGCAATCTCCTTCAGGTAGGCGTTCATCTTCTGATTGCTCGGAACGGGCAGCAGTTTTCCTTTGAGTCGTAACTCAGGATCCCGCCCGTATTTTTGCAGAATCCGAATCGGATGCGGCAGCAGCGGAATCCGACTTACGACTGCGGTCTTCTCCCGTGGTTTATGAATCCACAGAGTACCGTTCTCGTCGGTCGTGATGTGCTCGGACCGCAGGTGGTCGACATCCGTGAAAGCCAGTCCCGTCAGCGCACAGAAGCAGAAAACATCCCGAATCCGTTCCAGCCGTTCGTTTGGCATCGGGCGTTTCAGCAGCAGGTCCAGCTCCGCCTTCGTCAGCGGTATCTTGACATTCGTTTTGTCGATCTTCATCTTGTAGAAGCGGAAGGGATTCTTCTCGATCCACTCGTTGCGGACGGCATAAAGCAGGAAGTTCTTCAAACAGCACAGTAGATTGACCGCTCCGTTGTTGTGGCAGTTGTAGGCCGTCTGCATGTAGGTGCTCAATCCATCGACGTAGGCGTAGTCGACCGTCTCCAGCGGAAGATCCTCCTTGCCATACACCTGCCGGATATATTCGGTCATATAGCGCAGCAGGCGGTGGTACTTGTTGGCCGTGAGCTGTGTGATACGGGTGCCGGCCTCCTGCTGCCGTTTCTCGCAGTATTTGCCGAACTCCGCCAGCAGCATCCGGCTCGAAGTGGCGGAGCCCAGCAGTTGTTTGACGGCAAAGCAGGTCGGCGTCCTGTTCTCCTGGATCAGCCGGTCATAGGCGGCAAGGATCGAGGCCCGGTAGCTGGCGATGATGCGGTTGATCTGCTGGTCGACCTCGTCCTTGTAGAGCGAACGTTCGAGGCGCTGGTTCCAGCGATCCGGCTCAATCTGGCACTGCGTGTAGACTTCGGTCGACTGGCCGGTCGTGGTGATGCGGGCATAGATCGGGGCCTTGCCCTTTTTCGTGACTTTGGTCTTCTTGCAGAAGAAGACGACGCTGAAGGTGGTTCGTGGCAACATGGCTGCTTGGTTTTTGAGTAAATTAAACGTCTTCAGCACCGGAATGTTGCAGAGTAAAATGATGCAAATCAGCGAAATAGAGCTAAATCGTGACCTATTTTCGGTCCGAGCAAAATAGGTCACGATTAAGGCCTGAAATACTTGCTGCCTTTTGCTTCAACAGGAGTGGGGAAATACAAGAAAAAGCCTTGTATACCACTGATATACAAGGCTTTTTGCTTTCTATCGGGGTTTCTTTCTGGCCCCCTCTGGAGCGGAAAACGGGATTCGCACTCGCGCTGCGCTTGAGTGATTCCGCGAATTGTTGCTGACACCCCCGGCCCCTGGAAGGGGCGCCTTGAGGTCGCGCGGACGAATCCATCTGCAACCAAGTACAAAGCAACAGAGAGAACCAAAATGGCTCTCCCTGTTACTTTGGAGCGGAAAACGGGATTCGAACCCGCGACCCTCAGCTTGGGAAGCTGATGCTCTACCGACTGAGCTATTTCCGCGTTACGGAGTACAAAGATACTCCGAATTTTTGAAAAGACAAGTTTTCAACCCCTGAAAAATGCCTTATCCGAGTAATTTTTTCAGAGCCTTCAGATTTTCAGAATTTTCCACCTGCTTTCCGTCCGGCGAGTAAAGATCCTCCAACCGGTTGCGGAAATGCTCCTCGACTTTCGAACGCACGATCTTCATCGTGCTGTTTACCAGTCCGTTCTGCTCGGTGAAGGCCTCGTCGACGATCGCCAGCCCGGCCGGGAGCCAACGCTCGGGGAATTCCCCGGCATAGATACCGCCAGCCCGGTATTTGTCGATTTCGGCCGCCAGAATCCGTGCCGCAGCCGCCGGACGCTCCTCCCCGGCGACCTTGCGCTGGTCGAGCTCGCGCCGCAACGCCTCGGCATTCGGCACGACAATCGCCCCGGTGAAGGGATTCTGGTTGTTGTGGATGATGATCTGGTCGATGAACGGCGACTTGTCGACGATTGCCTCCTCCATTCCTTCGGGGCTGTACTTCTCGCCGTCCGAGGCGATCAGCAGGCTCTTGAAACGCCCCAGCACATAGAGGAACTCATCCTCCGAGACATACCCCATGTCGCCGGTGTGGAGCCAGCCGTCGCGAATGGTTTCGGCCGTGGCCTCGGGATTCTTCCAGTAACCGGCCATGACGTTTTCGCCGCGGATGATGATTTCGCCCTTCTGACCGCGGGGCAGCTCGCGGCCCTCCCCGTCGACGATCTTCAGGTCGAGCGGGATCAGGATCTTGCCCGACGAACCGAAGCGGTGCCAGTGATACTTCGGGGAGTTGGTCGAGATGACGGGTGTGGCTTCGGAGAGCCCGTATCCCTGGAACATCGGAATGCCGATGGCGTAGTAGAAGCGCTGCAGTTCGGCATCGAGCAGGGCTCCCCCACCCACGAAGAACTTCATGCAGCCGCCGAACGCCTCGCGGACCTTGCGGAACAGCACGGCGTCGAACAGCGCTACGGCGGGCCGCAACAGACAGCGCCACCCTTTTCCGCGGCTGTAGCCGTCCTGGTTGTAGACGTATGCCGTGCGGAGTCCGAGGCGGAACAGCCGTTCGGTGAAGGCGCCTTTGGCGCGGATCGAACTCTCGATGTTCTTGCGGAAATTCTTTGCCAGCGCCGGAACCGACAGCAGGAAATGGGGCTGTACTTCGCGGATGTTGAGCGGGATGTTCTTGAGGGTCTCCATGGGGGTTTTGCCGATCTGGACCGTGGCGACCGAGGCTCCGCAGGCGATCATGATGTAGAACCCGACGACGTGGGCGAAGCAGTGGTCCAGCGGCAGGATGATCAGCGTGCGGTAATGCGACGGGATGTCGATGCGCGAGAGCGACTGCTCGACATTGGCCGTGTAGTTCCGGTGCGTGAGTACGACGCCCTTCGGGTCGGCCGTGGTCCCGGAGGTGTAGGTGATCGTGGCATAGTCTTCGTTCCGAATGGCCTGCCCGATCTTCAAAAACTCCTCCTTGTGCTTCGAGAGGTAGTCGCGTCCGAGGCGCCGGAGGGTTCCGTAGGCGGTTTCACCCGGTTCGAGGGGGATGTGCCCGAGGACGATGACGTGTTCGATCTGCGGGAGTTCGGCGCGGATGCGGCGGATCTTCGGCAGCTGGTACTTCGAGACGAAGAGTGCCTTGACCTCGGCGTGGCGCAGCCGGAACAGGAGGTCGTTCGACTCTTCGAGTTTCACCGAGAGGGGTACGCTGACGGCTCCGGCGTAGAAGAGTCCAAGTTCGGAGACGATCCATGCGTTGGATCCTTCGGCGAGGATGGCGACCTTGTCTTTGGGGCGGATGCCGACGGAGGCGAGACCTGCGCCGACTTCGAGGGCCAGCTCTTTGGTTTCGGCATAGGTCGTGGGCTCGAACTTGTGGTGCCGTTTTTCGAGCAGGAAGGTCTTTCCGCCGTACTTTTCGACGGAGGACTCGAAGAGGTCGATGATGGTTTTCTTCATGGTTCTCAATCCATTTTCAACACGGCGAGGAATGCCGACTGAGGGACTTCGACGTTGCCGATCTGGCGCATCCGCTTCTTGCCTTTCTTCTGTTTTTCGAGGAGTTTTCGTTTGCGGGAGATGTCGCCGCCGTAACATTTTGCGGTTACGTCCTTACGCACGGCCTTGACGGTCTCGCGGGCGATGATCTTGGCGCCGATGGCGGCCTGGATGGCAATATCGAACTGCTGGCGCGGGATGAGCTCCTTGAGTTTTTCGCACATCTTGCGTCCGAAATCGTAGGCGTGGTCGGTGTAGGTCAGCGACGAGAGGGCGTCGACGGGTTCGCCGTTCAGGAGAATATCGAGTTTGACGAGTTTCGAGAGTTGGAAACCCGTCCGGTGGTAGTCGAACGAGGCGTATCCCTTGGAAATGCTTTTCAGTTTGTCGTAGAAGTCGAAGACGATCTCCGAGAGGGGCATGTCGAAATTGACCTCGACGCGGTCCTGCGTGATGAAGGTCTGGTTTTTCATCACGCCGCGCTTGTCGATGCAGAGTTTGATGACATTGCCGAGGAATTCGGCCTTGGTGATGATCTGGGCGAGGATGTAGGGCTCCTCGATCTTGGCGATTTTGGTGATTTCGGGCAGTCCCGAGGGGTTGTGGACCTCCAGGACGTCGCCCTGCGTGGTGGTGACGCGGTAGGAGACGTTGGGCACGGTGGTGATGACGTCCATGTCGAATTCGCGGTAGAGGCGCTCCTGGATGATCTCCATGTGGAGAAGCCCGAGGAAACCGCAGCGGAACCCGAATCCGAGTGCGAGCGAACTTTCGGGCTCGAAGGTGAGCGAGGCGTCGTTGAGTTGCAGCTTTTCGAGCGAGGCGCGCAGGTCCTCGTACTGGTCGGCCTCGACGGGATAGACGCCGGCGAAGACCATGGGCTTGACATCCTCGAATCCGGCGATGGCCTCCTGCGCGGGGTTTGCCACCGAGGTGATCGTATCGCCGACCTTGACGTCCGAGGAGGTTTTGATTCCCGAGCAGATGTAGCCGACATCCCCGGCTCGGATCTCGTCGCGGGGCTGCATCTTGAGTTTGAGCACGCCCACTTCGTCGGCATCGTACTCGCTGCCGGTGTTGAAGAACTTGACGTGGTCGCCCTTTCGGATCGTGCCGTTGAAGACGCGGAAATAGGCGATGATGCCGCGGAAGGGGTTGAACACCGAGTCGAAGATCAGGGCCTGCAGCGGGGCGTTCTCATCTCCTTTCGGGGCGGGGATCCGGTGGACGATGGCTTCGAGGACCTCCTCGACACCCTGTCCGGTCTTTCCGGAGGCGAGCAGAATATCCTCCTCCTTGCATCCGATCAGGTCGATGACCTGATCCTTCACCTCGTCGATCATGGCGGCCTCCATGTCGATCTTGTTCAGCACGGGGACGATTTCGAGGTCGTGCCCGACGGCGAGATAGAGGTTCGAGATGGTCTGTGCCTGAATTCCCTGCGTGGCATCGACGACGAGCAGGGCTCCTTCGCACGAGGCGATGGCGCGCGAGACCTCGTAGGAGAAGTCGACGTGCCCCGGGGTATCGATCAGGTTGAGCGTGTATTGCTGTCCGTCGCGGGCCGTGTACACCATCTGGATGGCGTGGCTCTTGATGGTGATGCCCTTTTCCCGTTCGAGTTCCATGTCGTCGAGGACCTGGGACTGCATTTCGCGCTGGTTGAGCGTATTGGTTTTTTCGAGCAGCCGGTCTGCGAGCGTGGATTTGCCGTGGTCGATATGGGCTATGATGCAGAAATTGCGGATATTTTTCATACAAGCGAGTGAAATCTGTGCAAAGATACTAAATATTTTGAATTGGAAAGGAGTGGAGAGGCCAAAAGGATTTGTAAGAATAATTAAAAATATTTACATTTGCGGCCATAACCACAGGAAAAGTTCAGGTCAGTATGTTGAGCAGACAGATTGCATCGAAACTCCGGGGCTACGAGACCCCGTTCTACCTTTATGATACGGCATTGCTGCGCCAGACGCTGGAGAGCGTCGTGTCGGAGTCGAACAAGTACGGCTACAAGGTGCATTACGCCATCAAGGCTAACTACGACGACCATTTGCTGGGAATTATCCGGGAATACGGCCTGGGAATCGACTGCGCGAGCGGGAACGAACTCCGGAAGGCGGTCGAGGCGGGTTTCGACCCAAAGGGCATCGTCTATGCGGGCGTCGGCAAACGCGACAAGGAGCTTCGCTACGCCATCGAGCAGGGGATCCTGGCGATCAACTGCGAGTCGATCCAGGAGATGGAACTCATCGACCGCTTCTCGGCCGAGGCGGGGAAAGTGACGGAGGTGGCGCTTCGTATCAACCCGGACATCGACCCGAAGACGAACCACTGCATCGATACGGGCCAGGCGGACAGCAAGTTCGGCATCTCCTATGAAGAGGTGCTCGAACACGCCGAGGAGCTCCGCACGCTGCCGCACATCCGTATCATCGGACTGCACCTGCACATCGGTTCGCAGATCCGCGAGCTGCACGTCTTCGAGAACATGTGCAACAAGGTGAACGTCATTGTCGAGAATCTGGAAAAACTCGGGTTCGAGCTGCGGTTCGTCGACGTGGGCGGCGGTCTGGGCGTGAACTACGACGTTCCGGAGAACGAGCCGATTCCGAACTTCGCGTCGTTGTTCTCGATCGTACACAACCACCTTCGCGTCGGCGACCGGGAGGTGCATTTCGAGTTCGGGCGTTCGATCGTCGCCGAGTGCGGGGAGCTGATCACGACGGTGCTGTTCAACAAGACGACGGCCACGGGCCGGCGGCTGCTGATCGTCGACGCCTCGATGACCGAACTGATCCGCCCGGCGCTGTACGGTTCGTACCACAACATCGAGAACATCACGGCGGCGGACGACGCCCCGCGGACGAAATATACGGTCGTGGGCACGGCCTGCGAATCGACGGACGTTTTCGACGAGAACGTGACGCTGCGCACGACGCAGCGGGGCGACCTGCTGACGATCAAGTCAGCCGGGGCCTACGGCATGTCGATGGCCTCGCGCTATAACCTGCACGACCTTCCGGGTGCGGTCTACAGCGACGAGATCCGATAGGCGACCACCCTGTTCCGACGAAGGCGGCCACCGGGCCGCCTTCCTTTTGTTTTTACCTTGCGAACGAAAATTTTTGAGCCATGTGGTTGACCCTTGCCTTTACCTCGGCCGCGCTGCTCGGTCTGTATGACGTCGCGAAGAAGAAGGCCCTGACCGGAAACGCCGTGCTTCCGGTTTTGCTGCTCAATACGCTCTTCTCGACGCTGTTTTTCGTCCCGGCGATCCTCTCCGCGGAGTTCGGCCTGGGATGGTTCGACGACACGGTGCTGGCCACGACGCCCGGCACGGCCACGGCCCACGGGCTGGTGATCCTCAAGTCGGTGATCGTCCTCACGTCGTGGATCTTCGGCTACTTCGGCATGAAGCACCTGCCGATCACGATCGTGGGACCGATCAACGCCACGCGGCCCGTCATGGTGCTTGTCGGCGCCTTTTTGATTTTCGGCGAGCGGCTCAATGTCTGCCAGTGGATCGGTGTGGCGCTGGCTTTGGTGTCGCTGTTCCTGCTGAGCCGGTCTTCGCGTCGCGAGGGGGTCGACTTCACGCACAACCTCTGGATTCTGTTCGTGGCCCTTTCGGCCCTTACGGGTGCCGTGAGCGGGCTCTACGACAAATACATCATGACGCGCCTCGACCCGGTTTTCGTGCAGAGCTGGTATAATCTCTACCAGTTTCTGATGATGACGGTGGTGGTGGCCGTACTGTGGTGGCCGCGGCGGGGCCATACGACGCCGTTCCGGTGGAGCTGGGCCATTCCGTTGATCTCCATTTTCCTGACGCTGGCGGACTTTGCCTATCTCTATGCTCTGCAGGAACCGGATGCGATGATCTCGGTGGTTTCGATGATCCGGCGGGGATCGGTCGTGGTGTCGTTCCTGTGCGGTGCGGCGTTGTTCCACGAACGGAACCTGCGCTCGAAAGCCGTCGACCTGGCTTTCATTCTGGTGGGTATGGTCTTCCTGTGGCTGGGCTCGCGGGCTTAAGAAGCCCGTTTCATGGGCGAAGGGACCTTCGATGGGTTTCAGATGGCTGAATCCGCGTCGTCTGGTGTCCGCCGCACTTTGCTTGGAGCGGAAAAAGAATCTTCGGAAAACCGAGCGCCCGGAACGGGAGGCTGTAAAGGCTTGATCTTACTGCGCCCGTTCAGCGAGGTGTTCCGAAGATTCCCGCGAAAAGCAACTTGCGGCTGGTTTTGGGTACCTTTTGCCATCAAAAGGTACAAAAATCTGCAACCGTTCCGGTTGTGAATTTTGTACCTTTTAATAGCAAGGCTCTACTGGATTCCCCGTCAAGCGGGGAATGACGAGAAACCGGTTCTAAATTTTATGAAAAAGGAGCGGACCGCACAGGCGGTCCGCTCCTTTTCGTTGCTTCAACCGATACTTTAAATCAGCTTCTCCAACCGGTTGACCGTCTTGGCAATTTCATCGTCAGTCGGTGCGTAATCCTTCAGGGCACCGGCCAGATACTGCTCGTAGGCGTAGAGGTCGATGACACCCGTTCCGGAGAGGTTGAAGAGGATGGTCTTCGGCGTCCCCTCCTCCTTGGCTTTCTGTGCCTCACGGATTGCTGCGGCGATGGCGTGGGTCGACTCCGGAGCGGGGATGATCCCTTCGGTTTGGGCGAAGAGCACTCCGGCGGCGAGGGTCTCGACCTGCGGCACGGACTGTGCCTCGATCAGGCCGTCCTTGAGCAGTTGGCTGACGATCGACCCGGCCCCGTGGTAACGGAGGCCTCCGGCGTGAATATCCGAGGGCTGGAATTCGTGCCCGAGGGTGTACATCGGGATCAGCGGCGTGTATCCGGCGACATCCCCGAAGTCGTACTGGAACTGCCCGCGGGTGAGTTTCGGACAGCTCGACGGCTCGACGGCCACGACGCGGATCTTCTTGCCCTCGACGAAATTCTTGCGCAGGAACGGGAATCCGATACCGGCGAAGTTGCTGCCGCCGCCGAAGCAGCCGATAACGACGTCGGGTTCGGCATCGGCCATCTCCATCTGCGTGACGGCCTCCTGCCCGATGACGGTCTGGTGGAGCAGCACGTGGTTCAGGACGCTGCCCAGACAGTAACGCGTATCTTCGGGGCGGCGGAGCGCCATCTCGACGGCCTCCGAAATGGCGAGCCCGAGGCTTCCCGAGCAATGAGGGTCGCGTTCGAGGACGGCGCGGCCCGATTCGGTGAGCGGCGAGGGCGAGGCCACGCATTCGGCGCCCCAGGTGTTCATCATCAGGCGGCGATAGGGTTTCTGGTCGTAGCTGACGCGGACCATGAAGACCTGGAGGTCGATTCCGAAGTGCTTCGAGGCGAAGGCGATCGAGGCGCCCCACTGCCCGGCACCGGTTTCGGTGGTCAGGTGCTTGATCCCCTGCTTGTAGTTGTAGTAGGCCTGCGGCACGGCGGTATTGGGTTTGTGCGACCCTGCGGGCGAGACGCTTTCGTTCTTGAAATAGATCTTCGCCGGGGTGTCGAGGGCCTTTTCGAGTCCCGTGGCACGCACCAGCGGGGTCGGTCTCCAAATCTTGTAGATCTCCTGCACCTCTTCGGGGATGTCGATGAAACGCTGGGTGGACATCTCCTGGTCGATGAGCTCTTCGGCGAAGATCGCCGACATCTGCTCCTTGGTGACGGGTTTTTTGGTCGCGGGATGGAGCGGCGGGAGGGGTTTCGTGGGCATGTCGGCCACGATGTTGTACCATTGGGTGGGCATCTGGTTCTCGGCGAGGCAGAATTTTTTCGTGTTCATGGTGTCTGAAAATTTGGGTTATTCGGTATTTTGAGCATTCGTGCAAGAAAAAACCCGTTGCTTACGTTTCGTAAACAACGGGCTCCTGTGTATCTTCGGTGATTTCACCATACATGCGACGGGGCGCACTCATTGTTCACGAGCGTCGAGGAGTGCCACCACCACCAGTTCTGTATGTTGAAATTGCGTACCATTTCTCGGTTCGGTTTCTGCAAATATAAAACGCGGAATCGTGAAAAGCAAATTTTTTACGAATTATTTTCGATACCTAAATATAAAGGAAAATCCGGGGATGAAATCGCGCCGCAAAACGGGTGCAGTTTCGGGAAAAATTACTATTTTTGCGTGATAATCTGCAAAATCAAAATTCGACGATATGAATATTTCCTACAACTGGCTCAAACGCTACCTGGCGACGGACCTTTCGGCCGAGAAGATTGCCGAGGTGCTTACGGACATCGGCCTGGAGGTCGAGGGTTTCGAGAAGATCGAAACGGTGAAGGGCGGCCTTGCGGGGGTCGTGGTCGGCGAGGTGCTGACGTGTGAGGACCATCCGGATTCGGACCACCTGCACGTCACGAAGGTGGATGTCGGAGCGGGCGAACCGCTCGGGATCGTCTGCGGAGCCCCGAACTGCCGGGCCGGACTGAAGGTGCTGTGCGCCACGGTGGGTGCGGTGCTCTACCCCAACGGCGGCGACGAGGAGTTCAAGATCAAGCGTTCGAAGATCCGCGGTGTGGAGTCGCTGGGGATGCTCTGTGCCGAGGACGAGCTCGGTATCGGGACGTCGCACGACGGCATCGTGGAGCTTCCGGCGGATGCACCCGTGGGGATGAGCGCCAGGGAGTACCTGCACATCGAGGACGACTACCTGATCGAAATCGGCCTGACCCCGAACCGGGTGGATGCCGCCTCGCATATCGGCGTGGCGCGCGACCTGGCGGCGTGGCTGCGGAGCCGCGGCGAGGCTGTCGAGGTGCAGTGGCCGGACGTTTCGGCCTTCGCCGTGGACAATCACGACCTGGAGGTGAAGATCCGGGTCGAGAATACGGAGGCGTGCCCCCGCTATACGGGCGTGACGGTCACGGGCTGCAAGATCGGCCCTTCGCCCGAATGGATGCAGAACTGCCTGCGCGCCGCGGGCATCAACCCGAAAAACAACCTGGTGGACATCACGAACTTCGTGCTGTTCGAACTGGGCCAGCCGCTACACGCCTTCGATGCCGACAAGATCGAGGGGCGCGAGGTGGTGGTCCGGACCTGTGCCGAGGGCACTCCGTTCGTGACGCTGGACGGCGTGGAACGCAAACTGACGGACCGTGACCTGATGATCTGCTCGGCCGAACGCCCGATGTGTCTGGCGGGCGTCTTCGGGGGCCTGGATTCGGGCATCAGCGACACGACGACCAACGTCTTCATCGAGAGCGCCTACTTCAACCCGGTTTGGGTGCGCAAGACGGCCAAGCGTTTCGGACTGAACACCGACTCGTCGTTCCGCTTCGAGCGGGGCGTGGACCCGAACCTGCAGCTCTACGCCGCAAAACGGGCCGCACTGCTGATGAAGGAGCTGGCCGGGGGTACGATTTCGAGCGACCTCCAGGACAACTGCCCGCAGCCGGCTTCGGATTTCGTCTTCGACTTTTCGATTTCGCGGGCCCGGATGTTGATCGGCAAGGAGATCCCCGAGGAGACGATCCGCACGATCCTCGCGGCCCTGGAGGTGAAGGTTCTCTCGGAGCAGGGCGACGTGCTGACGGTGGCCGTACCGCCCTACCGCGTGGACGTGCAGCGTGAAGCCGACCTGGTGGAGGAGATCCTGCGCATCTACGGCTACAACAACGTGGAGATTCCCGCACGGGTCCGCTCGACGCTCTCCTACGCGCCGCGTCCGGACCGTGCGAAGCTGATGAACCTGGCGGCCGACTATCTGACCGACAACGGTTTTACGGAGATCATGTCCAATTCGCTGACGAAAGCCTCCTACTACGATGACCTGACGGCGTACCCGGCAGATCGCTGTGTGCGGATCCTGAACCCGCTGAGCGCCGACCTGAATGTCCTGCGCCAGACGCTGCTGTTCAACATGATGGAGGCCGTTGCGCTGAACATCAACCACAAGAACGGCGACCTGATGCTCTACGAATTCGGCAACTGCTACTTCTACGACGCCGCGAAACGCACGGATGAGAACCACCTGGCAGCCTACTCCGAGGAGTACCGGCTGGCTATGGCCGTGACGGGTACGACCGAACCCCAGTCGTGGAACACGAAACCCGAAAAGGCCTCGTTCTTCACGCTGCGGGCCGTGGCCGAGAAGCTGCTGCGCCGCTTCGGGCTGGACATCTACGCACTGAAGACGGAGCCGCTGCAGAGCGACCTGTTCGGTGAGGGGCTTTCGGTGGAGCTGAACGGCAAGCCGCTGCTGCAGATCGGCACGGTGTCGCCGAAGATCCGCCGCCGCACGGATGTCAAGCAGGAGGTCTACTACCTGGAGATGAACTTCGAGGCGCTCTGCAAATCGACCAAGAAACTGAAGATCACGGCCGAGGAGTTGTCGAAATACCCGGAGGTCAAGCGCGACCTGGCGTTGCTGGTGGACCGGCAGACGACCTTTGCGCAGTTGCGTGAGGCGGCTTTTGCCGCGGAGCGGAAACTCCTGAAGCGCGTTTCGCTGTTCGACGTCTACGAGGGCGACAAGCTCCCCGAGGGGAAGAAGTCCTACGCCCTGAGTTTCGTGCTGGAGGACAAGAGCCGCACGCTCGACGACAAGACCATCGAGCGGGTGATGTCGAACCTCACGCGGCAGTTCGAGCAACGCTGCGGCGCCACGGTCCGTGCCTGACGGGGCCGAATATGCCGATACGAAGAAGGGTCGCCCGCTTGCGGGCGGCTTTTTTTGTTCGGATGTGCGAAAAAACAGGACGATCAGGCGGCATAAACCATATTTTATGCGTAAATTTATGCGATCCAAATAGCAAAGAACGATGAAAACACGAAATCTGACCTGGTTATGCGCCGGGCTGCTGACCTTGAGCGGTTGTGCCCCGCAGGGCGGTTCGCGGACAACGGAGACGACGCCGACCGCGGAGAATGCCGTGATTGAGACGATCCTGGCGCGGCGGAGCATCCGCAAGTACACGGCACAACCCGTCGAACGCGAAAAACTCGAACTGATCGTGAAGTGCGGCATCAATGCCCCGAGCGGTATGAACAAGCAGCCGTGGGAGGTGCGCGTAGTGGACGACGCGGCCTACATCGACGGCTTGACGGCGCTCTACACGAAGGCCAATCCAAAGGCCGCCGAAGACCCGAATTTCAAAAACATGTTCCGCAACGCCCCGGCGGTGATCTTCATCGCGTCACCTTCGGACGGCAGCGGACAGCTGGATTGTGGACTGCTGGGTGAAAACATGGTTCTGGCGGCGCAGTCGCTGGGACTGGGGACCTGCTGCCTGGGCGGCCCGACGCGCTTCATGACGGATGCGGCCGAAGCGGCGCCCTATCTCGAAAAGTTGGGACTCTCCGAGGGCTACAAACTGCTTTACGCCATCGGTGTGGGCTATCCGGACGAGGCTCCGGATGCCAAGCCGCGTGACGAATCGAAGGTCCGCTTCGTCGAGTAATGCCCGCTTCGAGGCGACATACCCGACCGAAACGGCCGGGCCCTTCGCCGGACCCCGAACTCTTCCCGACGGAAGCGGCTCCGGAGCGTTTTCACGCTCCGGAGTCTGCTTCGAAGGCGGAGGGCGTCGCCTCCGCCTCGCAGCAGACCGGAACTCCGGCTGCCGCCCCGGCGGCTGGGGATCTGGATGCGTTGTTTGCGCGACTTGCCCGTTCGGAGTTCCGGAGCCGCTTCCGGCTGCGGAGGGCGGAGCGGGCGTATGTGACGGAGAAGGGCCTTGCGACGATCCGGCGCCATGCTGCGGATTTCGTGCATACGCGCCTGGCCGCGGCCTTTCCGCTGAACGACGGACGCCAGACCCCGATGCGGGGCCATCCGGTCTTCGTGGCGCAGCACGCCACGGGGTGCTGCTGCCGGGGCTGCCTGGGCAAGTGGCACGGTATTCCGGCGGGGCGCCCCCTGACAGCGGAGGAGGAGGCGTATGTCGTCGACGTCCTGATGGCGTGGATCGAACGCCAGATGGCCCGATAGTTGTGGCGGAAATTCACTCCGCCCGCCTCTGCACCCTGCCACTCTCCGGGAGTGCTCCGGCATCTCCCGGAATACGAATACACACCGCTCCGAACCTTCCGACCGAATTTTTATCCCACCTGCGCACGATGCCGCCGCGCAAGATCATACATATCGACATGGATGCCTTTTTCGCCGCGGTGGAGCAGCGCGACAACCCGGCCCTGCGGGGACGTCCGATTGCCGTGGGGCACGACGGGCCCCGGGGCGTGGTCTCCACGGCAAGCTACGAGGCACGCCCCTACGGCGTGCATTCGGCGCTCTCCTCGACCCTGGCCCGGCGTCTGTGCCCCGATCTGATCTTCGTTCCGGCGCGCTTCGAGGTCTACAAGGCGGTCTCGCAGCAGATCCGTGCGATTTTCCACGAATATACCGAGCTGGTCGAACCCCTGTCGCTGGACGAAGCCTTCCTGGATGTGAGCCATGTCCGGTCCGCGACGCTCGTGGCGCGGGAGATCAAAGCGCGGATCCTCGCCGAAACGCACCTGACGGCTTCGGCAGGGGTCTCGGTGAACAAGATGCTGGCGAAGATCGCTTCGGACTACCGCAAACCCGACGGGCTGTTCACGATCGCCCCCGACGAGATCGAAGCCTTTGTGGCGGCGCTTCCCGTCGAACGCTTCTTCGGCATCGGAGCGGTGACGGCCGAGCGGATGCACCGCCTGGGAATCCGCACGGGTGCGGACCTGCGGCAATGGGAGGAGTCGGCGCTTGTGCACCAGTTCGGGAAGGCGGGCCACGCCTACTACGGTTATGCGCGGGGGATCGACGAACGGGCCGTGACGCCGAACCGGGTCCGGAAATCGCTGGGCGCCGAGACGACCTTCGCGGAGGACCTGGACGACCGGGTCCGCTTGCAGCAGGAGCTGGACGGCGTGCGCGAAGAGGTCTGGGCACGGATCCAGCGCCACGAATTCCGCGGCAAGACGGTGGTTCTGAAACTCAAATACGACAATTTCCGGCAGATCACGCGCTCGAAGACGCTGCTTGGGGCCATCGAGAGCGATGAGCAGCTGTCGCGCATCTCGGAGGAGCTGCTTGCCGGGGTGAACCTCCACGGGCGCAAGGTGCGGCTGATCGGCCTCACGGTGGGCAATACGCCCGAAGCCTGCAACGATTGCATCCAGCTGCGCTTCGACTTCTGACGCTGCCGACAGCTCCGCAGAAGGTTCAGCCTGTTCTGCCCTGTTTGTCCGCCGCTCCTGCCGCTTATAACCTCGGCAGCACCTGCGGGGGCTGAATGGTCACGTAGGGAGTGCCGTTGTCGTCGCAGGTCGAGACGATCCGCACGGCCTTCACGGGACGGTCGGGACGGAGCGTCGCACTCCCCTTTTCCAAATCAGCCACACGCTCGAACTGCTCGCCGTCGTAGGAGACTTCGGCATAGCCGGTCGTGATGATGGTCTTGGGCAGCTGCCGGTTTCCGGTCTGGAGGAACATTTCGCGGCAGACCACGGGCTGTTCGAACGTGTAGAGGATCCAGTCCTGCTGGCGGCAGGCGCGCCGGGTGCGCGACAATCCGCGGTAGGCGGCGGCATTGGTGCAGGGGAACTGTGCGCTCTCGCCCATCGAGGTCTCGATCACCACCGCCGGGCGGATCGTCCGCCAACGCGAATCATCCGCCACATAGGGGCTCCGGGCCGTGCCATAACGGGTGTAGAACCGGTAGGTCCAGGGTTTGTCGGTCCGGACGGGAGCCGTGTAACGGTGCTCGGTGTCGGAGCCGTCCACGAGGTAGAAGATCTCGGCTCCATCGTCGGCCGTAACGGTGAACAGGCCGCTTCCGCCCGCCGCCTTCGGAGCCGCGTAGGCGACCTTCGGCGGGAAGAGCCGGAAATGAATGCCCATGGCGACCATCCGCGGGTAATGCTCCTCCTTCAACTCCCGGTAGTAGGCATCCCACCCTTCGTCGTTGCCGCTCCAGGCGATGCGTGCCAGGGCGCAGATGCGCGGGAAGGTCATGTAGTCGAGGTAGTCGGGCTTTTCTGGTTCATGCGAAACGTAGGCCTCGCTGAAGAACGTGGCCTGCAGCCCCTCCACGAAACGCATCTGTGCGGCGGAGAAACCGGCGCGTGCGAGGTCGAAGCCGTAGACCTTGCGGGCATCGAAGATGGCGGCCCAGTCGTGCCCCTCCTCGCGGGGTGTCTGGCGCATGTCGAAATAGAAGTATTCGCCGGGCATGACGACGGTGCGGTAGCCCTTGGACGTGGCATCGAGGCAGGCCTTGACGCTCTCCCAGCCGTGGACGCGGCTCTCGCGGGTGAACTGGCCCGTGCGTATGGCCTCGTTCCAGACGGCAGGGCGCTTTCCGTGACGGGCGAGGATGGCGGCCATGCGCTCCATGAAGAGGTCTTCCAACTGGTGGGGGTCGGTCATGCCGCGCTGCCACATCAGGGCCTGACAGTCCGGGCAGCGTTTCCACTGCGACATGTCGACCTCGTCGCCGCCCACATGGATGTACTCCGAGGGGAAGAGTTCACAAATCTCCCCCAAAATATCCTCCAGCAGCCGGTAGTTCTCCTCGCGGGCCACGCACCACGCCGAGCGGTAGTCGTAGCCGTTGGTCGAGAGGGTGTCGGGCGGGTAGTTGCAGCGGATTTCGGGATGGACCGAAGCGATGTTGCGGCTGTGGCCCGGGAGGTCGATTTCGGGGATGATCTCGATGTTGCGCACGGCGGCGTAACGGATCAGCTCGCGCATCTCCTCCTGCGTGAAGTAACCGCCGTACTTCTCCGACCACTTGCCGTATACGGCCCTCACGGGCGAATCGCCGCCGCGGAATCCGCCCACCTCGGCCAGTTCGGGGTGCGAACGGATCTCGATCCGCCACCCCTCGTCGTCCGACAGGTGCAGATGCAACTTGTTGATATTGTGATATGCCAGCAGGTCTATATAACGTTTTACTTCCGATGGGCCGATCCAGGTTCTCGCCACGTCGAGCATCATGCCCCGATAGGCGAAGCGCGGTGCATCTTCGATCTCGGCGCAGGCCACTTCGGTTCCCGAAGCCAACCCCTGCCGGGCGTAGACGTCGGACGGCAGAAGCCGCAGCAGCGCCTGGACACCGTTGAACACCCCACCGTAAGTGCCACCTCCGATACGGATATGTTCCGTCGTGATTTCCAGGCGGTAAGCCTCTCCGTTTTCATCCCCGGCCGGGGTGTCGAGCGTCAGCACCACGGCGCCGTTGCCGGTGCGGTCGTTGCGGACCTCGCAGCCGAGGTATTCGGCCAGGTAACGGGCCAGCGGCTGCAACGCCGCATCGGCGGCGACGGTCGTGCCGGGTCCGAATGCGAAGTGTCCCGGGCGGGGCGTGCGATGCCCGGTGGCGGGCTGAGCCGAAGCCAGAGAGAGCCCTCCGCAGAGGAGAAGGCAAAGGGTCGTGAGCGCTTGTTTCATGTCGGGAAGCGAATTTGTCGGAAACAAAGTTACGATTTTTTCGCCGAAAACACTACCTTTGCAGGAACGGGAAATACGATTTAGGATATGGAAGACAAACGTCTGGAAGCTACGGCCCGGCTGCTGGAGGTGATGAACACCCTGCGGCGCGAGTGCCCGTGGGACCGGGAGCAGACCTTCGAGTCGCTCCGCAGCAACACCATCGAGGAGACCTACGAACTGGCCGATGCCATCACCGACCATAATTTAGAGGGTATCAAGGAGGAGTTGGGCGACCTGCTCCTGCACGTGGTATTCTATTCGAAACTGGGCGAAGAGGAGGGAGCCTTCGACTTCGGCGATGTGGCCAACGCCCTGTGCGACAAACTGATCTACCGCCATCCGCACGTCTACGGCGACATCCATGCCAATACGCCCTCGGAGGTGAAGGAGAACTGGGAGGCGCTGAAGCTGCGTAAGAAGAACCGCAAGAGCGGTACGCTGGGCGGGGTTCCGCGGTCGCTGCCGGCGATGGTCAAGGCCTACCGCATGGGCGAAAAGGCCGCCGGAACGGGTTTCGACTGGAAGCGGAAGGAGGATGTCTGGGCGAAGGTCAAGGAGGAGCTGGGCGAGGTCGAAGCCGAGATGAAATCGGGCCGCAAGACCGATCTCGAAGCCGAATTCGGCGATCTGTTCTTTGCGCTGATCAATGCGGCGCGGCTCTACGGCGTGGACCCCGAATCGGCCCTGGCCCGCACGAACAACAAGTTCCTGCAACGCTTCAATTACATGGAGGAACAGGCTGCGGCTCAGGGGCATGTGCTTCACGATCTGACGCTCGACGAAATGGAGGAGCTCTGGCAACAGGCCAAGGTGAAGGAGTGATCCGCACGGCGCTCGGAGCAGCCCGATCCGTTTGCATCCGGGTCCCGGCCGCTTGGAACGTCCCCAAAAACGTCCAACAGCGTTTCTCCCAGAATCCCGAAAACGCTCGAAAACGCTCAAAGAATTCCGAAAAATCTCGAAAAATATGGCATTGATCCGTAAAGTCCGCGGTCACGAACCCGTGATCGGCGAAAACACCTTCCTGGCCGAAACGGCCGTCATTCTGGGCGACGTGACCATCGGCCGCGACTGCTCGATCTGGTACAACGCCGTGCTGCGCGGCGACGTGAACCGGATCGTCATCGGCGACCGCACGAACATTCAGGACGGGGCCGTCCTGCACACCATCTACGACAAGGCGAAACACCCCTCGCAGACGATCATCGGAAACGACGTCTCGGTGGGCCACAACGCCACGATCCATGGCGCCGTGATCGAGGACAACTGTCTGATCGGCATGGGTGCCACGGTGCTCGACAACGCCCATGTCCCCTCGGGGTGCATCATCGCGGCCAATGCGCTGGTGTTGTCGAACGCGCAGCTGGAACCCAATTCGGTCTACGCCGGGGTCCCGGCCCGCAAGGTCAAGGAGATCACCCCCGAGCAGCGCGACGAAATTGTCCGCCGCACGGCCCACGACTACATGCTCTACGCCTCGTGGTACGGGGAGGACGCGTAATTGCCGTCTCCGCTCCGGGGTGCCGACACCCGGCTGCCCCGCTCTCGGACGAGGTCCGTGGGAGTCTGTGACCACCCGCTCTCCGGCAAAGCCGGCAGGAGCCCGTGATAACCCCGTTCTCCGACGGAATCCGAAGATACCCGTGGCTGCTCCGCTCTCCGGCAAAACGCGCGGACGGCGCCGGACCGAAATACCGAAAAAAACGACCATGAAACTGCAATCGAAATACGCCGATGTGGTGCTGAACCTGCTGGTTGCCGTGGCAATCAGCCTGGTGGTGAACTTCTCCTACGTGCTGCTGATGCTTGTGGACCTGAACAACGAGAGCTCCCAGCAGCAGAATCCGCCCAAACGGGCCCGGGTGCGGCAGGATGAAGGGCGGCTCGTCGTGCATCCCGACGGCTACGGATACCTGGTCTACGAAAACGGCGACAGCGTATATGTCCCGGCACAGCGGAGGAACCGCCTGCATCTGGCCCCGGGAGACCGGATCGTGGCCGAACTGGCCCCGCCGTGGCGTCCCGGCGCCCATCCGATGATGCAGAAGGTGTTGATGCGCAACGGCCGCGAATTCGATTACAGTACGCTCTACAACCGTCCCTCGCGCAGTACGGAACTCTTCCTGCAGCTATTCTATTACCTGGTCGTGTCGTTCGTCATGCTCTCGATCCTCACCTCCGTGCGGCGCAACTACTCGATGCCGCACTACCTGCGGCGCTGTCTGTGGTGCTGCGTGGCCGCCGCGGGACTCTACTGCGTGGCGCCCGTCACCGAATGGCACTCGGGGCGCATCCTGCTCAACTGCATGAGCGGCCGGATGTTCGACTACATGCTGCTGCTGAAGTGTTCGTTTGCCGTCGTGGCGTCGATGCTCTACGGGCGGATCTACGTGCTGCTGTCGCAGCGGCAGGCCGTCAAGGTGGAGAACGAACGGCTCAAGAACGAGAACCTCACGACGCGCTACAACATGCTCGTCGGGCAGATCAACCCCCACTTCTTCTTCAATTCGCTCAATTCGCTGGCGATGCTCGTGCGGGAGCGCCAGGACGAGAAGGCCCTCACCTACATCGATCAGCTCTCCTACACGTTCCGCTACATCATCCAGAACGGGCAGGCGACGCTCATGACCCTCGAAGAGGAGTTGAAGTTCGTCGAGGCGTACAGCTACCTCTTCAAGATCCGTTATGCCGACAAGCTCTTCTTCGACATCGACGTCGAGGCGAAGTACCTGCCGTGGCGGCTTCCGGCGCTGTCGCTGCAGCCGCTGATCGGCAACGCCGTGAAGCACAACACGATCACGCGCAGCAAACCGTTCCACATTTCGATCCGCACCGACGGCGGCTGGCTGGAGGTCTCGAACCCGAAGATCCCGAAACTGGAGCCCGAACCCTCGACGGGAATCGGGCTGGAAAACCTCGGCAACCGCTGGCAGCTGATCACGGGCCGCCGGATCGAGATCCTCGATGACGGGGAGACCTTCCGGGTACGGATGCCGCTGCAGAACCCTGAAGTGAAAGCATGATGAAAGCGCTGATTATCGAAGACGAGACCGCCGCTGCACGGAATCTGGCGGCCATTCTGCGGCAGACGGCCCCGGAAGTGGAGATCGTGGCGACGCTGGAGAGCGTGGCGGAGAGCATCGAGTGGCTGCGTGCGAATCCGCATCCGGATCTGTTTTTCATGGACATACACCTGGCCGACGGCGATTCGTTCCGCATCTTCGACGCCGTGGAGATCACCGCGCCGGTGATCTTTACCACGGCCTACGACCGCTATGCGCTCGATGCCTTCAAGGTCAACAGCATCGACTACCTGCTCAAGCCGCTCAACGAGGCGGATGTCGAACGGGCGCTGGCCAAACTGCGGCGTCTGACCTCCGCGGAGCGCCGCAGCTACGGTTCGCGGGTCCGCACGCTGGCCACGGAGCACCGCAACCGTGAGGAGGTCTTCCTGGTTCACGTGCGCGACCGGATCATCCCGCTGCAGCGGGAGCGGATCGCCTACTGCTACACCTCGAACGAGCGTGTCACGGCCTGCGACTACGACGGCGTGGTCTATCCGCTGGACCGGACGCTCGAAGCGCTTCAGTCGCTTCTGCCCGAGGCGGACTTCTTCCGTGCCAACCGTCAGTTCATCGTGGCCCGGCAGGCCGTGAAGGAGATCGTCGTCTGGTTCGGGAGCCGGCTGTCGCTGCACCTGACGGTCGAGACCCCCGAGCGGATCATCATTTCGAAGGCCCGGGTGCCGGAATTCAAGGCCTGGCTGCGGTCGGTTCACCCCGGGGAGTAGTCGGTTGACCGTCGGCTTCGGGCGTTTGACCCGGTTGCCGACACCGATTCCGGAGTTTGGCCCTACCTTTGCAACAGAACTCCGGAGGGTGTCGGACGCAGATGCCGGCACGCCGGATCCGAACCGAAAAAAGTCCAATGCAAAAAGTAAAGGTTATGAAAAAGCAGATCTTTGCGGCCGTAACGGCCCTTTGCCTGATGGCCGCGACGACCCTTTCCGCTCAGGAGAGCAAACCGCAGGCTCAGCCCAAGACGCCTCCCACGGCCGAGCAGATCGCCCAGCACCGGACAGACCGCATGACCGAGCGCCTGAACCTCACCGAAGAACAGGCCAAACAGGTCTATGAGGTGAATCTGGCTCAGGTCAAGCGGATGCAGGCCATGCGCGAGGAGATGCGTGAAGCCCGCAAGGCCGAGGCCGACAAGATGAAGTCGATCCTCACGACCGAGCAGTTCATGCAGTGGTCGCAGATGCAGGGCCCGCGTCCGGGCCTGCAGGGCAAGGCTCCCCACCACATGAAGGGCAAGAAGGGCCCGAAACACGGTGACTGCCCGCAGGATTGCCCGCAGGATTGCCCGCGCAAGAAATAAGGGAGTGCTGAAATCCGCAGCCGGAAGCTGCCGGAGGGGTGTCGGTCCGGTCGACTGACACCCTTTTTTTGTCGATTCACCGGATTTCCGGTCGAACGACGGCTAAAAATAAGTAAATTTGCGGGCCTGAAAGGCCTGTGCGCGGAGCGCCGGGAGGGTCGGTCCGTATCCGGATCGCAGCCTGCGGAGTGCCGCCACGCGGCCCCGAAGACCTTCGAATGACCGAGTTACCTTGCTATTTACCAAACAGAAAAGATGAAACAGTTGCTATTGTCTACCCTGCTGTCTCTGTTTGCCGTGGCGGCGTTTGCCCAGAAGGGCAGCGTGACGGCCACGATCGTCGATGCGGAGACCGGGAACAGCGTCGTGGGAGCGGTGCTGACCGTGGCCCCGACCAGTGCTCCGGAGAATAAACAGGGATTTGCGTCGGGCTACAAGGGCGCGGCGTCGATCTCCTCGCTCGCCTACGGGGAGTATGCCCTGACGGTGTCGTTTATCGGCTACAACAACCTCGATACGACCTTCCGGCTCTCGACCCCGCGCCTGAACCTCGGGACGCTGAAACTCAAGCCCGGCGTACAGATCGAAACGGTAGTCAAGGAGGTGAAGGCCATGCGGACGTCGCAGAAGGGCGACACGGTGAGCTACAACGCCGGGGCGTTCAAGGTGACGAACGATGCCGACGTGGAGGGCCTGCTGAAGAAGATGCCGGGTATTACCGTGACGGACGGCGTGGTCGAGACCCAGGGCGAGGAGATCAAGAAGGTCTTCGTCGACGGCAAGGAGTTCTTCGGCGAGGACGTCACCACGGCGATCAAGTCGCTGCCTGCCGAGGCTGTCGACCGCGTGGAGGTCTACAACAAGCTCTCCGATGCCGCGGAGTTCTCGGGCATGGATGACGGCGAGGGGTACAAGGCCCTCAATATCGTCACCAAACCCGGAATGCGCCAGGGACAGTTCGGAAAATTCTACGCCGGATTCGGTTACGATGCCGAGACGGCCACCGAAGACAAGTTCAAATACCTGGCCGGCGGCAATGCCAACATCTTCTCGGGCGACAGCCGTGTTTCGTTCATCGGGCTGTTCAACAACGTCAACCAGCAGAACTTCTCGTTCGAGGACATCCTGGGTGTCTCGGGCGGCGGCGGAGGTCGCCGTGGCGGCGTGGGCCAGTACATGATGCGTCCGCAGAGCGGTGTGGCTACGGTCAATGCCCTCGGTGTGAACTACACCGATACGTGGGGCAAACGCGACCAGGTGTCGGTCCAGGGCAGCTACTTCTTCAACAATACCGACACGCGGAACCGTTCGACGACCGACAAGTGGTACGAATCGCCGATGGCGCCCGATACGCTGATGACGCGCGGCTATTCCGATACGAAGGGCTACAACCACCGTTTCAACGCCCGCCTGGAGTGGAAAATCTCGGAGAACCAGAACCTGATGGTCCGTCCGCGCTTCAGCTACCAGTCGAACGACCCGGTGAGCACGACCACCGGCTGGCAGTTCGGCGCCCCGGAGGCGGGCGGCAGCGGTTACAGCTATACGGACAACTACAGCGACGGACTGCGCCACGGTTACAATGCCGGAGCGAGTGCCGTCTACCGGGCCAAGCTGGGCAAGGACGGCCGCACGATCACCATCGACGGGTCGGGCAGCTACTCGGACAATACGAACAACTCGAATTCGTGGTCGAACATCCAGTCCAGTTCGGAGGATCGTCCCGATGTGATGGCGGGTGCCGAGGGTGAAATTCCCTTCACGTGGGATCCCGCGGCCTACCTGACGCGCCGCTACCTGCGCAACATGGCACCGTCGTCGTCGTACAGCGTGCGCGGAAACTTCACCTACACCGAGCCGGTGGCCAAATATGCCCAGGTGAGCCTCCAGTACCGCATGTCGTACAATTCGCAGGAGCGCGACAAGAAGTCCTACGTGACGGCCGACGACTTCTCGATCGCCGGACTGACTCCCGACCCGCAGTTGTCGAACTCCTACCGGAGCGGCTACCTGACGCAGAGCGTCGGCCCGGGCTTCCGCTATGCGAAGGACCGCAGCCGTTTCATCGCCAACGTCTATTACCAGCGCTCGACGCTCGACGGCGAGGTCGTGCGCGGTGAGGCCGAGAAGATCTCGCACTCCTACGACAACGTGACCTACTTCATGATGGGCGAACTGAACATCAACCGGGAGAATACGCTGCGGCTCTTCGTCTCTTCGTACACGGACAGCCCGACGGTGACCGAACTGCAAAGCGTCTTCGACGTCTCGGATGCGCAGAACATCACCCACGGAAATCCGAACCTGCGCCCCACCTACTCGCACCGGTTGAATTTCCACTATGTGAATTCGAACGTCGAGAAGGGGCGGACCTTCATGTGGATGTTCTCGGCGCGGACGACGCAGGACTATACGGCAACGCATCTGGTGCAGAGTACGAGCTCGAATCCGATCAACATCCAGATCGACGACAAGCTCTACACCCCGAACTACTACTCGACGACGACGAACCTCGACGGTTACTGGCAGTTGCGCACGCACCTGAGCTACGGACTTCCGATCGGGTTCCTGAAGTCGAACTTCAACGTCATGGCGGGCGTAACCTATACCACGACGCCGAGCATGTTGGGCGGCACGGTGAATGCCGACGGCAGCATCACGGGCGGTGAGCGGAACGATTCGGAGAATCTGGGCTACGACTTCCGGGCCGTATTGGGCAGCAACATTTCGGAGAATGTCGACTTCACGCTCTCGTGGAACGGCACCTACAATGAGGCCACCAACTCGCTGGGAACATCGAACGTGAAGAACCGTTATTTCAACCATACGGCGCAGGGCAATCTGAAACTGGTCTTCCCGCTGGGCTTCACACTGACGGCGAGTGCCGCCTACACGCAGTACATCGGTTTCACGAACGATTACGAGGAGGATTACCTGTTGTGCAACGCCTGGCTGGGCAAGAAGGTTTTCCGCAACCAGCGGGGCGAGATCATGGTCGGCGTGAACGACATCTTCAACCAGAATACGGCCTTTGCCCGCACGACGGGTTCGGGTTGGACGCAGAATGCCACGAACAGCGTGATCGGGCGTTATTTCATGGTTCAGTTCACCTACAACCTGCGGCGTTTCGGCAAGAAGGGTTCGCAGAATATCCGCGATTACGAAGGAATGGATATGCCGCGTCGGCGACCGGGGCCCGGAGGACCTCCTCCGATGGGGCGCTTCCATTAGCCGATCAGCCGATACGACAAGAGCCGGGTTTTCAGCCCGGCTCTTCTTGTTTCGGTTCGGAAGGCTTTCGGCCCGGCGGCCTTGCTGCCATCCTCCTTCTCCTTCTCCTATCCTCTCTCTTCCACTCTCACCCCTTCTCATCCTCCGCTCTCTCCCTCTCTCCCTCTCTCCCTCTCTCTCGCCCCCTCCGGCTTACTTGGCCGGCTGCCTGTCCGGAATTCCTCCGGAAGCTTTTGCGGCATTTATCAGCCTCAGCTCGCGACGGATTACCTGATGGGTGCCGATGCAGGCCAAACCGCCGTAAACGACCGTGAGGGTGATGAGCCACTTGATCTCGGCGAAGACCTCGGCGGTCGACGCCCCCATGGTCTGAATGCGGATGAAGCCGTTGATGCCGTGGCTGCTGGGCAGGAGCTGCCCGAGGTTGTAGAGCCAGTCGGGAATCCCTTCGCGGGGATACGACACACCGCTGAGCATCAATACGGGGATCGAGGTCCAGAGCAGGAGCAGGAGCGAATTCTCGCGGTAGCGGAAGAGCGTCGAGACGGCGATTCCCATGGCGATGCAGGCCGCCATGTAGACCGTCATGAAGAGCCCGACGGTCCAGGGATCCCCGTTCATCGGGAAGTGGAACAACCGGTAGTGTACCCCGAGGACATAGGCGCAGGTCACGGCGTAGATCAGGGCATAGACCAGCGCACGCCCCGCGACGATCGGGAGTGTGGACATGCGGCGGCGGCCCGGGGGGCAAAGTTTGTGGTAGAGCCCGAATTCGCGCCAGGTGCCGCCGACCATGCCGATGCCGATGAGCATCGTCTGCTGGATGATGACCATGATGATCGCGGGCATGACGAAGGTCCCGTACCCGAGGTAGGGATTGAAGAGGTTGTGCGACTCGTAGATGACGGGTTGCGTGGTGGCCTGTGCCCGGGAGATGTTGGCCCCTTTGGCGATCAGTCGCTGGAACTGGACCATGGCGCCCGTTTTTCCGATGGCCGTCACGATCTCCTGGAATGCCTGCCGGTACATCAGGAAGTAGCTGGCGTCGCAGTAGATGGCCACATTGGCCTGCGTTCCGCCGAGGAGGCATCGTTCGTAGTTGGCCGGGATGTAGACCACGCCGTAGATTTTGCGGGCATGGAAGAGCTCCTTGGCCTCCTCCATCGATGTCGGGGTATAGGCCGTGTAGACGTTGGGCCCGGAGTTGAAGGCGTCGATCAGGGCGCGGCTTGCGGGTGTGCGGCTTTCGTCGACGACGCCGAGCGGGACGTTGTGCAGGACCTGCGAACCGTAGGCCAGGGAGTATGCCGTGGCGTAGATCAGCAGGGCGAAGATCAGCACGAGCATGACGCCCTTGTCGGTGAAGACCGTGTGCATTTCGTTGCGGATGACGGCGCCTGTCTGCCTCCAGTAGGAGGCTATTTGTCTGGAAAAACGGTTCATATCACAATCTCCCCCAGAATTTTTCCTCCGTAGCGACACGTTTCAGGCGCGGCATACAGAGTAGCGGTAAGACAATGAACAGCGACATGTAGCAGAGGTCGGGCAGGGAGTAGACCCAGGGGGTTCCGCGGAGCATCTGGTCGACGAAGATGTCGGTGTAGAAGGTGAACGGGAAGATCTTGCTCACCCACTGCATGGGTTCCCACATGGCCATGATCGGGAAGGTGAGGCCCGAGAAGGTGAAGGCCAGCACGGAGTAGCCGCCGCCGATCGAGAGCGAGAGGCGCAGGTTGGCCAGCAGCGCGACGATCAGCACCGAGATCGACTGGTAGCTCAGGATGAAGAACAGCGTCCCGGCGAGGATGACGGCCAGGCTTCCGTTCAGGGGAGTCCCGACGACCTTGAAGTTGATGACCAGCATGACGAGCGAGATGAGGAACATCACGGCGGTGATGGGCAGGACCTTGCCGAGGAGCGCCGCCCAGATCGAATCCCCTCCGGTTTGGAGCCAGTCCCGGGCCGTTGCGTTCTTGAGTTCGGTACCGATGGCGAAGATGGTGGTCATGACGACGAAGATCATCAGCATCATGGGCATGAAACTCGGGGCGAGGTAGTAGCCGTAGTTGATGTGGGGGTTGAAGAGGACGTGCTTGTCGAAGCGCACGGGCATCAGCTGGGCCATGGCCTGGGTTTCGGTGAGTCCCTGCTTCATGAGCAGCTGCAGCTGGATGCCGGCCGAGAAGGTCGTCACGGCGGTCTGAATATCCTTCGAGAGGAGTCCGTTGACGGTGATGTTGGTGCCGGAGACGTAGTTTTCGAGATGGGTCTGCGAATTGCTCAGGATCGATTTCTCGAAGAACGGCGGGACGAGGACGATGGCCATGACCTTTCCTTCGCGCATGAGCCGTTCGCCCTCGGTCATGTCCTGGATGCCGTATGCGACCAGTGCCGTGGGGGTTTCGTCGATCATCTGGACGACCTTTCTCGACAGCGCGGTGTTGTCCTGGTCGAGCACGGCGATGGGGATGTTGCGGATGGCGCCCTGCCCGAAGAGGAGCGCGAAGAACGCGAACGACACCACGGGCAGGATGACCATCAGCACGAGATACATCGGCTGACGGGCCAGGCGGGTCGCCTCACGCCGCATGACGGCACAGGTATGGTACAGGAAACCGGGCATTTTCTACCGTTGGATTTGTTCCCAGTCTACCAGGACGCTCATGCCGGGGCGCATGTTCTCGACCTGCGAGACCGGTTTGGCCTTGATGGCGAAGGTGCGGATGTCGAAACCGCCCTGGGTGCGGGTTGCGGCCCAGGTTGCGAAGTCGGCCTGCGGGGCGATGTAGGTCACCTCGAACTCCACGTCGGCGTCGAGTGCCGGGACATAGCCGACCATGTGCATTCCCAGGGAGATCCCGGGCAGCAGGGTCTCCTTGACGTTGAAGGTCACCCACATGTCGCTCATGTCGAGGATCGCCACCACGGGATAGCCGCTTCCGACGAGCTCGCCCTGCTCGGCGATGATCGTCGAGACCTCGCCCGTGACGGGCGCGTAGACCATGGCGTCGCTGATGTAGGATTCGACCTCGCTGACGGCACCTTCGGCCTGGCGGACGCGGGCTGCGGCAGCCTCCTTCTCCTCCTTGCGTGCGCCGTCCGAAGCCATGTCGTACTGCGCCTTGGCGGCCTGGGCCGTAGCCTCCATGGCCTGGTAGTTGGCCGTCGCCTCGTCGAGTTTCTGGGCCGGGACGACCCCTTCGTTGTAGAGGTTCTGCACGCGCTCATAGGTCTTGCGGGCGAGTTCCAGCCCGGCCTGCGCCTTCTGCCACATGTTCAGCGCGGCTTCGATCTGCTGCACGCGGGCTCCGGCCACCGCGGCCTGGTCCATGGCCGACGCGGCGCTCTTCACGGCTTCGGCCTGCCGGAGCTTGGCATCCAGCTCGGGGGTCGAGATCGTGTAGAGCAGCTCGCCCTTCTCGACGCGCTGTCCCTCTTCGACCTTCATGTCGAGGATACGTCCGGGCACCTTCGATGAGGCCTTGTAGGTCGTGCATTCCACCGTGCCCTGGATCAGCATGGGGGCGCGTTTGTTGAGATACCAGCTGATCAGGACCACCGAGAGGATGATGACCGCTGCGGCGGCCACGATTCCGATTACGTTGTTTCGTTTCATATCGTATGTGCGTTTTATTTCTTATCGAACAGGATCTGCCGGGCATCGGTGCGGCGGGCATAGGCCGGGAACTCCTCGCTGATTCCCGCGGCTTCGAGCAGCCGGGCCAGGAGCAGGTCGTAGTTGTAGGCGGCCTGCAGGCGTTCGGTGCGGATCCCGGCGAGGTTCAGCTCGGCGTCGATGAGATCCGACGAGGAGCTCATGCCTTCGAGGAAGGCGGCGTTCTTCATGCGCAGATACTCCTCGGCGAAGGCCAGCGAGGCGTCGATCGAGGTCATCTGGTTGCGGTAGTTCATCATCTGGTTGTAGAGCTTCTCGACCAGGACCGCAACATCCTGCCCGGCCTTGTTCTGCAGTTCGCCCACGCGGCGGACGGTCTGTTTGGCCGCCGAGTATTTGTATTCACGATTCAGGCCATCGAAGAGTTTGATATTGACTCCGACGCCCACGGCCCAGCGGGGCACGAACCCCGCAACCTGATAATTGTAGAACGAGCCGCCGCCCATGGCCACCACCTGCGGAAGGAAAGCCGAACGCTGGGCACGCATCCCCTCCTCGGCCAGCTGGCGTTTGAGCGACACCTGCGTGAGCAGCGGGTTGCGGGCCTGCGCCAGGTCCTGGTAATAGGCCAGCTCCTCGACCTCTTCGAGCAGGAACATCGCCGTAACGGGCTGCCAGTCATTCTCCTTGCCCAGCGTATTGGAGAGGGCGCTGGAGATGGTTTCGACCTGCAGGCGGGCATTGGCCAGTTCGCGTTCGGCCTCGGCCATCTTGAACTCCACGTAGAGGAGTTCGCTCTGGGCGATCATGCCGTTCTTGGCCAGGGCCCGGGCATCTTCGAGGTGGCGCTTCACGCCGTCGACAACCTGCTGGCGCACGGCAACGACCTGCGTGGCGAGCGCCAGTCCGAAGTAACGCTCGACGAGCTCCGAGATCAGGGCGTTGCGGGTCTGGTTGCCCTGTTCGACGGCGGTTTTTTCGTTGATCTTCGCGGCACGGTTGGCGGCGTTGATCTTGCCTCCCATCCAGATCGGGAGGGTCACCTCGCCGCCCACGAACCCGAGGCTCTGGTCCTGCAGGGTGAGGAACCAGTCGGCGTTCATCATCGGGTTGAGCAGTCCCTGAATGCCTTGCAGGAGCGCCGGGTCGGTGATGATTCCGCTTCCGAGGATCTTGCCCGTGAGCTCCTTGACGGGGCCTTTCATATCGTTGAAGTCGAGTCCGATGTCCTTGGCCATGTAGGCGTATGCCCCCGTAAGGTTGATCTGCGGCATCCGCAGTCCGATGGCGGCTCGTCGTTCCTGCCGGGCGGCACGCTCCTCGTAGGCTGCGGCCTTCAGGGCGGGATTTTCCGTGAGGGTGACGGCGATCGCCTCTTCGAGCGAGATCATCTGCCCGTCCTGCTGAGCGAACGCGGCCGTAGAGATCATCACCGAAGCCGCAAGGGCGATCGTGCAGGTTTTTTTCATCATGGAGGTATGAAAATTGGTTTATTTTACATTTTACAAATCAACTTCGCGGGCAAAAGGCCGGAGTCCGGCCGGGGCGTTTTGCCTGCGACGCAACCCTGTATTCCACAAATATACGAAAATCTGCGAAGTATCTGCGGGAACCGGGGCAAGAATTGCACCTGATCGGCACTTTAGACCATTATTAAGCCTTTATGGACACAAATTGTGCCTGTTTACCTGCCCAGGTGTGCATTGGCCTCCTGCACATCGTGTGCCAATTCGGGATAGACGCGCACGTCGATCCCGGCTTCGCGCAGGGTCCGGGCGCCCTGGCAGTGGACGAACCGGTCGGGTTCGTAGCAGGCGAAGACCACGCGGGCGAATCCGCAGCGCAGGATGAGCTGCGTACAGCTTTCGGGTTCGCTGCTTCGCTGCGAGCAGGGCTCCATCGAGGAGTAGATCGTGGCGCCGTGGAGGTCGGCACCGGCCGCGAGGGCTTTGGCGACGGCCTCCTGTTCGGCGTGATGGGTCGGGGAGGTCTCGTGGGTGTACCCGCGGAACGTGCGCCCGTCGGGCAGCACGATGACGGCGCCCACGCGGTAGCACGACGCACAGGGCGTGCAGCGGAACCCTTCGCGGACGGCTTCCGCCAGCCAGCGACGATCCTCCGCCGCCGTGTCGGGCCGCAACGTGCAGGTCAGGACCTCCATGCCGCCGAGGTTTTCCCGCGTGCAGCGGGCGCCCTGCGGAGGTTCGAAAAGGAATTGCGCCCCACTCTTTTCGGGCCCGAGGTGCAGTTGGGGGTTGACGGCCCGGCGGACCGTATCGACCAGTCCGGCATCGAGGAACATCCGCAGGATTTGGGCACCGCCCTCGACGAGCAGGTGGCGGATTCCGCGCCGTTCGAGTTCGGTGACGACGAAGGCCGGTGTAATGGAACCTTCGCTTGAGATAACCGTTGCAAGATTCTCGACGGCAGGTATTTTCTTCTCGGAAAATACGTATCGGTCGGCATCCCCTTCCGTGAAGAACCGCAATGCGGGATCCAGTCGTCCGGAGCGGGTCAGCGTCACTTTCGTCAGGTCGGGGCGCAGGCCCGCGGCCGCACGCCGCGCCCGGACTTCGGGATCGCGCAGCAGCAGCGCCGGATTGTCGCGCCGCAGCGTCTCGGCCCCGACCAGGATGGCATCGCATTCGGCCCGCAGGCGGAGCACCGCCTCCCAGTCTTCGGGGGTGGAGATCATCAGCCGCCGGTCGGTGCTGTCGTCGAGGTATCCGTCGGCCGTCGTGGCAAAGGAGAGGGTTATTCGCATCGTTTCAAGGTAAAGAGGGTGACTTCGGGCCAGGCGCCCAGACGCATCGGATAGGCCACATATCCCGTGCCGTCGTTGATGTAGAGTGTGTGGCGGCCATTGTCGTAACGCCCGCTCCAGCGTTCGTAGAGCCATACGGCGGGCGACCATCCGCGGCCCCAGGGTCGGATCTTCATCTGCATCGAATGGACGTGCCCCGAGAGGGTCAGGTCGCCGTAGCCCAGCGCCGTGATCTGCTCCCAGAGTTGCGGGATGTGGACCAGTGTGATGTTGTAAAGCGAATCGGGCACCCCGGCGTAGATTGCCGGGAGCTTGTCGGCCGGGAGGTGGCGGTCGTGGCGGCGTTCACGCAGCGCGGGGTCGAACGAAATGCCCGTCAGGGAGATGCTGTCCGTGCCGCGCCGCAGGTAGGCGGTCGTGTCCTCCAGCACGCACCACCCCATTGCCTGCTGCCGCTCGATGACCTTGCGGGCCTCGACGGCCGCCGGATAGCGGACCGAATCGCGGATGTAGGTTCCCACGTCGTGGTTGCCCGTGACGGACCAGACCGGGGCCTCGATCCGCTGCAGGAGGGCCATCGTGCGGTCATCGAGTTCCGCGGAGCGGATGTTCACCAGGTCGCCCGTGAAGAAGACGGCATCGGGCTGCAGGGCATTGATCGTATCGGTCAGGCGGGTCAGTTCGCGCTGCGGGCGGACGAGCGTCCCGACATGCGCGTCGGAGAACTGCGCGATACGGAATCCGTCGAATGCCGCGGGAATGCGATCGGAGCGGATTTCGACCCGGTTTACATGGATGCGCGTGCGCCCGAAGGTGGTGCCCCAGAGCAGGTAGAGCGTGAGGAGACTGGCTGTCAGAAGCCCCGCGCGGGGGAGCTTCAGAAAGTGGAACACATAGTAGAGCATCCGCGGGAGAACCGTTACGATCCAGGCCCAGAAGAGCCACATGTAGAGGTTCATCACTCCGGGGCCGTTGTCGCGGCAGATCCAGCCGACGATGGCCGAGACCAGCGGCAGGGCGTCGGTGGCCAGGGCCCAGATGATGAAAGACCGCAGGGCCGGGGTTCCCCGGCGGCGTTGGTGGCGGAGGTGTATCCAGTCGGCGGCAAAGGCTGCCAGGGTAAAAATCAAGGTAAGTGTAAAGAGCATAGTATGTGTCGTATTATTATTTACTTAAGACCGGCCGAAGTTTACAGAGCGTTGGAATGACGGCAGCCGCCGTCGCTCGCCGCCCGTGGCGTCGTATTCAAATCTACCACCCTCAAACCCCCTCTGCGGAGGGGGCTTTATGTGGAAGGCCTTTCCGGCTGTGGAAAAAAGAAGCCTTCGGTTCGCCGTTATCCCCAAATTTTCAATTCCCCATTCTCAATTCTCTAAAGGGCAAAGGTAGGAAAAATTACGCAGACCCCGCATTTCTTTGGCATACTACTTGCGAACTTGCCCCGTGAACAAAAAAATCCTTGAGAACGGAAAGAACATTTACGGAACCCATTTTGCTTATGAAAACATTTCGGCTGCTTCTGGCCGCCCTGCTGCTTGCGGGCGCCGCTTCGGCACAGCATCACCACCGCAAGGCCATGCGCGGCGACTATTCGCCTACGGTCTACCTCATTTCGCTGCACCAGACCGATACCGTTTACTATTCGCCGCAGGCCGTACAGCGTGCCGTGGCGATGAACAACCAGGCCGTGAACGACGCCACGCAGGACTACATCGACACCCATCGTCCGGGCTTCCAGCAGGTCGACAAGCCGCAGTTCCTCTTCGCCACGAAAAACAACCGCTTTTCGTTTGCCCTGGGCGGGTTCGTGCAGCTGCGGGCCGGATACGATTTCGAGGGCATCTCCGACAACCTCGACTTCATTCCCTACGACATCCCGACCGTCGGGAACTACAATACGCGGCAGCAGCTGCTGATGGATGCCTCGACCTCGCGCCTCTACCTGAAGGCCATCTCGAACACCTCGACGTTGGGGCGTGTGACGATCTTCCTGGATGCCGATTTCCGGGGCGGGGCGCCGGGCAGCTATACGCCTCGTCTGCGTTCGGCCTACATCTCGATGCTGGGCTTCACGCTGGGGCGCGACGTGACGACCTTCTGCGACCTCTCGGCCGCTCCCACGACCATCGACTTCCAGGGCCCGAACGCCTACAACTTCAATTTCGCCACGATGATCCGCTACGAGAAGAGCTTCGCCCGCGACAAGATGACCTTCGGGATCGCCGCCGAAATGCCCCACGTGAGCGGCACCTACAACGACAACTTCGCGCCGCTCCGCCAGCGAGTTCCCGACATCCCGGCCTACCTGCAGTTTGCCTGGGGCCCCAACCGCGAGAGTCATATCCGCGCTTCGGGCGTCATCCGCAACCTGTACCTGCACAACCTCCGCACGGGCAACGACACCTCGCTGCTGGGTTGGGGCGCCCAGTTCAGCGGTACGATCAAGGCGTGCCGGTGGATGCAGCTCTTCATGAACGGCGTCTACGGCGAGGGCATCACGCCCTACATCCAGGACCTCACGGGTTCGGGGCTCGACTTCACGCCCAACCCCGAGAATGCCGACCAGATCCAGACCATGCCGATGTGGGGGTGGCAGATGGCCGCACAGTTCAACCTCACGCCGCGGCTCTTCATTTCGGGCGGCTATTCGGAGGTCAACGTCGAGCAGGAGAACGGCTACTATGCCGCCGATGAGTACAAGAAGGGCCAGTATATCTTCGGCAACATCTTCTACGCGCTCAATTCCCGCTGCCGCATCGCCGCCGAGTACCTCTATGGCACGCGCAAGGACATGAACAACCTCGAAGGCCATGCCAACCGGGCCCAGGTGATGGTGCAGTACAACTTCTAAATAAAGCCCCTTTCGGACTCTCTTGGATGCGGTCCCCTGTGAAGGGGGCCGTTTTTTTATTATCTTTGCCGGCAGCAAACAAGCATTTCAGCACGGGGACCGGCGGTTTCCGGGCTGCGAACGACCCGAACGATACGATGGAAGAACTCAACGGACCGATTGCCGAGTGGCTCTCCGGCATCGGATGGAGCAAGGCCCATATCGACTGGACCACCAAGATCATCATCCTGGCGGGGATCGTCATTCTTTCGTGGGGAGCTGCGAAGCTTTTCCGGGGAGTGGTTGTCCCGGCGCTGCAGCGCCTCAGCCGGAGCACGAAGGCCACGTGGGACGATTACCTGTTCAGCGACCGCGTGATGCGGGCTGCGGCGCGGCTGATCCCGCCCCTGGTCTGGTACATGCTGCTGGCCGCGGCCTTCTACGACATGCCGCAGCTGCTGGACCTGCTCCGGAAGGTGTGCCTGATCTACCTGATCGTGGCGGTGCTGCTGCTGGTCAACGCCTTCCTGGACACGCTGCACGACATCTCCGCACAGCATGAAACCCTGCGCAACCGCCCGCTGAAGGGCATTTACCAAATGGTCAAGCTGCTGGCCTTCTGTGTGGGTGCGATCCTCATCGTGAGCATCCTGATCGGGCGCGATGCCACGGCGATTCTGGCGGGACTGGGCGCCTCGGCGGCGATCGTGATGCTGATCTTCCGGGACAGCATCCTGGGGCTGGTTGCCGGGGTGCAGCTCTCGGCCAACGACATGTTGCGGCCGGGGGATTGGATCACGATGGAGAAGTACGGCGCCGACGGCTACGTCACGGAGGTGACGCTGACGACGGTCAAGATCCAGAACTTCGACAAGACGATCACGACGATCCCGCCCTATGCGCTGGTGAGCGATTCGTTCCAGAACTGGCGCGGGATGCGCGAGAGCGGCGGGCGGCGGATCAAGCGCTCGCTGCCGATCGATGCCGCGACGGTGCGTTTCTGCACGGCGGAGGAGCTGGCCGTGCTGCACCGGAAGGGCCTTGCCTCCGAAGAGGCGGCTCCGGATGGGCAACCGGTTGTCAATCTGCATCTTTTCCGGGATTATGTCCGGCGATACTTGAAGCAGAATCCGGAGGTCCATCCCGAGATGATGCAGATGGTGCGGATGTTGCAGCCCACGTCGGAGGGGCTGCCCGTCGAGGTTTACTGTTTTTCGCGCTGTACGGAATGGGTGGCCTACGAGGCCCTGCAGGCGGCGATTTTCGATCACCTGCTGGCCGTGCTGCCGGAGTTCGGGTTGCGGGTCTTCCAGCGTCCCTCCGGAGCGGACCTTCTGCAAATGGAAAAATGGAGAATTGAGAGTTGAAAATTTGAGAAGACGGCGATTCGAAGGATTCGGACTTGCAACCCCCGGGACCTTCGAACCCCTGCGATGAATTTTTAAACCGGGACAACCAATAGCGTTTCTGGAAATGGACTTTCTGACACAATACAACCTGACGGGGATCGTAATCGGAATCGCCACCTTTCTGATTATCGGCCTCTTCCACCCGCTGGTCATCAAGGGCGAATACTACTTCGGCGTACGGATCTGGTGGGTGTTCCTCGGGATGGGCCTCGCGGCCGTCGCCGCATCGATTGCCGTGCGGCACCTCCTGTGGTCGACGCTGCTGGCCGTATGGGGCGCCTCGTCGCTGTGGAGCATCGGCGAGTTGTTCGAGCAGCGCAAACGGGTCGCCAAAGGGTGGTTCCCGAAAAATCCCGCCCGCAAATAACTCCATGTCTCCCCTCCCGCCCCTTCTGTCCGGCCCCTCTCCGAAAACCCGCTGCCATGAAACGCTGCCGCACCCGAATCCTGATTGCCCTGCTGCTCGTCGCCACGTGCTGCACCCCTGCGGGGACTCCCCGGCAGACCGGGTCTGCGCGTCCGGCCGGATGGTTCGGTCCGGGCCCCGTGCCGCCGCCCCAACGGATGCGGATGTGGTTCGGAGGCGACGTCATGCAGCATCTCCCCCAGATCGAGGCGGCCCGCAGCGGCGAAGGCTTCGATTATGGCCCTGTTTTTGCGGCACTGGCTCCGCGGATGCGGGCTGCCGATCTCGCGGTCGTAAACCTCGAAACCACGCTGACACGCCGGGAACGCTATACGGGCTATCCGCTGTTCCGTTCGCCGGTGGCGCTCGCCGACGCCCTGCGTGAGGCGGGGGTCGACGTCGCGGTGATGGCCAACAACCACTGCTGCGACGGCGGTGCCGAGGGGATCCGCACGAGCATCGAGGAGCTCGACCGCTGCGGGATCCGCCATACGGGTGTCTTTGCGGACAGTGCGGATTACCGGAGGAACCATCCGCTTTACCTCACCTGGTGCGGTCTGCGGCTGGCGCTGGTGAACTACACCTACGGCACCAACGGAATGCCCGTCCCGGAGGGGATGATCGTCAACCGGATCGACACCGTGCGGATGGCGGCCGACCTGGCCGCCGCACGGTCCGGAGGGGCCGATTTCATCGTCGCCTGCCTCCACTGGGGCAACGAGTACGAACGGCGGGCCAATGCCGCGCAGCGCAGTCTGGCGGTCTTCCTGCGGCGTCACGGCGTCGATGTGGTGGTCGGGAGCCATCCCCATGTGGTGCAGCCCTGGGAGGCGGATTCCGCGCACGTGGTGCTCTACTCGCTGGGCAACCTGGTCTCGAACCAGCGCCGACGCTACACCGACGGAGGGCTGGTCGCCGAGGTCGAGGCCGTACGCCACCCCGAGGGCCGGATGTCCTACGCCCTGGAGGTGACACCCGTGTGGGTGGCGCTGCCGCGCTACCGCATCCTGCCGCCCGAAGCGGCCGACACGATGGCGTTGCCGACGGCCTACGGCATATTCCGGGCCGATGTCGAGGCGTTGGCCGGGGGCGGTGACGCGCCGTATAGGAAAACCGAATAGCGGGATAAAAACTACCGATCGAAAAATTTTGGTAATTTGTGCGGGAAAAGTTTATCTTTGTAGTTAGAAACGGAAAAACAAACACACTTAAACATTAAGAGTATGGAAAAGAGCATCAAAGGTACGCGTACCGAACAGAATCTGCTGAAGGCGTTCGCCGGTGAGAGCCAGGCCCGGAGCCGCTACGTCTTCTTCGCCAGCAAGGCCAGGAAGGAGGGTTACGAACAGATTGCAGGTGTCTTTGCCGAGACGGCCGAGCAGGAGAAGGAGCACGCCGAGCGTTTCTTCAAGTTCCTCGAAGGCGGCGACGTGGAGATCACGGCCAGCTACCCCACCGGCCCGATCGGAACGACGGCCGAGAATCTGCTGGCTGCCGCAAAGGGTGAGAACGAGGAGTGGGACGTGCTCTATCGCGAATTCGCACAGGTAGCCGACGAGGAGGGCTTTGCCGAGATCGCCGCAGCGTTCCGCATGATCTCGATCGTCGAGGCCGAGCACGAGCGCCGCTATCTGAAACTGTTGAGCCGTCTGACGGACGGGAACTTCTTCAAGCGCGACGGCAAGATCTGGTGGCAGTGCCGCAACTGCGGTTTCGTCATCGAGGCCGAGGAGGCTCCGAAACTCTGCCCGGCGTGCAAGCATCCGCAGGCTTACTTCGAGCCCAAGAAGGAGAATTATTGATCCGCGATGCCGGCCCGTGGGCCGCAGCGTGCAAGAAGAACCCCGCTTCCGGAAAGGAGCGGGGTTTTCGTTGAACCGGGTGTGTTGGGAAGTGGTGTTTACTTCCGGTATGTTCTAAAAGAGCCGTGGTCAAAGATGCGTACGGAATCCAATGTAAAAGGACTTTTATCTAACCCTGTGAGCATGTCGGAGCACCATTTTGGTAAAGAGAAGCTATTCGTCTCTTTCCGGTTCGATTTTTTTAGCGAAAAAAAGAACTCTGCCGCATTGTAAGCGCCGTCTTCGTAAAACAAGGAAATGGTTTTGGCTTGGGGGTTCAACTTGGAATCCGTTGTCAAGCGATTCAACGGAGAACAGGTTATAAGTTCCAAGCCGGATTCTTTTATTTTATAAACAGCGTCTAAGTACATGACAAAAATTTGAATACATCAAATTTCGGGACATAAATTGGTCGAAAAAGCACGTTGGAGATTTCCTCCAAGCCGTACTTTACTAAAGATTTGGCTTTACGTCCATGTTTCAATGTCTTTATAGGCTTTACGTTTTCATCTTTATGTTCCCCAACGAGATACGCCCATACAAGAGCAATACAAACCATTGCCAGAAGTCTTGCAATCCGCTCTGTGTCGCGCAAATGCGTGTCTTCGATATTGAATCCGGAGGATTTCATAGCCCGGAATGCGGTCTCGATCTCCCATCGCCTTTTATAAGTGTCGACACCCTTTTCCGGGCGTTTGAAGCAGATGAGGATCTGAAGTTCAGGCACACCGTCGGAGTTCTTGATTCGGCTTCCGGCAAGATAAACGTACTCACCTTTGTGCAGGAAAAGCTTGTAATAAAATCTTTCCTGCCCCACTTTCAGGGAATTGAAGAGCCACCATGCACGGATTCTTTCCCCTGTGGAAGGCTTGACAAGCCAGAAATTCTGCCGGATCCGGATATAATATCGTATATGATTGCGGTTGAGCCAACCGATCCAATCCTTGCCGACAAACTCCCGGTCGGCAACAAGAGAGTCGATGCATTCGGAGCCGAACAGCCGGACAAATCGTTCAACGATTGCCTTGCGTTCCTTCCAATTGGAGTTCCCTTTCTTAGGCAGAAGGCTGAACATCAATGGGAATGCAATCCCCTTGTATGCCACGCCGAGCATGAGGATGTTGATGTTGAAATCACCGAACTTCCAGTTTGTACGGTCCATGCTCAGCACCAGCCCTGTCTTGACGGGAAGCAGAGAGTATATCATCTGCGCCACAAGGTCAAAGTTGAGGGCGTACTTGGCTATGAATCTTTGAATGCGGCGAAGGTTGGAGTCCCTTTCAACAGAGGTTGGCATTGCCGCCGCGAGTTTATGGAGGCTTACGGTCTGTACTACACACAGGGCATGGAGCATGAAAGCCATAAACTTTATGCGGGCCAGATTCATCGATTTCCCAAAATGTTCTTGCATCATCGGAAGGATTTGGTTAACTTTGCCCAAGTCCTTAAAGTCAGTTGTCTTCATACGAAAAAGCGGGCAAACTTTTCTTTAAAGATACTGATTCTTAGGGACTTTTGCAAATATAAACAACTAATAATTAGGCATATAACAACATAATTTATATTTTGTCATCTACTAAAAAACAGCGTAATGATTTCCTCCTTTGGTCTGTGCCCAATCGGAAACGAGTAATTCCCGGACACCGTCAAAGTCCACATCGAGGAGTTGAAAAGGGGTTACGTATCCAAGTTGATAGAGACCGCCACGCAGTTCTGTCTCGGGAGCCGGATAGTCAAAATAATAAACATCTCCGTTGCGATGCCCCTTGAAATTGTCGGAAAACGTGACTTCGTCCGTGTTGGAATTGTTGTATTTTTCGAAATTTACATATTGAAATGAAGTTCCGTTCTTGCTGTTCCGGAAATTCATTACGACATACCCCGTTTCGCTGTGGGGATCGAATGGCATCCAGCGAGCCGTCACCTCATAACCGCAGATGAGTTTATTATATTTGAAATAAACATTGATAAAGTCATCTGCTTGGATGCTGTCCGGCAACGGAATCTGATCAAGTCTGTCGATCCACTTCGTGTCGGCAGGGGTGGGGCTTAAATTAGTATTATGTAGTTTTTTTGAAATGTTTGTATTGTCTAGTTGAGTAGGATAATATTCGTCTATTATAAAAAAAGAAGAAAAACTGACAATAAAAGATATAATGAGGCTATGCATTACTCGTTACAAATTGTATAAATTGCATTTGTCTGATTTTGAATTAATTCAGATAAAGTCTGGATTGATTCTGCGATAGATATTAATAATCCTCTACGTATATATTCTCGCTCCATCTCTGCGTATAATATCTCTGCTTTCCTTGATAGTTCTATTAAATTGGAATTCATAGCAATAATTTGTGAGTTACACTCTTTTGTCATTAAATCATAATTGGTATTTATATTGATTAATGAGTTTATTTGATCTTTTAGATTCCTAATATAAGCTTCCTGTTCTATTGCTTTTATTTCCAGGAGAGAAATTTGTTCCTGTAATTCATTAATTTTATCCTGTTTTGTTCCATTACAAGAATATAACAAAAGGAGTAAACTCAATAATATGTTTTTCATGACATAATTTATTTTGAACATCCACTCATATAAGCTCGATATGATTTGATCGTACATTTTGCTCCGGACCGAAAATATAATATTATAATCCAACTGTCATCAGTGATTTGGGCAATCGTAAAACGACCGACATTGGATAATATACCATTAATTTCAATATATCCCGATGAATTAAGTTTTGTTTTGAGTTGCTCAAAATTATACGTCTCGAATAAATTATCACTAGTGTCTATGGCGATTTTATTTTGGATATAATCAATATATATAACAGAAGCCTTTGTTGTTTCTATTGAGTAAATTTCTTTTTCTGTTTCTAGATCATATAGAGTTGTCTTATATGAATTTGAATTGAATCGAAATTTATTTGGCAGTTCTGATGATTGCGCACTTAATAAATTTCCAATGTTAGAATATGTAGAATTATAATTCTGAATAGTAGGAGATGGTAATATTTTGAGATTATAGTTCCCGATAGCAATTTGTTGTGCTTTTAAACTATGTAAAGAAATAAACAAACTGCAAACTAATATTATTTGCCTCATATTATTGTTTTTTAGATGATTAGTGCTTCTACGTAATTATACTGATTATTGATGGAATCATTTAAATGTTAAATAAATTTCATGTGATCAAGTTTTTTCGCCCGTACCCCGGCGGTTAATAAAAAAGAAAAGCGTGGTACCGTCAACTTATCCTATCTAACGGGCTCTGGTAAACCTTGCAGTAAAATAAGCAACGATCCACGCCGATACATCGTAGGCGTGAAAAAACTCGTCGGCCTATTCTCCTGCTTGAAATTTACCAGACTTCGTTAGAGAGAATCAGTCAAACGCTTTCCTCTTGGAAAATATGTAGACAATCCTTTTGCGATTGCCGCCACAAATATACATCTTTTATTTGATCTCTTCATGGTTTTTGGCGAGATTTGAATCCTGGGAAAAAGACTTCTTTGGAAGAGGAACGTTAATATTCAAGCCACAGAACGGGAAAAATCCGGAAATTCTCCGTATCTTTGGCGGAAAACCGAAAAAAATCTCGCTGATAAGGATATGGCAGACGAAAAAATCATCTTCTCGATGGTCGGCGTAAGCAAGACCTTCCCCAACCAGAAACGGGTGCTGAACAACATCTACCTCTCGTTCTTCTACGGTGCCAAGATCGGTATCATCGGTCTGAACGGCGCGGGTAAGTCCACGCTCATGAAGATCATCGCCGGAATCGACAAGAACTATGAGGGCGAAGTGGTCTTCTCGCCCGGATATACGGTCGGATACCTCGAACAGGAACCCAAACTCGACGACTCGAAGACCGTGAAGGAGGTCGTCGAGGAGGGCTGCGCCGCAACGGTCGCCCTGCTGAAAGAGTACGAGGAGATCAACATGAAGCTGTGCGAGCCGATGGACGACGACACGATGGCCAAGCTGATCGAGCGTCAGGGCGAACTCTACGAGCAGATCGACCACGTCAACGGCTGGGAGCTGGACAGCGTGCTGGAACGCGCCATGGATGCCCTGCGCTGCCCCGATCCGGATCAGTCGGTGAAGGTCCTCTCGGGCGGTGAGCGCCGCCGCGTGGCGCTGTGCCGCCTGCTGCTGCAACAGCCCGACGTGCTGCTGCTCGACGAGCCCACGAACCACCTCGACGCCGAGTCGATCGACTGGCTCGAACAGCACCTCCAACAATACAAGGGTACGGTGATCGCCGTGACCCACGACCGCTACTTCCTGGACAACGTCGCCGGATGGATCCTCGAACTGGACCGCGGCGAGGGCATTCCGTGGAAGGGCAACTACTCGGGCTGGCTCGAACAGAAGACCACGCGCATGGCCATGGAGGAGAAGCAGGAGTCGAAACGCCGCAAGACCCTCGAACGCGAGTTGGAGTGGGTGCGCATGTCGCCCTCGGGGCGTCACGCCAAGTCGAAGGCGCGTCTGTCGGCCTACGACAAACTGATGAACGAGGATACGAAGCAGAAGGAGGAGAAGCTCGAAATCTTCATCCCGAACGGTCCGCGTCTGGGCGATGTGGTGATCGAGGCGCACGACGTTTCGAAGGCCTTCGGCGACCGCGTGCTCTACGAGCATCTGGAATTCTCGCTGCCGCCCGCGGGCATCGTGGGCGTGATCGGCCCGAACGGTACGGGCAAGACCACCCTCTTCCGCATGATCATGGGGCTTGACGAGCCGACGAGCGGTTCGTTCCGCGTGGGGCCGACCGTCAAGTTAGCCTACGTCGACCAGCAGCACAAGTCGATCGACCCCGAGAAGACGGTCTTCGAGGTGATTTCGGGCGGTACGGACCTCATCACGCTGGGCAACCGGCAGGTCAACGCCCGGGCCTACGTCGCGCGGTTCAACTTCTCGGGCGCCGATCAGGAGAAGAAGTGCGGCATGCTGTCGGGCGGCGAGCGCAACCGCCTGCATCTGGCCCTCGCGCTCAAAGAGGAGGGCAACGTCCTGCTGCTGGACGAGCCGACGAACGACATCGACGTCAACACGCTGCGGGCTTTGGAAGAGGGTCTGGAAAACTTCGCCGGATGCGCCGTGGTGATCTCGCACGACCGCTGGTTCCTGGACCGCATCGCCACGCACATCCTCTCGTTCGAGGGCGACTCGAAGGTGGTCTTCTACCAGGGCTCCTATTCGGAGTACGAGGCGTGGAAGAAGGCACAGGGCGGCGATACGGAACCCCACCGCGTGCGTTACAAGAAATTAATGGCTTGACAGAATGCGTATTGCAGCCTTTTTCCTGCTCTTCCTGGGGCTTTTTTCATGCGGGACGCCGGCAAACCGCCCGGTCGATGCATTTATCTGGGACCAACTCCGCGCCCACGAAGATCCGGATCGTGTGGAACCGGTCGGAACGTGCGAGGCCGACGAATTCCTCGCCGGGATGGAGCGGTTCCCCTGGCATGAGCAGGCGCGCGAGGCGCTGAAATTCAGGAAAAACTCCCCCACGCTGTCGGTGACGGATTTGAAGACCGACCGTTCGCTTTTCATTTCGGCCGCAGTCGACGACAACGACCGGTTGGGCTATTTCGTCGGATATGTATATCCCGCAGAAGCGGGAATGCGGGCACCGCGCCGCGTGAGCATATATGAGGTCGAACGAATGGATGCGATCCGCGAAATGGTCGTCGTTTTCTTCCGTCGCGACGAGGTTGCCTTGAAGCGCCTGCTCGGGGAGCACCCCAAATACATGGAAGCACGGGATCACGCAGGTTGGGAAAAATACCTGAAAACGAAACAAAAATTTATATAGTATGGCACAGAAACCCTCCATACCCAAAGGTACGCGCGACTTCTCCCCGATGGAGATGATGCGCCGGCAATATATCTTCGACACGGTGAAGCGGGTCTTCCGCACCTATGGCTTCGCGCCGCTGGAAACCCCCGCGATGGAGAACCTCTCGACGCTGTTAGGCAAGTACGGCGACGAGGGCGACAAACTCCTCTTCAAGATCCTCAATTCGGGTGATTACGCCTCGGGCCTCACGGACGACGAGGTGCGCCAAGCCTCGAAGATCTGCGAGAAGGGTCTTCGCTACGACCTGACGGTTCCGTTTGCCCGCTACGTCGTGCAGCACCAGGGCGAGCTGACCTTCCCCTTCAAGCGCTACCAGATCCAGCCCGTGTGGCGTGCCGACCGTCCGCAGAAGGGGCGTTACCGCGAATTCTACCAGTGCGACGTCGACGTGATCGGCACGCGCTCGCTGTTGTGCGAGGTCGAGCTGGTGGAGATCGTCGAGCGGGTCTTCCGGGCGCTGGGCATCCGCGTGGCACTGAAGATGAACAACCGCAAGATCCTCTTCGGGATCGCCGAGGCGATCGGCCATGCCGACAAGATGATGGAGATCACGGTGGCGATCGACAAGCTGGAAAAGATCGGGCTGGAGAACGTCAAGGCCGAACTGCTGGAGCGCGGTTTGTCGCAGGAGGCGGTCGACCGGCTTCAACCGATCCTTGAGCTGAACGGCGACAACCACCAAAAGATCAATCAGCTGCGCGAGGTGCTGTCGGCCTCGGAAACCGGACTGAAGGGCATCGAGGAGATGGAGATCGTCTTCGGGTACGTCGAACGGCTCGGGATCGACCTGCAGGTAGAGCTGGATCTCTCGCTGGCCCGCGGTCTGAACTACTATACCGGTGCGATCTTCGAGGTCAAGGCCCTCGATTTCGCCATCGGCTCGATCTGCGGCGGAGGACGTTACGACGACCTCACGGGCATCTTCGGAATGCCCAACCTGTCGGGTGTCGGCATCTCGTTCGGCGCCGACCGCATCTACGACGTGATGACCGGGCTCGACCTCTTCCCCGAGGAGGTCAACTGCACGACCCGCGTGCTGTTCACCAACCTCGGCGCCGCCGAGGAGGCGGCCGTGCTGCCGCTGCTTCGCCAGGTTCGCGGTGAGGGTATCTCCGCGGAGATCTACCCCGAGGCGGGCAAGATGAAGAAGCAGATGGAGTACGCCAACCGGCGCGGTATCCCCTATGTGGTGATCGTCGGCTCGCAGGAGCTGGAGGCCGGGGCCGCGACGGTCAAGGAGATGCGGACGGGCGAGCAACGGCAGGTGCCGTTCGGAGAGCTCGCCCGGGTGCTGGCATGACGCTTCGATTCAGGGCTCCGGCTTCGGGGCCCTTTTTATTAATATCCGGGGGATCCGCGCCCGGGTCTCTTCATATATAAAATGTATTGCCAATCATGCGAAAAGGTCTTATCGCTGTCATCACGCTCTTCGTGCTCCAGTTTCTGGCGGCCCGGGAGCCGATACGGGCACAGGAGCTGGAGAATGTGCAGCAGTTCCAGAAACTGGCCCGGGTCTACCGCTATCTGGACGGGCTCTATGTCGACGACGTGGAGATGAAACCCGTTGTCGAAGGGGCCATCCGGGGGATGCTCGAAGAACTGGACCCCCATTCGGCCTACCTCGATGCCGAGGAGATGAAGGGCGTCCGGGAGAGCTTCGAAGGGGAGTTCAGCGGAATCGGTGTGGAGTTCAATACGCTGCGTGATACGGTGATCGTCGTGAACACCATCGCCGGGGGCCCGGCCGAGCGGGTCGGCGTGAGGGCCAACGACCGCATCGTGCGTATCGACACGCTGCAGGCCGTGGGGATGTCGCGCACGGAGGTCCCCAAATACCTGCGCGGCAAGAGCGGCACGAAGGTCGAGATCGACGTCGTGCGCCACGGAACCCCGGGATTGCTGCACTTCGTGATCGTGCGCGACAAAATCCCGATCAATACCGTGGATGCCGCCTACCTGACCCCGGAGGGCATCGGATACATCAAGGTCAACCGCTTCGGCCACACCACGATGGAGGAGTTTTCGAAAGGGTATCGCGAATTGGGGCGTCCCGAGAAACTGATCCTCGACCTGCGCGGGAACGGCGGCGGGCTCTTGGAACAGGCCATCGAAATGGCGGGGTTCTTCCTGCCGCGCGGTGCGACGATCGTCTCCACCGAGGGGCGGGCCGTACCCTCCTCGTCGTTCCGTGCGCAGAGCAACGGTGAAGACCTCCGCGGCAAACTCGCGGTTCTGATCGATGAATCGTCGGCCTCGGCGTCGGAGATCGTGGCCGGGGCCATTCAGGACTGGGACCGGGGTGTCATCATCGGGCGCCCGAGCTTCGGGAAGGGGCTCGTGCAGCGGCAGATCGGGCTGCCCGACGGCTCGGCCGTGCGGATCACCGTGGCCCGCTACCACACCCCTTCGGGCCGGGTCATCCAGCGCCCCTATGAGAAGGGCAAGCGCCGCGAATACTACCTCGACCACCTGCGTCGTTATGACGATGCCGTGCGCGACTCGCTCGATGCCGGAGCTCCGGCCTTCCGCACGCTCCGCACCGGACGCACGGTCTACGGCGGAGGCGGTATCCGTCCCGACATCGTGGTCGAAGCCGATACGGCAGGCTATTCCGACTACTATGCCGAGTTGGTCCGGCGCGGCATCGTGGCCGAGTTCGTCAACGACTGGCTCGACCGTTCGCGCGACAGCCTCACCCGGCTCTACCCCGCTTTCGGGGAGTTCGACGCCGGGTTCGAGCCCGCGGACAGCGTGCTCGGGGCCCTCACGGAGCTGGGTACACGGCGTGGCGTGGCTTTCGACGAAAACGGGTTCGCCCGCTCGGAATCCATCGTGCGCACGCAGCTCAAGGCCCTGGCTGCCCAGCGCCTGTTCGGCACGGGAGCCTACTTCCAGGTGGTGAATCCCCGGCTGAGCACGGCCTACCGCCAGGCCGTGGAACTCCTCGAAGCCTGGGAACAACGGGGAAAACCGATCCTGGAGCCGAAAAAATAACCGGTATTTTTTGCATTTTGTAATTTTTTTTCGTATATTCGTCTATACGAATCCGACAGGTTGAAGCCCTCGGAGTTAACCCTAAAAAATAAGCCCCATGTCAACCCCAACCCAACCACGACGCGACAATGAGGATTATGGAGATCAGATCCTCTCTAAAGCCGTAAAAGCGGGACGTCGTACTTATTTCTTCGATGTCAGGGCTACACGCGGCGACGACTGGTTCCTGACCATCACCGAGAGCCGGAAGATTACGGCTCCCGATGGCTCGTCTTCTTACGACCGACACAAAATCTTTCTGTATAAGGAGGATTTTACGAAGTTCTCGGAAGGACTCGGTGAAGTCGTAGATTTCATTCGCCGCAGCAAGGGTATTCCCGAATCGGCGAAATGAGTTTCGTGAACTCATGGAACTGGGGCTGTCCGATGATTCCGGACGGCCCCTGTTTTTGTTGCCCGGCGCGAGGCACCCCTGTTTTTTGCAGCCCGGGCGGCCGGAGTATCCTTGCCTTTCTTGCCGCCCGGCGACCGGATCTCCGCTCTCCGCCGTCTCCGGAATCCCGGATTCCCGCCCGGCCGGACAGCCCCCGAACCGAACCGCAGAAACCGGACGCTCCGCCCTCCGCGTTTTTCTATCGCAATTCTCCGCTTCGAAACGTGTAATTATACGATTTTTTCGTATCTTTGCCTCCCGAAAAACCGGCCTGGAGGACCCCGGATGGATAAACCCCGGAAATCCCGACTCGATCACCGTCCGCTGCTCCCTCCGAACGGCCCCTAAACCGCATATTCAGAAATTATGGACTTTTCCCGCTACATCCTCCTTGCCCTGAAAGGCTGCGCCATGGGAATGGCTGACGTGGTCCCCGGCGTCTCGGGCGGTACGATCGCCTTCATCTCGGGTATCTACGAAGAACTCCTCGACTCGATCCGGAAGGTCGACACCACGGCCCTCAAACTGTTGCTGAAGGGGCGTTTCGCCGACTTCTGGCGCCACATCAACGGCAATTTCCTGCTGTCCGTCCTGGCCGGAATCGCCATCGCCATCTTCTCGCTGGCCCGGCTGATGACCTATCTGCTCACGAACCATCCGATCGCCATCTGGTCGTTCTTCTTCGGGCTGATCATCGCTTCGGCGGTCCTCGTCGCCCGGCAGGTCGGACACTGGAACTGGAAAACCCTGCTCTCCTTTGCGGTCGGAGCCGCAGTCGCCTGGTGGATCACCATCGCAACCCCGGCCGAAACCCCCAACGACTGGTGGTTCGTCATGCTGTCGGGCGCCATCGCCATCTGCGCCATGATCCTCCCGGGCATCTCCGGAGCCTTCATCCTGCTGCTCCTGGGCAAGTATCAGTACATCATGCAGGCCGTCGTGGATCTGAACATCCCCGTCATGGCGATCTTTGTCGTGGGGGTGGCGATCGGCATCATCTCCTTCTCGCACCTCCTGTCGTGGCTGCTCAAGCACTGGCACGACCTTACGGTGGCCCTGCTGATGGGTTTCATGGTCGGTTCGCTCAACAAGGTCTGGCCCTGGAAGGAGGTCGTCGAAACCTACGTCGACAGCCACGGAAAGGTCCAGCCGCTGGTCGAGAGCAACATCCTGCCGGGAACCTTCGAGACGCTCTACGACAAACCGGCCCTGCTGGCCGAAGCCGTAATCCTCTGCGTGGTGGGATTCCTGACCATCTACGGCATCGAAACCCTGGCCCATTTTATCGCATCCCGGAAAAAGAAGAATTGAACGATGAGAAGGTTCGGATTGATCGGCCGTCCGCTGGGCCATTCGGCCTCGGCGTCCTACTTCACGGAGAAGTTTTCGAAAGAGGGGATAAGCGATTGTGCTTATGCACTTTATGAACTTCCGGAGATCGGGGCGCTGACCGGATTGCTGGAGCAGTATCCGGACCTTTGCGGGCTGAACGTCACGATCCCCTACAAGCGGGAGGTGATCCCCTATCTGGATGCGGTGTCGCCCGAGGCGCAGGCCATCGGGGCGGTGAACTGCATCCGCCGCACGCCGGACGGAAGGCTGGAGGGTTTCAATACCGACATCATCGGGCTGCGCGAGGCGTTGAGCGAGCTGCTGGGCTTCGCCGAGCCGGGCGAGACGCTCATCCTCGGGACCGGCGGGGCTTCGCAGGCCGTGCAGTATGCGCTGGCCGAGCGCGGGATTCCCTTTGCGCTGGTTTCGCGCGACCCGGCGAAGGGAAACTATACCTATGATAATCTGCCGTGTGAGGTGGTGGAGCGCAGCCATCTGATTATCAACGCTTCGCCTGTGGGAACCTACCCCCATGTCACGGAGGCGCCGCGCATCCCCTACGCCTACCTCACGCCGGACCACTACCTGCTCGATCTGGTCTACAACCCGGAGGTGACGCTGTTCCTCGATTACGGCCGTCAGCGCGGGGCGCACGTGCTGAACGGGCGGACGATGTTCGTCGAACAGGCCGAAGCCTCGTGGCGTATCTGGAACGGTGAAGAATTGCTTTAGTTGATACGTAGCAACAGGTTGAAAAAACAAAGGCTTCGCCCCGTACAGGCGAAGCCTTTTGCATGTATGCCGATTCCCGCCCTGTGCTGCACACAGCGAGGGTCTCCGCATCTACGCCCTGCCGTGCGTTTATCTGTGTTGCAGCAGCGTGCGGGCCTTCTCCAGGTCCTCCGTCCGGACTACAACCTGGGCGGGCATCGTTCCGATCGGGTATATGGCCGACATGTATTCGTTGCGGATCGTCGACCAGATCCCGGCACTGTCGAGCATCGATTTCGCGATCTCGGCCTCCGTTATGGTGTTGTACTCCGCCAATACAACCATCGAGTCGTCTTGCATGATCTGTTTGGTTTTGGTTCGGTATATAAAGTTAAGCATTTTGTTGATAAAATACAAGTACCCGGCCGGGAAATCTCTGTAAATATCGCTATCTTTACCTCGCCAAAAAACGGAAAATCCCTGGAAAATGTCCCAATTCGTACATCTTCACGTACATACGCAATACTCGATCCTCGACGGGCAGGCCAGCATCCCCAACCTCGTGGATAAGGCCATCGCCGACGGCCAACCCGGCATCGCCGTGACCGATCACGGCAATATGTTCGGGATCAAGGAGTTTTACAACTACGTCAAGAAGGTCAAGGGCAAATTCAAGGAGAAGGCTGCCGCCTGCGAAGCCCGGCTGGCCGCCCTGCGCGACGGCTCGGAGGCCGTGGATGACCCCGCCGCCGAGATCGCCCGCTGCGAGAAGGAGCTGGAGGTGCTGCTCCGCAAGGCCGCCTTCAAGGCCATCATCGGCTGCGAGGTCTACGTCGCCCGCCGCACGCTCTACGACAAGGAGGGGAAGCCCGACCAGAGCGGTTACCACCTGATCCTGCTGGCCAAGAACCTCCAGGGCTACCACAACCTGATCAAGATCGTCTCGAAGGCCTGGACCGAGGGCTTCTACATGCGTCCGCGTACGGACCGCACCGAGATTGAGAAGTACCACGAGGGGCTGATCTGCTGCTCGGCCTGCCTGGCCGGGGAGGTGCCCCGCGCCATCACCGCCAACGACCTCGAAAAGGCCGAGGAGGCGATCCGCTGGTACAAGGACCTCTTCGGCGACGACTACTACCTCGAACTCCAGCTGCACAAGGCTACCGTCGAACGGGCCAACCACGAGGCCTACCCCATGCAGCTGCATGTCAACAAGCACCTTCGGGAACTGGCCGCGAAATACAACGTGCGGATGGTCTGCACGAATGACGTGCACTTCGTCGACGAGGACAATGCCGAGGCCCACGACCGCCTGATCTGTCTCTCGACAGGCAAGGACCTCGACGACCCGAAACGGATGCTCTACTCCAAGCAGGAGTGGCTCAAGACTACCGCCGAGATGGAGTCGATCTTCGGCGAGACGGACCCCGAGGCGATGGCCACGACCGTCGATATCTGCAACCAGATCGAAAACTACTCGATCGACCATGCGCCGATCATGCCCAACTTCCAGATCCCGAAGGAGTTCGGAACCGAGGAGGAGTATCGGCAGCGCTTTACCGAGGAGGACCTCTACAACGAATTCACGCGCGACGAGAACGGCAATGTCGTCATGTCCGAGGAGGAGGGGCGCAAGAAAATCGAGAAACTGGGCGGTTACGACAAGCTCTACCGCATCAAGTTCGAGGCCGACTACCTCGCCAAGCTCACCATGGAGGGCGCACACCGCCGCTACGGCGAGCATCTGACCGAAGAGCAGGAGGAGCGCCTGCGCTTCGAGCTCCACGTCATGAAGACCATGGGTTTCCCCGGCTACTTCCTCATCGTGCAGGACTTTATCCGCGCGGCCCGCGAGGAGCTGGACGTCTCGGTCGGCCCGGGGCGTGGTTCGGCGGCCGGGTCCGCCGTGGCCTACTGCCTCGGCATCACGCAGATCGACCCCATCGCCTACGACCTGCTGTTCGAGCGTTTCCTCAATCCCGACCGTATCTCGCTCCCCGATATAGACGTCGATTTCGACGACGACGGCCGCGGCCGCGTGTTGAACTGGGTGACCCAGAAGTACGGCAAGGAGAAGGTCGCACACATCATCACCTACGGCACGATGGCCACCAAACTCTCCATCAAGGATGTGGCCCGCGTGCAGAAACTCGTCCTCTCGGAGTCGGACCGTCTCTGCAAGCTGGTTCCCGACAAGACCCCCGAGGGCAAACCCGTGAAGAGCCTCGGGCAGGCCATCGAGCTGGTCCCCGAACTGAAGGCCGCCGAGCAGTCGGACAACCCCGTGCTGCGCGACACGATCTGCTACGCCAAGATGCTCGAGGGAAACGTCCGCAATACGGGCGTGCACGCCTGCGGTACGATCATCTGCCGCGACGACATCACCGACTGGGTCCCCGTCTCGACGGCCGACGACAAGGAGACCGGCGAGAAGATGCTCGTCACGCAGTACGAAGGCTCGGTAATCGAGGACACCGGGCTGATCAAGATGGACTTCCTCGGGTTGAAGACCCTCTCGATCATCAAGGATGCCGTGGAGAACATCCGCCAGACCAAGGGCGTGAAGATCGATATTGACGACTTCTCGATCATCAACGACCCCGCGACCTACAGGCTCTACAGCGAGGGCCGCACCGTCGGAACGTTCCAGTTCGAGTCCGCGGGCATGCAGAAGTACCTCCGCGAGCTCCAGCCCTCGACCTTCGAGGACCTCATTGCCATGAACGCCCTCTACCGCCCGGGCCCGATGGACTACATCCCGGACTTCATCGCCCGCAAGCACGGCCGCAGCCCCATCGTGTACGACATCCCGATCATGGAGAAGTACCTCAAGGACACCTACGGCATCACGGTCTACCAGGAGCAGGTCATGTTGCTGTCGCGTCTGCTGGCCAACTTCACCCGCGGTGAATCGGACACCCTGCGGAAGGCCATGGGCAAGAAACTCAAGGACAAGCTGGACCACCTGAAGCCCAAATTCATCGAGGGCGGCAAAAAGAACGGTCACGACGAAAAGGTCCTCGAAAAAATCTGGGCCGACTGGGAGAAGTTCGCCTCCTACGCCTTCAACAAGTCGCACGCCACGTGCTACTCCTGGGTGGCCTTCCAGACCGCCTACCTCAAGGCCAACTACCCCTCGGAGTACATGGCCGCGGTGCTGAGCCGAAACCTGACGAACATCGAACAGCTGACACTCTATATGAACGAGTGCAAGCGCATGGGAATCAGTGTTCTGGGGCCCGATATCAACGAGTCGATGCAGACCTTCTCGTCCAATATCGCCGGGGATGTGCGCTTCGGGCTCGCCGCCGTGAAGGGCGTCGGGGCCGCCGCCGTGGAGAGCATCATCGCCGAACGAAAGGCCCACGGACCGTTCAATGATATTTATGACTTCATCGAGCGCGTGAACTACTCGCTCGTCAACCGCAAGTGTCTCGAAAACCTCGCATACGCCGGGGCCTTCGATTCGATCTCCGATTTCGCCCGCTGCAAGTTCTTCGGGACCGACTCCCGCGATTCGAGCGGCGTCACCTTCATCGAGCAGCTGATGCGCTACGGACAGCGTTACCAGAACGAGCAGAACAATGCCCAGCAGAGCCTCTTCGGCGGGGAGGGGCATGTCGATATTCAGCGTCCGGTAATCCCGGCCTGCGCCGACTGGAGCCAGCTCGAAAAACTTACCCGCGAACGCGAAATGGTCGGGCTCTACCTCTCGGCCCACCCCCTGGACGACTACAAGATCATCATCGACCACATGTGCAAAACCCAACTCTCGGAACTCGAAAACCTCGAACCGCTCAAGGGTCAGGAGATTGCCGTGGCGGGAATGGTTGTCGGCGTGCAGAACCTCATGACCAAGACCGGAAAGCCGTGGGGCAAATTCAAACTCGAAGACTACAACGGTTCGCACGAATTCGCCCTCTTTGGCAAGGATTATGAGAATTTCCGCAAGTACCTCTTCGCCGACTACTTCCTCTTTATCCGCGGAAAGGTCCAGCCCCGGCCCTACAACGACCAGGAACTCGAATTCAAGATCCTCTCGATGGTCCAGCTGCAGGAGCTGCGCGATACGATGATCAGGGAGATCTCCGTCCAGCTGCCGATCGAGGAGGTGACCGAAACCCTGATCCGCGACTTTGCCGAACGGGTCCGCCGGGCAAAGGGAAACACGCTGCTGCGCGTGAATGTCGTGGACCGCGAGGCGAAGGTCTCCCTGGGACTCTTCTCCAAGAGCCACAAGGTGAGCCTCACGGCCGAACTGACCGACTATCTGGATGAAAACGAAATACACTATTCTATTGCATAACAACAACTTAAAAACACCAAGAAAATGGCACTGGCAATCAACAAAGAGAATTTCGAGTCGCTGATCGCAGGCGATCAGCCCGTCGTGATCGACTTCTGGGCCGAGTGGTGCGGACCCTGCCGCATGATCGCCCCCATCGTCGACGAACTGGCCGCCGAGTACGAGGGCAAGGTCGTTATCGGCAAATGCGACGTCGAGGAGAACGATGACATCACGATGAAGTACGGCGTACGGAACATCCCGACGATCATCTTCCTCAAGGGCGGACAGCAGGTCGACAAGCAGGTCGGCGCCTGCTCGAAGGATGCCCTCAAGGCCAAGATCGAAAAACTGCTTTAAACGATGATCCGCTGCGTGGATTACCACGGCCTGCAGGCCGTGGAGTTCTCGAAGGGCGGCTATACGGCGCTGCTGGTCCCCGGGATGGGTGCCAACCTCATCCGCCTGGCCGACACGCGGCGCGGCGTCGAGGTGCTGCATACCCCGGCGGAGGCGGAGATCGAGACCTTCCTCCGGCGTCCGCAGGTCTTCGGACTGCCGATCCTCTTCCCGCCCAACCGCATCGCCGACGGCCGCTACACCTTCGAAGGACGGACCTATCAGTACCCGATCACGATCGAGAAGGAGCACAACTACCATCACGGCATCCTTAAAAGCCAGCCGTTCCAGGTCTCGAAGGCCGTGGAGACGGACGACGAGGTGCTGGTCGAGTGCCGCTACTACGCCAATGCGGGCAGCGACGCCATTTTCCGCGACTTCCCGCATGAGTTCAAGTGCAAGATCGTCTACCGCCTGACGGCCGAAGGGCTGGAACAGGAGGTGATCTTCACGAACCGCAGCCGCGAACGGATGCCGTTGGGCGTGGGGTTTCATACTCCGCTGCGGATCCCGTTTGCCGGGGGCGGAGCGGAAGATTACGTGATGCGCGCGGCCGTTGGAGAAGAGGTTGAACTGAACAGCCGTAACCTTCCGACCGGCAGGAAGTTGCCGTTGTCGGAACAGTTCACGAAACTGCGTGGTGAAGGGCTTCGGGTGACGGGCTGCGAGCCGATCGAAGCGGGCTTCACGCTGCGCGAAATCGAGGTCGACGGCAAACCCTATCGTGGGGCCGTGGTCGAGAATCTCCGCACCGGCGTGCGGGTCTTCTACGAGGTGGACGGGCAGACGACTTACTGGACGATCTGGAACAACGGCGGGCAGGAGCCCTACTGCTGTCCCGAACCGCAGTCCTGGGTGACCAACGCCCCGAATGCCGCCGATCCCGAGGCCGAAGGCTTCCAATCCGTAGCGCCCGGCGAATCGTGGCATGCGAAATACCGGCTATATGTCCGCCAAAGGGCTGGAATGAAATGATAAGTATTTGATAACTGCGCCTTTATGCCGTTTTGGCTGAAGTAAAGCGGGAGGTCCTGTCCGGACCTCCCGCTTCGCTTTAGAACGACTCTTCGAAAACCGTCTCCGTGAGCGGTTTGCGGAGCGTATCGTGGCGGTCGGGCGACGAAGGCTCCCCGGCCCCGTAGCCTACCAGCAGGATGTTCACCGGCTCGACGTTGGCCGGAAGGTGGAACTCCTCGCGCACCGCCTCCGGTTTGAACATGCAGATCCACAGCGTGTCGAGCCCCAGCGACGCCGCGCAGAGCATCATGTGGTCCGTCACGATCGAGGCGTCGATGTCCCCGATCTTCTTCCCGTCGTACTTCCGCGTCCACACCTCGTCCGTGTCGGCGCAGACGATGATCGCCAGCGGCGCCCCGAAATCCCGCGTGCAGTGCGTCAGACGCTCCAGTCCCTCCCGCGACTGCACGACCACAAGCCGCTGCGGCTGGCGGTTCGCGCCCGTCGGGGCCACACGCCCCGCTTCGAGAATCTGTTGCAACTTTTCCGGTTCGACCTTCCGGTCGCTGTATTGACGGCACGCATAGCGCCGTTTGGCCAGTGCGAGAAAATCCATGGCAGTAAAAAAGTAAGGTTTGTTTGCTGATTCCGTTTTTGCGAAGATACGCAAAATTTGCCGCGTGTACAAATTCCCGGACAGCCCTCCCGCCGCCGGGAAGCCGCCCGACCCGGATTTTCGCCCCGGCGTCAGGTGCTGTCAGTTGCGACTGACAATCTGGCAGGAATCGCGGGCTGGCACACCGTTTGTTGTTCTTCGGGGCAGAAAAATCAAAAAAAACAATACAAGCTGTTATGAAAAACGGAAAAATCGGAGTTACGACGGAGAACATTTTCCCCGTCATCAAGAAATTCCTCTATTCGGATCACGAAATTTTCCTCCGCGAGTTGATTTCCAACGCCGTGGATGCTACCCAGAAGCTGAAAACCCTCTCGGCCAAGGGCGAAATGAAGGGCGAATTGGGTGACCTGACGATCCACGTCTCGGTGGACCCCAAGGCCAAAACCCTTACGGTCACCGACCGCGGGATCGGCATGACCGCCGAGGAGCTGGACCGCTACATCAACCAGATCGCCTTCTCGGGTGCCGAGGAGTTTATGGCCAAATACAAGGACCAGGCTATTATCGGGCACTTCGGACTGGGATTCTATTCGGCCTTCATGGTCGCCGACAAGGTTGAAATCTTTACCCGTTCGTGGCAGGAGGGCGCCAAGACCGTGCACTGGAGCTGCAGCGGAACCCCCGAGTTCGAAATGGAGGAGACCGACGAGGCCCGTGACCGCGGGACAACCATCGTGCTCCACCTCGCCGACGACACCAAGGAGTACGCCGAGGAGTCGAAGGTTTCGGAGCTGCTGAAGAAATACTGCCGCTTCTTGCCCGTGCCCATCGCCTTCGGAAAGGTCAAGGAGTGGAAGGACGGCAAGTATGTCGATACCGACAAGGACAACATCATCAACGACGTCGACCCGCTGTGGACCCGCAAACCCTCGGAGATCACCGAGGAGCAGTACAAGGAGTTCTACCGCGAGCTCTACCCGCTGAGCGACGAACCCCTCTTCTCGATCCATCTGAACATCGACTACCCGTTCCACCTGACCGGTATCCTTTACTTCCCGAAGATCCACAACAACTTCGAGATTCAGAAGAACAAGATCCAGCTCTACTGCAACCAGGTTTACGTCACGGACCAGGTCGAGGGGATCGTCCCGGAGTACCTGACACTGCTCCACGGCGTGATCGACTCGCCCGACATCCCGCTCAACGTCTCGCGCAGCTACCTGCAGAGCGACGCCAACGTCAAGAAGATTTCGAGCTACATCACCCGCAAGGTCGCAGACCGTCTGCAGGAGCTCTTCAACACGATGCGTCCCGACTACGAGTCGAAGTGGGACGACCTGAAGATCTTCATCCAGTACGGCATCCTCACCGACGAGAAGTTCGCCGAGAAGGCCTCGGATTTCATGCTCTGGAAGAACATTGAGGGCAAGTACTTCACCCCGAAGGAGTACACCGAGAAGGTCAAGGAGAATCAGACCGACAAGAACAAGACCGTTGTTTTCCTCTACGTCGACGACCCCGAGGAGAAGTACACCTCGCTCGAAGCCGCCAAGGCCAAGGGGTATGACGTGCTCGTCATGGACGGGCAGTTGGACAGCCACTACATCAACTGGTATGAGTCGAAGAACCAGGAGACCCGCTTCGTGCGCGTCGACAGCGATGTGATCGACAAGCTGATCCAGAAGGAGGACAGCATCAAGATGTCGCTCACCGAATCCCAGCAGGAGCTGCTGACACCGGTCTTTGAGAGCCAGATGCCCAAGGACGACAAGATTCACTACAACATCTCGTTCGAGGCCATGTCGCCCGACGAGGCCCCGGTCGTCATCACGCAGAACGAATTCATGCGACGCATGAAGGAGATGGCCCAGATGGGTGGCGGCGGCATGAGCCAGTTCTACGGCCAGATGCCCGACAACTTCACCATTGCGGTGAACGGCAACCACCCCATCGTCATCGATATTCTTGCCGACGTCGAGAAGGCCTACGGCGACAAGTTGAAGACCATGACCAAGAAGATCGACGCCGCGGTGGCCGAGGAGAAGCGATTCGAGGAGGTCACCAAGGACAAGAAGGAGGCCGACCTCACACCCGAGGAGAAATCCACCCGCGAGGAGCTCTCGAAGAAGGTCGTCACGCTGCGCGACGAGCGCAACGAGCGCCTGCGCCAGATCGGCAGCGAGAACAAGCTCGTCAAGCAGATCATCGACCTCGCGCTGCTGACGAACGGCATGTTGAAGGGCAAGAACCTTACGGATTTCATCCAGCGGTCGATCTCGCTCATCGAAAAGTAGCTGCCTTTCTCGGGAAACCGGGGCCGGTGAGACCGGGACAGGAAAAACCGGAAGAACCGGACGCTCCGGAATGCCTTGGGACGCTTTGAAATGAGAACCGGCACCTGCACAACGGGCGGGTGCCGGTTTTTTGCGCCCGAAGGTGTAACTCTCTGCCCGGCGGAGCGTCCAACAGACAAAATCGAGGCCTCGGGCGGCAGTTTTTTCCCGAAAAGGTACACCGACAAACATAAATGATTAATTTTATCCTGTCGGCCCGATGGCTTTCCGAAAGACAGACACCGGAGACCCGAATACTCAAACCTGATACCCATGAAAAAACTTCTGCTCCTGCTGCCTGCGGCGGCTTTCGGCGCGCTGCTCACCTCCTGCACGCCGCGTGAACGTGTCGTCGAAGACCCCTTCATCGAAGCGGCGAACACCATGACGCTCGATGTCGTGAAGGTTTCGCTGTGCGACACGGCTACCGTGCTCGATGTCGAGGCGTGGTATACGCCCCGCTACTGGATCCGCATCGTGCACGACACCTACCTGCAGGCAGGCGGCCGGAAATACGTGCTGACGGCCGCCGAAGGCATTACGCCCGATTCGCTCTTCTGGATGCCCGATTCGGGGCGCGCATCGTTCCGCCTGACCTTCGAACCCCTGCCGCTGCGCACGCAGTCGTTCGACTTCATCGAGTCGGACTGCGACGACTGCTTCAAGCTCTACGGCATCGATCTGAGCGGAAAAAAGCGCGCCGACAAGCCGCGCGACCTTCCGCAGGACGTGCTTACGGAGGTGCCCTCCGGAGAGCTCTTCTGCGACCCGGTCTTCGGGATCGGCGAGACGACCGTGCGCATGCACTTGATCGGCTACCGGGAAGGCCTCGGCCGTGAGGCCAACCTCTATGTCAATACGATGTTCGGAGAGCAGAAACCATGCTCCGCGCCGGTCGACCCCGCGACGTCTACCGCGACGTTCCGCTTCGACCAGTACGGCACGGCCTACGCCTTCGGGGGTCTCGGGAATACCTTCGGGGCCTTCTGGACGGTCCCGGGCGAGACGATCGACGTCTATGTCGACCTGCGCAGCAGCGGCGCGCAGCTGATGGCCCGTCGCCGCGGCGAGCCGGCAGCCCGGTCCGGCTGCTATACGAATGGCTCCTACGCAGGGCTCAATGCCGCTGCCAATACTTCCGATTCCAGTTCTGCGGCGGCCTTCGTCTCGCTCAACCGCCTGACGGGCGAGTTCGCCGACTACCGGATGACGGCCGACGAATACGTGCGGATGGTCTGCGACAAGTACCGTGCACTCTCCGACAGCATCGCGCGCAGCGGCGCTCCGGTTGCCGTGCAGCGGATGCGGCTGAACGACCTGCGGCAGGAGACCGTCGCGGCCTTCACCGAAGCCTCCCTGCTGCTCGAACACAACTACCGTCACGTCCACAACCAGTGGGATTACCGCCGCCCGCTCGCCGTGCGCCTTGCCCGCCTCGAACCGCGCCACTATGCCGAGGTCTGCAAGCTCTTCGACATCAACGATCCGAAGCTGCTTGTCGGGGCGAATGTGATGGAGTATGTCCAGGCCGTCTGCCTCCCGACGGTCGACTGGCCTGCGGTCACCGGACTCTCGGAGGGTCCTGTCAACGACCTGCGGGTTGCAAGGAAGTTCCTCGGGAAGGTCGAGAACAACACCCTGACCGATGAGGACCTCGCGGAGCTCCGCGCCCTGAAGGAGCCCTTCTACGCCAAGGCGTTCGAGGCGATGCGTCGGCAGGTGCGCGAGGCGCTTGCCGAGGCCGAGGGCAAGGCCGTGATCGAGCCGACGCCCGACGTGCCGCTTGCGGAGCTCTTCGACGCCATCATCGCGCCCTACCGGGGCAAGGTCGTCCTCGTGGACTTCTGGAACACCTGGTGCGGGCCGTGCCGCATGGCGCTCAAGGCCATCGAACCGGCCAAGGAGGACGAGCTGAACTCCGGGGAGATGGTGTGGATCTACCTTGCCAACGAGACCTCGCCGCTGGTGACCTACAGGACGATGATCCCCGAGATCCGTGGCAAGCACTTCCGGCTCAATGACGAGCAGTGGAAGCACCTCTGCAAGCAGTTCGATATTGACGGCATCCCGTCGTACGTCGTAGTCGACCGTGACGGCTCGTACCGCCTGCGCAACGACCTGCGCGACCATTCGGCATTGGTTGCGACCCTGCGCGAGATGCTCGAATAGCGTGCTGCCGGGCAAGAACCTTACGGATTTCATCCAGCGGTCGATCCCGCTCATCAAGAAATAGCCGTGCGACCGTGTGTCATCGGACGGACCGGGGCACGGTATCCAACAGAAAGCGGGACGGTATTTCCATATCGAAATTCCGTCCCGCTTTTTTGTGTCCCGTCTGATGCGGTGCGTATCAGTTGGCGGCTTCCCGGCAGGCGAGCCGTTCCAATTGTATCCAGTCGCCCGACTGGATCGCCGGGATAGCACGGCGGATGCGTTCGTCCGACCACTTCCACCAGCGGATACGCAGCAGGAGTTCAATCACCTCGGGAGCGAAGCGGGTGCGGATGGGGCGGGCCGGGACGCCTCCGACAATCGTATAAGGAGCCACGTCGCGGGTGACGACGGCACGCGTTCCGATGACGGCTCCGTCCCCGATTCGCACGCCGGCCAATATGACAGCCTCATAGCCGATCCACACGTCGTTGCCTATGATAATATCGCCCTTGCAGTCCCAGGCTTCGGCAACCCGCGCCCGGTCGCCCTGCCATTCCTCATGGAAGAGCGGGAACGTGTAGGTTGAAAGCGACCGCAGCGTGTGGTTGGCACAGTTGAAAAGGAACTTTGCTCCGCAGGCAATCGAACAGAAACGCCCGATGATGAGCCGCTCGTGATGGACGGGATAATGGTAGAGAATATTGTTGGTAGCGAAAAGGCGCGGGTCGGATCGGAAATCGTTATAGATCGTGTAGTCGCCGATTTCGATTTGCGGATCGTCGATGACGGCATTCAGATAAACTGTCTGCCGGTCGCCCGTCCGCGGATAGATTTTAGTCATCATGTTTTCAGTCTTTTAAAGCGTTTATTCGTTCAGAATCAGGTATAACCATCCGGTCGGAACCGTTGGACAGTCCCGACACGACGGATAATCGGATTCAGATACAGCGCTTCATCGTGAAAACATCATTTTCTTGATCTTTACTCGGCTGTCTGCTCCTCCGTCCAGCGATCCCGCAGCAGATCCAGAAACCACTCCGGGCAGCGGCACGGACGCCGCGTATCGCTGTGGATGAAGCCCAGTTGCGTCATCCCCGTATTGATCAGTTCCCCCTTCTCGTTATAGATTTCATAGAAGAAGTTGATGCGGGTCGAGGGGATCTCACGAAGGATGATCCGCACCGTCAGCAGTTCGTCGAAATAGGCCGGTTTGCGGTACTTCGACTGCACTTCGAGGATCGGCATCATGATACCCCGCCGTTCGACCTCGGCAAACGACATGCCCAGTTCGCGCAGCAGCTCGCTTCGCGCGGCCTCGTAGTAGCAGATGTAGTTCGAATGGTGGCAGATCGCCATCTGGTCGGTATGCTTGTACCAGACCCGGATTTTACAGTCGTGGCTTACCATGGAATATTCGGATTTTCATTGATTTTTCAAGACTTTCTTTGGTTTTCCGCACGGCCGCCGGCCGCCTCTCTTGCCCGCGTCAGCTCCTTGTGGGTCCGTTCTTGCCCCCTTCGAGCCCTGTCTACTTCTTTTCGGCGGTTTCGGGAGTTGCAGCAATGGGAGCATGTTCCGGGAGCGGGTGGCCTGCCAGGTGTTCCGCTGCGGCCCGCTCTCCCGCTTCCAGCAAGCGGCGGATCGCCGTCGAACTGACCCGCACCCCGTCGATCGTGCAGGCCCCGACCTTCACGACCCGCAGGCGTGCCGCCAGCTCCGGGGCGTCGCACGCCAGGCCGTCATGACCGAAGCGGTGGTTATAGCCCGCAACCAGCGTCTCGGCTCCCAGCCGCCCGATCAGGTACTCTTCGACGAACTCCAGCCCCGAAAGCGCACTGAACCTCCGGTCGAACGGAATGACGATCACGTTGTCGACCCCCAATCCGGCCAGCAGGGCGACCTTTTCTTCGAGCGTCGTCAACAGCTGCAACCCCTCGGCTCGCCCCAGCGTGATGCGCGGATGCGGTTCGAAGGTCAGCACGATGCTCTCCCCGCCCTGCGCCCGGGCCTCCGCCACCAGCCGTTCGATCAACGCCCGGTGGCCCCGGTGCACGCCGTCGTAGGACCCGACCGTAACCGCCGGGTGAACGAAATGCGGAAGATGCTCGAATCCGTGGAATACCCTCATGGCTCTCTGCAGAAGATCCGCATTGCACTCCTCGGCGTGCTTGTCGCGTACATACCGTAGCATACTCTCATGCTCGCCCTTTCCCCCTGTTTCGCGCTCCCTATGAATTGGCGTTGTTGTCGTTCTCCTTGACGAAGTAGGCAACCTTCTCCAGAAGCGTCGTGATGTCGTAGTTCTCCACGACGATTCCCTGCGGGAAGTTCAGCGGCGTGGAGGTGAAGTTCAGGACCCCCTTGATGCCCGCATTGATGATCGGAAGCACCAGTGTCGGCGCCACCTTCGTCGGCGACGAGACGATCACGATCGAAATGTCCAGATCCTCGACCCGCTCCTCGAACGTGTCCATGTGGTAGCACGGAATCCCGTCGATCGTCTTGCCCACCTTCTCGGGATCGACGTCGAATGACGCCGTGATCTTCAGTTTCAGACCCTTGCCGTTGAAATACTTCGTGATGGCCTGACCCAGGTGGCCCATACCCAGCACCGCAATGTTCATCGGCGTCGGGCTGTCGAGGATGTTGCTGATGTACTCGATCAGCACCTGCACGTCATAGCCCTTCTTCGTGTCGCTCGAAAACCCGATCAGCATCAGGTCGCGCCGCACCTGCACCGCCGTGATGCCGTGGATGCCCGCCAGCACATGGGAGAAAACATGCGTGATCCCCTGACGGTGGCACGAAAGCAGCGTCCGCCGATACTCGCTCAGCCGCTCGATGGTCTTTTCGGGAATCGTATTCGTCAGTGATGCCATGATTATTCGATCGTTATCGTGAAATCCTTGTGGTAGTTCACCCGCGTCCAGTTGTAATTGACATGGTTCGCGCGCCCCTCGGGCTGGCTGAACAGGTAGGTCGTCTGCAGCGGCGTGAAACGGCGGTCCTCCAGGTCGTACTCGATGTCGCCGTACATCGCCGGGGCGAAGATCATCGCCGTGTCGTAACCCCGGTAGGAGAAGAGCGTCGGCAGCATCCCGAACGATCGCAGGTAGGCGCTGTCGAAGGCCTTCACAGCCTCCGAATCGCGCTTCGCATGGTACGTCGAGACGAAAACCACGCGGTCCTTGAAGAAGATCGCCCGGTCGAGGTTGTTGTAGCGGTTCCAGCGCGCGTTGCCCAGCACCGTGAAGCGCGGCGCCGTGCGCCCGCGCGACGTAATGCTCGAGTCGGCCGAGGCCAGTGCCGCCAGGATGCGGTCCACATCCACCTCATTGTCCGAGAGGATCACGAAGACGTTCTCCGCATCGTTCTCCAGCAGCGGCGTCAGGTCGCTCGGGCTGTTCTCGCCCTGCGTCGAGGGGTGCTCATAACGGTAGTTGTAACGTTCGAAGGGCCGGTTGCCCAGCAGCGCAAGGACCTCACGTTCGAACTCCTTGTCGGTCGTCGACGTGTAGATCAGCGTCACCCGCCGACCGTCGCCCACCAGATCCTCCACCTTCTCGTATTTCCGGGCCGGATCCGCCGCCAGCTGGAACAGTACGTCGCTGTTCGTCCGTTCGATGTGCGCCAGCGGCGAAACTACCGGGATGCGTTTCTCCTCGGCAAAGCGGATCACCGCGTCGAGTCCCTCCTCGTAGACCGGGCCCACAACCAGATCCGCCTTGCGGAATGCCGCATCGGCAACGATCTCCCGGATGCGGGCCGTGTCGCGCGCCGTATTGAAGAGCTCCACGTTCACCGAGATCCCCGATTTCTGCTTCACGCTGTCCAGACCCAGCAGGAATCCCTGGTAGAAGTCCAGGTAGTTGTCGTTGGCCTGCCCGGCCACGGAGAGCGGCAGAAGCAACGCCACATCGAGCGGGTCGCTGCGCCGCAGGGCCCGGAACTCGATCGGCTCCACCGTCCGGAAGCCCGCCAGCGAATCGTGGCGCAGGCTGTCGGCCGACACCGCAACCGGACTCCCGGTTCCCGGGATGACGATCATCGCCCCGGCCTTCAGGTCCGCGGGCTTCAGCCCCCCGTTGAGACGGCTCAGCTCCTCCTCCGTGATTCCGAAACGCCGCGACAGCGAGTAGAACGTCTCGCCCGGGTGGACGATATGGTACGACGTCCCCGCATCGGCCACGCTGTTCAGCGACTGCCTGTACTCCTCCCACTGCTCCTGCGTGCCCGCCTCATCCTCCGAGCCGATCAGCTTCTTCCGGATCAGGATCCGCTCCCCGAGGCGCATGTGCAGCGGGTCGAGGTTCGGGTTGTCCTCCAGCAGCGTCTTCACCGGAATCTCGTACTGCCGCGAGATGGCGTAGAGCGTCTCGCCCTGCGCCACGTAGTGGAAATCGAACGTCTTGCGCAGCTTCCGTTCCGATTTCGGCTCCGGAGCCGCCGCCATGTAGGGAATCTTGATGTTCGCATCGGCCTGCAACCCCCGGGCGATCGAGGGGTTGTTTTCCAGGATTACCTGCTCCCCCACGCCGTAGGTCTTCGTCAGTCCGTAGAGCGTCTCCCCGGCCCGCACCGTATGGATGTAGTATTTGGCTCCGTTGATGTAGACGATCGTCTCGGACTTCCCGCCCGCAAGGGCCGAAAGCCCCCATGCAAGCATCAGAAGGGTGGCACAGAGTCGTTTCATCATCTATTTGTTCTGCATTTTGTCCCGCATCCGGATCTCGGTGATCACCTTCTTCGTATAGAGCGGGAAATCGCCGTTCATCATCCACGCATAGTAGCTCGGCTCGATGCGGAATATCTCCGACACGGAGCGGCCCTTGTACTTCCCGAAGCCGAAGACCTCCTCACCCTTCTCGTTGTAGAGAATCCGACCCGCATAGTCCGCCGTTTCGCCCCGGCTCGAAAACTCCGCCAACTTGTCGACGTCGTTCTCCAGGTCGTCATAACGGTCCAGCTGCGCCTTCAGCACTTCGTAGGTCGCCCGCGTGTCGGCCTCCGCCGAGTGCGCCTCGTCGAGCTCCTTGTCGCAGTAGAACTTGTAGGCCGCCACCAGCGTCCGCTGCTCCTTCTTGTGGAAGATGTTCTGCACGTCCACGAACTTGCGGCGCTTCAGGTCCACGTCCACGCCCGCACGCAGGAACTCCTCCACCAGAACCGGAAGGTCGAAGCGGTTCGAATTGAACCCCCCGAAATCACACCCCCGGATAAACTGTTCGAGCGACTTGGCCACCTGCGCGAACGTCGGGCAGTCCCGCACGTCGTCGTCCGTGATGCCGTGCACGGCCGTCGCCTCCTCGGGAATGTGCATCCCCGGGTTGAGCCGCCGCGTCCGCGTGATCTCCTCGCCGTCGGGCATCACCTTGATCATCGAGATCTCCACGATCCGGTCCCGCGCCGTATCCACGCCCGTAGTCTCCAGGTCGAAGAAGATGATCGGGCGTTTGAGGTTCAGCTTCATGTCGCGCGGGCCCTTATGCGTTGATCATCATCGGCATCAGAAGCATCAGCGTCGAGCTCGTCTGCCTGTCGTCGTAGACCGGTTTGAAGACCCCGGCCCGCGTCGAATCGGCCAGCTCGATCACCACCGTCGGGGTGTCGATGTTCGAGAGGATCTCGACCAGGAACGTCGACTTGAAGCCGATCGAGATGGGTTGTCCGTCGTAGCTGCACGAGATCGTCTCGTTGGCCGACACCGAAAAGTCGATGTCCTGGGCCGTGAGGTTGATCCGGTTGTCGGCAATGTCCATGCGGATGAGGTTCGTCGTCGGATTCGAGCACACCGCCACGCGCTTGATGCCGTTCACCAGCTCGATGCGATCCACGAGCACCTTGTTGGGGTTGTTCGCCGGGATCACCGCGTTGTAGTTCGGGTAGTTGCCCTCGATCAGGCGGCATACCAGCGTATGGCTCTTGAGCTTGAACATCGCATTCTTCGAATCGAAGGCCATCTCGATGGCGTCATCCTCCTTCAGCAGCACCGACTTCAGCAGGTTGGCCGGTTTCTTGGGCAGGATGAACGAGGCCGTGACCTCGTTCTCGTTCTCCGACTCGTACTTCACCAGCTTGTGGGCGTCCGTACCGACGAAGGTCAGCGTATTCGGCGCCAGGTTGATGTAGATACCGTTCATCACCGGGCGCAACTCGTCGTCCGCCGTGGCGAAGATCGTCTTGTTGATGCCGTTCACCAGCGTGTCGACATCCATCTGCAACTCCTTCCGCTCGGCGCTCAGCTGCGGAACGGCCGGGTAGCTCACCGCACTCGCCCCGGGGATCGAGAGCGAGCCGCTCTTCCAGTTGATCTTGATCTCCCAGTTCTTGTCGTTGACGTCGATCGTCAGCGGAAGCTCCGGGAACTCCTTCAGCGAGTCGAGCATCAGCTTGGCCGGGGCTGCGATCGTCCCCTCGCTCTCGACGCTCTCCACCTCGATCTGGCCCACAAGCGTCGTTTCGAGGTCCGAAGTCGTAACTTTCAGCGTGTTGCCGTTCAGCTCCATGAGGAAATAGTCCAGGATGGGCAGCGTGTTCTTATTGCTGATTACCTTGCCCGTCGTTGCCAGAAGCGACAGCAGTGCCGAACTTGATACGGAAAATTTCATAATCGTTTTCTGTTTTTATCTCTTTTCTTCAATTAAATATCTCCAATCTCCCAGGTCTCCAGGCATCTTCAGTCTCCCTGGTCTCTTTATAAGTATCTTCAATTCCAATTTTTTCTCTTGCCTTCTCCCTCTCTCTCCTCTCTCTCCTCTCTCCTCTCCTCCTCTTCTCTCCCTCTTCTCTCTCACCCCCCCCCTCCTTCGGATTCGGGCGCTCCGAAATCCGGATTTTTTAAGGGGCTTACTCCTGCGCATCGCCTTGTGCCCGGGCGGTGTTTACTTCAGCGCGGCCAGCTTGTCGAGCGCCATGACGATCATCCGCTTCACGTGGGGCTTGTAGTCGGTATTGGCCTCGTGGGCGACACGCTGGGCGATGATCGTGCAGATCGTGGCGGCACGGTGGCCCATCAGGGCGGCCAGCCCGGCCAGCGCCGAACCCTCCATCTCGAAGTTCGTGATGCGGCGCCCTCCGAAGTCGAACGATTCGATCTTCTCGTTCAGGTGTGCGTCGTGGGGTTCGAGACGCACCCAACGGCCCTGCGGGGCGTAGAAGCCCGGGGCTGCAATGGTGATTCCCTCCCTGGTCGTGTCGCGGAAGTGCTCGAAAAGGGTCGTGTCGGCATTCACGAAGTAGGGGCGCGGCATCTTTTCGTACCAACCCGTATGGCGGACGAAGGCCTCTTCCAGTGCGAGATCGCAGACCCCGTCCCGTCCCTTGTAATAGCTCAGCAGGCCGTCGAAGCCGCACGACGTGCGCGAAAAGAGGAACTCCCCGATCCGGATGTCGGGCTGCAGGGCCCCCGAGGTCCCCAGCCGCACGAGCGTCAACTGCCGTTTTTCGGCCTTCTCCTGCCGCGTGGCAAAGTCCACATTGGCCAGGGCGTCGAGTTCCGTGACGCAGATGTCGATGTTGCCGATACCGATGCCCGTCGAGAGCACCGTCATGCGTTTGCCGCGATAGGTGCCCGTTACGGTCCGGAATTCGCGGTTCGAAACCTCACATTCTCTGTTTTCGAAATGCTCCGCCACGAGGGCCACGCGCCCGGGGTCGCCGACCAGAATCACCGTGTCGGCCAGTTGCTCCGGACGCAGGTGAAGGTGAAAAATGGAACCGTCGTCGTTGATAATCAATTCGGAAGCAGGGATCGTCCTCATAAATTTTTGCTTTTAAATTTCCATAATTGGCATAAAAGTAATATATTTACCTCGAATATCAAAACTTCACCGCGAAATTTTATTTACGTGAAATACCCATAAAACCTAACGTAACATGACGCTTATCAAATCCATTTCGGGCATCCGCGGCACCATCGGAGGACTCGTCGGCGAGAACCTTACGCCGCTCGACATCGTGAAGTTCACAACCGCCTATACCCGCGTGATCGCACGCAACAATCCCGGGAAACACCTGACCATCGTCATCGGACGCGACGCCCGACTCTCGGGCGAACTGGTCATGGACCTGGTGGAAGGTACGCTCCTGGCCTGCGGCGTCGACGTCATCAACGTCGGGCTCTGCACCACGCCCGGCACCGAGATGGCCGTCATCACCCGCAAGGCCGACGGCGGAATCATCCTCACCGCCTCGCACAACCCCCGCCAGTGGAACGCCCTCAAACTCCTGAATGCACACGGGGAGTTCTTCTCCGCGGCCGAAGGGCAGGAGGTGCTGACGCTGGCCGAAGACGAAACCTTCGAGTTCCCCCCGATCGACCAAATCGGACACGTCATTGCCCGCGAAGATTTCAACGACGAACACATCCGCCAGGTGCTGGCTCTGCCCCTCGTGGATGTCGAGGCCGTGCGCAAACGCCATTTCAAGGTGGTTATCGACGCCGTGAACTCCGTGGGCGGCATCGTCATGCCGAAGCTCCTGCGCGAACTGGGCTGCGAGGTCATCGAGCTCAACTGCGAACCCACCGGAGAGTTCGCCCACAACCCCGAGCCGCTGCCGCAGCACCTGACGGAGATTTCCGAGGTGATCGTCCGCGAAAAGGCCGACCTGGGCGTTGTGGTCGATCCCGACGTGGACCGGCTGGCCTTCGTCTCGGAGGACGGCTCGATGTTCGTCGAGGAGTACACGCTCGTGGCCGTGGCCGACTATATCCTTTCGCAGAATCCCGGCGGCGTGACCGTCTCGAACCTCTCCTCGTCGCGCGCCCTGCGTGACGTCACGGAGCGTCACGGCGGCAAATACTACGCTTCGGCCGTGGGTGAGGTGAACGTCACCACCAAGATGAAGGAGGTCGGAGCCGTGATCGGCGGCGAAGGAAACGGCGGAGTGATCTATCCCGAGCTTCACTACGGCCGCGACGCCCTGGTCGGCACGGCGCTCTTCCTGACCTGGCTGGCCAAGAAGGGCATGACCATGACCCAGCTGCGCGCCACCTACCCCGCGTACTACGCCTCGAAGAACAAGATCGAGTTGACGCCGGCCATCGACGTGGATAAAGTGCTGCGTGAGGTGAAGGCCCGTTATGGCGGTGAAAACGTGAACGATATAGACGGTGTGAAGATCGATTTCCCGGAGAACTGGGTACACCTCCGCAAGTCGAACACCGAGCCGATCATCCGCGTCTACACCGAGGCCAAGTCGATGGAGGAGGCCGATGCCCTGGCACAGCGCTTCATCTCCGAAATCAAGGCGATCTGCAACCTCTGAGCACGATGAGAAAATACCTGTTGATCCTTTCCGCCGCGGGAGTTCTGGTCTCCTGCGGTGGGAACAGCCGCAGACAGGCCTCCGCGACGGAAGTGGGGGCCGGGGCGGCAAAATCCGAAACGGTCGGGGCGTCCGGGACGGCTGGGACGGCTGGAACGGGAAAAACGGTCGGGGAAATCCCCGACAGCCACACCGCCGAAACGTCGCTCGACTATCTGGGAACCTATGAAGGGACCCTCCCCGGAGCTGATTGCCCGGGCATCCGAACAACCATCGTACTGGCAGCCGACGGCAGCTATGCTCTCCACATGGAGTACCTCGAACGCGACTCGGCGTTTGATGAAAAGGGGACTTTCAAGGTCGAAGGCAATTTGTTGACACTGACGCCCTCCGACGGCGGACAGATTGGGTACTACAAAGTCGAGGAGAACCGTCTGCGCCACCTCGATGCCGACCGGCAGCCGATTGCGGGCGAGTTGGCCGAACATTACGTATTGCGGAAAAAATAGGGAAAAATGGATAAAGTAAAAGATTATATAAGCGCCAATAAGGAGCGCTTTGTCAATGAGTTGTTCGACCTGCTGCGCATCCCGTCGATCAGTGCCCAGTCGGAGCACAAACCCGACATGCAGCGTTGTGCCGAGTTCCTTGCCGCGGCGCTCGTCAAGGCCGGTGCCGACCGGGCCGAGGTGATGCCTACGGCCGGGAATCCGGTGGTCTATGCCGAGAAGATCGTCAGTCCGAAAGCCAAGACCGTGTTGGTCTACGGCCATTACGACGTCATGCCGGTCGATCCCCGCGGGGAGTGGCGCACCGACCCCTTCGAGCCCGTCATCCGCGACGGCCGCATCTGGTGCCGCGGTGCCGACGACGACAAGGGGCAGTTGTGGATGCACGCCAAGGCTTTCGAGGCGATGTGCGCCACGGATTCGCTGCCCTGCAACGTGAAATTCATGCTCGAGGGCGAGGAGGAGATCGGTTCGGCCAGTCTCTACGGCTTCTGCCGCGAGCACAAGAAACTCCTGAAGGCCGACATCATCCTCGTCTCGGACACCTCGATGCTCTCGATGCAGACGCCGTCGATCACCTGCGGGCTGCGCGGTCTGGCCTACATGGAGGTCGAGGTAACGGGGCCCAACAAGGACCTCCATTCGGGGTTGTTCGGCGGGGCCGTGGCCAATCCGGCCAACGTCCTGACGCGGCTCGTGGCCAGTCTGATCGACGAGAACGGCCGCGTGACGATCCCCGGCTTCTACGACGACGTGCGCGAGCTGACGCCCGCCGAGCGCAAGGCCTTCAACAAAGCCCCGTTCAACATGGCCGATTATAAAAAGGCGCTGGAGATCGGCGATGTCGAGGGCGAGGCGGGCTACACCACCCTCGAACGCACCGGCGTGCGTCCGTCGCTCGATGTCAACGGCATCTGGGGCGGGTACACCGGGGAGGGAACCAAGACCGTTATCCCGTCGAAGGCCTCGGCCAAGATCTCGATGCGGCTGGTCCCGAATCAGGACTACCGCAAGATCTCGAAGCTCTTCGAACGCCATTTCCGGCGGATCGCGCCCAAGAGCGTCAAGGTCGTTGTGAAGTCGCTGCACGGAGGTATGCCCTACGTCGCACCGACCGACATGCCCGCCTACAAGGCCGCCGAGAAGGCCATCGTGGAGACCTTCGGCAAGAAGCCCCTGCCCTTCTACTCCGGCGGGTCGATCCCGATCATCAGCGGCTTCGAGTCGATTCTGGGCATCAAGTCCCTGTTGATCGGCTTCGGGCTGGCCGAGGATGCCATCCACTCCCCGAACGAGAGTTTCGGACTCGGACAGTTCGAACGCGGCGTGGAGACCATTCCGCTCTTCTACAAGTATTTCGCAAATGATAGAGGGTAAAAAAATAAAATGGAATATATATTATATATTATTGTAATAGTTGTTTTAATTTATTTTATTTATAAAGCCATCTATATTCCGCCAGGTCATGATTTAAATAAAAAGTTTATAAATTTAGGCACTCTACAAGGAAAAACCTACGATGAAATTATCAAGGAAGTTGGACCTCCTTCAGCCTCAGAGACCTTAGAGAATGGACAATCGTCACATCTTTGGCATCATCGTGGTTACATGATTCGCCTAATATTTGATAAACATAACATTTGTCTTGGAATTAATGAAGAAATAAAATGGCGAAATTAAGATATGAAGAATTCCTGGATTTTGCCGTCGCCACAGCCCGCGAGGCCGGGGCCATTCAACTCGCCGCGTTCCGCAGCGGGGATCTCGGCATCGAGACCAAATCGAACCTCTACGATGTGGTGACGCGCGTCGACAAGGAGTGTGAGGCGCTGATTGCCCGGCGCATTGCGGAGCGTTTTCCGGAGCACGCCCTGCTGGGCGAGGAGGGCGGCGAACGCGGTGCGGCCGGAAGCCGCTGGCTCTGGGTGGTTGACCCGCTGGACGGAACGACCAACTACAGCCAGGGATTGCCCGTCTTCACCGTCTCGATCGCCTTGCAGCTGGACGGCGAAACCATCGTCGGGGTGGTGTACGCCCCCTATTTGGACGAGTTGTACACGGCCGTGAAGGGCGGAGGGGCCTGGCTCGCCGGTCGCGGGCGGGAGCCCCGGCAGATCCGCGTCCCGCGGAAGGAGTCGCTGGCAGCGGCGGTCCTCGCCACGGGATTCCCCTACGACAAGGATGTGAATCCGGACAACAACTGCGACAACGTCGCCCGGATGCTGCCCCGCATCCGGGGTTTGCGGCGCATGGGGTCGGCGGCTTACGATCTTTGTGCCGTGGCGGCCGGGTGGATCGACGGATTCTGGGAACTGGCCCTGCACGTCTGGGACATCCGTGCCGGCGAGTTGATCGTCACGGAGGCCGGAGGCGTCGTCGAGCGGCTGCGCCCCGACCGCGGGATCTCGATCCTCGCCGGAACGCCCGAACTGGTCGCCGAAATGCGCCGTTACGTCCGGTAACTGCCGGAAGGGGCTTCGGGAAGCTCATGACGGGCCGATTTCAGGGGCGGGAGCAAATTCCCGCCCCTTGCCGTGTGGTGTTATTAAAAAATTTTCTTATCTTGGCTCCGCTAAAATCTCGATAACTCATGTGCGGAATCGTCGGTTATGTCGGACGGCGCGAGGCGTGTCCGATTCTGATCAAGGGGCTGCACCGCCTCGAATACCGGGGTTATGACAGTGCCGGAGTCGCGCTGGTCAATGACAAGGGTGCGCTCAACGTCTTCAAATGCAAGGGAAAGGTCTCCGATCTGGAGCACTTCCTCCAGGGCAAGGACCTCTCGGGGTCCATCGGAATCGCCCACACCCGCTGGGCCACGCACGGCGTGCCGAATGACGCCAACGCCCACCCCCACTACTCCGAATCGGAGCGCATTGCGCTGATCCACAACGGGATTATCGAAAACTACCGCGTGCTGAAGGAGGCGCTCGTCGAAAACGGATACACCTTCCGCAGCAGCACCGATTCCGAAGTGCTGGTCAACCTCATCGAGTACATCCGCACGACGAACGGCTGTTCGCTGCTCGAAGCCGTGCGCCAGGCGCTCCGCCAGGTGGTCGGGGCCTATGCCATCGCCGTGATCGAAAAAGGCAACCCCGACGAGATCATCGCCGCCCGGCAGAGCAGCCCGATGGTGGTCGGGATCGGCAACGGGGAGTATTTCCTCTCGTCGGACGCCGCCTCGATCATCGAATATACGCAGGAGTTCGTCTACGTAAACGACGGGGAGATCGCCGTCATCAACCGCAACGCCCCGCTCAAACTCCTGACGCTCGACAACCACGACGCCCGGATCGACATCAAGAAACTCGAACTCTCGATCTCACAGCTCGAAAAGGGCGGGTACCCCCACTTCATGCTCAAGGAGATCTACGAACAGCCCCGGACCCTCGTCGACTGTATCCGCGGGAGGATCAACCCCGAGACCTGCGAGGTGAAACTCTCCGGCGTGATCGACCACCGCGACCGCTTCCTGCGGGCCCGGAGGATCATCTTCGTGGCCTGCGGAACCTCGTGGCACGCCTCGCTCATCGGCGAGCACCTGATCGAGTCGATCTGCCGCATCCCGGTCGAGGTGGAGTACGCCTCGGAGTTCCGATACCGTGACCCCATCATCTGCGAGGATGACATCGTCATCGCCGTGTCGCAGTCGGGCGAAACCGCCGATACGCTGGCGGCCGTCGAACTCGCCCGCAAGGCCGGAGCCTTCGTCTTCGGAATCTGCAACGTCGTAGGCTCCTCCATCGCCCGCGCTACCGACTCCGGAGCCTACATCCATGTCGGACCCGAAATCGGTGTCGCCTCGACGAAGGCCTTCACCGGGCAGGTGACCGTCATGGCGATGCTCGCCCTGGCCATCGGACGCGAGAAGGGAACCGTCTCCGATGCCTATTATCACGAAGTGGCCGCGGCGCTGCTCCGTCTGCCCGAGACGCTCGAAGAGGTGCTGAAGGTCGCCCCGCAGATCGCCGACCTCTCGAAGATCTTCACCTACGCCCACAACTTCATCTACCTCGGGCGCGGCTACAACTACCCTACGGCCCTCGAAGGGGCTCTGAAGCTCAAGGAGATCTCCTACATCCATGCCGAAGGCTACCCCGCTGCCGAGATGAAGCACGGGCCCATTGCGCTGATCGATGCCGAAATGCCCACCGTGGCCATCGCCACCCCCGACCATACCTACGAAAAAACCGCCTCGAACATTGAGGAGATCAAGGCCCGCGGCGGCAAGATCATCGCCGTCTGCGCCCGCAACGACAAGCAGGTGCGCCGTTCGGCCGACTACGTGATCGAGGTCCCGGTCATCACCGAGTGTCTCATGCCGGTTGTCGTCTCGGTACCTCTGCAGCTGCTGGCCTACTACATCGCCGTCTACAAGGGCCGCAACGTCGACCAGCCCCGGAACCTTGCCAAGTCGGTGACGGTCGAATAGCCGGGCTGGCTCCGGCCTCCGGTGGGGGCCGGGATTCAGAAGATCCGGGGTTCGGCTGAAGACGAAAGGCGTGCGGCTGCTTCACCCCCCCCTCCCCGCAGCCGGCCGCAGCAAAGGCAAAAGAGAGAGGCCGGTCCCATCACGGGATCGACCTCTCTACTTTTTTATGCAATCGGAGGATTACATCTCCTCGTAGGCGTACTGGACCGCCCGGTTCAGCTGATCGAGGAAGGGTTTCGTCCGCCGGAACTCCTCCACAAGACGCTCCGGAAGGCCGTCGGCCAGCACGAACTCCTCCGGGACCGGCTTCTCCAGGCAGTAATCCTTCTGCTTGAGCAGTTCGGCATACTCCGAATCGGCCGGAAACCCCGTCGGAACCCGTTTCAGGCGGTTCGTCGTGTCGAGCCGGAAGCCCCGGGCCGCATCGATCGACTGCAGCATCTCGGCGCCGTGGTCCAGCACCTCCTCGCGGATTGAACGAAGCACCTGGGGTTCGATGCAGACCGCCCCCGCGGCCAGCAGGTGATTGCCCAGAAGTCCGTCGCCCGCCGGTTCGACGTGAAAGTAGTAGCCCGCATAGCCCGACTTCTTGCCGCGCGGAGCCACGAATGTCCCGAGCCAGCTCTTATAAGGACGCTTGTCCGCCGAAAAACGCGTATCGCGGGCAATGCGGTAGGTGCAGTCCTGCGGCCGGAGCCCCCGGACCGTGGGGTCGAACGACGCGATCCCCTCGATCAGCTCCGCCGTGAAGTCCGCCCACAGCCCCTTGACATGCACCCACTCCGACCGGTGGGCGTCGAACCACTCCCGGTCGTTGTTCTCGGACAACCGTCGCAGAAAATCCAGGACCTCTTCCATGGCTTCTCCCTTCCGGTTACCAGGCAAAGAGCGGGTAGTTTGCCATCAGCGCATTCACGTCCTTGCGCACGGCGGCGATGTTCGCCTCGTTCTCCGGATCGTTCAGAACCCGGTCGATCAGCCCGACGATGTAGTCCATCTGTTCCTCCTTCAGTCCGCGCGTCGTGATGGCCGGCGTTCCGAAGCGCAGTCCCGACGTCTGGAACGGCGAGCGCGTGTCGAACGGAACCATGTTCTTGTTCGTCGTGATGTCGGCGGCCACGAGGCACTTCTCGGCCAGCTTGCCCGTCAGTTCGGGAAACTTCGTCCGCAGGTCGACCAGCATCAGGTGGTTGTCCGTGCCGCCCGAGACGATCTTGTAGCCCCGCTTCGTGAAGGCCGCGGCCATCGCTGCGGCGTTCTTCTGGACCTGACGCTGGTACTCCCTGTATTCGGGCTGCAGCGCCTCGCCGAATGCCACGGCCTTCGCGGCGATCACGTGCTCCAGCGGGCCTCCCTGGATGCCCGGGAAGACGGCCGAATTGAGGATCTGCGACATCATCTTCACCGCCCCCTTCGGCGTCGTCAGTCCCCACGGGTTCTCGAAGTCCTTGCCCATGAGGATGATACCGCCGCGCGGCCCGCGCAGCGTCTTGTGCGTCGTCGAGGTGACGATATGGGCGTATTTCACCGGATTCTCCAGCAGCCCCGCGGCGATCAGACCCGCCGTGTGGGCCATGTCCACCATCAGCAGCGCACCCACCTTGTCGGCGATTTCGCGCATCCGCTTGTAGTCCCACTCGCGCGAGTAGGCCGAAGCCCCGCCGACGATCAGTTTCGGGTGGCACTCCAGCGCCTTGCGCTCCATGGCGTCGTAGTCGATGCGGCCCGTCGCCTCGTCCAGCTGGTAGCCGACGGCCTTGAAGTATTTGCCCGACATGTTCACCGGCGAACCGTGCGAAAGGTGGCCTCCGTGTGCAAGGTCCAGCCCCATGAAGGTATCGCCAGGCTGCAGGCACGCGAAGAAGACCGCCATGTTGGCCTGCGCACCCGAGTGCGGCTGCACGTTGGCCCACTCCGCGCCGTAGATCTCGCAGATCCGTTCGATGGCAAGACGCTCCACCTTGTCCACCACCTCGCAGCCGCCGTAATAGCGTGCTGCCGGATAGCCCTCCGCATATTTGTTCGTGAGCACCGAGCCCATGGCCTCCATCACCTCTTCGCTGACGAAGTTCTCCGAGGCGATCAGCTCGATGCCGTGCATCTGACGGTTGCGCTCCTCGCCAATCAATTCGAAAATCCGGGAATCTCTTTTCATGTTTTATCTGGGTTATTGAATGATTTTTTGCAGTTCGATGACGCTGGTGATCTCTCCCAGAACGGGAATCTCCTGGCGGACCAGGCCGATGCCGGGAGCAACCCATTGGGTCATGGGAATCTCCACCGTCGTGTCTCCGGTCGTGGTGGTGGTCCGGTACTCGATGCGTGTGGCCTCGAATTTTCCAGCCGGCGTCTTGATTCGCTCCCGGCCGACCACCCGCACGCGGTCCGAAAGCACCGAGATCGACGTCCGCTCGCCCTCCTTCCGCCCCGAAAGCGTAAATCCGAAGCCCGGGAATTCCTCGCCGGGGTTCATCTCCGCAGGCAGGACCTGGTTTCGAACCGTGATCTCGACCTCATCCACCTGCATGGTGCGGAGCAGTTCGTACATCTGTTCCGGAGCCTCGATGAGCAGGACCGTCGAATCGGGATAGACCCTCCAGCGTTCGACGACCGGCTGGCCTTGCCGCGTATAGGAGAGGCGGATTTCACCGTCGCTCTCTACCGACACGAGTTTGTCCAGCGTCGCGGTCCGCTCTCCGCCGATCGACTCCTCATAGACCAGGCGCGTTCCCGCGTCGGTGCAGATCCACGGCTCGGAGGCCGCTGCGGATCCGGCAAGAAGAAGCAGAAATACGGAAAACAGGCTTTTCATGGCGTCGACATGCTTTACAGCCCGTAAAGATAAGCAAATTTGCCGAATTTCTTTCCGCAAGCGGGCTTTTAAGATATTTTTCCTATCTTTGTGCCGGAAAATTGGATGATAATACCTTAAAAATAGTCAGATTATGAAACTGCTCGAAGGAAAAGTGGCCATTGTGACCGGTGCCGCCCGCGGTATCGGAAAGGCCATCGCTCTGAAATTCGCCGCCGAAGGTGCCGATGTCGCATTCACCGACCTGGTTATCGATGAGAACGGAAAGGCTACCGAAGCCGAAATCGCCGCGCTCGGCGTCAAGGCAAAAGGCTACGCCTCCAATGCCGCAGACTTCGAAGAGACCCATCAGGTCATCGACCAGATCATGAAGGATTTCGGTCGCATCGACATCCTCGTCAACAACGCCGGAATCACCAAGGACGGCCTGATGATGCGCATGTCCGAGGCGCAGTGGGACGCCGTCCTGACCGTAAACCTCAAGTCCGCTTTCAACTTCATCCACGCCGTGACGCCCGTGATGGCCCGTCAGAAAGCCGGTTCGATCATCAACATGTCGTCGGTGGTCGGTGTCAGCGGAAACGCCGGTCAGTGCAACTACTCCGCCTCGAAGGCCGGTATGATCGGCCTGGCCAAGTCCATCGCCAAGGAGATGGGATCGCGCGGAATCCGCGCCAACTGCATCGCCCCGGGGTTCATCATGACCGATATGACCGACAAACTCCCCGATTCGGTCAAGGAGGAGTGGTACAAGCAGATCCCCCTGCGCCGCGGCGGCACGCCCGAAGAGGTGGCCAAAGTCGCCCTGTTCCTCGCGTCGGACCTCTCGTCGTATGTCAGCGGTCAGGTGATCCATTGCTGCGGAGCCATGAACTGCTAAAACAGCCCGTCCGCAGTCCGGAACCATCCGGACTCCAAAAACTTGCCGGAGCGTCTCCCTACCCCTCTTTGCGGAGACGCTCCTCTTTTTTCTGCCCAAAACTGAGGGAGGGCGCGTTTTTTTGTATATTTGCAGAATATAGGATGCGGTTCGGCACAGTAACGCGCTTTTCGTTTGCCGCGGCGCTTCCCTTATTTTGTCCCGTATGAAACGATTCATGACCCTGCTGGCCGCTACGGCCCTGATCTCCGGAGCTGCTTCCGCTCAGGAGGCTACACTCCCCACGCCCGATGCCAAAACCATCGGAATGGGTGGCGTGATGATGACTACCCTCTCCGGCTCACACGCCATTTACAACAACTCCGCAACGGCCTTGTTCCAGCGGAGCCCCTCGCAAATCTCCTCCTCCTACTACGGACAGGGAAGTTTCGACTACTATGCCGTCTCGGGTTCCTGCCGCCTCGGCAGCGAGAACCTTATCCTGGCCGGATGGCGGCAGTATCTGCGCGAACGCGGGAACAGCGACATGGCCGTCGATCTCGGATACTCGCGACAGATCAACGGCCGTTGGGCCGTCGGCGTCGTGGCCCGCTATCTGCACCTGAGCCGTCCCGAAATCTCGGCCGACGCCCTGGCCGCCGACCTCTGCATCGCCTATCAGCTCCCCCTCGAAAACATCGGCTCCTACTCCGCCCTGCGCGCCGGTGCCAAGATCGCCAACCTCGGGGCCTATCTCAACGATACCGACTACATCCTCCCGATGGACCTCGCCGCCGGTGTCGCCCTTGATACGTACCTCTCCGACGCCCACGAAATCACCGTCGGAACCGATCTCGGTTACTATTTCTATCCCAAAGGGGTGCGCGGATTCCAACTCTCACTCGGCATGGAGTACAACCTCATGCAGCTCGTCCAGTTCCGCGCCGGATATCACTACGGTGAACAGCGCTGCTACTATCCGAGTTACTGGTCGGTCGGCGGCGGCGTGCGCATCCTGCACCTGAGACTCGATTTCGCCTACCTATTCGCCAAAAAGGAGACACTTCTCCACAATACCTACAGCCTGAGTTTCGGTTTCGACTTTTAGCCAAGTCATCACACAAAAAAAACGGGCGCCGGAGAGGATCCGGCGCCCGTCGTATATCCGAATACGGCATTCAAATCCGCCTCTCCCGCTCCAGGTCCGCCAACAGGCCCTCGCAACCGTCCTCCAGCATGTCCAGCACCAGTTCGAAACCTTCGTGACCCTCGTAATACGGGTCCGGGACATACGTCCGGTCGGGATGGCGGCGGCAGAAATCCGTCATGCGGCAGATCTTCTCCGCCGCGGCCCGCGACGGCGCCAGCCGATGCAGCGTTTCGTAGTTCATGTCGTCCATGACCACGATCCGGTCGAAGCGTTCGAAATCCTCCTCCCGGACCTGACGCGCCCGGTGGGTCAGCGAATACCCCCGCCGTGAGGCCGCACTCCGCATCCGCGGGTCCGGAAGGTCGCCGCGGTGACCCCCGTAGGTCCCCGCCGAATCCACCTCGATCCGATCCGAAAGCCCCGCCCGCACAATCCGGTCGCGCAGGATCCCTTCGGCGGCCGGCGACCGGCAGATATTGCCCAGGCAGACAAAAAGTATGCTCGTTTTCATGATTGCAAAGATAATTCCTGACGACCGTTCCGGCAACTCTTTCTCCCGATTTTTTCCGACTGGCCCGTCCGGAAAATGCGGACTGGCTCTCCAACGGCCGCGTCACAGCCCCGCTTTGGCCCTTCCTGTTGAAAAAAATGACGATTAGAACAATAATAGGGACGCCAAAACTCCCCATGTTCGAAGAATTTATCGTACCTTTGCCCCGATTTGTTTATAACGAAAACGACAAACAGAGAGAACCTACCATGAAGATGAAAATGACTGTGTTGCTGGCTGCCGCGGTTTTGACCCTGTCGACAGCGGCCTCTGCCCAGGAACTCCCGCGCAAGGTCCAGAATGTCGAACTGCTCGACCTGGACGGGAAACCCGCCAAACTGCCCTGTTTCGGAGAGAAGAACCTCATGATATTCTACGTCGATCCCGACCGCCACAAGCAGAACGAGGACTTTACCTTCGAACTCGAAGAGAACCACCGCGCCCAGGGCGACAACATCTACGGCTTCGGCGTCATGAACCTCAAGGATGCCCCCATGATCCCCAACGGAATGGCTCGCAGCATGGCCAAGAAACGCACCGAAAAAAACGGTGCTATCGTACTGGCCGATCAGGAACGGACGCTGAGCTCGGCCTGGAAACTCGGAGACTGCAACAATCAGTTCGTGCTGATGATCGTCTCCAAGGAGGGCGAGCTGGTCTTCCTCCGGAAAGGCGTGCTCTCCGAGGCCGACAAGGAGGCTTTCTATCAAACCATTGAGAAGTACCGGTAGGCGCATGGTGCACCGATCCGCCTTATGGGCTCTCCTGATTCTCTGTGCGGGAGCCGTCTGCCCGGGGTATGCCCAGGAATCCGGAATCCGTGTGTCGGACTCGGATACGATCCGTTACACCTATACCCCCCTGCCGCAGGAAGCTCCCCGGAAGAAGCCCTTCCTGAAACGGATCGTTGACTATTTCGGCCAATCGACCACCGACCGCACCTTCGAAAAGAAGATCGACTTCACGTTCGCCGGAGGCCCCAGCTACTCGAAGACCACCAGTCTCGGAATCGGTCTCCTCGCTGCGGGGCTCTACCGGATCGACCGGACCGATTCGATTACGGTCCCTTCGGATATTTCGGTATTCGCAAGCATCTACATTTCGGGTTTCTATGCCGTCGGCGTCTCCGGAAACACCATCTTTGCGAAGAACAGACAGCGGCTGAGCTACTCCGCGGAGTTCATCTCCGCACCCCGCGACTTCTGGGGAATCGGCTACGACAACGGTCTTCACAACGAGGTGAGCACCTACTCCGAAAAACGAATCCAGATCGAAGGCCGCTACCTGCATGAGATCCTGCCCCATACCTACCTCGGAGGAGTTGTCAACTTCGACTATACGCGCGGTATCAAGTTCTCCAGGCCCGAATATATCGCCGGAGAGAATCCCCAGTATATCGCCACCGGAATCGGGGCCATCGCCGAGTATGACAGCCGCGACTTCATTCCCAATCCGTTCAAGGGCGTTTATGTCAGTTTCCAGGAGACCTGCTACCCGAAAAGCCTCGGAAACTGCGGCAAGGCGCTCTGGCAGACCACCATCACGGCCGATGCCTACCACCGGGTCTGGAAGGATGCCATCCTCGCCACGGACCTCTACGCCGAATTCAACTCCGACGGAACCCCCTGGCCCATGCTCGCCCGTATGGGCGGCAACCAGCGGATGCGCGGATACTACCTCGGACGCTTCACCGACAACGACATGATCACCTTCCAGATCGAACTCCGGCAGCGCATCTGGCGGCGTATCGGCGCGGTCGTCTGGGGCGGTGCCGGAAACGTATTCCCCTCGCTGGCTGAATTCGACTGGGGCAAGACCCTGCCCAATTACGGGCTCGGCCTGCGCTGGGAACTCAAGAAAAGAGTAAACGTCCGCCTCGATTACGGATTCGGCAAGGAGACCAGCAGTTTCCTGCTGAGTGTCAACGAGGCATTTTAAGTTAAGAACTTTCGCTTATGGGTGCGGATAAGAATCGGACCGAAAAACCCCGCAAGGTCAAGACGCGCAGCCGTTTCACTACGCTGCTGACCGTCTACTTCTTCGTGGTGCTGATCATCCCGAACTGTGTGCTGGCCAATACCGAGCCCTACTCCGGATGGACCGACGAGGTGCTTATCCTGCTGCCGCTGGGTTTCTACATGATGTGGAGTGTCGCGCTCCGGAGGTCCGGCGTGATGATCTGGCTCGGATTCCCCTTCATCTTCTTCTGCGCCTTCCAGATCGTCCTGCTCTACCTCTTCGGCAGCTCGATCATCGCTACCGATATGTTCACCAACCTCCTCACCACGAACCCCGGGGAGGCCGGAGAACTCCTCGGAAACATCTACCCTTCGGTCGTCCTGGTCTGCGTGCTCTACCTGCCGCTGCTGTGGCTCGCCGCGCGCGAAATCGCCCACAAACGCTACATCACACGGACTACCCGGCTGAATATCGGACTGACCGGTGCGGCACTCTTCGCGCTGGGGCTGATCGCCCTCTGGCCCGCCTACCGCGTGAGTGAGGAGAAGCACGTCCTCCGCGACGAAATATTCCCCCTGAACGTGCTCTACAACCTCGGGCTGAGCGGTTCGGAGTTCCGAAAGGCCCACAACTTCGACAAGACGTCCGAAGGTTTTACCTTCGAGGCGCGGCGCACGGCGCAGCTCCCCGAACGCGAAATCTATGTCTATATTATAGGTGAGGCCGCCCGGGCCATGAACTGGCAGCTCTACGGATACGAACGCGAAACCAATCCGCGCCTGTCCCGGATGGAGGATGTCGTGGTCTTCAGGAACATGCTCACCCAAAGCAACACCACCCACAAGAGCGTGCCCCTGATCCTCTCGTCGGTGGCCACCGGCGAACACGAGGAACTCTATCGCCGGAAGGGGCTGCCCGCACTCTTCAACGAGGCCGGCTTCGAAACGTGGTTCATCTCCAACCAGTCGCCACAGGGTGCCATGATCGACAACCTCGCTCACGATGCCAGCCACGTGATCTATATCCGGTCCCCGCGGCAGGACATGCAGCTCCTCGATGAAATGCGCAAGGTCATCGACCGTTCCGAAGCCCGGAAGATCCTCTTCATCCTCCACTGCTACGGGTCGCACTTCAGCTACCACCAGCGCTATCCCCGCGAATTCGCCCGGTTCCTGCCCGACGACGACGTGGCCATCGCGCCCCAGCACCGGCACTTCCTGGTCAACGCCTACGACAACTCGATCCTCTATACGGACCATTTCCTGGCCGAAACCATCGGGTTCCTCCGCTCGTTAGAGGGTACCTCCGCGGCAATGCTCTACTGTGCGGACCACGGCGAGGACCTGATCGACGACCGGCGCGAACGCTTCCTCCACGCCTCGCCCACCACGACCGCCTATCAGCTCTACGTGGCCTCGCTGGCCTGGTTCTCGGAGGATTACCGCCGGTTCTTCCCCGAAAAGGTCGCCGCGGCTCGCGCCAACGAAACGGCCCCGGCCACGACACATGCCCTCTTCCACACGATGGCCGACATGGCCTCGATCCAGGGGCGTTATCTCACGACGAAGGTCTCGCTCGTCAGTTCCGATTTCGACTGGAATGCCCCCCGGTTCTACCTGAACGACCACAACGAAGCCGTGCCCTACGCCAAAACCGGACTCCGGGAGGAGGATTTCGAGGTGCTCGACCGCTACGGCGTAAAACCGTAGGATTCCGGCCAGGCCCGGGGCAAGCGGGGCAGGAAGAGAAGGAGGGAGAGAAGGGAGAGAAGGGACAAGGATGGGCGACCGGAAGGGATCCGGAAGCCGTCCGGAGAGCAAATAAGGTTGGGGCAGCGCCCCGTTTGAGGCATCTTTTCCGACACACAACATACGGGAAAGGCCGCACCCCGTGTTGGGATGCGGCCTTTCCCGTAAATTCGGAGTCCGAATTATTTCGCAGCCTCTACGGAAACCTTGCGGAACTCCTTCATCAGCTTCGAAAGCTCCAGAGCGGACTTGCGGGCGCGCGTGCCGGCAGCCTTGTTGTTCTTCTCAACCTGAGCAGCCGCATTGGCAGCAAATACCTCGAACTCGGCATTGATCTTTTCTACTAACTCTTTCATGTCTTTTTTAATTTAATTGTTTTGGAGTTGTTTAGGGTTGTTATCAACGCAAAGATATAAAAATATTCTAAACATCATCTTTCCAAGCCCGGAAAACGCATCTTTTTTGACAAAAAAATCGCTTTGAAGGGCTTCTGCACCGCTTTTTGGCAATCCGGAACAAAAAAAATATCCTCCGACGGCCGGTTTATCCGGGTCCGGCGGGGCGATCCGTTCCGGCCGTTACCCGCAACCCGGAGCCGCGCGCCCCGAACTCCGAAGCCCGGGGCCGTACGGAGATACCCACAAATGGGGATTGCCTATGTCGGAATAATGTCGTATTTTTGGAGGCCAAATTGAAATCTGAAAAATGCGTCTTTCCGAACTCAGAAGCGGCGAGTCCGCCACAATCGTCAAGGTCATGGGACACGGCGGTTTCCGGCGCCGCATCATGGAGATGGGTTTCGTCCGCGGAGAGCGTGTCGAGGTGATTCTCAACGCGCCGCTCAAGGACCCCATCGAATACCGGATCATGGGATACGACATCTCGCTGCGCCGCAGCGAGGCCGAGATGGTCGAGGTGCTCTCCGACTCCGAGGCCGACGAATACCTCGCACGCCGGGCCGAACACATCCGGCAGAACGCCGCAGCTCCGGAGATGAGCCCCGAAGGCCTCCCCGCAACCGCAGCGGAGACCGCCTCCGAAGAGGAGGAGTGTTCGTCGATCGAGGAGGTCCTCACCCGGCAGAGCCGCACGATCGCCGTGGCGCTCGTCGGGAACCCCAACAGCGGCAAAACATCGCTCTTCAACGCCATTTCGGGCGGGCACGAGCATGTCGGAAACTACAGCGGCGTGACGGTCGGGGCCAAGAGCGGCTACTGCCTCTACCGCGGCTACCGCTTCGAGATCACGGACCTGCCCGGGACCTATGCCCTCTCGGCCTACACCCCCGAGGAGCGTTACGTGCGCCACCACCTCGCCACGAAGACCCCCGACGTGGTAATCAACTCCGTCGTCGCCTCGAACATCGAGCGAAACCTCTACCTCACGACCGAACTGATCGATATCAACCCTCGGATGGTCGTGGCGCTGAACATGTTCGACGAACTGCAGGCCAGCGGCGCACGGTTGGACTACGACAGCCTGGGACGCATGATGGGTGTGCCGATGGTCCCGGTCGAGGCCCGCAACAACAAGGGTATCAACGAACTGCTCGATACGGTGATCGATGTCTACGAAAACCGCGACGAGCGCGTCCGCCACATCCATATCAACATGGGGCCCGTGATCGACGAGAGCCTCCGCAAGCTGAACGGCGACATGAGCCTCCACCGCGGGGAACTGCCCAAGGCATTCCCGCCCCGCTACTGGGCCATGAAGATGCTCGAACGCGACGCCCAGGCCGAAACAACCCTGAAAGGGTGCGAACGGTACCCGGTCTGGGCCGAGATCCGCGACCGCGAGGCCAAACGCATCGCCGACGCCCTGGGCGAGGATGTCGAGACCGCATTCGCCAACCAGAAGTACGGATTCATCCAGGGAGCCCTGAAGGAGACCTTCACCCCCGGCAAGAACGAAGAGGTCTCCGCCACGGCCCTGATCGACACCTTCGTCACCCACAAACTCTGGGGATTCCCGATCTTCTTCGCCCTGATGGGGCTGATGTTCTGGTGCACGTTCAGCCTCGGGGCCTATCCCCAGGCGTGGATCGACGCCCTGGTCGGATGGATCGGTGCGGGAATCGACGCCCTGATGCCCGCCGGGGCCCTGCGCGACCTGCTCGTCGACGGAATCATCGGAGGCGTCGGCTCGGTCATCGTCTTCCTCCCGAACATCATGATCCTCTACCTCTTCATCGCCTTCATGGAGGATTCAGGATACCTCGCACGCGCCGCTTTCATCATGGACCGCGTCATGCACCGCATCGGCGTACACGGAAAGTCGTTCATACCCCTCGTCATGGGTTTCGGATGCAACGTCCCCGCCATCATGGCCTGCCGCACCATCGAAAGCCGAAGCAGCCGCCTGATCACCATCCTCATCACGCCGTTCATGTCGTGCAGCGCCCGGATCCCGATCTACATCCTCCTGACGGCCACCTTCTTCCCGGCGAATGCCGGGACCGTGATGCTCGGGCTCTACCTGCTGGGGATTCTGCTGGCCGTCGTCACCGCACGGCTCATGCGGCGGTTCCTCTTCCCCGTGGACGAGACCCCCTTCGTCATGGAACTCCCGCCCTACCGCCTCCCGACCTGGAAAACAACCCTCTCCCACATGTGGGACAAGTGTGCACAGTACCTCAAAAAGATGGGCGGCATGATCCTCGTCGCGTCGGTCATCGTCTGGGCCCTGAGCTACTACCCCCGCACGGACAAGGCCGCCGGAAGCGAATCCCATTACGAAAACTCCTATCTCGGGCGCATCGGAAAGGGTTGCGAGCCGGTTTTTGAACCCCTCGGGTTCAACTGGAAGGCCAGCGTGGCGCTGCTCTCGGGGCTTCCGGCCAAGGAGATCGTCGTCTCGACGCTCGGTGTGCTCTACGCCGAAGGCACGGAGGCGATGCCCGAAGTCACCGAAGGGCCGATCGCCACGGCGGAAGCCGCCGGAACACGGCCGGAAGCCGGGGCGCAGCCGCCCGAATCCGTCGGGATCATCGGCGGGGCGGACGGCCCGACCTCGATCGCGGTTGCCGACGGTACGGCTGCGGAACACCGGGCGGCGGAGCTCTCGGAGGAGGAGCAGAACGCCTCGCTGTCGCGCCGGCTGCTGGCCAGCGGCGACTTCTCGAAGGCCTCGGCCCTGGCGTTCCTGGTCTTCATCCTGCTATACGTCCCCTGCATCGCCACGGTCGTCGCCATCGGCTCCGAAGCCGGATGGAAATGGGCCGTCGCCTCGATCTTCTACAACACGGCGGTTGCCTGGGTCATGGCCTGGGCAGTCTACCACATCGCAAGCATCTTCTGAGGGATGGAGTGGCAGGAGTGGATCGCCGGAGGGATTGTCCTCCTCGCCGTGGTGGCGGCCGTCGGGTGGCTCTGTCGCCTGCTGTGCGGGCGCCGCAGGGGCGGATGCGCCTCCTGCTCCTCGACGCAGTGCCCCCTGAGAGGCGCCAAACAAAAATAAATTTGCGTTTCCCTTCCGCCTGTACTATCTTTGCCGCCCGAAAACGGCGGAGCACCCCGAAGCCGGCTTGCAGTGAAGCCGGCTTCGTCGCGGAGCGCCCCGCACGGACGACCTCGATCCTATGACCGGACTCTTCTTCATCCTCTTCTTCTGGCTTGTGGGAAATGCCCTCAGCCTGCTCACCGGAGGCTATGTCTCCGGAAACATCATCGGCATGATCCTCCTCTTTGCCGCGCTCTGCCTGCGCTGGGTCAAGGCCGAAACCGTCCGCCCCGCCGCGCGGTTCCTGCTCGGCGCCATGGCCCTCTTCTTCGTACCCTACGGCGTCGGGCTCATGGACTCCTACCGCGTCATCCTCGAAAACCTCTGGGCCATCGTCGTCTCCGGAATCGTCTCCACGATCCTCGTGCTGCTCGTCGCCGGGAAAACCTTCCAGAGCCTGAACCGAAGGGCCCGCCTCCGTCATATCAAACAACACCGCCACGATGCTTGACCGTTCGTTCCTCTCCTCGGACCTCTTCCTGCTGACGCTCACCGTCGGACTATACTGTCTCGGCGGACTCGTCTACCGTCGCCTGCGGATGCCGCTGCTCCACCCCGTGCTGCTGACCTTCGTCGCCGTCATCGTCTTCCTCAAGTGCACGGGAATCGACTACCCCCGCTACCAGCAGGCCACCGGGGCGCTCAATTTCGCCCTCGGCATGTCGGTCGTCGCTCTCGGCTATCTCCTCTACGAGCAGGTCGAACGCCTGCGCGGCAGTCTGCTGCCCGTCGGTGTGGCAACCCTCGCCGGATGCGTCGTCGGCGTGCTGAGCGTCGTCTACATCGCCATGGCCTTCGGCACCGAGCGGCAGATCCTGAACTCCATCGCCCCGAAATCGGTCACCGTCCCCATCGCCGTGTCGGTTGCCGGGCCCCTGGGCGGCAACGTCTCCGTCACCTCCGTAGTGGTCTTCTGCGTCGGGATCTTCGGCAGCATCTTCGGCGAATGGATTCTCCGCAGGTGCGGCGTGCGCGACCCCGAAGCCCGAGGCTTTGCGCTCGGCGCCGCTGCTCACGGAATCGGAACCGCCCGCGCCATCGAAATCGGGGCCGTCGAAGGGGCCCTGAGCGGCCTGGCCATGGCCCTCATGGGACTGGCTACCGCCCTGCTGATGCCCCTCATGGAGCGATATTTATACTGATTCGCCCGCGCCGCGAAAAATCCCGTCGGAAAAGTTTTTTAAATTTCTGCAAAAACACTACTTTTGTGGAAATCCTCGAACATTTCGGCTAAATATGGACTGGTTGTATTCCCTCTTCTTCGGAAACAGCATCGCGCATGCCGTGCTGACCTTCGCACTGGTCATCACCCTCGGCATCCTCCTCGGAAAGATCAAGATCAAGGGCGTCTCGCTCGGCATCACCTGGATCCTCTTCGTCGGGATCATCGCCAGCCACTTCGGCATGACTGTCGACAGCGAGGTCCGGAACTTCGTCCAGGAGTTCGGGCTCATCCTCTTCGTCTTCTCGATCGGCCTGCAGGTCGGCCCCGGATTCTTCTCCGCATTCAAGCACGGAGGCGTCACCCTCGTCGGGTGCGCCACGGCCATCGTCCTGCTCGGCGTTCTGGCGGCCTACATCATCCACGTCGCAACCGGCACGCCGATCCCCACCATGGTCGGAATCCTCTCCGGCGCCGTCACCAACACCCCCGGGCTCGGTGCCGCCCAGCAGGCCTATGCCGACGCCTCGGGAATCAACGACCCCTCGATCGCCCTCGGTTATGCCGTGGCCTATCCCCTCGGCGTCGTCGGCATCATCCTCTCGATGATCTTCATCCGATACGCCCTGCGCGTCGATTTCAGGAAGGAGGACGAGGGGCTCGCCGAACTCGCCAACGAACAGAAACTCGCCGAAAAGGTCTCCGTGGAGTTCACCAACCAGATCATCGAGGGCCGCAGCATCGAGTATGTCCGCGATCTGGTGAACCGGCAGTTCGTCATCTCCCGCGTGATGCACCCCGACGGCAGTATCACGATGGCCGACGCCGACACGAAGATCCACCTCGGAGACCGTCTCTGGGTTATCTGCCAGGCCGAGGATGTCGAGGCCGTCGTGGCCTTCCTCGGACACCGCGTCGAGCTTACCGACGAGGACTGGGGCAACAACACCCCCAATGCCGAGCTCATCTCCCGGCGCATCCTCATCACCAAATCCTCGATCAACGGCAAGAAATTCTCAGACCTCCGCCTGCGCACCAAGTACGGAATCAACATCACCCGCGTGAACCGCGCCGGTATGGACCTCATCCCCTATCAGGGCCTCGAACTCCAGGTCGGAGACCGCGTGATGGTCGTCGGGCCCGCCGAAGGTGTGGCCAAGGTCGCCGACGTCCTCGGAAACTCCCTCAAGAAACTCGACCATCCGAACCTCATCACCATCTTCGTCGGAATCGCCCTCGGAGTCCTGCTGGGTTCGATCCCGCTGCTGAATGTCCCCCAGCCCGTCAAGTTGGGCCTGGCCGGAGGCCCGCTGATCGTCGCCATCCTCATCGGACGCTTCGGAACCCACTTCCACCTGGTTACCTACACCACCGCCAGCGCCAACCTCATGCTGCGCGAAATCGGAATCGCACTCTTCCTCGCTGCCGTCGGAATCGGCGCCGGAGACGGTTTCGTCGATGCCATCGTCAACGGCGGGTATCGCTGGATCGGATACGGCGTCATCATCACCGTGGTCCCGATCCTCATCGTCGCCATCGTCGCACGCCTCTGGCTCAAGATGAACTACTACACCCTGATGGGCCTGATCGCCGGTTCCACGACCGATCCCCCGGCCCTGGCCTATGCCAACGCCACGGCCGGGAATGACATGCCCGCCGTCGGATATTCGACCGTATACCCCATGGTCATGTTCCTCAGGCTCCTCTCCGCCCAGATCTTTATTCTGTTTGCGTTATAACAAAAAAGCGGCTTCGGCCGTTTTTTTATTCCTATAATTTTTTAATATCACCCGAATTCCCTATCTTTGCCATCAGTACATAATCCCCAAATACTATCACAATATGGCAAAAGCAGTCAACATCGCCCGTTCGCATCGGCTGGACGGAATCGGAGAGTACTATTTTTCGCGCCGCCTGCGTGAAATCGCCGAGATCGAAGCGGCAACCGGCCGCCAGATCATCAAACTTGCCATGGGAAGCCCCGACCTCCCGCCGCACCACTCCGTGATCGAATGCCTCGGGAAAGAGGCACAGCGCCCCGATGTTCACAAATACATGTCCTATCAGGGCGAACCCATCCTGCGGAAAGCTTTTGCCGACTGGTACAAGAAATGGTATCACGTGGACCTCGACTTCAAGAACGAAGTATATCCCCTGATCGGGTCCAAGGAGGGTATCATGCACATCTGCATGACGTTCCTCAATCCCGGTGACAAGGTCCTCGTCCCCAACCCCGGGTATCCGACCTACTCCGCCGGCGTGAAACTCGCAGGGGGCGTCATGGTCCCCTATGCGCTCAACAAGGAGACGAACTTCTACCCCGATTTCGAGGCCATCGAAAAGGCCGGGCTCGACGGCGTGAAGATGATGCTCGTCAACTACCCCAACATGCCCACCGGACAGGTCGGCTCGATGGAGCTCTTCGAGAAGATCATCGACTTCGGCGCCAGGCACAACATCCTGATCGTACACGACAATCCCTACAGCTTCATCCGCAACTCGGCAGGCCCGCTGTCGATCATGGCCGTCGAGGGCGCCAAGGAGGTGGCCCTCGAACTCAACTCCCTCTCGAAAGGGCACTCCATGGCCGGATGGCGCGTCGGCGTGCTCGTCGGCAAGGCCGAATGGATCAAGGACGTGATGACCTTCCGCAGCAACATGGACTCGGGTATGTTCTACCCCATTCAGGCGGCTTCGGCTACGGCCCTCGCACTCGGCGAGGAGTGGTTCAAGGAGCTCAACGCCATCTACTACGGCCGCGAGCGTCAGGCCTACGAGCTGCTCAATACGCTCGGATGCCGCTACCGCGAGCATCAGGCCGGGCTCTTCGTCTGGGCCGAGCTCCCCGAAGGCTACGAGGGCGACAGCTTCTCGTTCTCCGACGAGGTGATGGAGAAGACCGACGTCTTCCTCACCCCCGGCGGAATCTTCGGCTCGGAGGGCAAGAACTACATCCGCATCACGCTCTGCTGCCCCGAAGAGCTGCTCAAGAAGGCGACCGACAAGATCAAGGCCGCATTCGGGAAATAGACCGGCTGATCGAATGCCGATTCTCCTTCAGCCGTCCTCCTTCGGGGCGGCTGATTTTTTTTTGTGTGTGGGGGGGCGAAGGAATCAGGCAGGGAGAGGTGGCCCGAAAAGAGCCGTCCGGAGGGAGGACGTGTGGCCGGCGTGGCCGGCACGGGCACAAAAAACCGCCCCGATGCAATCGGAGCGGTCGGTATGCGGTCCGGAGCGTCGGATTACTCCCGGACGATGCGGATCGTGAGGATGCGGTCCCCGCGGCGGATGTCGTCGATGACGTCCAGCCCCTCGACAACCTGGCCGAAGCAGGTGTGTACGCCGTCGAGATGCTGCGTATTCTCGCGGTTCATGCAGATGAAGAACTGCGAACCGCCGGTGTCCTTCCCCGCGTGGGCCATCGAGAGCACGCCCCGGTCGTGACGCTGACGCGGCGCCGAGGTCTCGCACTTGATCGTATAGCCCGGACCGCCCGTCCCGTCGCCCCGCGGGCAGCCGCCCTGGATCACGAAGTCCGGAATCACCCGGTGGAAAGTCAGCCCGTCATAGAAGCCGTGCTCGGCAAGGTCCACGAAATTGGCCACCGTACCCGGCGTCTCGTCGGCATACAGTTCGGCCTTCATCGTCCCCTTCTCGGTCTCGATAATCGCGTAGGTTTTCATGTGTCGTCGTCTCTATTTTCGTTTATTCGGTGATTTTGACTTTGGCGGCGGCGGCTTTCACCCGGGTACGGAGTGCGTCGAGGTCGCTCCCCAGCGGCTCGTAGCCCACGACGACCCCCATGCGGCGATTGACCCGCGCCGTGGGTTTGCCGAAAATGCGGATGTCGGTGCGCGGATTGTCGGCCAGGGCCGCTCCGATACCCTCGTAGTGCGGCGTCTGCGTGGCCACCGGCGAGAGGATCACCGCGCTGGCCCCCATCCGCTCGAAGGTGATCTCCGGGATCGGAAGCCCCAGCACCGCCCGCAGGTGGAGTTCGAATTCGCTGAGGTTCTGCGTCCCGGCCAGCGTCACCATGCCCGTATCGTGCGGACGCGGCGACAACTCCGAGAAGTAGACGCCGTGTTCGTGGCTCAGGAAGAACTCCACGCCCCAGAGCCCGGCGCCGGTCAGCGCTTCGGTCACCGCGGCGGCCATGCGCTGCGCCTCGGCCAGGTGTTCCGGCGCGATGGGCGGCGTCTGGAAACTCTCGCGGTAGTCCCCGCCCTTCTGTACGTGGCCGATCGGCGGGCAGAAGAGCGTCGGGCCGTTCTTCTGCGTCACGGTCAGCAGCGTAATCTCGCTGTCGAAACGGATGAACTCCTCGACGATCAGCTCGCGGATGTCGCCCCGCGAACCCTCACAGCCGTAACGCCAGGCCGCCCCCACCTCTTCGGGACCCTTCACGACCGACTGGCCCTTGCCCGAGGAGGACATCAGCGGTTTTACCACGCACGGGTAGCCGATCCGGTCGGCCGCCTCGCGCAGCTCCTCCAGCGACGTAGCGTAGAAATAGCGGGCGGTCTTCAGCCCCAGCTCCTTGGCTGCCAGGTCGCGGATCGCCTTGCGGTTCATCGTGAAGTTCACGGCACGCGCACTCGGGACCACCTGGATGCCCGCGCATTCGAAGTCGTAGAGACGTTCGGTACGGATCGCCTCGATCTCCGGGACGATCACGTCCGGGCGGTGTTTCGCAACGGCCGCCGCAAGGGCCTCGCCGTCCAGCATGTCGAAGACCTCGAAGCCGTCGGCTACCTGCATGGCCGGAGCGTCGGCATATTTGTCGCACGCCACGACCGTCTGGCCCAGCCGCTGGGCCGCAATCACGAACTCCTTGCCCAGCTCCCCGGAGCCCAGCAACAATATTTTTTTCATCGGTACGGTAGTTTTTTATGATTCGCAACACAAAGATAGCATTTTTTCCCGATAGGCGGCGCCGTTTCGGGAAAATCCGGAATTCAGGCAGACCGCACGTAAAACAAAAACCGGCATCCCCCTTCTGTTCAGGAAGATGCCGGTTTCGTTCGTGGAGGTGGCGGGTCTTATTTCGCACTACCATATAGGGCAGTTTGCGTGCAGGATCTACATTTACGGCATTATGGTTAACAAATAGACGGATTAAATTCTCACTTTTTAGTGAAACAGTGAAACATTTTTTTGAAAAATGCTTGCACAATTCAAATATTCGTATTATATTTGCAGTACAGAAAACAACTAATACAGCCGACGGGCTTTAAGCGGAAATTATGAAAAACATCAACATCAACGAAGTCCGATTGATTAACGAGTTTCAAGAAAGCGGACGTGTATTCATTCATCTATTTGACGGTAGGACTATTTGCCGGATAATGGCCTCGAGGGAGGTTAAAAATGCGCAGAGAATACGTCGGAGAGCCGGAGAGGAGGCTTTTAAGGAAGAGATAATTCGACTTTTCAACGAAGTCTATAACGAGCCCCAGCAAATTTCATATCCCCCTATGTCGGCTGAAGACGAACGTTTTTTTGAGTTGCGATGCAAATTGAAATGCACACAGAGTCTGTCGCCTGAAGAATATGATGAATATCGTAATCTATGAATCAGCAAGAATATGAGTAGGGAATACCCTTCTTTCATCATTGATCGGAGTCGTCGGTCGGAAGCATCCCGCTTCTCCGACGACTTCGTGGTCTGCCCCGACAAAGAGGTCGGGTTCATTGCCCGCGTCTACAAACTGCCCAAGTCCCGCCGAGGAGAGTTCGAGAAGAGTCTGGAAGGGCTCACTGAATCAGAGATCGATAACCGGTACATCTTCGCCGTTGTCGGCGAGGTGATATGTGTCTTGGAGGTCGTGAGGATGCTTTATGAACCTGTTGCGCACATCAACCGGCTCCGGCCGCTGATGAAGAAGGCGTTGAAAGCCTATCTGCATGGCGAGGAGTCCGCCGTCCGGCGCGAGGGACTTCCGTTCGACGAGCAGATCGCCGCAATCGACGACGTGATCCGAATTGCCGAATCGCAGCGAGGCCTCCTTGAAGACATGAACGGGAAAGCCGGATCCGACCGATTCATCAATGCGCTGAAATCGGCACGCGAGTCGGTCGAGCTGCTTCAAAAAATAACGAAACATGAATAAGAATGAGAAGCGCGGCGGAGCACGACTTGGTGCCGGACGAAAGCCGTCGGACGTCGAGACGGTCACCATGTCGTTTCGGATCCCAATCGACACCCGAGCCGCGCTGAATGCGATTCTAAAAGAAAGAGGATTGAGCATGGCCGACTTCGTAAAGGCCGCACTCAACGCCTTGAAATAGGATTACCGTCTCCACAGCGCCATGCGGGCCTCGATCTGGCCGAAGGCGCTTTTTTTGCGGGGGTCGTATCCCGCCGAGGCCGACACGCTGAATCGGCCGAACGTTCGCCTGGCGCAGGCTCCGGCCCACACACCACTGCCGTCCGAGGTTATCCAGGTCCCCAGAGCAGGGCCCAACTCCCAGGCGTAAGGTTCGCGGACGAGCTGCACCCGCTCGACCGTCGTGTTGTAAATCTCGAAGTAGTCGAGACGGGGACCCAGCGTACCCACGACAGGCCCGACAACCCGGGCGTAGTATGTCGAATCCCGGTACTCCAGCGTGCGCTCCGCGACCGTTATCTGCACGCTGTCGATATTTAAGTAATTCTTAATTGATGGTTCCAAACCGTTACAATTTGTCACGGTTTCAGCAACTTGGGTAGTAGCTTGGTTAGTGCCTTGGTTAGTAAAGCTGGCAACGTTACTGGCAACATTACTGGCAACATTTCCCGAGTCAGCATGCAACATTACGGGGTTTCGGGCAAATACCAGCTTCGGGACATTGACGCTCACCGTGATGTCCGACGTGCTGATCGGCTTCGGCCGTTCGTAGAACACCGTATCGACCTGCACCCGCTCGACGACCTCCGGCCGGGCCATGCGCTGTCCCAGCCACCACCCTCCGAGGAAGGTGGCGGACAGGACAATCGCTGAAGTGATCCATTTACTCATTTCCTCGCCGCCGTTTGGTGGTAGTCGATGCAGGCCATGATCGCCTCGACGTGCATCGCGGCGATCCGCTCGCGGCCCTCCTCCGAGAGCAGGAACAGGCAGTCGCGCTCCGTGTCCATGAAGAAGTTCTCGGTCAACACCGCCGGGCACTTCGTGTCGCGCAGGATCGCGAAGTCACTGTCCCAGTCTGGATCCGCGGGATCGGCGCTTCCCTTCCGGATCTTCCACTCCCTGCCGAACGCCGCCTCGGCCTTCCCGTAGAAGAGGGCCGAATAGCGGTCCGACATCGAATCGCCCAGATAGGTGTGGGCCTCCCAGCCGGTACCGCCTCCGGCGTTGGCATGGACCGACACCAGCAGGCAGTTCGACTTCCCGGCGACCTCGCAGATATCGTTCACCCGGTTGGCCCTCACGTACAGCGGCACATCCCGGAGCTCCGGGACGATGATCTCCGCCACGACACCCCGGGCGTGCAGCCGATCGAAGATCCGGCGCACGATGTCCCGGGCGAATTCATACTCGCGCAAGCGTGACCCGTCCGGCCAAACGGGCGAGCACTTGCCGGGCGTATCCTCGCCGTGTCCGTTATCCAGGAGTATTTTCATACCTCGATCTCCTTCTTTTGTGTTTCGTGGTCATACCACACTTTGGCGACGATTCCGGCCACAAATCCGACGCCTGCAGAGATCGTCGAGGCGATGCGGATGCCGTTCGGCAACAGGTTGAACACGATAACCAGCGCCACCGCGGCGGCCGCGATAATCATAATCTTCTTCGTTGTCCTTGTCATAGCTTTATTTTGTTTAACGGTTCAGTCTTTTATAGAAATCGAGTTTAATATCGTCATAGGCGGCCTTCACATTCGTGTATGCCCGCCCGTTATTTGGCCCGGCCGAATTGTAGATCTCATCCTCGACAACAGAGGCGACCTTCTCAACCCATGCGATATCCGTATATTCGGACAGTTTCCGACCTCGATAGGTATAGCTTTCGAATCGCGTATTCCGATCTTCGTGGATGTTGTGCAAAAGCGTTCTGATCTTTGCCGCTGTCGCTTCGTGGTCGACAATATGATTCTCCTCCCGAACCTTCTTAATGATTCGGCACACCTTCTCGACAGCCAGATCGAAGAACACATTAGCAGTGTTCTTGATTCGCAACTGGGTTTCGGGGCGAAGTCCCTCCGATATATCTGTCAACTTCTCATTCTGCGCGCGGGTTTCATCCAACAACTCCTGCATCGCGCCTCTGTTGTCGTTTATGATACCATTGATTAGCGATTTGAACCATACGAAGCACGAAATCATCAGCCCCATAGACAGCAGGAGAAACACCCCTGCCGTCACAGCCATCATTCCTAAATCACTGATTCCTTTCGCTACGCTCGTAATTTGTCCGGCATCCACTTCCATATCTTTATCCGATTAAATACGTTATCCACACGACAGCGCCTCCGCAGAGGGTGGCCACAATATCGCGGAGATCCGCCTTGGCGTCGACCTTCTCCTTGCCGACGGCCGCCGCGATCACCGCCACGACCGAGGCTGTCAGCGCCAGCCATTTGGAAACGAACAACGCCACAGCCAGCAGGACAACCGCCGCAACGGCCGTTCCTGCGGCGAAGTGCTTGTACTTGTCGGCCGGGATCTTATTCAGCCAGCCGACGATCTTGTCGAGGAGCTGTTTCATACCATGCCGAGTTTCTGTTTTACCTGCGCCTTGCACGCCTCGCAGTAGTCGTCGTAGGCTGCAAATTCCTCCGGCTTTCGGTTCTGCTGGCGGAGGATTGCCAGCTCATCATCGAACGAGTAGCATTCGCGGATCAAGGCGACGACCTGCTCCTCGTAGGAGGGTTCCGGCGCCGGTTCCGGCGTGTATTCAACCCACGTCACCGTGATGCGGTCGCCGTTGTCGGTGTAGGCCTCTCGGAGTTCGTTGCCCGGGGTCGTGATCTCCGGACGCTCCGCATATTCCACGGGCTTGTATCCGAGCGGGCCGAGGATTTCCGGCCCTGGGTTCATGATGACCATCCCGCCCTGCCGTACCTCGCCGGGGGCCGGGATCAAATATCCGTTTTCAAGTTTCGCGTATTGCATAGTGATTGCTTTTGGTTATTCGTGGTAGAGTATTTCCGGCACACCGTTGGCCGCCATGTCGTATCCGCCGATCGACTGAAAGAGCGGCTCCATATACTCGTCCGACAGCGGCAGCTGCTTCGCGCTGTCGAGCCAGGAGGTTGCGATCGTCTTGTCGTCCCGTCCGTACATCAGATTCTGCGGCAAGTATTCCGCGAGAAGGCCGACGGGAGTGATGCTGTTGACGGTGAGAGTCAGGCGGCGATCAGAACCAGGGCTCCCACCGTACATTGTAACGTAAATATACTGAGCATCGGATACTTCTAACTCAACGTCATACGTCCCGTTAGAAGCAGGAATGTTAACAACAGAGCCTGCATATAAATATGGAGTACCTGATTGATAATCGGACACACTTATATTCACTCGATATTTGTGTAAGTATTGCAATCGAGGGGAAGATGTTACACGAAACTCTGTTACATCTTCAGGGCCTGTCCATGTATATGTATTTACGCCAGTTATTTGAATAGGAGACAAGTCCCGCATCGCCTTCGGCACGACATACCCCATCGGGTCGCCGTTGTTATAATGTGCGGTAACGTCGTCTGCAGAGAGGGCGTAGTTCCAGACACGAACGAAGCCTACATTTTGGCTGTTGGCTATCAGGAAATCCATAGTACCAAAATCAACAATGGAATCCGTGGCAAAATCATTCACTTTACTACCATCAATATACAGAGCGACGTCAGTTCCTGATCTCGTTACGACCATGTGAAATAAAGCGTCAGCATCCTCTACCACATAGGATGGCCTAAATGTAGATTCTCCAAATGGCAGAAGCGCAACGCCGTTTGTCCCTGGTCGCGCAATAGCACTGAATTTTCTATTCAAAGCGATACCATCAGCGTATGAGATAAAAGGATAACCAAGATTCGCGTCGGACCCGTATGAGTTACCATAGAACTCCACCGAGAAATCTCCCGTTCCTATTTGTAGCGGCGCTGTTGTAAACTTCGTCGCCATCGAAGGTGCTTGGTTCTCCCCCAACTTCACCCCGCGCTGCATCCGCTTGGCCTGCCGGTAGGCGGCCATCTTCTGTTGTGCGGCGAAATATTCGTAGAAGCTATTCATCGTAGATCATGGTTATCGCGCCCTCCCAGATGAAAAGGCTGTAGTTCGTATTTGCCTGCGGCTGGCTCCAGCCCGTGATGCTCGTGCCTTCGGGGTATGCAAACTGCGTGGCCGTATCGCCCGACGTGAAGCGGATGATGGAGAGTTTCGTCGACGTCGGTATGCTCGTTAGCGTCAGCGACGTCAGTTCTCCGCAGAGATACAAGGTATTCTCCGCAACGTCGAGAGAAGGAGTCGCGCCCTCCACCTGCTGCTCGACAAGAGCCGCCGCCGCTGCGGCATCCGTTGCTGCCTGCGCTGCCGCCGCCGTGTTGGCCGCCGTCCCGTCGAAGAACTTGAACCACCACGCCGATTCGCTCAAGGCATGCCCCGTGTTGTTGTCCTGAAGCGAGAAGTAGAGCGAGTTGTTACCGTCGCTCACGAAGTCGTTTTTCGAGTATGTTTCCGAGGCGCTGTAAACCCCTTGGTTGACAAGGCCGACCCGGCCGAGATTCGTTGTTGCCATATCTTTGTCTTTATTCGTTAATCGTTACTGAAAGGTCGCCGTTATTGAGCGAGAACGTAGGCCCGTCTCCGTAGCCCTCCGGATAGACCGCGAAGAGGTCCATCGTCTCCGGGTCGACGTAGAACGAGGCATAGAGCGGCACACCATCCGCCCGGTACCCCGACGTGACATACTTCTGGGTATCATCGTCCCAGAAGGCCCAATATCTCACGCCGTCGACCTCCACGATCTTCGGAGGATTGTCCGCCAGTTCGTTCGCTCGGTCTGCGGCGTCGTTGGCGTCCTTCGTGGCCGTCGTGGCCAGCCCTACCGCCTCCTTGATGACGTCCGTAACCTGCTTGCCGTTGGAGTAGATCACGCCCTGCGCATCCGCCGTGATGTCCGGTGTAAGGCCGTCGAACGCGAAGTCGAACGTTCGGGCCTGTGGAGTCCCTCCCGTCGTGACGTTGACCGCAGGATTGCCGACGCCCGTGCCTACCGATGCCGTGGCACCCGTGATTGCGGCATCCGCGCCAGGGTCGCCAGTGTCACCCTTCTCGCCACGAGCCGGATATTCCGAAACCACATACTGCTTCGTGTCCTCGTCGTAGAACGCCCAGAAATAGCCTTGATCGTTGAGCACGATTTTGGGAGGGTTGTCGGCAAGGGCATTTGCGCGGTCTGCCGCCTCATTGGCCTTATCGGTCGCCGCATTCAGCTTGCGGAGAACCTCCGTAAATCCCGGCATACATTCGCAGCCATTGGCGGCTCCGATAGACACGGCGCAGTACACTCCGGCGCATTCGTCTACGAACTGCTGAGTGAAGGGCTGAATCGGCATATTGTCGACCTGGAAGTCCAATTCCGACATCATCGTCATGATATTGCGGAGCACCTGCGTCCCCGTGCTTTGGATCTGCGTCTGATTGCTCTTGTCGGCCAGCAGGCGGTCGACATAGAACAGGGTGAGCCTATATGTTGCCAAATCCCCGCTCACGCTGGTCAGATGCTCGCCCTGCGTGTAGGCGAACACCGCATATTTGGCATTGGGGATGGTGTTGAGCTTGAAGATGTCGTTGTCGATGACCATGGCCACGCTCTGCTGTTGCAGGGCGACGGCTTCAAGCGTGCGGATTGTTTCTTCGAGCGTCATTTCTTTCCGTATATTTTGCCACGCGCGCCGCCCAGCCAGATGCTGCACGTTGCGGAGCTGTGAAGGTTCTTTCGAATATGGTAGCAGTCGTTCTGCGTGAGTTCGGGGAGCTGCGTGTAGTTTTCAAGCGCGAAACGCTGAATTTTTGCCGCATAAAAATCCGCCTTGCTCTGGTAGTAGTTCTGGATGTTCGAGATCTCGGCAAGAGTGCTTCCCTGCACGTTGGTGTCGGTAGTCTTCGCCACGCCGATGTTACCGATCTTGTAGCCTACCTTGTAGGGCAGGCCAGAGATCGTCTGATAAGCGAGGAAATACTGCGATACCTCTATCAACTCCTTGTATATCGCATTCTCGGGGTTATTCGTCTGACCTAATTCCACGATCTTCTTCAGCTTGTCCGTGAGGGCATCGCCGAGGATCTCCCGGAGGTTGATCTCCTGCGCCTCGCGAATAGCCGGCAGCATATACTTCCCGGCGAGGTTGTCGCTGATGTTCGAGATGCTCTTCACGAACTCCTCAGATGTCAGTAGAACTTCTGCCATTTTGCGCAAGTGTAAAAGGTTCGATCTTCATATAGTTCTGGTCGCCGAAGATTTTGCCGATGGATCTGCATATGAGCTTCTGTACAGGCATGATTTGCGTCCGGTTGTAGAGTCTGAAGGCGGCGTCATACTCCTCCTGCGAGAATCCCAGGTTCTCCGTCGGGATGCCGAACAGATTCGGGTTGGCCCGGAAGGCCGTGAAGATCTGCTGACGGCTGCGTTTGGCGAGGGAGTCGTAGCGGTCACCGTAATCGGGCACGTCGATGTTCTCGATCGTCGTGGCGTTATCCTTCGTGTCATTGTAGGCGATAACGATTCGCCCTGCATTGCTTTTCCCGGCAAACTTCTCGTTGATACCCTTCTCGATCTCCTCCTGCTCCTCGTCTGTGGGGGTTCCGTTATTGAAATTCACAAGAACAGATCCCATGAATCCGTTGTTGATGGAGTTCAGGTGGTATTCGTCGATGCTTCTCTCGATCTCGCAGGCTTTGAGGCAGGCGGCATACTTGGGCCGCGGGTAGGTGTGGTATGCCGTGTTCTTGACGAACAGCACAGATGACGGTATGCCGCGCGCATCCGGGATGAACTTCGGATACACTATCGTCTTGACCATAGAGAAACGACGATTCCATGTTTCCGAGTAGTAGAATACCTCGTTATCCTTGTCACATCGCAGATTCTTCATGTCCATGGCATACAGTTCGACAATATCTCCGCTTTGGCTGCGGATCACCTGCACGGCGAATCCGCCGTAGGTGAAGAACGAGACGGCCAATTCTCTGACCAGATCGTCGGCTGTCTGGTTCTTCCGGTTCATGTACTGCCCTTGCAGAGCCCTCGACACGTTGACCCGCTCGCCGCATACATAGTCGGCCGATCCGTCGATGATGCTCTGCAGGGATGCTACATTCTCGCAAAGGTCTTCGAGGTAGTCAGGATACGCGTTACGGTCACCCCACTGGATGAACTCCCGGCCGGGATACTTCTCCTCCTTGGGTGAGATGATCGACTGTTCGATGTACGGGTTCAGAGCTGCGAAGGACAGCGATATTTTCTTCTCTTCATCTGCCATACTGCTTGTATTGAATTGATTGAGCAAATTCAGACCTCGGCTCGTCGTAATTACCCACAATCATAAGGCCAGAAGCCATCAGACACCCTCCCTGCGTGAGTTCGTACTCGTATTCGCCCTCAGTCATGCCATCCGGGAACGACACGGCCACCTCGTAGTACAGCGGGCCGAGCACAACGCCGTCCGGCTTGATACCCATACGATCGAGCCCCACCGTATTCTTCACGGAGAGGACGAACACCCCGGCCTGCGTCATGAACACGTTGCGCGGGATGTATAGCGTCTGGGCATCGGATGTCTGCTTGGCGTATATCATTGTTTTCTCTTTTTCGATCGGCGTTTGGGCACCTCGGTTTCCGGTTGTGTGTTTTTGGCCGCCTCCATCTCTTCGAGATCCGCGAAGTAGACAGCGCCCATCCGCTGCAGGAAGTCAAGAACGCAGGCTCCGCAGTTGCAGTTCACTCGAATCCGATACCCCGTCGCCCGCTCGTAGATGGGCACCATGGTCTCAATGGCCGCCCGCCCCACATGGCGGAGATATTTCGCCCGGATCGCGGTACGGAGGTTCTTCTCCCAACGGCCGACGATTTCCAGTTCATTCTGCGTCAGTTTCATGATTACGGTGTTTTAAGGAATCGCACCCCCGAAGGGGTGCGTTCCGAATGTCAGTCAATGAGGCCTTCGATGATCTCGGGGTCGACCTCGTATGGGAAAGTCTGCGACTGGTCCTGCAAGGTGATCTGGTAACGATTCGCGTCCGTCGCCGCGGTACCCGTTGAGCCCTCTCCGGCACTGGCTGTCACAGGCTCGTCGTATCCCAGATACCAATATTTCCCATTGGCATCCTTAACGATGACGTCTACTTCACCGATGGCGAGGTTGGCGATCTCTACCCGTTTCGCCGTTTCCATCTTCCCGAACTGCAGAACGAGGTCCGTGGAGACGTAGTTCACGCCATTTGCAGCGTCGACATTGAGCGTCGAAGTCATCGACGCGGTGCCTTTACGGAAACTGTAGGTCTTGAATTTCTTCGTCGCACTCGGTTCGCCGCCTTCCGCCATGGTGATCGCCGTGATCATGTCTTCAGATACGGTCTTTTCCGTAACATCGTCATGGTTGGCAATGTATACTTCCCGGATGCCGCCCATCGAGGAGCTGCAATCATAAGGAATCCCGTTATAAGTTTGAGAACAAGCCATGTATTTGTGCTTTATGAACAGGGCGGGCGTTATACCCGCCCCGCTCGGTTAATAAATCCTGTTTTGTGTGGATTACGCTCCGACATCGGCCGTTTTGGCCACCTCGGTAGTCACGGCCGCCTCAGCCGCCTCAGCTGCCTCGGCCGCCTCGGTAGTCACGGCCGCCTCAGCCGCCTCAGCTGCCTCGGCCGCCTCGGTAGTCACGGTACCTTCGACTGCAACCTTCAGCGCCGTCGGCTCCACGGGATCGGCTGCCATGGTGCCGAGTACAACCCGGTCGGGAAATGCGACCTGCGTACCGGCATTCCACCGCACCTTGAGCTTGAAGACGTCGTCGTCGTCCGAGAACCAGAGTTTCACCTCCTCCTTATCGCCTTCCACGTCGCAGCCGTAGAAGAGGTTGTCGAGTGTCGACGCGAAGAGGTAGCGGGTTCCGGTCAGTCCGGCCGCAGAGGTTACGCGGACGTTCGTGCCGGGGAAGATAAACTCCTGCGGGTTCTCGTTCTGCGGGCCGGCATAGTGATAGTAGTTCTTGGCTACCATCTCCTGCGTGAAGGCGCGGAAGATCGCCGGAGCAACGAAGATGTACACCTGCTTGTCGAGGAGTTCCTCGGGAATAGCCATGTACACCTGCTTGATGGCATCATAGGCTGATGCTCCTGAAGCCACGCTCACGTCGATGACGTCCGATTCGTTGGTGGCGATCTTGATCAACCCGTCGAAGTGCTTCAGGTCGTTATCTCCGGACGAAGTGTCGCCCTGCCATACGGCCTTCTCCATCTTTGCGTTGATGTGGCTGATGATGTTCTCGATGAGATACTGTTCGAAGGGCAGCTCCTCGCTGTTGGCTCCGATGCGCACGAGGTACTCGGCCCACTTGCCCAACAGCGTATCGGGACAGAAGTCCATGTTCACCTTGATGAGACCCGTCTCGATCTCGCGCTGGGTAAGCGTTGCGGTACCCTGTGCCGTGAATCCGCAGCCCTGTCCCTCCTGGAATACCGGGTCGGTATCCAGGTAGTTGATGGCTGCCTTGGTCTTGATACCTGTCTGCTTGGTCATCATACCGATGGTGCGGCCGCCGAATACAACCATGTTGATCAGCGGCAGTTTGTTCTGCTCCACGTACTCGGGGAGCGACGTTGCAATGATGTTGTTCGTTGCCATATTGTCTGCGTTTTTGGTTACTTTTTTGCGCCTACGACTGCGGCCAGGTGATCGAGCCGCGAATCTCCGGTCTTGCCGGGGGTGAGGTTCTTGAACTCCTCGTGTGCCGACGAAGCGGCCGGGGCCTGCTTCATGGCCTTCAAGTCGGATTTGGTGGATTCGATCGCGCCCATGAGCTTTTCGAGCATGTCGCGGATGTCGGAGAGATCCTTGCGGATCTCCTGCATTTCGGCGTCACGGGGCGAAGGGTCGTCTTCCGGGGGCGTCGGTTCGGTGCTGCCTGCGGGATCAGTCTCGCCTGCCCCGTCAACCTCTGCCTTCGGGTCGACGATCTCCGACACCCTGCCGTCCACGACGACGATGGTCTTGCCGTCCTCCGTGGTGTACTGGCCATCGGGAGCCGCGCTGCGCTCGCCGCTTTCGGACTCCTTGTGCACCATGTCTCCGGCCTTCAGGTCCTCGTCGCCGTCCCAGTAGAGCGCGCCTTTGTCGGTGGATACGACGCCGAACTCGGCCAGGAGCTTCGCCAGCCGAGTTTTGAGTTTTTCGAGTCTTGCCATTTCGTTTATTTGTTGTTTGTTGAACTGATGTGAATCCTTGGACACAGAGAAGATCCCCTCAATGGAGAAGCCTTTGAACTTCCCGGCCTTGATGTCCGACCACACGGCATCATTGGTCACATGGTACTCGCCGAAGAGGCTGCCGTCCTCCACGTCCTCGAAGTCCGCAGGGTCGATGCCGGCCGATTTGTCCTTGATGAAGAGCTGCACGAGGTTGACCCCCTCGACGTCGGATCCGGGGATGTGCATTGTGTTGACGTTGCCCTGGTTCCCCTGTTCGAGAAACCGCTCGGTCATGCGGCGAATCGTAGGAGCCGAGAAGATGATGTAGAACTCCTCACCGGTGGGGGCTACGCGATAGATCGGGAAGTCGGCACGCATGAGAACACCGCGCACGAGTCGCTTCTCCTCGTCGGAGATAGCGCACACGGGGATCTTCTTCTCGGCCGAGAATGCCATGAAGTTGCGATCAACGGCCGGATCGTCGACAAGAGATACGCACACCATGCCGTCCTCGTTGTCGCTCAATTCTGCCCAGTAGAAGGGTATATTTCGATTCAAAGTTGCCATTCTACCGGGAAATATTCATTGCCCGTTTTCTGTCCAACAGGGCACAAAAAAAGGCCGCAGTTTCCTGCGACCTTAACCCGTCATCCGGGCTGTTAGAAACTCGTCTCCGACTGCTGGACCTGCACCCGCCTCCCGGCCTGCTCGACGTCCGCATAGACCAGGTAGACACGCTGGTCGCTGGCCATCTGATTGAGCCGTTCCTCCTCGCTGGCTCCGGTGAGCGAGCGCACCGTTGCGACCTCCTGCACCACGGCCGGAGGTGTGACGATCGTCGGAGTGCTGACCGCAGCCCCGGAGGAGCTGGACGACCCGTAACCGGTACCACCGGACGAATCGACAGAAAGGATACTCTTGATGTTTGCCAACCCCGTGGCAATGGCCGCCGCCATGTTGATGACGCCCAATGCTGGGCTGGCGAATGTGGGCACCGGCATAAATGCCGCCTGGTAGGCAGCTTGTGCGGTCTGATAAGTCGATATGGTTGCCGCTGCAACTGCCATCGCTTTACCTACCGCCGTGCTCTCTCCAGCCAGCTGCGCCCCCGCCTGCAGAAGTGCTCCTGTCTGCTGGGTGATCATCCTCCTGTGCTTGAGTAAATCCTCTGCGTTCTGCTCTCTTTTTTTATTATTGGCAAGTTCCTGATTTATCCTTTTCTTGTCTACCTCGAACTCGGCAGCCATCTCCTCGTCGAGCGCTTTGATAAGTTGGTCGTTCTCCTGCTTCAGATACTTGGCCTGAATCTCGGCGATCTCCTGCCCGAATTGTTCGAGCATTACCTTCCGCCTTTCCATCGCCAGTTCTTCGGCGATCTGCTTCTCGTCGACCATCGCCTCAAAGGCGGCCAACTCCTGCCGGAACTGTTCCTGCGCCAGGGCGAGATCTCCGCTCTGCGTTCCCGCGCCCTGCTCGGCCTGCATCAAGGCCGTTTCATCCCGGAATGCGGCGTTGGCCTCACGGATGGCAGCGTTCGTCTCTTCGGCGATGCGCTGCTTCTCTGCGGCGGCCTTGCGCTGCTCCTCCGCAAGTTCGGCGTTTTTCTTCCGCTCGGCGGTGACCTCTGCGGCATAAGCGACATCGAGATCTTGTTGGTAGCCTTCGAGAGCATCCCTGGCGGCATTATACCGTTCCTGGAGCGTTTTCAAATTCTCCTCATTCGCCCGCTTTTCACGCTTTGACATCTGCTCATATTCCGCCTGGAAGGATTCGAGAGCGTTTTTCGATGCGGTGACGGCATCCTCATACTTCTGCATCTGCATCGCATTGGCCTCGGTTTCCTTACCTTGCACCCGGAGGAGGCGGATCGTGTAGTCAATATCTGCCGACAGCCGGTCCATCTGCTCCTTCTGTCTCTCCAATGCCTTGGCGCTTTCATCGGCCTGCTTCTCGATCTCCTTGTTACGGGCATTGAACAGCGCAAAGGCGACTCCTGCGGCGGCAGCAAGAGCCGTCAACACCATACCCAGTGGCGTAGCTATGAAGGCGATGGCCGCCTTTGTCATTCTTCCTACTGCCGATGTCATGATATTAAAAGCGGCTGAAACCCCTCCGCTTTTATCTACCATTTTGCCAAGAGTAACAATTTGAGATGCCTCTTCTGGCAATACTGCTCGAAGAGCCTCTTCATAACTTCCCACCGACCGCTGGAAGTTACCCATCGATGCGTCGACCTCTTTCAACTCCGCATCGAGCAGTTTGATCTGCCCCAGCATTTCGGTGCCGACGGCGCCCTCCCGCTGCTCCTTGCTCAACTGCCGGTAGGCATTGCGGAGCTGGCCCAGCGTCTGCGACATCTCGGTGTAGGATCCCTTGGCCGCAAGCAGGGCCTTTGTCGAGGCGTTCAGCGAGGAGCGGACATCGCCCTGCTCCGTGCGGAGTTTCTGCAACTCTTCCAGGTTCTCCTGCAGCTCCTGGTTGTAGTCGTCGACGGCCATCCGGCCCTCATCGTAATCCTTGGTGATTTGCTTGATCCGGGCATTGGTGGCGTCGATGCCTGCCTTCAACTCCTGCATCCGGGCCACGAGGAAGCCGAACGACCCCGTGTTCTCGTCGATGATCGCCCGCAGCTCCTGCATACTCTTGACCTGCGCATCCTCGTTTTTGGCGCTGATCTCCATCGCCTGGTTGACCTCCTCCTGCGCCTGCGACATTCGGGCCTGCGCCTCGGCAAACTCCTTGGTCCCTGCCGTCAACTCGGAGAGGGTCTTTTTCAGCTTCTCGATCTCCTCGCGGAGTTCCCGGATGGTTTTCGAGCTGGATGTCGCATCCACCTCGATCACTCGTTTGATCTCTTCTGCCATTATTTTTTGGTTTTTTACAAAAAACGCCTATCTTTGCTATTGCGTTGGAGTTATCTTCCACGTTGGATTGCCCCGCTTTGCTTCGGCGAGCGGGGTTCTATTTCGTCACTACGAACTCCTGGGTGAGCTCTCCATTTCGGATGTGGGCCCTTGATTCGAAGTAGCATCGGTTCGAAACCTCCTTCGCGTATGAATTCTTTCCGGATACCACTGCAACTGCGAACGTAACGGCGCGATCTGTATCACCGGTGATCTTATAACCAAACCCGGTCGACCAATTGGCCTTTCTGATGTGCAGATATTGAATTCCTGTTTTTACGTCATCATCTATACGCCAACGATAGTTATTGGCTTCGCCTTCCGCCGGTACGGATATTCTACCATTATCAGACACGATGAATTGGGAGTTGCTGATATGCCATCTGCGGGATGATCGTTTGTAAACTCTTTTCCCAAGAGTAATATCCATTCTCCCGCTACGTGCAGCCCCTCGCGTAAGGATAGATATTCGCTCGCCTTCTTTAAGAGGCATCGATGTCTTCACATATAGATCATTTCCATCGGTCGTCAACTGGATAATCATCTCATAGGGCATAATCTGCCCTTCGGTGTAGGCCTTCATATCCATCACCTTCACAAACTCGCATTGCACCGTTCCGACAGTCGTCAGCGAGTAGTTCGATATGCCGTTCAGCCGCCAGACGGACCCGTCGAAAAAGAAGAATTTGCGTAGCATCTCGTCGCTCACCTGGATGCCGCGAAAGTCGACGTATGCCGAGCATATCCGGGTATCGACGTTGTACATATCCTCGATATAGTTCTTCCAGTAACGGGTGTAGATCGAGGCTTCGGAGTTTACCGACAGATTGGGGATGTCGATCTCGGCCGGGATGCCGAAATCCATCATCTGCTCGATCTCGTTGCCGCTCATCCAGTGACGCCCGAATATCGGCATATCGCTGGCGACGATTCCTTCCGACAGTTCCCAGCAGGGGCCGCCGTTGAGATCGTACATCGCACTCGAATCGTCGGTGATGATGAATCGGGCGTAGGCCGTTGCCGCCGCCTCGTCATCCGCGATGCTGCCACGCAAGAAGAGCAGGATGCCTTTCCCATCGGTGGCGCTTCCGTCGTCCGTGTGGCATTGCAGTTTCGGGATGATGTCGTAGGCCGGAAGCGGAACGTTGAACGGAGTGATCGTGGCCGTAGCATCCGGCGTGATGCCTTCGAGGTCCACGCTGTCGTCCTTGTCCGACCCGTTCAAATAGAGTTTGTAGGACGCCGCCCCATTGAGGAACGTCGAGCAGATGCGCGTTCGTCCATTAAGACCCGAAGGTCCGGTTGGTCCGCTGGTGATGTTGTTGTAGTAGATAGATTTTTCCAGCACTTCGGCGCCTCCGGTGAACTCCACGCTTTCGAGTACGTCGTTGGTGTCGGCATTGAAGTCGTAGCCCGTATTCACCTTCTGATCGCCATACTCCCTGCCGTACTTATTGCGGTAGAACTCGACGAAGTCACCTTCGGCTTCGCCCGAAGCGAAGGAGAGCCACTTCGATTCGGAAACCAGCGGCGTGGTCTTGATCTCCTTCGACCGATCTATGCGATCCTCTATGTCCACGACATCGTCGGTGTAGAGCGAATTGCGGGTCAGCAGCGACACGGTCTTCGATCCCTTGTCGTAGGCGTACGACAGCCCGAATGTCTTGGAGTACGACAGCAGGAATTCCGCCGGGGTCATCGTGTCGGACAACATAATCGACTGCGTGATCTTCGAGTCGCTGCGGAGTTGGACGTCGATCTTATAATGCAGAGTGCCATCACTTACCGTCGAATCGTAAGAATTAACATCGAAATATTCAGGCGAGTACCATGGAATCTTGATTGGTTCATCATCGCTAAGCGTCCAAGTGGTAACACCGCCAGCAACAACATAGCTCACCGTTCGCACCCATATCCTAACAGATGCTTTCACAACTCCGACCCCCGAAGCAGTCAACTCTTGAAGATAATTCGATCCGATAGCATGACTTGTACCCGCAAGCGTAGTAGTATGATCCAGGGTCCCGCACACTACCAAATTAGCGCCATAGCCATAATCTGCCCCCGGGAGATTTGCTTTGTCTGCCCAATCTGCGGCGGATTCAAATTCATCAAGATCATACGAAGTGTATACTTGTATAGGACTGGCTGACACAATATCGTTATTTGCACCATAAAGAATCAGTTGCTCAAATATCATGATGCCAAGAGTCCCTTGAGAAGTTGGGCCTTTCCCTTTATTGAGGTAACTGGGTAACGGATTGCCATCGGGATTTGTTGAAAGAAAAATATCGGGTTTTACCGTTACAGTTACCAGAGCATCCGTATTCGTATTGTTAGGATTTAAATTCATTACAATACCATCCTCGTATTCGCCGATTCCGGTTTGTTCCGAATCGGCGCTACCCGAAACAGTAAAATCATCTTCCATCCCTTCCCGCTCGTATGTTGTCAGCAACGGAAGCGTTACCCACGCCTTCTCATACGCCTCGTTCGCATAATTGAAGAACGTATCGTCGAGTTTCAGTGTGAAACCCTTCGATGCGGCATATCTCCCTATGGCCGCAATCATGCCCTTCACCGAGAACACAGGCCGCTGCAGGTAGCTCCGCAGATCCTTCGTCTGCCACTCCGTGAACTCCTCGCCAAGTTCATAAAGGGCGTTGTTGTTGATCGGGCGATATACGTTGCTCCCATCCGGGTAGGACGTTTCGCCGCCTACATTTGCGGGGTTGCCGACACCCACATCGGCGCTGAAGTCGCCCTTCGGCAGTCCGTTGTAAGCCGGTGCGAAATTCACGACCTGCCACGGTCCGGCAATTCCGGCCCGAAGCGACGCCCACGCCTCGGCCACGGTCTCCTTGTTGATCGTGAACTCGATCTTGTCATCCGGGTCGTCGCTCAACAGCGGGAGGTCAGCCAACGTGAGTTCATTGCCTTCGTCGTCATACGAGAGCGTGTAGAAGAACGACCCGAGACCACCGTAGAGCGTCACGCCATACGACACACTGCCGTTCTTGTCGGTCACGCTGTCGAGCTTCACGTAGCCGGATTCAAGCAGTTCTCCGGCCTCGTCGTATATCGAGAACGGGGTGCGTACCAGCGGGCTGAAAGCCGGGCCGGTGCCGCCGCTTCCGGCCGTAGTTCTCCGGTCGGCCCGGAACATCATGCCGAAGATAGCATCGTTGTTGCGCGTCGACGGCAGCGTCACCTGCTGGGAATAGCTGTTCTTGACGATGGCCGGGTTATTCAGGTCGTCGGCCTTGTAGTTCATCTGAACCAGTGAATCGGTCGAGAGATCGGCCTCTGCATCGCCGATGTATAGTCTGATTTTTCGTCTCATAATCTCACGAAATCCTGCGCGATAGTTACATCGATCTGATAATTCACGAGCTTGGCGCCGTTGTTTCGGAAGGTCTTCTCGGTCCACGAAGTAGCCGTAAGCGTAACCGGACGGATAATGTTATCCACCAAGTCATGCAGCAGGACATTCGTAGACCCGAACAGATGGTGCATCCGCGCCGATTCCTCGTCGGTAAGCCAGTCGGTAACGAGCGATATAGTCCGATTTATATCGTTGCGGTAATTCACCGTACCGCGGTCGGAAAGATCTGAAGGCGAGTAAACCTTCTTGTACGTCGATCTGGTGTAGTTGTCGACCCGCTTGTCGTTCCCTGCCGTCAGAAGCGAATCCCATCCCCCGAAGGCGTTGACATAGTAGAGGACGTATCTGGCGCACGGCTTCACTACATCGTATGTCATCGTCGAAGATCCACCCGTCGTGTTCGCGGATATCGTGACGGATGTCGCTCCTGAAAGGCTGTCCACGCAGGCCACACCCGATGCGGGATCTCCATCGTAGAGTGTTTGCGTCTGAGGCGACGATCCTTCCGTCTGCGCAATCACCTTGGATGCCTCATACATCGAAGCGAGCAGAAGCTGCCTTGGGTCAATTTTACGCTGTACCGGGTCCGATGCGAAGTTTGGGGTGGCACCTTTGCAACTCCAATCGTTGGAGAAATCTACGGTCGCAAGAGCGGTCCCGGACAAATCCTCTACGACAAATGTCCGCTGCATTTCGGAAGATGCCATAAAGCCCGTGGTAGCCGTCGCTATTTTGGCGTTCGAAGACAAGAAAGGAGCGCATACGTCTCCGATGTTGAACGATATATCGGAAGCCCCCGGGCGCTTGTATGCCTTTCCGGTGTAGATCGTGGCCCCGTCACACTTGATGATATAAGACAGCGAATCGTCTTCGGTCTGCTGACTCACGGTGTATCCCTTCCATATAGGTGTTGCCATACTTGTGTATTTTAGGGGAAATATAAAATCTTCGTATTCCGTCCGCGCTCATCGCGTCACGAGGCTGTCGAGAGCCCCATCCACGGCGTCGGACAGGTCGGCGGTGATAGCTTTGCCTATCTCTTCGATGAACTGGTCATAGGCCAGCCCCACGGCCGTGTCGAGTGCCGGTGTGGGCTTGATGCCTTCCATGGCAATCTTTCGCCCGATCAGGAAGGCGAGCTGCTTCTCCGTCGGCAACTTGCCGTTGTCCATCGGACGGGGAATTACAGGCTTGACTTTGATCCATTGCAGAATCTTGTCCAGCGGCGGAAACCGGCTCAACGGGCGACGGCCATACTCGACATAATACCAGTAGTCCTGCAACGACAGATCCACGGCGTAGGTGGTGCCGCCCCGGTTGACCATATACCGGACGCTCTTCGACAGCAGTCCCGATGCGTCCTTGCCCATATCGCGCAGCTCCTTGCGATATGCCTCGCATACGGCCTCGCCGTATTTCGCCAGCACGGCAGCGAGGTTCGAGAAACTGATCAATGTGTTCGAATCCATTCCTGATGTTCTTTTTTCTTCTGTTCGATTTTGTCTCGGCGGTATGCCAGCATGTTGAGAAATTCAATGACCGGCATTTCCCATACCTCGGACCACGGCGTGCGCATCAATTCAGAAACGGCATCGACATTGGCAATCCAGCCCCACTTTGCAGAGAACTGATCAACCGGTTCGTCGCCTTGATCGTCTCCTCCGTCTGCGGGTTCTTCGGCATCTTCTTTGCCGAAGAGCGCAGGGTATTGATTGTTGAGCGATGCAATCTTCTCAAAAAAAAAGCAAGCAAGCCCAAAGCAGCCGTCACGGGCATGAAATCCCGGATCGCCTGCTGCACTTCGAGGATGTCGTAGCCGTCGTTATACTTCATGCCTTTCGGCACGAGGAAGCAGGAGAGCAGTTCCGCCTGTCGGCCCTCACCGGCGTTTGAGAAATTCTGAAAGTCGATGTACTGAGCCGCCACCATTTTCCGGATGTCGGTCACGGGCACGAGAGTCAGATTCCCGAACCGGTACTGCCGGGCGACATCCGACGGCCGGGGTGCCGTGCAAAGGAATCCCGCCCGGTCCATCATGGCCCGGAACTCCGGGACCTTCAGATCGAGGAGCTGGTCGACGGTCATGTCCGAGAGAATCGACAGCACGTGAAGGTTCAATTCGTTCGTGTCGCCTTCGTGGTCGGCCCGTGCTCGAAGCAGGGCCTCATACTTGCCTACCGTGAGGCTGTTGTAGTTGGTTATCATAGTCTGCTATCTGTTGATGATCTTGTAGTGTCCCGACTTGCGGAAGTCGGCAAAGGGTGAATAGGCAGCGTATCGCATCGCATCCATGAAGTGGTCGGCGAATGCCTGCGGCTCGTTCAGCGGGCGGCCGTCCTTGTCTTTCGCCCAGCAGTAGTTGCGGGCCTCCTTGATGCCCTCGACGCTCCGCTTCGTGATGAACATTTTATACTGCTGCATGAAGGCGATCTGCTCGGCCTTGCGTGTCGCCTTGTAGCTCGGCTTGCAGTTGAATCCGGCCTGCGCAATCTCGGCGATGCTCTTGGGCTCTGCAGCATCCGCGAAGATAGGGATCGTCCGCTTCGGCACCTTGTACGCATCGAGCGTGCGGATGATGTCCCGGTTGAGCATTCCGGTTCGGTATTCGAGCTGGTCGACGTAGATCTCCTTTCGCCCGGTGTGCACCTTGACGTGGACAATCACCGTCGGGTCGTTGGTGAATCCGAAGTCGATGCCGTATGTCTCGACCATATCCGACGACTCGGGCATGGCATCGATCTGCGTGAAGTCGAAGATCACGCCTTCGGCCTGCCCGATCTTGCCCTCACCGTACACCCGCCACCAGTTGCCCGATCCCTTGTTGCTCTCGATCTCGGCTACCTGCTCGGGAGTCAAAAAATCGTTGTCCTTGTACGTCGAATGAATCGACACGCACTCGGGCCGTCCCTGGATGTGTTCGTGCACCCAGAACTCCCGCACGGGGTTGTAGTCGATGATGATGCGGTCCCGGGTTCGGATGAAGAGTTGCCGGGCGGTTTCGTAGTCAACGTTCTGTGCCTCGTTGATGAAGAGCCGGTCGCGGGCCGGGCCGTGAACCTTGCCGGGGCTGTCCGCCGAGAAGAACTCTATCATGCCGCCGTTGGAAAAGGTAAATATGTTGTCGGTGCGGTTCCACTGGCGGTCATTCCATATCTCCCAGCTCTGCATGATGCTCTTGAAGTCACGGATGGCGCCTCGCTTCAGGTGGGGAAGAGTCTCCGATACCACGGATGTGATCTTCGCCGGGCTTCCGTCGGCGGCCTCGGCCAAGGCCTTCAATACGAACATCTGCAGAATCGAGTATGTCTTCCCCGATCGGGCACCTCCGCACGAATCCAGGTAGCGGGGGTGAAGGTTCCACGCCGGGAGCAACTTCTCGCGGAAGTTGCGGGAGAATGTCGCTTCCGTGATCATGTCATTTGTCCTTTACGGCCTTCGCCAGCTCCTCGGCCAGCTTGGCATCCCCGACCTGAATCACAAAGCTCGGGGCAATGACTTGCGCCTGCTTCAACTCGTCGAGGAGCGTTGCGATGAACTCCGCTGCCCGGGTGTCTGACTTGTCGATGGCCTGCTTGTACTGCGAGGCCACTACGGCAGCCAGGTAGGGAACCTCCTGCTCGGTGCCGTCCTGGTTGACGATCGTCGTCTTCATGGCTGCGAGCTCCCGGGCATACTCGCGCATGGTCTTCAACTCGCGCAGTGCCTTCTGTGACGCCTTGCCTCCCTTGCTGGAAAGCCTGCGATGCTCCTCCGGCGGTAGCTTCGATATGTCTCGCAGATTCTTATTCGTTGCCATGACCGTTTATTTTGGAGGTGAGGAAATCAAAGAATGCGTCGGCCGCATCCTGCAGGAACTGGATGGCCCGATGGATGCGGGTCGACATGGCCGACAGAACCGCCACCCACGAGAGAGTGGGCAGCGAGAATTCTCCGACGGCGATGATGTAGATGATGCCCGCCCACCAGATCATGCAGAGCGAACAGTCGAAAGGGCGGCGAATCCTGGATACCTTGGCGCCGAGCCATCGGGATAATGTGCCCTTGATACTTTCCATTACGCCGCTGACGTCGATGATATAGACGATGACAACGGCGAGGAGGAGAAGGTCAAAATATGGTCTCATTTCATGCTCTTTTTAAGTTTGCGACGAATTTCGGATACTCGGTTCTGCACCGTCGACTTGCTGACACCGAGAGTCTGCGACAGCTTGCGGACACTTCCCGTGTCGGCATACAGGATGAAGAGACGGCGGTCGGAGTCTGACAACCTTCGGAGCGCCGCCTTGCAACGGCGTACGCGGGCGTCGTCATCGTCGAACACTCCCTTGCTGGCCGTGTACTCCTCATCGAGGAGCCGCAGCCGAATGTGGCGATCGTTATTCATCTTTCAAGATGTCGCTATGCTGGGCGAATCTCCGAATCTGCCGATAATAGGGACTCGTCCGTGAGAAATATAAATTCTCGATAATCCGTACAATAAAAAAGTTGATCGCACCCCTTCGGTGGATGCGCATCAGCTTCTCTTCGTCGTAGTTGAGCAGGACCTCGTAGACCATCTGCACGAGGTCCGGGAGGGAGCGATGGCGGCGGTGGCATACGTTCGCCACCAGCCGTTCGACCAGCCCGTCCCTTGCGATGTTGTCGATAAGTTCTCGCTTCGTCATGTTGCAAACCCGAAATAAATCACTATCTTTGTTTTGAGCAGGGGTGATCCTTCGGGGTTGCCTCTTTTTCTTATTTTACCGACTATCCACGTTCGCCGACACCCGAAATTCTTTGCAGGCAGGATCATCGTGTAGCACCATAGCCTTGTTAAGATTACACCATCCTACCCCATCAAAGTTGTCGCATTCATAGTTTGCGCATTCATCGCACGTTTCCATATCGTACGCTGTTATAGTTCGTGAATATGCCGCCATCCGATCGGCTTGTACTTTGGCGCACACCATCCGCCGCCCGGGGCCTTCTGCCACCATCCGTGCTGGTTATGCTTCATAATGTCGTATTTGTTGCGCAGCGTGTCTATTTTTACCAGCACCTCGACGTCCGTCTCCGGAAACTCCTCCGGGTCGTGCCAGCGTGTTAGGTCTTGCTTCACGAAAGCAGCTCCTTCAATGAATCCTCTCCTTTCAATATTCACCAAATGGCCTTCTCTTGCTGGAAGTATTTCATCGGGGTCGAAAGCGTCAGGTATCTTCTCAATGGCTATTTCTTTTATCGTTTTCATAATTATTTAGAGGTTTTGCGAGAATCTCGCTATTCTACCAATTCAACTCTTATCGGTTTTATTTCGGGGAATCCCGTTTTATCACCACACTCGGGACATTCAATATACCAATAAGTGCATCCATCTCGATGGTCATAAAAAACTTTATCAATATCTCCCCTATCAAATTCAAACACGCATCCGCATCGCGAACATTTACGGCTGTATATGGATTTACCATACTTTGATCCGTGTGTTATAACATTTTTCATTTTCCTATCTTTTTAAGAAATTCTCAGTCTCCTCGGCGGTAGCTTTTCGCCCCGCTCGATCATTTCATACCACTCCTTTTTGAGCGGCAGGTAAAGTATTTTCATATTCCTCGATTTTTGGTTTTTATGATGCGACCCGCCCCGCCGTCTGTTCCGAAAGGGCTCTGGCCAGCGCCTCGCACATCGCCGTAGCTACCTGCGTCACCACGGCGTTGCCGAGGTACTTCTTCTGTTCCTCCTGGGTGCCGACCAGCACGTAGTCGTCACCGAATCCCTGGATGCGCTTCATCTCGGAGATCCGCAGCATCCGCATCGTCACGTCGACAATACCGTACAGCGCGCAGAACTCCTTGATGCGCCGCATCGCCGGGGTGTCATCCGCGCGGACCGCCCAGGCAATACAGTGACCTTCAAAGAACGGCCGCACCACCTGGAAGCGATCCTTCGTCGTGAGGGTCGGCGCCGGGCTGTCGATCGACGAGTTGTAACCGTTGCCGTAGTAGGCCGAGACAAAGGCGTGATGGTCGACCGTCGTCAGAGTCCCGGCCGGACCGTCGACGCCGATGTTCTTGCTCTGCGGATCTCCGCCGAACTGCTTCGACAGGAAGTTTACGCGGGCCACGCCGAGGCGGTTCTGCGTGGCGACCGTCGGGCACGGGGCATCGAGATCCGGGGCGATGTATTTCCCGGTCTTTCCGTTCACCGAGTTCCACTTCACGAGGAAGGCGTCCTGACCTCCGGCCACGAACTTCACCAGCCCGGCGTGGATCCGGTCGAGCGTGGCATCGACGAGCGGCTTGCGGCGCGTGAAGATCGACTCGCCCCGGTCGTCGAAATCCAGTACGTCGCGCACGGCACGCCAAGGTTTCAGCGAGCCTCCGAACAGATCGGCCGTCGGTTTCCGAGCGTGTGTCGGCTGGGGCCACACCATCGGCAGGCCGACCCGGGCGAATAGCCCGAAGTAGCGGACCCGCGAGGTGTAGGCGCCGAAGTCGGCCGAGTTCAGGACGCGATGGTCGAACCGATAGCCGCGGGCACATACCTCCTCTACCCATTTGCGGTAGAGGGTTCCCTTCCGTTCGGGATCCGGGATCCAGACGGGAGCGACCGTCGTCTGTTTCCGCTTGCGGTCGTGCTTGATGTCGAGCGGGCAGCTCTCGGCACCGGTCTCCGGATCGCGAACAACCTTCACCCGCAGCGGGCCCCACTCCATGAACTCGACGACGTTCTCGATCTGAATATAGTCGGGCCGCAGCACCTCGATGTAGCGGAACAAATGCTCGGCCAGCGTCCGGCTGTCGGCATCGCGCGACATGCCGCCTTTGGCCCGTGAGTGGTTCGTGCATTCGAGCGACGCCCATAGCACGACCTTCGCGTCGGGGTTCTTCATGCGCTCGGCGGTCGTGTGCGCCTTCAGGGGACCGAGGTCGAGCGTGCGGATGTCCTCGGTGAAGTGTCGGGTGTGCGGATGGTTGGCCGCGTGCGACAGAATCGCGTTCGCGTCGTGGTTCACGCAGGCAATCACCCGGGCGCACTTCCGCTCATTGAGGCGAGCACGTTCGATACCCGTCGAGGTACCTCCGGCCCCGCAGAACAGGTCGATGTAGAGGAGTTCGGCTGCCATATCAAAAGAGTTTCAGAGTCTGTGCTTGCGGCTCGTAATTCATCCAAATGCACTCCTGCATCAGAGTACCCGATCCGTTTACAATGCCGCTCCGGATATTGGTCCTCTTGAACGGAAACTTGACTTTGTACCAGTCGGCATACAATCGATTGGTGAGATTGCAGTCGTAGCTGCTGACCATAGCCAGCCCATCAATGTGGTGAAGTCGATCCGCCAAGCGCTCATGATCTTCCACCGAAAATTCATAGCGGTAATCATTTCGAGAGTTCCGACACTCTTGCGGATACGGAGGATCGCAGTAGAAGAAGGCCCCTGGGAAGTCAATTCGATCAATCGCGGTCATGTAGTCGCAGTTCATAATTTGGAAATTGTTGCGAATCTCTGCAGCTACTTCATGCAATTTTTCGACGGCATTTTTCCAGCGGGACACGCCCTCGCCAGCCTGTGCCCGGACCTGCTGTTTCGCCATGTGCCAGCCTTTCTTTTGACGCTGCGCACCCAGTCCGAAGAAGGATTGCCGCACGCGAACGTAGAATCGACGAGCCTTTTCCAAATCGGAGATCTCTGCATCTTCTGCCACCCAACTATTGTCAAACTCTACTTCCGAGTAAGGGGTCAGCCGCAAGGCCCTGACGAGTTCCTCTTCGTGATCTCGAAGCTGCGTGAAGAAATTGGTGATTTCGCCGTTGATCTCGTTTGCCGTGCGAATCACATTCCCGTGATAGTTTAGCGACACTACCATCGACCCGGCGAACAGATCGATCAAATGCGTAAAACCCACGGGAAAGTTCGCATAGAGGTATTCGGTCCATGTAAACTTTCCACCGAAGTAGTTGAATGCAATCTTTTTATTTTTGTTACCTGACATATTCAAAATTCCATTTTCGGGTTATTCTTTGCCTCCACCACCTTGTTCACCCGCTCGATCTCGTCGTCGATCTTCTTCTCTAACCTCTTGCTGTCAGAGAGTGCCCGCCCCGACCGGGTGCGGAAATACTCCTTCTGCGCCTTGCGCATCCGGCAAACCTTGTCGAAAAACTCTTTGGGTTTCATATTTTCGATTACTTTTCCAAAGTAGAACTATCCACGCCGGGATAGATCGTCGAAATTTACCGCCCGAAAATTAACATGGCGGCATCCCTTGCGTGTTCGTCAGTCCTGCCTTGCCATTTGGTGATCGTCTTGAATTGTGCCGCCTTCAACTTCGTCGTATTGTGACGCGGGGCGACCATGACGTACTCCACGCCCAGCTCACGGCAGAAGTCATCCCATATCGTGCTGTCCCGGCAGATGCTCCCTGCGCCCTTCCACTTCTCGGGTCCGCTGTTCCCGAACCACGTCCTTTGCCGGGCATCCTCGATGAACAGGCGGATGTTCTCACGACCCAGGATGTCGGCCATCATGCGGACCTTCTCCATCGCCTGAGTGATGGACACCGTGGTCACCTCGGCCAGATACCTGGCGTCGTGATCCCAAATTGCAAATCCGGTTTTCTTGCCCGGGTCTATCCCGATGTACTTCATAGCTCGTCGGGGATATTGTATCTCGCCTTGTCGACCTTCAGCACCCAGCCGGGCTTATCTGACCCTCCGATGCGGACAGGCGCGTAATCGTCGGTGGATGCATTGCGGCGGGCGGCCTCGTTGCACATTTCGGAGTAGGACAATATCCGGCACCGGACGTCTATGCTCAAAATGTCGGCTATCGTGAGCTGCTTGTAGGTGAACGTGTCGAGCACCCGGTTCACGGCGTATTCAAGCCGCCGGGACGACATATTCGTCTTGACAATGCGCTCGACCAGCAGGTTGAAGAAATCCTGGCTCATCTGCGGGAATGCCACGGAAAGCTTGTGCACGCTCTGCCGGATCTGCATCACCGTGGCGGGCGTCGATCCGAATACGGACACCTCACTACTCCCATTCCTGGCGAGTGTGAGCGCGAGCGAATCCTTCCGCAATGGCGCGGTCAAGCTCGTCGGCGCTTGGGGGTTCTGTCTTGTTGTAGGTTCGTTTGCCATTTGTGTAGTTGTTGTTCGGTTGATTTTCTACCTTCCGCAGCCAGTTGTTGAAGTGCCGTTTGCAGTCGCCCTTGTCTTTGGCCGTCTCGCCGTTGTTGGCGCAATGCGCTGCGAACTCGTCGATCCTGCGTTTCACGTACTCCGGATCCTTGTGCAGGTTGATGCAAAGCTGCTCTATCCATGCCGTTTCGGACTTCATCCACGCGGCCAGTTCGTCGATCGGTACCAGCGAGTATGTTCCCGGCGGCACCTGCGGGGGGACTTTTTCCGCGCAACCTTTTTCGGGGGTTGCAGAAAAGTCATTTACCGAATCATTGGAATCGTCCAAATCCTCGCGCGCGGTAGTCGTCGTAGTAGATATTATTCTTTTCTTTACTTTACTTTGTGGGGTTTTTGCCGTCAATAATTCAGTTGCGGCTGGGTTATTGTCGTCAATAACTCCATTGCACCCATTTTCTGCTAACAGATACTTTGCGTCATGCGGCAATCCGCGTCTGCGGGTTATGGAGAAGAATCGCTTCTGAATGCCTCGACTCGTCAGAACCTTCACCGAGTCAAACAGGGATTCGTCGAAGAATCCCCACCTGACCAAGCGGTTTACAATTTGGTCGATCAATTCAGGACTCACACCCGGGAGATCACGGAGCAGTTTGTATTTCAGCGGCTCATTCCACAGTATGAAGTATCCGTTCCGGTATACCGCACAAAGCAGCTTGATGACCGTGATTTCGCCCTTGATCCCAAATTCTCCGGATATGGCTGCGATCTTTTCGTCGGCAAAGAAGTCAACATCCAACGGGAAATAGTCTAATCCTGTCTTGTTGGGTCTTGCCATGTCATTTTCGATGTACTTTTCGGTGACACTCTTCGCAGAGAGTGATCAGTTTATCCAGGAAGTCAGCCTCGCGGCCTACGATCGACATACCCGTGTCGTCGTAGTATGTCGTATGGTGAATTTCCAGTGAATAGCTCCTGCCGCAGATCTGGCAGCGGTGGCCGTCGCGGAGTCTCACCCGGCGGCACACCTCCTGCCATTCCTTGCTCTGCAGCTTCTTCACATAGTTACTCTTCCGTCCCGGACGGTGCTGAAGCCTGCTCATACGTCTCGTTCATGTCGATACCCAACACTTCGAGGAATGCCTGCTTGTTGGTCTCAAGATTGGCGAAGAGACTCTGCTCATCCCACGACGGGATCTTGTCTACCCGGCACAACTGGAATTTCCCGTCGATCCAGGCGTAATACAGATAGTACCCGCACAGGGCCATGCGCATCGTCGATTCTCCCGGGAGGTCGACCTCCTTGTCACCGCGCTTTACCTGATATACGAGATCTCGGATCTGCGTTGTCACGGCCTGCAGTTTGTCTTTGGCCTCTTTGATGATGGCCTTGCATTGTGCCTCCACCTCCGCGAGTGCGTCCTCCAGTTTCGGCTGCTCGTCCTCCATCAACTCGGAGTAGTTGGCGCGGATCGAGGCTCGTTCGTATGCATCGAGCAAGCGGAAAGCCTTCACACCCGGCGTACTTTCGGCGATGAACTTACCCGACAACTGCTTGCGGATTTCGTCCATGTTCTTGGCACCCTCGAAGATCACCTTCGGGAACGATACGTTTTTCGGCAGTTTGAATTCCGGATGTTCCGGAACATAGTTTTTCAAATCAATCATGGTGTTGTGAATTGGATTTGGTTATTCGGAAAGATATTGCGGCAGCAATTTCGCCTTAATGTAGTCGGGCAACTTGCACTGGATGATCCCGTGTGCGCCCTCTTCGGCCTTGGCATCGAATCCCGGCCATGTATCGGCGGCCCGACATTGCTTCACGATGTCGAGCGCTTGCGCGTACTTGTACTTGCCGACCTGCAGATCCTCGGCGTCCCAGTAGAACACCGCCACCTGGAACGGAAGCACCGTCTGGGCCATGACCATCAGCGTGGCGGTGAACTCGCGGCCCGTGATCTCACCGGCGACTTTCAGATACATTCCCTCGGCCAGTTCGTAGCGGTACTTCGCGCAGTCCCGCATGAATGCCTCGACGGAGGTCGCATTGGTGGTCTTCACCGACAGAATGGCATTCACGCCGAAGTTCTCTTCGAGGAGCAGTCCGTCTGGTCGAATCTTCACTTTGAGGCCCGTCGACGTATCGCACCCGTACATAGACGTCTCGGTCTTCACGTATGGCATGATCCGCGGGAGAATGCCGCCGCCGTAGGTATTGAACGATACCTTCATGGCCCGGATGATGTCGTAATACGTGCGGTCGATCAGCGTGTACCCGGCCTTTTCGCATTGAGCTTCCATGTCCGCGGCCATCCCTTTGAGCGTCGGCAGCTTCCATGACGGGTCGATCTCAACCTGCGGTATATTCAACAGATCGGAAAAGAATCGGATCAACTCGACACACCCGCGGATGGTTCCACGGTCGGCCTTGGGTTTCACCACGACCTTTTCGAACCGACGGGGTTCGAGTATTGCTTCATGTGCGAACGTCCCCAGCTCGAAGTGTCGGACATCGCGCGGCGCGATCTCCTCATTGCGGGCGATCAGATAGTGCCGCGGAGACTTCAACGCCTCCTTCAGCAGCGAGGAACTTTCTCCTGCCGCTTTGAGGTACGTCTCCATCCGATCGTTGGCTACCCTTCCGTTGACCGCCAGCGCATAGTTGTATACGCGGCGTGGTTTCTCGGGAAGGTTATCGAGGCGGTGGATGAACTCCTCAAAAGGCGTGTACTCCGTCCGGTCGAACTGCAACGGGCAAAGTTCCTCGCCCGTTACAGTCGCCTCCGAAAGATCGTATGTCTGAAAACCTACCTCCATCACACTATTTCTTGATGACAAGCCGCTTGACGCTCCAGTTGTCGGACTTGTAGCTGTTCGTCGAGTTCTTCTTCTTGCCCAGGTAGGTGATCTCGAATGCATCGCCCGGTTTGATCGACGCCTGAAACGACTCGAAGATCCCCACCAGGCGGCGCGATCCGTTGCGTACGGCGCGAAGATCTCCGTTGACGTGCTCGGCAAACTGGGCCACCAACAGCTCGCGGGTTTCGCCTGTCTCCATTTCGACTACGTTCTCCATGTTCAGCCCCACGAAGAACAATCGGCGGGTCTCACCCTCCTTTTCGGGCGTCCAGTATTCGCCCGACATTTCGATCGGTTCGGGCTCTGCTTTCGAGAGGTCGGGAAGGTTGCGGAAATCTACCGTTGCTACGGCATTCATGTTCGTGTTTTCCATAATTCTGATTTTTATCGGTTCAACAAAATGTTCTCGTTATCCTTGTAGTATTGGTTGAGCAGCCGGACAACCCTGTGCAGCTCGACGTCGTTGTCGTAGTCGTGGGCGCCGACTACCTCGAAGCTCTCGGCAAGTTCGGCATACGGCTCCCAGATCCCCATATAGGTATATCCGCCCCGCTCCTCCGTCCACTTGTAGTTGTGCCGGATGTCGATGTCCCACGGCCCGAGAAACACCCCGATCCCGTCGCTGGTGTAAACCACACCGTCCTTGTCGCTGTCCGACATCTGGTCGATAGCCTTCACCGCATTGCGCCAGAATTCCTCAATCGTCTGTTCTTTGAGGCAGAATTCGGCCGTCGATCTCGGGATATTCGATTCACGGCCCGTGATGTACTCGCTGGGATAATACCAGAGCGATTCTACTGGTTGGTTCTGTGTGTTCATGGTCAGTCGAATTTTTCGAAAATACGGTTGAGAATGGCATCCACGGCGTTGTAGATGCGCTTGTCGGAATACACGATCCCGAACACCGCTGCTATGGCTCCCAGCCACAGCAGCAAGGTTACGAGGCTTGCCATAGTCAGAGATTCTTGTAGATGTGATGCAGGCTGTCGAGCGTCGACTTGACGCTGTCGGTGCAGGCGAAATTGCAGTTCCGAACCTGGTGGCACCATTTCGAAACAGCGGCAATTGCGCAGCGGTAGAACTCCTCGAAGGAGAGGGGATGATTCATGACGTTGCCGTTGATGATGGCAACCAGTTCGGCTTTCGTGAGCCGCGTGTAAGACGTGGTCGGGGTACCTTGTACCCGGGTCCCACTTGTGTTGTTGTTTGGCATTTGTAGAACACAAGTTTGTTTGACGTATGTATAAAAAGAGGGCGTGCCCCCTATTGTCGCCAAACAACCACAACTACGCAGAGTAGAAGTGCTACGGGAACACGCCCAAAAGAGCTTCGTATGTACTTGTTAGCTGCGTATTGCAGTTGTTTGGCAATGGCAAATATAGCGATTCATTTTGAATTGGCAAAAAATAAAACGAAAAAACCGAGGAAAAACCTCGGTTCCGTACTTATAATGCTGATATTTATCTCCGTTGTTTGGATTTGAAAAATATGAATACTCCTGCAACAGCGGCGATAGACCCGACAGCAATAGAGGCTGCCACGGAATCAAACCCCTTATATAAGGCATATCCTACCAAACCCGATAGAATCAGCACAGATATGAAAGCGAAAATAATACCCAGCAGAGTAACTCTTACGACATTTTTCGTCGTTTTGTCATCGGTTTTATGTCGATGATCCATTTCCTTCTCTGCCATATTTATAATGCGTTCCGCAGCTCCGGGCACAATCTGATCGTACTTGGCTAAATCCTCTGGACGAGGAAGAGGGCCCGAATAAGGCTGTTCAACCTGTACTAACTGGGAATTTCTTTCAACAGGATTTGTAGTTTTCATAAGCACGTCTTATATCATTTCCCACATTTACCCAATCCTGCGCCATATTTTCCGAATCGGATTTTTGACGCCGCATCTTCTGATATTTCTCTATAGGATTCTCTCCGCTGGAGAAGAAATACAGGACGCTATCAATGAATATGATAAAAAATCGTTTCATAAAGCAAATCCCTTGTTGATGCAAAAATATGTTTTTTTTGTATAACGGCAAAACATTTGTTTAATTGTTTGTAACGCATAAACAGTTTTGCCATACTTGTAGTCAAAGTTGCGGGCCTCCCGGAATCGAACATGGGACCGGAAGGGGACACCCCTGTCGGCTTTCCAACAAAAGGCCCTCTAAACCGCCCCTACCCCGTCGGGCATGATTGGAGCGGAACCGCCGCGGTCCTCACGGATGGCGGCGGAAATGGTAAGTTTGCGAATTGACCGGCTATTGTAAGCTGCCAAGGTCTTGACCCATACGGTACTCGTTAAACCGTACCCGTCGGCCCGTTTTCGTCTCGCCGTATTGTTTATCGGCGATAACGGGGAATCCCCGGTCTTTCAGCCGGGATACGATTCGTCGCAGTTCCGTTGTATCGAACATCTGTATTGCCTTCTGTACCGTCAGCCTCCCGCCAGCCAGCAGGTAGGCGAGGATTTCGCGTTGTGGGTTTCGTACCATATCAACTGTTTTTTGCTTTCAAACTTATCGACGCTGGAAACACCTCGTCAAATCCATCGAAGGCTTCTTCTACGTGCCCAATTTCTATCTCGTGCTGCCATCCGTCGATCTCGACAAACACTTCCTCCTCGTCACTTGACAAGAGAAGTTCGATCAGCTCTGATTTCTTCATAGGTCCATCGTTCTATTTTGTCCAGGTCCATGCATCCAATTTTCCCAGCAGGGTGCTCCATGAATAGGAAGAACATCTGCGCGCATCCCTTACTTGTGTCATTCACATCTCTGTATTTGTAGATCATGTGAATGGTCGCAGTCCCGCAGTGACCGATCGTTTCGCAGAAGTGAGGCTTCATCTTAAAGCGTTTCAGGCAGAAGTCGATCATTTCCTTCTCGCCTTCAATCCATTTGTATACGTACATGTTTTTGTAGTTTTGGTTTGCACCCGGATAGGCGGTCAAGCCACACCGGGTATAATGGTATTGTCGATTTCTCCCGGTGGTCCTAACCGCTCATATCATCGCAGCTTCGGAACCTGTGCCGGTTGTTCGCGCATTTCGGCTATTTGCTTACTTGCGGCGGAATCTTCAAAGCGTCCGCACGCCTGACGTATACGTCGCCAGCGTTGGTCGGAATGGTATCGGCTCCGACTGCCTCATCGCTTTGCTGTGGGGTTATTGCCAGCGATAGACCCCTCACCTCGTCGGGTGGCTATCTGAGGGTGTGGCAGGACTTGCACCTGCAACGCTTTTAATTGTCGATTGACCGGGGAACGACGTTACGTCTCTTGATCTTATTACCCGATCGGCATCCCTGCCATGCGGTTTTGGGCGACCGGTACGAGGATTTCCAACCTCTCAACTGTTTTGACCAGTCCTTTTGCGTTCGACCGCTTCAGATTCCCGTGTATCTCATTGTTCCACCACACACCCGGATTGCTATTTCATTCCCAGCCACCGCCGGATCGTGCATCGGATAATCGCCCATCGGCGCGTCCGGTTATCTTTCCGGTTCTGCCGGTATGCCTCCTCCGGCGTCAGGTCAAACACCTGGATTTCATCGCCCCGGTGGGGCCAGCGTTCTGTCATTGTCATAGATGTCAGTCTTTCAAGTGCCACTTCAATCTTCTCTTCGCACGGCGAAGCTGCTCTTTCGTCTTCGACAGCACGTCCGAGGCTTTTACCACAATCTTTGCGTCGGTAGAATCCGGATGCAGGACCAGAAGTCCGCGCTTGACATAATCCCGAACCGTGCTCGGACGCATGTCAAGGTATCGGGCAGCTTCTTTGGTTGTCATCCCTATGCCGTCGAACCGCCTCACGTCTACGCTGTGCGAAAGCAACTCCTCCTGAGCTGCGCATTTCGCCTCCAGTTGCGAATAGTGCTCAAATGCCTCGTATGCAGTCATGATATTATGCTTCGATTACATATTCAACCTCCCGACGACTGCGTCGTGTCCGGCGTGCCGCTCGCTCAAACTCTCCGCCTCCGAAGGTGTAGGCGCAGAACAAACCCAGCAGGCAGGCGGCCCCGATGCGACGCCCTATCTCGAACCTGTAATACCAGACAACCAGCGCCTGAATCGTTCGATTCCCGTCTAATTCTCCCTGCAACTTGTCGTACATCACCGACAGCGTATTGGCCACGGCCTGATACGTGACGTGCAGAGATGCCGCTATCCGTGTTATATTGCCGCCTTTCGTATTGATAACAGCCTGCATCACTCGGGTCTCTGCCCGAGACAGTATGTCGGCATCACATTTCATACGCCCCAGGGGTCGGTTATCCGGTAGCGGCGGAATATCTGGCCTACTACCTTCTTCTCTGCGGGCGACAGAGGCACGTTGCCGTTCTGTCGCTCGAAATACTGCGAGCGGCGGACACCGGTCGCCATGGTTATGGCCTCGCGGACCCTTGCGGCCTTCAGCCGATCTTTCGCAGCGAGTTCTCTTATGCCTTTTGCAAATGCGGTTGTAGGCATCGTACTCTCAGAAACAGTCTCAATCATTTGCTTTTGTCGAAATTTTTGTAAATCTTTACAGTTGCTTTTGTCCGAACCCGCGTACTTTTGTAGTACGTTCGTCCGGACAGTGCAAATATACATAAATATTCTATGCAAACAAATTATTTTGCATAATTATTTTATGCTATTTTATAAATGGTTGATTGTCAGATATGGAATTAAACGATATAATTAACGCTATCCTTTTCAAATGTGTGGAAGCCCGTGGATATTATCAGGATATAGGCGTTTTGGCCGATAGCGTGGCTGGCCGTGTGCTGTCTGATTCTGAAAAGGATGATATAGAACGCGAAATAGTGGATTCGGGACTTTTAGATCAGGTAGGCGCCGGATGGGGAGCGAATGCAAAGACTCGTGAAATATGCAAAAACGGCGGCTATGTCAAATACATAACCGCCATTAACAAGGAGCAGAAGATAAGGCACAAGGCGCAGAAAGCAAGGGATAGGAAGGATATTTTTGACTTTTCTACAAGATGGTATCCCTATATCATATCCACCATATCGATTGTATTGTCTATTTGGGCATTTATAAGAACGTTAAAATAAGTACGATAATAGACCCGATCAATGATATGGTAGAGAAGACGCACGACAATAAGAAATCAGCATCATCTTTTTCTTGTTCTGTCAGATTTATATGATGTTTCTTTTTATACCGAATGTGCCGGGCGAAATCGATAATCTTGTTCAATGTACTCATAATGTTGATGATTTGATGGATACTCTTAATTTTTAAATAAAATATCTCATAGCCACCGTTCTATGATGGCTGCGAAAATAGATCCGAAAGCAACGGCAATAACAAGAGTAAGAATCATAATTTAATGGTTTGTTTTTACAAATATACATAAATATTTTATGCAATGGGCTCCACCGTTAAATCAAGGCTCAAAGAATTTTTGAAATACCTGGGTATTGGACAAGCGAAGTTCGCTGAACGCATTGGTGTGTCTCGTGGTTTTGCAAACAATGTAGGAGACAGCATTCGGGCCGATAATTTGGCGAAAATATCCAAAGTATATCCCGAACTCAATATCGTATGGTTGCAGACGGGAGAAGGACAGATGCTGAAATCGGCGGCCTTGGTCCCCGATGAGAAAGGAATACCATACTACGACATGGACGTGACGGCGTCCATAACCGAATCGTTCCACGACGTGCGCGAAGAGGTGCAATACTATATCAACTTCCCGCCACTGAACGACTGCGACGCCGCATTCCCCGTATACGGTGACAGTATGATCCCAGACTTCTACCCCGGGGAGGTGATTCTGGTCCGAGAGATTCGCAATGTCGATTCGATGCTTTGGGGCGAGCCGTATCTCGTCATCACGAATGCCGATTGCGACAACCTGCGAACAATAAAAAACGTATATTTGTCAGAAGATAGGCAGAAATTCATCCTCCGGGCCACGAATCCGAGATATGCCGGCGACACGATAGTCCCTCGGGACTGCGTTCTGAAAATATTTCTCGTGAAAGGGAAAGTAAATAGAAGACAGCTGTAATATGACGGATCCATACGAAATATTTGGATTGTCCGACAATGCAACATTGGAGGAGGTGAAGAAAGCGTACAAATTGTACGTAAGCAAACTTCATCCCGACAAACACGACGGAGATCCATTTTTCGACGATCTTATAAAACGGATAAATGAAGCCTACAACGACATAGCCAACCCGGGGAAAACGCGCAGAAGGAGCCGAAGAACGACAGACAGCGGAATCAATGGATTGGCGTCGGAGATAGAAAGACTGAAAGCTCAATATGGGCGCGCATTGGAGAATGCGCAAAAGGAAATATCCAGGCAGATGGCCGAGGTGGCTCGCCGTGATGCCGAGATAAGCCGCCTCCGTGCAGAGGTCGATATGTTGAAAGCCCAGCATGAAAAGGACCGAAAAGATATGCAGCTCACGATCGGAGGCATCATCGTTGTGGGTTTTATGATATTCCTTGTCATAGCGGTGGCGGCGGATTGGATCAATTGAATTAGTCAAGACTTAATCTGACAGTTACGCATAAAAAGAGTAGATTTGTAACATAAAAGCAGATTAAGTTATGACCACATCAGAAAAAGTCATCAAGAACAAACTGGGACTGCTTGAGCTGTCCCAACAGTTGGGAAACGTGTCACGAGCCTGCAAGATTATGGGATACAGCCGTGACAGTTTTTATCGTTTCAAGGAACTGTACGAGCAGGGCGGAGAACTGGCCCTGCAGGAGATTTCCCGTAAAAAGCCGGTGATAAAGAACCGCGTGGAGGAGCGCATAGAGCAGGCTGTAGTGCAGATGGCCATAGCCAACCCGGCTTTGGGACAAGTACGCGTATCCAACGAGCTGCGCAAGAAAGGCATACTCGTATCTCCCGGAGGAGTGCGCTCCATCTGGCTCAGGCATGACATGGAGACCTTCCAGAAACGCCTGAAGGCACTTTCGACCAAGGTGGAGCAGGAAGGCATCGTGCTTGACGAGAACCAGGTGGCCGCGCTGGAAAAAGCCAAGGCGGAGAAACAGGCACACGGGGAAATAGAGACTTATTATCCAGGCTTCCTTGTGGCGCAGGACACCTATTATGTAGGGTATATCAAAGGCGTGGGGCACATTTACCAGCAGACGGTCATCGACACCTATTCCAAAATCGGATTCGCCAAACTTTACGACAGGAAGAACGCGCTCGTGGCGGCGGACATGCTCAATGACAGGGTGGTTCCGTTCTTCGAGCAGCATGACCTGAAACTGATGAGGATGCTCACGGACAGGGGAACCGAATACTGCGGAAACAGGGAAACACATGAATACGAACTGTATCTGGCCATCGAGGACATAGACCATTCCAAGATCAAGGCCAAGAGCCCGCAGACAAACGGCATCTGTGAACGCTTCAACAGGACTGTCCAGAACGAATTCTACGCCATCGCTTTCAGGAAGAAGATATACACCTCGATAGAACAACTGCAGGCAGACCTTGACACTTGGATGAACTCCTATAACACGCAAAGGACGCACTCCGGGAAATACTGTTTCGGGAAAACACCCATGCAGACTTTCCTCGAAGGAATGGAGGTGGCAAGGAGATATCAATTGCAGGATGCAGGGAAAATACAACCTGATGAGCAGGTTATTGGCTCACCAGGTTGTGAGAGTGAGAATAGTTGCGTATCTTCGCAGATGGCATCGGACACTTTTTTTGCCCGATAGTATAGAAAATGTCAGAACAAGTCTTGACTATTACAGATCAATTCAACATTTGTAGCTGTTGTATTCGCCGGTATATTCATAATAAGTGTTATCGCAAATATAAATCGAGTTGTAAACAAAAAATAGTTACTATGAAGAAGATTTTACTTTTATTGATTTCAACATCGGTATTCTGCACCTCTTTTTCGCAGAATGTTACTTCTTTCATCGAAATCTGGGCTATACCTAAATCTTTTTCCCAAAAGGTTCAGGTGTCGGTTAACTATGGGCAAGAATATGGTTCGCTTTTCAAGAATAATAATGATTTAAGGTTAGTGGATAGCAATGGTAACCCTATTGTTTTTAACAACCAAATCGACGCCCTGAATTATTTTGGATATAGAGGATGGAAACTCGAAGCTGCGTGGCAAACAGTATCAGCAAAAGGCTCCGGAGCATATGTATTTATAATGTCAAAGAGTGCTCCAGTTGAAAAATTTACTACACGCTCTGATTATAAATCGGAACGTTCGGAGGCAGACAGTCTCACCAATTACAAAGAATACGACATAGACAAGGCAATAGCAATATCGAAAGATAAAGGAATAGCGCTGGTAGGGTACACAAAAGACACCGGGGTAAGAGTATATTATGATTATATAGACAATACGTATCTTATTGAAGGACATTTTGTAAGGAGATACGGAGAAGATTGCCTGCAAAAACTAATCTCAGCTTCGGAGGCCATATCTCAAGCCGAATGATCACCTTCATAATTGTAAATAAACGGCGGCCCACAGCTACCGTTGCAATGGTTGTGTCACTCCACGGCAAGCAGTATCGCAAGAGCATCGGGGTAAGCCTCCCGCCGAAGTATTGGAGCTCTGTGAAACACCGCGCGAAGGTGACGGCCAATTTTGACGGTAAGCCGATAAACGAAGCCATTGAGCATTGGGAGAATATAGGGCGACAAGCCGTCATGAAGTTCGAATCTGAACAAAGAGTTCCATCTCCGGAAGAGTTTGCAAAGGTAATATCGGAGCTGAAGAATGACGATAGGGATGAAGTTGGAAGCGAAAACACCGCTTACTTCTGTGATTATATCGAGACGGTATACATCCCCCGATACGCTCTGGTAAGAGACAAGCACACGGTCATAAAATACGAGCAGGCATTGCGAAAACTTCGGGAATTTGAGAAATATACCCGGAGTAGGCTCCGCATTACAGATATTAATATCGACTTTTACAACCGATTCCAGCATTGGTTTTACGAAAAGGGATATTCCCGGAACTACTTCGGAAACGTTATAAATATCGTCAAACAGACTTACAGAGAATCGCGTGATAACGACGGCCTCCACGATGGGCACGGTACGGATCACCGGGATTTTATAGCGCCCAAGGATCCTGTGGACAACGTTTATCTCGACATGGACGAGCTGAAGCTGATTCATGATCTCGACATCGAGAAGGCCGTATTGTCTGATACCGCCTCGAAAAAGGCCAAAGAAGGGGATAATATACCCCGGAGGATAGCCGCATTAGAGCGAGCAAGAGGATTATTCCTGATCGGCTGCTACACGGGACTCCGAGTGTCAGACTTCTCGCGGCTGAGGGATGCGCATATCGGCACGTTTATTACAATCAAAACGCATAAAACTGGAACATCGGTTGTTATCCCTATCCACCCCGTTGTCCGGGAGATTATCGACAGCGGATTCGACCTGTCCGACACCATTACAGATCAGAAGTTAAACGGACACATCAAGGAATTGTGCCGGATGGCCGGTATTACGAAAGACGTGCTCATAAATAGAAACGTTGGAGGACGAAACGTAGAAGTCGTAATGCCCAAATATAAATTGGTGTCATCACATACGGCTCGGCGTTCATTTGCGACGAACGCTTACAAATCTGGGGTCCCAACTATCGCCATCATGAAGATAACTGGGCACACCAAAGAGAGCACGTTTTTGAAATACATAAAGGTATCCGCCCAGGAGAATGCCGATATGTTGAGCAGACATCCATTTTTTGCCGGCATCGACAAATAGTGAAACGGTTAGTGAAACAGAAAATGGTATCTACTTAATATTTAAGAAGATACCATTTTAATTCGTGGAGGTGGCGGGAGTCGAACCCGCGTCCAAACAGGGAACCCGAAAGCTTTCTACACGCTTAGCCGCCGTTTGGTCCTTCTCCTCGCACCTGGCAGGCGGCAACCCAGTGCAAGGCCCAGTCCCTTGATTTTCGCACACCGGCCGGGACTTCCGGCGCGCTATCCCCCAATGAATGATACCCCGTATGGAGAGCCGTTAAGGAGCGGAACCGCCCTCCGGGATACTCGTCGCCAAAGCTCCTGGGCTCCGGCGATTAAGCCAATTTTCCTTGAAAATTAGGCAGCGAGTGCGTAGCTGTTATTGCCATTTATAGTTCGAGCGTCGGGATTTACGAGCCGCCACACAGCGCTCGGCGTGCTTACCATCAAACTCTGCCTGCTGTCAAAACCGGGCACCCCCGGATTCTGCGGCGAAGTCGACCGTAGACCCCGCAAAGATAATACATTTTTTTCGTTTTTTCCCGCCACGCTCCCCTTTCCGGATATTTTTCCTATATTTGTTTTCCGAAAACCGCGACAACCATGGACAGCAAATACGTCGTAAGACTCCGCAACGTAGCCATCTACCACGCCGACGACCCCTTCGGGAGCATCTCCGAAAAAAAACTCCTCCGACAGGGCGAAATGGTCCTCTCGGACGTAAACCTCGCCGTCCGGCCCGGCGAGTTCGTCTACCTGATCGGGCGCGTCGGCAGCGGAAAAAGCTCCCTGCTGAAGACCCTCTATGCCGAAATGCAGCTCCTGACCGGTGAAGGTGAAGTCGCCGGGTTCGACCTGCGGAGGCTCCGCCGCCGCGACATCCCCCACCTGCGCCGCCGCATAGGAATCGTATTCCAGGACTACCAGCTCCTCACCGACCGAAACGTCTTCATGAACCTCTACTACGTGATGAAGGCTACCGGCTGGAAGCATGAGCACGAGATCCGCGAACGCATCGACAAGGTCCTCGGGCTGGTCGAACTCGGATCCAAAAGCTACAAGATGCCCTTCGAACTCTCCGGAGGCGAGCAGCAGCGGCTGGTGATCGCCCGGGCGCTGCTCAACGATCCACAGGTGCTGCTGGCCGACGAACCCACCGGAAACCTCGACCCCGTGACGGCCGACGGAATCATGAAGCTCTTCCGGCGGATCGCCGAGAACGGCTGCGCCGTCGTCATGTCCACACACAACACGGCGCTGATCGAGAACTACCCCGCCCGCGCCATCCTCTTCGCCCAGGGAAAGATCCGCGAAGTCGATCTCACGGCCGAACTCGCCTGATTTTTTTTCGATCCCCGGCGGCGTTCCGCTCTATTGGATTATCCGAAACTTTTTCGTACATTTGTACGATATTTCAAAACGACGAAATGAGCACCGAACAAGAAAACGTTAAGAAACAGGAAGAAGCATATTCCGCGTCGAACATCCAGGTCCTCGAAGGCCTCGAAGCCGTGCGGAAACGCCCTGCCATGTACATCGGCGACATCGGCGAAAAGGGCCTCCACCACCTCGTCTACGAGGTCGTCGACAACTCCATCGACGAGGCCCTCGCCGGGTACTGCACCGACATCGACGTCACGATCAACGAGGACAACTCCATCACCGTCAAGGACAACGGCCGCGGTATCCCCACCGACTTCCACGAGAAGGAGGGTAAATCGGCCCTCGAGGTCGTTCTGACCGTCCTCCACGCCGGAGGCAAGTTCGACAAGGGAAGCTACAAGGTCTCCGGAGGCCTCCACGGCGTCGGCGTATCGTGCGTCAACGCCCTCTCGACACTCCTCATCGCCGAAATCCACCGCGACGGCAAGATCTTCCGACAGTCCTACTCCAAAGGCAAGCCCACGTCGCAGGTCGAGATCGTCGGAGAGTGCTCCGACCGCGGTACGATCGTCACCTTCAAGCCCGACGCCGAAATCTTCACCCATACCACCGAGTACAAGTACGACATCCTCGCCAACCGGCTGCGCGAACTGGCCTTCCTGAACAAGGGAATCCGGCTCAACCTCTATGACCGCCGCCCCGACGACGAAGGCAAGCTGCGTGAAGACCACTTCTATTCGGAAGAGGGGCTGAAGGAGTTCGTCAAGTACCTCGACGCCACACGCGGCACGCCGATCATCGAGCAGATCATCTACCTCGATACCGAAAAGAACGGGGTCCCCGTCGAGGTCGCCATGCAGTACAATGACTCCTTCTCGGAGAACGTCCATTCGTACGTCAACAACATCAATACCATCGAGGGCGGTACGCACCTCACGGGATTCCGCCGCGCCCTGACCCGCACGCTCAAGAAATACGCCGAGGATTCGGGAATGCTCGCCAAGTTGAAGTTCGACATCAACGGCGACGACTTCCGCGAAGGTCTGACGGCCGTCGTCTCGGTGAAGGTCGCAGAGCCCCAGTTCGAAGGCCAGACCAAGACCAAACTCGGGAACGACGAGGTCGCCGCAGCCGTCGACCAGGCCATGGCCGCAGCCCTGGGCAACTACCTCGAAGAGAACCCCAAGGATGCCCGCGCCATCGTGCAGAAGGTCATCCTTGCCGCTACGGCCCGCCACGCCGCCCGCCATGCCCGCGAACTCGTTCAGCGCAAGACCGTCCTCTCCGGATCGGGACTGCCCGGAAAACTCGCCGACTGCACGAGCCGCGACCGTTCCGTAGCCGAGATCTTCTTCGTCGAGGGTGACTCCGCAGGCGGTACCGCCAAGTCGGGCCGCGACCGCAACTTCCAGGCTATCATGCCGCTGCGAGGCAAGATCCTGAACATCGAGAAGGCCCAGGAGCACAAGATGTGGGAGAACGAGGAGATCAAGAACATGTTCCTCGCCCTGGGTGTCAAGATCGGTACCGAGGAGGACTCCAAAGCACTGAATCTCGAAGGATTGCGTTACGACAAGATCATCATCATGACCGATGCCGATGTCGACGGAAGCCACATTGCCACGCTGATGCTGACCTTCTTCTTCCGCAAGATGAAGGAGCTCATCGAGAACGGCCACGTCTACATCGCCACCCCGCCCCTCTACCTCGTCAAGAAGGGCAAGCAGGAGCGTTACTGCTGGACCGAGAAGGAGCGCGACGAAATTACCGCCGAGTTCGGCAAGGGTGCCCACGTACAGCGCTACAAAGGTCTCGGTGAGATGAACGCCCACCAGTTGTGGGAGACGACGATGAATCCCGACACGCGCATTCTGCGCCAGGTGAACATCGAAAATGCCGCCGAAGCCGACCGCATCTTCTCGATGCTCATGGGTGACGACGTGCCGCCCCGCCGCGAGTTCATCGAACGAAACGCCCATTACGCCAATATCGACGCTTAATTTACGGAAAAGGACTGCCCTACAACGGAGGGCGGTCCTTTTTTGGACCATCAGACTACCCTAAAACGATCGACACGAGATGAAAGTTACGGTTATCGGAGTTGCCGGAGGTACCGGATCGGGAAAATCGACCCTCGTCAAACGACTGCAGGAGGCATTCGAGGGGGATGACGTCGCTACGCTCTGCCACGACTACTACTACAAGGCGCATCCCGAACTCACCTACGAGGAGCGCACCAAACTCAATTACGACCATCCCCAGGCCTTCGATACCGACATGCTCGTCGAGCACATCAAGGCCCTGAAGAACAACGTTCCGATCGAACATCCCGTCTACTCGTTCGTCGACCACGACCGGATGCCGGAGACCGTCGGCGTGAAGCCCTCGAAGGTGATCATCGTCGACGGAATCCTCATCTTCGAGAACAAGGAGCTGCGCGACCTGATGGATATCAAGGTCTATGTCGATACGGATGCCGACATCCGGCTCGCACGGCGGATCCTGCGCGACGTCTGCGAACGCGGCCGCACGATGCAGTCCGTCATCACGCAGTACACCTCCACGGTGAAGCCCATGCACGACGAATTCGTCGAGCCCTCGAAGAAGTATGCCGACGTCATCATCCCCGAGGGAGGTTTCAACTCCGTAGCCGTGGCCATGCTTATTCAGAGCATCCGATCCCTGATCGAGCGCGGGTAAGGTACGGAAAAAACGGCCGCCAAAAGCAAAAGCCCCAACCATTCCCAGGTTTGGGGCTTTTCAGTATGCGTATCCAACGGTTTATAATCCCGTGATCTTCTTGATCTCGTTCAGCTTGTTCAGCGCCTCCAGCGGCGTCAGTGCATTGATGTCGATCCCCTTGATCTGGTCCCGGATCTGGACCAGCACCGGGTCGTCCAACTGGAACATCGACAGCTGCATGTTCTGCGGGATGCCGCTTTCGGCCGCCTCCTTCACCGCCTGTGCCGCCGACTTCCTGCCCCGGTCCTTCAGGCTCCGGCTCGGGACGATCTCGTTGTTGCCGTAGACCAGCTCCAGGTTGCGCAGGATCTCGTCCGCACGCGCCACCACCGACGCCGGCATGCCCGCCATCCGCGCTACGTGGATACCGAACGAGTGCTCCGTACCGCCCCGCTCCAGCTTGCGCAGAAAGACGATCTGGTTGCCCATCTCCTTCACCGAAACGTGGTAGTTCTTCACCCGCGGGCACATCTGCTCCATCTCGTTCAGCTCGTGATAGTGCGTCGCAAAGAGCGTCTTGGCACGGGCCGTCGGATGGTTGTGCAGGTACTCGACCATCGCCCACGCGATCGAGATACCGTCGTAGGTGCTCGTCCCGCGGCCGATCTCGTCCAGCAGCACGATACTCCGGTCCGAGATGTTGTTCAGGATGCTCGCCGACTCCAGCATCTCCACCATGAAGGTCGATTCGCCCTGCGAAATATTGTCCGAGGCCCCCACGCGCGTGAAAATCTTGTCCACAACCCCGATATGGGCCGATTTCGCCGGAACGAACGACCCCATCTGCGCCATCAGGATGATCAGGGCCGTCTGGCGCAGCAGCGCCGACTTACCCGACATGTTCGGTCCGGTGATCATCATGATCTGCTGCTTCTGGTCGTCGAGCATCACGTCGTTCGGGATGTACTCCTCGCCCACGGGCATCAGCGTCTCGATCACCGGGTGGCGGCCCTGCCTGATCTCGATACGCTTGCCGTCATCGAGAACCGGGCGCACGTAGCGCCGCTCGACGGCCAGCTGCGCAAACGACTGCAGGCAGTCGATCCGCGCCACGGCCGCCGCGTCGCGCAGCATCGGGGTCAGCGACCCGCAGATGAAGGCCAGGATCTCGGCATAGATCCGCTGCTCCAGCACGAGCATCTTCTCCTCCGCCCCGAGGATCTTCTCCTCGTACTCCTTCAGCTCCTCGGTGATATAGCGTTCGGCATTCGCCAGCGTCTGCTTGCGGATCCACGTCTCCGGGACCTTGTCCTTGTGCGTGTTGCGCACCTCGATGTAGTAGCCGAAGACGTTGTTGTAGCTGATTTTCAGTGACGGAATGCCCGTCTCTTCGCTCTCCCGCTGCTGGATCCGCGCCAGGTAGTCCTTGCCGTGCAGCGCGATGCGCCGCAGGTCGTCCAACTCGGGGTCCACGCCGTCGGCGATGACGCCGCCCTTCTGGATCTGGTTGTTCTGCGGGTCCGGGTAGATCTCGCGCGCAATCCGGTCGCGGATCTCCGACAGGATGTCGATCTGCGCCGCCAGGGCGTGAAGACGCTCGTCGTCCGTAGACTCCAGCGCCGCCTTCAGCGTCCCGATCGCCGTAAGCGAGTTCTTCAGCTGGACCAACTCCCGCGGCGCAACCCGCTGGGCCGCAATCCGTCCCGCAATCCGCTCCAGGTCCCCGACCAGCGCGACCTGCTCCCGGACCGTATCCGCCAGGTCGGCATCCTTCGTGAAGCGCTCCACGACGTCCAGCCGCTCGTTGATCTTCATCGGGTCCTTGATCGGCATGGCGATCCACCGTTTCAGCAGGCGTCCGCCCATCGGCGTCAGCGTGCGGTCGATGACATCCGCAAAGCTGCACTTCTCCCGGGCGCCGTTCGACGAGAAAAGCTCCAGGTTCCGGATCGTGAACTTGTCCACCCAGACGTAGTCGTTCTGGTCGATGCGCGAGATCGAGGCGATATGGCCCGTTTCGCGGTGCTCGGTGAACTCCAGGTAGTAGAGGATCGCCCCCGCGGCCGAAATGCCGCTCGTGAAGTGGTCGATGCCGAAGCCCTTGAGCGACTTCGTGCCGAACTGCTTGCAGAGCTTTTCGCGGTTGACCTCCTCGGAAAAGACCCATTCGTCGAGCCGGTAGGTGTAGAGCCGCGACCCGAAGGCCTGCGTGAAATGATCCTCATAGCCCCGCTGATAAACAACCTCTTTCGGCTGGAGATTCGAGATCAGCTTGTCCACGTAGCCGTCCGTACCCTCGGCGACGTAGAACTCGCCCGTCGAGATGTCCAGGAAGGCGACGCCCGTCGTCTGGCGCCCGAAGTATACCGACGCGATGTAGTTGTTCTCCTTGTTGGCCAGGATGTTGTCCCCGAGGACGATGCCCGGTGTCACCAGTTCGATGACGCCCCGCTTGACCAATCCCTTGACCAGTTTCGGGTCCTCCAACTGCTCGCAGATCGCAACCCGCTCGCCCGCCCGAACCAGCTTCGGAAGGTAGGTGTCGATGGCATGGTAGGGGAATCCGGCCAGTTCGACGTAGGAGGCGGCGCCGTTCGCACGGCGTGTGAGCGTGATGCCCAGGATGCCGCTCGCCTTGATGGCGTCGTCGCCGAACGTCTCGTAGAAGTCCCCCACGCGGAAAAGCAGAATGGCGTCGGGATGCACCGCCTTGATCGCGTAATACTGCTTCATCAGGGGTGTCTCGACGTATTTTTTCTCGTTTTTCTTTTCGGTTTTTTGATTTGAGGCCAAAGTGGAAAAGGTATAATTTTGACACACAAAGATAGGGCTTTTTCGGATACCGTGCAAAGCCCCGGTTCGAATTTTTTTCGACCTTTTTCCAACTTTTTCCCCTCCCGGGGCGGCCAGGGTCGGAGCAGAGAATCCCCTCCGCGACGATCAAGCAGGGGCCCCTTTCAACCCTGCGGGGTTTTCGGAGATCCCTGGACTGAAAAGCCCCGCAGCGGCTCAGAAAATTCCCGCGGCGGAGAAGGCCCGCCGGTAAAACTCCGCCTTCCACTCCACCGGGCGCGGGAAGGCCCGCGACGTGGAGGGCATCCGCCAAACCTGCAACTCCCGGCCCGCATACGCGGCCCGGGTCCACTCGCCCACGGCCGGAAGTTCGCATCCGAGGATCCGGCTCAGTGTCTCGGCCGATTTCCCGCCCGTGGCGACAAGCACCCGGCACGCCGGGATTTGCGCCAGAAGGGCTTCGAGATCGACCTCGCGCACCACTTGAAGTGACGCATCCGAAGCGTTGTTCTTCAGTCTGATTACCTCTTCCGACGTATCGTAAAGAGCGATTCCCCGCTCACGGCAGAACGCTTCGATGCGCAACCGGTCGAATGCCTTGCGGTCCGCCGTCAGGAAGTGCTCCCGGTCCCCGAAAAAAAGCAACCCGGCGACCCGCCACATGTCATTCTGCAGGTTCGGGTAGAAAAACTCCATCGACCAGCGTTTCCGCTGCGGCGGGAAGCTCCCCAGCAGCAGAATCCGGGCCCCCGACGGTAAAAACGGTTGCAAAGGGTGTCGTTCGCTATTCATAAAATGCCTTGTCGAAATTGACCAGATACAATTTGTCCGTGGCCCGCGTCAGCGCCGTATAGAGCCACCGCAGCAGGTCCCGCGTCATCGGCTCGTCCCCGAACAGGCAACGGTCCACAAAAACCGCTCGCCACTGTCCGCCCTGCGCCTTGTGGCACGTCACGGCGTAGGAAAACTTGATTTGAAGGGCGTTGAAATGCGGATTCTCACGGATTTCACGGAACCGTTTCAGCTTGCTCCGGATCTCCGTGTAGTCCTTCTCCACCTCGTAGAAAAGCCGCGTCGACTCCTCCCGCGTCAGCGACGGGGATTCCGACGCAAGCGTATCCAGCAGGATCTTGCAGTCGAGTTCCGCATCGTCGTAGTCCGGAAACGAAAGAACCGCATTCGCAAACCGGAATCCGTAGAACTCCTCGAAACGACCCAGACGCTTGAGCCGTGCTATGTCCCCGTTGGCAATGAAGTTCATCGGGCAATCCTGCGTATGCTCCGGAAAATAGTAGTTGTTCTTCACCACCATCAGCATGTCGTTGCTCTCGATCTCCTCCTCGGCATACAGGACATTCCGGCGGATCCCTTCGTTATAACGGTTCGCACGGCGGTTCGAGCGCGTGATGACGATCGTTTCGTCACGCCCGTAGCGGGCGTAGCAATCCTCCAGCCGCTCCAGGAACTCCCCGCCGTCGATCGCCTCGATGTCCGGAAAGTCCAGTTCGAAATGCGGAATCTCGTAAAGCCCGTTTTCAACCATACACCGAACCAGTGTCGCATTGAAGAGGATGCCCGATTCGGACTCCTGGCGAACCACCTCGTCCATCGTCCCGTAGACCACCTCGCCGTAGGCCGACAGCGCCGCAGGGTCCAGCGCCGGACTGAAATCGCTCCCGACCGGCGGCAGCTGCGCACTGTCCCCCACCAGAATCAGACGGCACCCGCGTCCCGAACGCACATACGCCACCAGGTCCGAAAGCAGCGACCCGCTGCCGAAAACCGCCCCCTCCGAACTCCGGTCCGAAAGCATCGATGCCTCGTCCACAATGAACACGGCTCCCCGCTCGGGATTCAGATTCAGGGAGAATTTCGACTCGTAATCCGCGTTCGTCCGCTGACGGTAGATCCGTTTGTGGATCGTCAGCGCCTTCTCCCCCGCGTACCGCGCCAGAACCTTCGCCGCACGGCCCGTCGGCGCCAGCAATACGGACTTGATCCCCAAATCCTTGAGCGCCCCGACCAGGGCCCCCACAAGCGTCGTCTTGCCCGTACCCGCATAGCCGTTCAAGACGAAAATCTTCGAAAAATCCCCGTCAGAAAGGTATTCAGACAATTTTTCTATGATTTTTTTTTGTCCGGGAGTTGTTTCGAAACAAATTTTACCGTAAATTTGGGTCGCAATACGTGTACTGAACATGTGGCGCTGATTTACCGTGCAAAATTAACAACAAATATTTTATAAAATGAAAAAACTCTTTCAAATCATTCTTGCTGTAGCTATCATCGTACTGGTTTATGTCATCTACGACCAGATCTCAACCCCGATCCGGTTCGAACAGGAAACCAAGGAGAAAAAAGCGCTGGTCATCGAACGCCTGCAGGACATCCGTACCGCTGAGCGCGCCTTCAAAACCAAATATCAGCGCTTTACCGCCAGCTTCGATACCCTGGAGGCCTTCGTCCTGACCGATACCCTCGAACTCGAACGAAAGATCGTCGACGAAGATGACTCCGTCGCTATGGCCATGCTGAAGAAATCGGGCCGCAAGAATGTCGAAAAGTTCAAAATCGCAGTCATCGATACCATCTTCGCCCCCAAGAAACTCACCCGTGAGGATGTCCAGGCATTCCGATACATCCCCGGAACCGACAACAAGGCACAGTTCATCCTGGAGGCAGGTATCATCACCACCGAATCCAAAGTCGTAATCCCCGTCGTAGAGTGCCGCGCCCCCTACAAGATGTTCCTCGATACGATCGCTTACCGCCAGGAGGTCATCAACCTCATCGACGACGAGGAGAACAACTTCAACCGTTATGCCGGACTCAAGTTCGGCTCCATGGATGCCGGTAACAATGAAGCAGGTAACTGGGAGTAATTCCGCATCCTCATCCTTCGGAGTGTCCATTCAGCAGTCGTTGGATGGACACTCTTTTTCACGCCCCGAGCCTGCCCGGTGGCCCGCGGCCGAAGGCGCTGAAACACTGGAGGTGGAGCTCATCCTCCCCCGCACCGTGCTCGTCCCGGAGCACCTCTTCGACCCCCAGGCCGCCCGCGAACTCCTCACCGCTAACGGGACCCCGGCCCATGACAATGAACAAGTCGTCTGCTGCGGACCCCGAAACGGTGTTGTGGCCCTGGTCGCCGTGGACGGAACGCTCCTCGAACAACTCGAAACGCGATATTCCGGACGGCTGAGTTTCTCCACGCCGCTGCTCCACCAGCCCGAAAAACGCGAAAAAACAGTCTGGATCACCCGCCGGGAAAACCTGCTCTACACGAAAATATACCGTGACGGCGTGCTGCAGTTCGCCGAGGTGATCCCGGCCCCCAGCCCCGAGGAAACAACCTACTTCATCGAACGGCTCGCGCAAAGCTTCCCGCTCGCGGAATACGACCTGAGACTCGCCGGACACGAGGACCGGGATCTCCGCAAATGGTTCGGGAAAAAATTCAAAACCGTGACATGCGAATAATCAGCGGAAAATACAAGGGTCGGGCGATCAATCCCCCGCGGAATCTCAAGGCAAGGCCTACGACCGATTTCGCCAAGGAGAATCTTTTCAACGTGTTGAACAACCTCGTCGATTTCGAGGAGTGCGACGTCCTGGACCTCTTCGCCGGAACCGGGTCGATCAGCTACGAATTCGCCTCGCGAGGTGCCCGGAGCGTCACCTCCGTGGAGATCAATCCCGTGCATTACGACTTTATCCGGCAGACGGCCCGGAATTTGGGAATCGAAAGCCTCCACCCCGTCAAGGCCAACGTCTTTCTCTATCTGAAGAGTTGCGCCAAGCAGTTCGATATCATCTTTTCGGACGCTCCCTACGATCTCGAAGGTAGCGAATCGGTCATTCGGGAGGTGCTGGACCGCAATCTGCTGCGGCAGGACGGAATGCTGATTTTCGAACATTCCAGAAAAATGGATTTTGAGGATTATCCGGAGTTCTGGCAATTAAGAAGTTACGGAAGCGTACAATTTTCTTTCTTCAAAAAGGCCTGAAACGCTTGCCGATTCAAAAAAATACACTACCTTTGCATTCGCAATACCGAAAAGGGGTGCGTTAGTTCAGCTGGTTAGAATACGTGCCTGTCACGCACGGGGTCAGGGGTTCGAGTCCCCTACGCACCGCAATAAACATTGAAAATCAATGTTTTGCAAATTAAACACCCGATTTTACACCCAAGAATGTAAGGTCGGGTGTTTTCTATTATGAAGCAAAAACAAAGGGCTAAACTTACCTTGAAGTTTGCCCCTCATTTCATTTATTGCGACTATTGCTATTTTTCTCCACGTATAAACATGCTTTGATAGTTAATAACTAACCGTTTGAATGATAACACGAAATCCGCTCCTAATGAGCCAGAAAATAACTGACTACCGGATTCCGTATTTTTAATGACTTCTGTATTATATAATGTAACTGTGGAACCTGCCACCTCAAAACGAAATTCAGGTAATACGACTGCTTTTGTTTGAGATATACCACCAAAGCCTCCACGGGAGGTTGTCTGTTCCGTGAGCCCCTCAATTGCATCGGGAAATGTTTCTGCAAATTTATTCCCCAAATCAGATTTTACATTGCCTGTATCAAAAATCAAATCAAAAGGATGTCCATCATAACTAATCCTTACTTGAGGTGTATTTGATGACAGATACATATTCGGTTCTCCATCAGATATTTTCTGTGGAAATACAAATTCGCCCGCTTCATTGTCTATGATTATTTCCCTTGCATCTCTGATAAAATGATAACCCAGTACTCCGTCAAATGCAAACACTGGGTCCACTTCATTGTCAGGAGGTGCAACCATAAAAACAGGATTATGATATACCAGTTCTCCGATTCTCAATGAATCTGCCATAGCAAGCTTTACAAAGCCTATTTCCATACCCGATACAGGAATTGAATCCGCCAAAACCTTTAAACCAACTTCTTCCGCATACTTTTCTGAAACGAAATTTCCAAATGAACAGCCCGTATCGAAAATATAGTTTTTCGTTATGCCATTTACTTCCACAGGAATATAAATATGTTTGCCTCTTCCTACGGTTTCCACAATTAACGGTACAGTAATGTCCCGGTCAGGGCGTTCAAGATAAGGCTTAGGTACATTGGCAAGTGCTTTGCCGACTTTCTCTATAAACACAAAACTATAAAGAGCTTCAAACGGTACAGATTTTTTAAGCGTATTAACCAAACCTTCTCCAACTTTTCCAGCTTGCTCATACATTCCCAAATTCAAGAAATTCATGCCTTGCAAGGCTGCCATTCCTATTGATGTCTCTGCACCAAGCTCGGCCTGATGAAACTGCAACAGACTATCCAATGCAACACCTGCTCTTTCCAGTTGATTGAAACCTACACCGAGTTGCGCTTCAGACACAAGATTCAACATTTCTATGCTGACAGAATCCCTTAATATCGGATATTGCTCCTTAATTTGAAATAAATCACCATGGTTCAGGATTTCACCCATTTTCACATCCGCCGGTGTTTGTGAATAGACAGAAGTATAACCTAACAGAATAACTATTAGGAGAACGGACATTCTTTTTATAATTCCCATAACTGAAATGTAAATGATAAATTAAACACGGGTGCAAAGATAGCATAAGATAGGAAAAAAGGAGTAACCAAAATGCTATTCGCTTACTCCTTCCTGCTAAATTTGAGCGATTTAACAATTACAACCCGTTGGCGGAATTAAGTCAGCGCATACTTGACTCTTCCAATGGGCTTGTTGTTTTTGTAGTTAATGTATTGTAGGATTGTAAGTGCGCTGATTTTCCCGATAATCCGGGCGAACAACCCATCCGTGTCTTTCGCATAATTGCGTATGAGCATAAACTGGTCACATAGCTGTGAGAACAAGGTTTCTATCCTTTTCCTGGCTTTGGCAAATGGATGGAAGACAGGTTTCCAGTCCCTTTGGTTTCTCCGGTAAGGCACTTCCAAACGAATATGGGCCGTCTCAAAAAGGTCCAGTTGCACATCGGCACTGATATAGCCCCTGTCTCCAATCACAGTGCAGTTGGAATAATCGACCTTGACATCCTTCAGGTAATTGATGTCATGCACGCCCGCCTTCGTCAGGTCGAAAGAGTGTATGACCCCGCTCAACCCGCAGACGGCGTGCAGCTTATACCCATAGTAGTATGTACCTTGTGAGGCACAATATCCGTAGGACGGGGCTTTCCGGTAGTCATTCCCGCCCATCGTACAACGCTTGGCGCGTGCTATCCGACATACCTCTACCGGCTTGGAGTCAATGCAGAAATAATCTTCGCCGCCATCCATCTCATTGGCGATTCTCTCCCGGATGAGCCTGCAGAGCTGTGCCGTAAACTTGCGCCTGTCGTTGTATTGCCTCCGGGATATAAGGTTCGGCATTTTGTCCCCGTATTCCTTCAATCTGGAAAACAACAGGGACTCGCTGTCTATTCCGACCGCTTCGGATGCCATGCTCAGAGCGACCACCTCAAGGTCGGAAAACTTGGGGACAACACCCGGACGGGGCACATTCTCTTGTTCATTGACTAAATTTCCTGCTTTTTGTTTGCAGATGTCCAGAAATTTTGCGAATATTGCGTATAAGTTGTGCATACGGTATATGTAAATCAGATGTTTAGACACCTCTAATTTACTAAACACCAATAATATGCGCAACTTTTTCTTCATAAAAGTTTTATGCCTTTAATTCCGCCAACGGGTAATTACAATTTAAATCCTCTACTTTTTTGGGGTTCTTCTGTTGATATTCGTAAGCCTTGCCGTAACTTATCAAACTGCTCTTTGAACCATTCGCCAATCGGCTGTCTGTTTATGGTCAGTACCAGTTTGCTGTCATTTGTCGGATTCTTTTCCACCTTGAAAATATCGTTCTTGATGTCAAACTTCCGCCTGTGTTCTTCGGAATAAATCCTGCCGTTGCACCTGATAGCCTCTTTCTTGGTCAGGAGGCTCTCTATCATTTCTTTGGTAAAGCCGATGGCAGCGCACAACTTTTCCATTCTCAACATCTCCCTGAGCATCGGAAACCACTTGAGAGCCTTTTCAAGCAGGGTATTCAACCGTGATATTTCCTTGTCTTTGGCTTCAAGTTCCTGGTTGTGTATTCCTTGCAGGTTGCGTATCTGCTTGCCGTGCTGTTCCTGCATACGTTGCATTTGGGCTTTCAAGTCATCAATGTCCTTGTCCCGTTTGGCAATTTCCTGACACAATTCTTCATTGGATTGCTCCAGTTTCTTCATTTTTCCGCTGCCGAAAAGAGAACCCACTCCGCTTGCTATGACAGTGGCAGCATCGGTAGCCGCGCTTTTGAGCTTGTCCGTGCGTATCTCCGATACGACGCTCCTGAATCTTCGACATTTCTACGGTATTCGATAAGTACTATTTGCAACTATCGGTCGAAAATCCGAAACCGCGTACTTTGCGTTCGCAGCGAATTTGAGGATCAGGTGCGTAACATTGCCATCACCCAATAAGAGATGGGCGGATATGTGAAGACACCTGATCGGTGGGCCATGTTTTGCTGCCACATATCCTGCTGATAATCTTCATGGTGCGGACAAGCATCCACCCCACCCTACACACCGCCAGGGAGGGGGGGGGTGACGAAGAAGTCTGCCGATATGAATGAGGCGCCGACATAGAGTTGAGCCAAATGAAGCAAAAGCCTTGTAAACTGTTTGTTTACAAGGCTTTTTGTTCTTGGAGTGTCTGTCGGATGGATGATCTGCAAGGATCAGCGTTGTATGCCTCCCGATGACCCCCAGATCGCTATTGCCATTCCTTCGAATGGCATCACGGCCTCGAAACAACAGCAAACATCCGGCAAGAAACTTTCTCAAACTTCTGAAAGAGGTGTCGGGATGCCCGGGCCCGGGGATCAGTCGGAACTCGGGGCGATCAGCAGGTCGTCGGGCCGGACTTTCGGCACGTAGTGCACGCCCTCACGCCGGTAATAGGCATGGCTCTTCTCGGCGGCGATCTCCACGAGTTCGATCCGTTCGGCCCCCTTCCCGACGGCCAGGATCAGCAGCGGATCGTAAGGCAGGCGAAGCACCTCGCGGACCCGCGTCCGGTCGAACGCCCCGATGCAGATGCCGTTCAGCCCGATCTCGGCAGCCCGCAGCAACATGCTCTGGGCTGAGATCCCGAGGTCGATATCCACATAGCGGTCCTCGGCAACGGTCGCGCAGATGACGATGAAGGCATTGGGTTCGGTACCGGGCAACGGCAGGTGCAGTTCGGGGAGCGCCCCGCCCAGGCGGATAAGCGGCAGCAGCCGCGGAGCCTCGTCGGCAAGCACCAGCCGGAAACGCAAGACCTGCTGGTTGCGCGCCGAAGGGATCCGGGTATTGACCTCGATGAGGCTTCGAAGCTGGTCCTCGCGGACCTCAAAGCGGGGGTCATACCCCCTGTAGCTGCGGTTGCGCAACAGGAGTTTCGTCAGGGTCATCGCCGGGCGGCGGACCGGGGCATCCTTTCGGGCCCGGTACTCCTCCATCTTGCGGCCCAGATAGTTGTCAGCCATTTCTCGGAGATTTTGCGGGTGCCAAATTACGGAAATCCGCCCGAAAAAGCAAATGTCCCGGGCCGCAAAAGGGCTCCGGGGCATTTGCAGAGACCCGGTTCCGGAGCCGTCAGCCGACCGATTCGTACTTGCGGAGAAGCGGAGGTGGCGTGGAGCACGCCGGAGGGAAAAATTACGCCGATTTCCACCGCTGGGCGCTGTGGCTGACCGAACGGGCCCGGGCGTGCAGGTTGCCGGGCTGCCGGGCCCTGTACAACGGGAGTCCGGGCGGCGGGCTCTTCACCGACGAGATTATCGTGCGTTGACCGTCCCCTGTTCCGAACATCCGTATCCCAGTTCACGGACCGCGGAGAGGACACTTTCGGTCTCGAACTTCCCCTCGACACGGGCGATACCCGCCGCGAGGTCGACCTCCACGGCCGTCACCCCTTCGACCCGGGACAAGGCTCGTTCGACATGGGCCTTGCAGTGGTTGCACATCATGCCTTCGATTCTGAAACGTTTTTCCATAGGTTTATCGAGTTTGTCGTTTGAGGATTTCCGGAACCGGCGGACAAGCGCCGCAGTGAGCAGCAGCAGAAAGAGCACGCTCGATGCCGCCTTCCACCAGGGGACAGCCGCATCGGTGCAATGCTCCGCACAGGCGGCAAACGCCCGGGGCTGAAACCACCCGGCGGGGAGCAGCGTATCGATTGCCAATCCGAAACCCACGGCTCCGACGATGATGGCGGCGAGATAGAGCCACAGGGTTCTGCGCCCGAGGACCTTCCCGACGACGAGTATGGCGGCGATATTGGTGGCGGGCCCGGCCATCAGCAGCACGAAAGCGGCCCCGGGCGAGAGCCCCTTCAGCATCAGCGCCGCGGCAATGGGCACCGACCCCGTAGCGCAGAGGTACATCGGGATCGAAAGCCCGAGTACGAGCAGCATCTCCAACAGGGGATGTTGTCCCGTGACGGCGAAGAAGTCATCGGGAACGAAGATCGTAATGGCCCCGGCGAGCAGCAGTCCGACAAGGAGCCAGCGGCCGATGTCCTGCATCATCCCGGAGAACCCGTAACGGAATACCTCCCGGCACTTTTCGAGGAACGGCCGTCGGAGACTTTCGGACTCCGCAGCCGTGCTTTCAGCCACCGCTTCGCTCCGGCGCACGACCCGTCCGACCAGCATCCCGCCGAACAACGCCGTCACGAAAGCCGCGACGGGACGGATCAGGGCGAAGGGCAGGCCGAGCAGTGCGGCGGTTGCCAGGATGGAGTCGACACCGGTCTGGGGCGTGGCGATCAGGAACGAAACCGTGGCGGCCCGCGAAGCTCCCTCGCGGCGCATGGCCATGGCCGTGGGGATGACGCCGCAGGAGCAGAGCGGCAGCGGCACGCCGAAGAGTGCGGCACACGCCACGGAACGGAAGTCGTTGCGGGACAGATAGCGGGCATAGAAACGGCCCGGCACGAAGGCGTGCAACACCCCGGCGATCAGAAATCCCAACAACAGATAGGGCGACATTTCGTTGAGCAGCCCGACGAACGGCATGATATACTCCTGCATGACAGATCGGTTTTTCTGCTGCAAAGGTAGCGCGCGGGGAGGGCTTCGGCGTTACAGATTTTTCGGTTTCCGTTACAGGATTTTTCAGGGATGAGGGGCGGGGAAACGGTGCAAACACCCCGGGGCGGGAGGGGTGTGGCGTGCGAACGGCCCGAAACGGGAAAGCCGGACGGCGCAGACGGGAGAGCGGAGGAAGGACAGGGACCGAATCGGCACCGGCACCGGCCCTGCCCCGGGAACTATACGGAGTCGATGGTGCGGCGGCCGGCCGACCCCATGAGTTTGTAGCGGCTGGGGGTCATCCCGGTCACCTGCTTGAACTGGGCGCTGAGATGCGCCACGCTGGAGTAGCCGAGCCGGAAGGCGATCTCGCCGAGCGAGAGATCGTCGTAGACGAGCAGTTCCTTCACACGTTCGATCTTCTGGGCGATGAAATACTTCTCTACGGTCCGGCCCTCGGTTTCGGAAAAGAGCGTACTGATCTGCCGGTAATCGACCCGCAGGCGTTCCTGCAGGTATTCCGAGAGGCGCACGTCGGGCATCACCTCCTCCGCGCGGACGAGTTCGATCACGGCCCGCTTGACGGCCTCGATCATCCGGGCACGGCGGTCTTCGAGGAGTTCGAACCCCAGGGCTTCGAGCCTTTCGGCCAGCCGGGCCTTCTCCCCGGGCAACAATCCGCCCTCGACCTCGGCCTCGCCCAGGCGGACGGCAAGCACGCGACACCCCGCCCGCTCCAACTCGGTGCGGACAACCATTACGCAACGGTCGCAAACCATATTTTTGATGCGCAGCAGCATACCCGCGGCAAAGATACGAAATCGCACCCGAAATAAAAAGATGCGGAGGTGCGGCTCCGGGCCGTCCCTCCGCATCCGGCACTCCACGCGCGGCTCCCCTACCGTCCGGTGACCCGCATGTAGCGGGCCAGCGACGTGCGATAGGCGGCACAGGCCGACGTCAGGTCGTTGCAGCTTTGGGTATAGAGCGTTTCGGCATCGAGCAGATCGGTCAGCGGAGCGGTACCGGCCTCGTAGAAGTTGCGGTTCTGGCGCAGGTTCTCCGTGGCGGAGGTTACCGAACGACGGGCCAGCAGGATCTGGGCATAGGACTCCTGGACCTCGCTCCAGGTCTTCTCGATCTCCACGACCAGCATTTCGCGGGCCTGCAGGCGGTCATTCTCGGCCTGCTGCTCGCGGATGCGGGCCTTCTTCAGGGCGTGGGCCCCGCCCCACCACTCGGAGATCGGCACCGACACCTGCGCAAAAACCATCCCGTCATCGACATCCTTCTCCGTCATGTTGTAGTAGAGATACCCGGCCCCGACGCCGACCGTCGGCAGGCGTTTGCCTCGCTCCATGCGCTTCTGATACTTCTGCGCCTCGACGTTCTTTTCAGCCAGCAGGTACTCGGCCCTGCGGTCGAGGGCCTCCTCCACCGGGACGTAGAAACGCTCCGGCGCTTCGGGTTCGGCCAGCGCGGGCATCTCGATGTCGAAACCGTGCCAGTCGACGCCGATATGCTGGGCCAGGAGGAGTTTCGAGACCTTCAGCCCGTTCTCGACCTTCAGCCGGTCGGAAGCGATCTCCTGGCACCGCAACTCGACCCGCAGCAGATCGTTCGCCGTCACGAGCCCCGCCTTGACCGAGAGTTCGACCTGACGGTGAATTTCATCCAACTGCCGCTCAACGGCATCGAGCGTCGAGAGGTTCTCCTTCAACGAGACGATCTGCCAGAAATAGGTATCGGTCTGCTCGCGGACCTCGGCTTCGGTCTTCCGCACCTGGAGCTGCCCGACCTCTTCGCCCAACCGGGCCAGTTTGTTTCCGTTGACGATCTTCAGTCCTGCGAACACGGGCTGCACGGCCGTGATGCTGCCGAACGCGCCGCGCTTGACCATCGAGATCGGGAGATTCATCGTCCCCATCTGGGGGATCGTCACCCCGAAATCGGCCTGTACCAGCCCGTGCTGGGCCTGGAAGACGCCGCCCGAAGCGGAGATCTGCGGGAAGTAGTTCGTGAAGGCTTCACGCCGGGTCTGGAGTGCGGCTTCCAGATCGAAACGGCTGTTTTGCAGCGTGCGGTTGTGCTCCGCGGCAGCCTCGCGGCACGCTTCGAGCGTCAGCGTCCGGGCCGCAGCCGGGACGGTGCACAGCAGGCCCGCCCCGAGGAACAGATATATGAAAGGAGTTTTCATCACTTGTAGATTTTGGAATAGAGAACCGGAAGAATCGTCACCACGAGGATCAGCGACCCGATGCCTCCGGCGAAGATCGTCACGCCGACCGGCGCCCAGAAGGTACTGCTGCCGAGCATCATGGGCACGACACCCACGGCGGTCGTGGCCGTTGTCAGGAAGATGGGGACCATGCGCCGCTTTCCGGCATCGTAGGCGGCCAGGCGAGCCGACCAGTGGCAGACCTTGCGTTTGTCCTCGGCGTGCTGGTACATGAGGATGACGTTGCGCACGATCATGCCGAGCAGCGTGATAAATCCCATCACGGAGGTCAGCCCGATGGTGAAGTTGGCAATCCACAGCCCGACCATCGCGCCGAACAGACAGAGCGACATGGCAGCCATGATGACCAGCGAAATGCCGAACTTGCGGAAATTCGTAAGGATGAAGAAGAAGATGATGACCAGCGAGATGCTCAATCCGTAAATGATGGGCGGAAGCGTCTCGGCATCGAACTCGCGGGCGCCGCCAACCTCCGTCGTAACCCCGGCCGGGACCGTCAGTTCGTTATCGACGACCTGTTGGATCCGGGAGGTCATGCGCATGGCATTCACCCCGCGTTTGAGGTCGGCCGAGACGGTGATGCAGCGCATTCCGTTTCTGTGGATGATTTTCGTTTCGCTCCAGCGGGGCTCGACCGTGGCGATCTGCCGCAGGGGGACGCTCACACCCGGGACGAGCGACGAGACATACGTATCGCCGATGTCGGACAGCGAGCGTTCGCCGTTGCGGGGGTCGTTCTTCAGCACGACGGGGAGTTTGTAATCGCCCTCCCAGATGCTTCCCACGGCGACATCTCCGGCCGCGAGGGCCAGATTGGCAGCAGTCAGGGCGCGGGTAACACCCAGTTGCGGGGCGGTCACGGGGTCGAGCGCCACTTCGGCAATCGCCCGCGGGTCCTCGTAATCGGAGTGAACCCACTGCAGTTCGGGCATCTCCCTCATCCGCTCCATCAGGCGTTCGGCAACCACGTGCAGCGAGTCGAGATTGTCGCCGTAGAAGCGGAATTCCAGCGAGGGGACGTTCTGATAGTCGAGCTGCTTGAACTTGACATAGGCTTCGGGGAAACGGTCGGCCCAGGCATCGGCATATTCGTCGAGGATCTCCTCGGTGGCACTGACCGACGCCGTATTGACGATGAACTGGGCGTAGTTCTTCCCGGCCATCTGCGGGGCGTAGCTCATCTGGAACCGGGGCGAGGAGCATCCGACGAACGACGTGACGGACTTCACGCGCTCGTCGTCATGCAGGACCCGGTATACGGAGTCGGCCACCGCAGCGGTCCGTTCGAGCGGGACGTCGGACCGGAGGTAGATCTCCACGGCGAACTGGTCGCGGTCAGCGAAGGGCACCATGCGGAACTTGAGCAGCGGAACGATCGCCAGGGCGATGACCACCGAAGCGACGCCCATCGAGATGGTGAGCCATCCGTGGCGGAATGTCCAGGCCAGGACGCGGCGGTAGAAGTTCTGCACGCGGTCCGTCAACGACACCCGGTCCTCCCTGCGGGGCTGGACGGCGGGAATGATGAGCACCTCCAGGAAGGGGATCACCAGCACGGCCAACAGCAGCGAGACCATCAGGTTGATCGTAACCGTCCAGGGGAAGAAGTTCAGGAAGTCGAGGAACATGCCCGTCATGGTGAAGAGCAGCGGGTAGAAGATCATGCAGATGCAGACCGTAGCCAGCAGCAGCGAGGGGAAGAATTCGCGGGCGCTCTCGACGGCGGCATACCAGCGCGAGTGGCCGCGTCCGAGGAGGTCGAGGTATCCGTCGATGACGACGATCGAGTTGTCGACGATCATGCCGAGGACGACGATCAGCGCGGCGAGTGTCACCGTATTGAGGGGTATCCCGAAAAGGTACATCACCCCGACGGAGATGAACGTCGAGACGGGGATGGTGATGGCGGCGACGAGCGCCGAACGGAACGGGAAGAGAATCATCATCACGACGATGATGATGGCCATCGAGACAAAGAGGTCCCTCAGGAACGAGTGTACGGAGTCGCCGACGACCTTGGCCTGGTCGGCGATGCGCTCGACGGAGACATCCGCGGGGAGCACCTCCTCGACGAACTGCCGCAGCACTCCGTCGACCTCCTTGCCGTACTCGACGATGTTGTTCCCGGCCTGCATCTCCATGGAGAGCAGCACGCAGCGGTGTCCGTTGTTCTGGATGTAGCTGTCCGGGTCGTCGTATTCGCGCACGACGCGCGCCACATCCTTCACGCGGAGGACATGGCCGTCGGGATCGCTCCAGACGATCTGTTCGGCGACCTCGTGCTCCCCGGCGAGCGACGGTGCGAGATGGATCGGGGTTTCGGTCTCGGCGTTGCCCACCGAACCGCCCAGCGGGGTGAGCCCCTGCGCGGCAAGGGCCGACGAGACGACCTTCTCGCCGATGCCGTAGGCGGCCAGCCGCTCGCGGTCGACGTAGACCGAGATCTGCTCCTGCTGCACGCCGTAGGGGCGGAGGTTCGAGACCGACTCGATGCGGCGCAGGCGGTCGCTCAGTTCATCCATGTACTCCTTCAGTTCGCGGTAGGAGCGCGTATCGGACTCCAGCGTGATGAGCAGCGCCGAGGTGTCCCCGAAGTCGTCGTTGGCCACCAGGGCGACCACTCCGGCAGGCAGCTGCGCCTTGAAGGAGGCCAGTCCGTGCTTGATCTTCGACCACACTTCGTCCTTGTTGTTGACGTCGTCGTTCAGCTCGACCATGACGTAGCACATGCCGTTCTGCGACGTGGAGGTCGTTTTGCTGCGCTTGACCTCCTTGTAGGTCATCAGGAACTGTTCGAGGGGCTTTGCCAACTGCTCCTCGACCTCCTCGGTCGTAGCGCCGGGATAGAGTCCGACGACAACGCCCTGGCGGATGGTGTATTCGGGGAACTCCTGCTTGGGGATGTGCACCAGGGCATAGACCCCGAAGGCGAAAAGGCAGCCTATGATCAGGAAGGTGATGCGGAAATTCCGCATGGACCAGGCTATGATGTTGTTCGAGGCTTTCATCGCAGCGAGACTTTGGAACCCTGACCGATTTTCTGCATACCGTCCGTCACGATGCGCTCACCGGCCCGGAGCCCGGACTCGATCACGACCTCGTTTCCGACGAAGCGTCCCGTGCGGACCTCGGCCCGCACGACCGAATCGCCCTTGACACACCAGACGAAACGGCTGCCGTCACCGGCCTGCTGCACGGCCCGAACCGGTACGGCAATCTCCTCGACAGCCCCGGCGGGTACGACCGTCACGTGGCAGACCATCCCGGGGAGGAGTTTTGCACCGGGGTTGGGCAGCACGGCCCGGACGTCATAGGTATGTGCGGCGGGATTGGCCACGGCCCCCTTCTCGACGGGCCCGGCCGTGAAGAGCGAATCACCCAGTGCCGGAACGCGCAGGGTCACCCGGCTGTCGGCGCTTATGGCAGCGATCTCCTGCTCGGGGACCGAGAAGCGCACCTTCACGGAGCCGATTTCCAGAAGGGTCACGACCGGTACGCCGGGCATGGCCGTTTCGCCGACCGCCGCCCGTTTCGTTCCGACGACCCCGGAGAAGGGGGCGTAGAGCTTGCAGTTATCGAGGTTTTTCCGGGCGATTCCGAAGGCCGCCTCGGCCTGCCGGAGGCGGGTTTGGGCCTCGATCCACTGGACTTCGGGCAGGCTGTTGGCATCGTGGAGCTGCCGCAGGCGTGCGCAGGCATCGCGGGCCTGCCCGAGCGCAGCCTCGGTGGCTTCGAAGGTTTGGCGTGCCGACGTCGGATCGAGTTCTGCGATCAGGTCACCGCGACGGACCCTGTCACCCTCTTCGGCCGACATCCGGAGGATGGTCCCGGAAGTCGGGAAACTGAGGGCCGCAGCCTCCGTCTCCTCGATGACACCGACATAGCGTCCGGCATCGATGTCGGCCCGCGGTTCGACGACAAGGGTTCCGACGCTCAGGGGTCCGGACGGTGCGGAAGAGGTTCCGGAAGAGGCACAACCGCCTCCCAACAGGAGTGCGGCGGCAAAAAGCATACGTTTCATATCGATTCTAATTTCCGTTTGTTTTCCGATGCAAATATCCCCTTTTCGGCGTCGACGGAAAAGGCCTCCGCGTCGGACGAATTCGCCGAAAGGTTCGATTTCGTACTTTTCGACAAAAAGATAACGATAAATATTTATTTTTGCGAAAAAATCGAGTAAAAAAATGAACGAAAAGGAAATTTCAAGTTTCTCGCTGGCCTCCCTGATTGCCATTTACCCGCCGCAACCGGAGGATCTCTACTACGACGGCTGCATTCTGGGACACCGGGAGGGTCTGGATACGGAAGAGGCGATGAGCCTGTTCCGGTTTCCGACCCGGGTCAATGCTTTCGGGGCGATATTTTGTTCCAAAGGTTCGATGACGGTCACCTCGAATCTGAAGCATTGCGTGGTCGAATCCCAGACGTTGTTCGTCTGTCCGCCGCGAACGATCGTCCAGGTGGAGTCGCAGGAGGAGGTTTCGGTCCACTTTATTCTGTGCGAGGAGGAGTTCCTGAGCCGGATACAGGTCGACCTGAAACAGATGATACACCTCTTCATGGCGGTACGGGAAAACCCGTGTCTTCCGCTGAGCCGCGAGGAGCTGGACGAAATTCTCCGGAGCCTGTCTGAGATTACGTCCGAATGGCGGAGCGGACGCCGCGACCCGCTGTCGAAGGAGATCATGCGCACGCTGTTCCGGACGCTGGCCTACCGGCTGTGCCGGCTCATCGACAACCGGACCGGCGGAGGGCATAAAAGCCTCGAAACGGAGGAAAATCCGACCCGCAAGCGCAACAACACCTATTTCAATGCCTTTATCGAGGAGTTGTCGAAGCACTACATGCAGGAGCGCTCGGTAGGATTCTATGCCGAGCAACTGCACCTGACGCCGAAATACCTGACCACGCTCCTGCGTACGACGACCGGGCGCACGGCAACGGAGTGGATCGACGAATACGTCGTGCTGGAGGCGAAGAATCTGCTGAAACACTCGCCGATGAACATCCAGGAGATCGCCTACTACCTGAACTTTTCGAACCAGTCGTTTTTCGGAAGGTATTTCAAACAGCACACGGGGATGACCCCTTCGGCGTACCGGTCGAGCAAGTGAGCGGGCGGGCAGACGGGCAGGCAGGAGGTGCCGGGGTCGGGTAAAAATTGCTATCTTTGCGGCCGGATTGCCCGCGCGGACGATCCGCAAACCGAACAGATAAGCGATGAAAAGCCTGCTGGACAAACTCAAGGGACACCCGACGCTCAAGGCGGAAACAGCCTACCCGATCCTCTTCACAATCGGCTTCTGCCATCTGCTGAACGACATGATCCAGTCGGTGATTCCGGCCATGTACCCGATCTTCCGGGAGAGTTTCGGCTTCACCTTCGCGCAGATCGGGCTCATCACGCTGATTTTTCAGATCACCTCGTCGATTTTCCTGCCGCTGTTGGGCATCATTGCGATATTTCTGCCCGACCTTCGCTCCGGCGCTCCTTCCACACGACGATCGTAACGGAGGCCACAATCAGCAGGATTCCCGCCATGCCCTGTCCGGTGAAGGGTTCGGCAAAGACGAGGATTCCGATCACCACGGCCGTAAAGGGCTCCATGGCGCCGAGGATCGAGGTCATCGTGGGGCCGATGCTCTTGATGGCCTTGACGAGCGCCATGTTCGAGACGGCCGTAGCGGGGATTGCGATTCCGAGAATATAGAGCCAGACCCGGGGGTCGGTTTCTATCCGCACGCCGCCGGAGCAGCACCCGCCGATGAAGAAGAGCAGGGCGCCGATTCCCATCACGTAGCAGGTCAGGACGATGGAGTCGATCTGTACGGCGCGGCTTCGGCGCACGCCGACGATGTAGCCGCCATAGGAGAATACCGAGACGGCGGCGGCAACGACTCCGAGGGTGGTATTTCCGCGGACGAACCCTTCGTTTCCGAGCGACAGGAGCACGGCCCCGACGATCGAGAGGGCGACGGCCAGGAAGATGCGGACCGAGCCGCGTTCCCGGAAGAAGCAGATCATGGCGAGCGCCACGGCCAGCGGATACATGAAGTGAATGGTCGACGCCACGCCGCTGGCGATGTTCTGATAGGCGATCACCAGGCTGAAGGAGGTTGTGGCGCGGAAGAGGCTCAACAGCAGCACGCTCTTCCATTCGTCGCGGGAGAGTTTGAAGTTGCGGCCGGACAACGCCCCGAAAGCGATGAGACAGATCGAGGCGACGCCCCAGCGATAGGCAAGCACCTCGCAGGAGGAGTAACCGACCCCGAGCAACAGGAGCGTAAAGAGGGGCGCCAGGCCGAACGTGGACGACGAGAGAGCCGCCCAGAGGATACCTTTCAGACTGTTCATGGATGACACGGATTCGGTTGTGGGGAGGGGAAAATCGGAGAGCCTGCGGGATCAATCGGCACAATCGGCATCACGCCATCGGGTCAGGAAGCGTTATTATCGGACGCCCTTGCAGGAATACCCTGCGGATAACGGGCGTCTGATAAGCATAGGAGAAGAACTCGACGGAAGGCATAGGCTTCGTAATGAAGAAGTTGGCTGCCTTACCGGAAGTAATGCTTCCGAAATCGGCACTCAACCCCATGGCACAGGCGCCGTTGAGCGTGGCGGCATGGATGGCCTCGGCGGGGGTCATCTTCATGCGGATGGAGGCCAGGGAGACGACCATGCGCATGTTCCCCGAGGGCGACGAGCCGGGATTGTAGTCCGAAGCCAGCGCCACGGGCAGCCCCGCGCGGATCATCGCCCGGGCCGGGGGATAACTCATCCCGAGGAAGAAGGCGGCACCGGGCAGCAGCGTGGGCATCGTCTCCGAACCGCGCAGCGCCTCGATCTGGGCCTCTCCGGCGCGTTCGAGATGGTCGACCGAAAGGGCCCCGCACGCGACGCCGACCTCCACACCTCCCGAAACCGCCAGTTCATCGGCGTGAATCTTGGCCCGCAGACCATACTGCCGCCCCACATCGAGGATGCGGCGCGTCTCGTCAACGGTGAAGAACCCCTCGTCGCAAAAGACGTCGACGAAATCGGCCAACCCTTCGCGGACCACGGCGGGGATCATCTCGCGGCAGACCAGATCGACATATTCCGCCTGCCGTCCGCGATAGGCCCGCGCAACGGCATGGGCGCCGAGGAAGGTGGCACGCACCTCCAGCGGTGCGGTCTGCCGGATGCGGCGGACCACGCGCAGCATCTTCAGTTCGTCCTCGGTCGAAAGTCCGTAACCGCTCTTGATCTCGACACAGCCGGTTCCCATTGCGATGATCTCGCGGACGCGCTCCATGGCCTGGCGGTAGAGCTCCTCCTCGGAGGTTTCGTGCAGCCGGTCGGCGGAGTTCAAAATCCCGCCGCCACGACGGGCGATCTCCTCGTAGGAGAGCCCGTGAATCTTGTCCAAAAACTCCTGCTCGCGGCTCCCGGCATAGACCAGGTGGGTGTGCGAATCGCAGAACGACGGGAAGAGCATCCCGCCTCCGGCATCGACCACCTCGTCGGCCGTCACGCCGTCGAGCGACTCCATGCGCCCGAATGCGGCGATCCGTTCGCCGTCGGCGAGCAGCCAGGCGTCGTCGAGCGTCTCCAGACGGTCCATCTCCGCGCCGCAAATGCGCTGCCGCCCGACGGGCTGAATGCCGACGATGCGGCCGATGTTTTTAACCAGCAGCCGTTTCATCGTTGTTCACGCAGAAATTCGACCGACGCGGCGATGTGGGGATACATCACCTGGTCGTTGTCGATAAAGGGGACCCGCCTGCGGTACTCGGCGACCAGACGCTCCAGAACGGGCGACGTGCGGGCCGGGCGGCGGAATTCGAGGGCCTGTGCGGCGTTGAAGAGTTCGATGGCCAGGACGCGCTCCGTGTTGCCGACCACGCGCCAGAGCTTCGTGGCGGCGTTGGAGCCCATGCTGACATGATCCTCCTGCCCCTGCGACGAGGGGATCGAGTCGACCGACGCGGGCATACACAACCCCTTGGTCTGGCTGACGATCGACGCCGCGGTGTACTGCGGGATCATGAAGCCGCTGTTCAGCCCGGGATTGGCGACGAGGAATTTCGGGAGCTCGCGGGCTCCGGAGATCAGCTGGTAAGTCCGCCGCTCGGAGATGTTGCCCAGCTCGGCCAGCGCGATGGCCAGGAAATCCATCGCCAGGGCAATGGGCTGGCCGTGGAAATTCCCGGCCGAGACGACCATATCCTCTTCGGGAAAGACCGTGGGGTTGTCCGTCGGGGAGTTGATTTCGGTTTCGAGGACCCCGGCCACGTAGTCGATCGTATCCTTCGAGGCGCCGTGCACCTGCGGGATGCAGCGGAACGAATAGGGATCCTGCACATGCTTCTTCGGTCGGGCAATCAGTTCGCTGCCTTCGAGCAGCGTGCGGATGACCCGTGCGGTCTCGCGCTGCCCTTTGTGGGGACGGACGCGGTGCACTTCGTCGCAGAAGGGTTCGATGCGGCCGTCGAAGGCGTCGAGCGAAAGGGCGCCGATACGGTCGGCCCACCCGCTCAGCCGCTGTGCGGCGATCACCGACCAGACGCCGTAGGCACTCATGAACTGTGTGCCGTTGAGCAGGGCCAGCCCGGCTTTCGACTGCAGCTCGATGGGCTGCCAGCCCAACTCGTCGAGGACCTCGCCCGCGGGACGGACCTCACCCTTGTATTCGACCTCGCCGAGACCCAGCAGCGGCAGGCTCAGGTGGGCCAGCGGAGCCAGGTCGCCCGAAGCGCCCAACGATCCCTGCTGGTAGACGACGGGCAGGATGCCGCGGTTGAAAAACTCCACGAGCCGTTCGACCGTTGCCAGCTGCACACCCGAATGTCCGTAGGCCAGCGACTGGATCTTGAAGAGGAGGATCAGCCGGACGATCTCCGAGGGAACGCGCTCCCCGGTTCCACAGGCGTGGGACATGACCAGATTGCGCTGCAGCTGCGCGAGGTCCCCGCGGCCGATCGAGATGTCGCACAGCGACCCGAACCCGGTCGTGATGCCGTAAATCGGGCGGTCGGGGTTCTCCATCTTGCGGTCGAGGTATTCACGGCAGCGGACGATGCGCCGTCTGGCATCGGCGCCCAGGTCGATCGGCAGGTGGCGTTCGAGGATTTCACGGACACGGCCAATGGTCAGCCGCGCCGTCGAGATATGATGAATTTCCATGTTAAATAACCGTTGTTACCCTTTTTTGTTCAATGCGTTGCGCACCAGTTCATCATCGGCCGAATGGGGCATCGTCACCCGCAGTTCGGGAGTGCGCTCCATCTCGCGGAGAATGGAGGCACGGGCTCCGTCGTTGCGGGCCCAACTGCGGCGGGCAATGCCGTTGTTGACGTCCCAGAAGAGCATCCCGCGGATCCGCTGCTCGGACTCCTCCGTGCCGTCGACCACCATGCCGAAGCCGCCGTTGATCACCTCGCCCCAGCCGACGCCGCCGCCGTTGTGGATCGAGACCCATGTGGCGCCGCGAAACGAATCGCCGATGACGTTCTGCACGGCCATGTCGGCCGTGCGGTTCGAACCGTCGTAGATGTTGGCCGTCTCGCGGTAGGGCGAGTCGGTTCCCGAGACGTCATGGTGGTCGCGCCCCAGCACCACGGGAGCCGACAAACGTCCGTCGGCCACGGCGCGGTTGAAGGCCAGCGCGATCTTCGTGCGCCCCTCGCAGTCGGCGTAGAGGATCCGGGCCTGCGAACCGACGACCAGGTGGTTGCGCCCGGCCTCGCGGATCCAGTGGATATTGTCGTCCAGCTGCCCGCGGATGTCCTCCGGAGCATCCTTGCGGATCTCTTCGAGCACCTCGGCGGCCAGCGCGTCGGTCGTGGCGAGGTCCTCTTCGCGGCCCGAGGTGCAGACCCAGCGGAAGGGCCCGAAGCCGTAGTCGAAGAACATCGGTCCCATGATGTCCTCGACATAGGAGGGATAGCGGAAACGCCCCTCACGCCCCATGACGGCAGCCCCGGCGCGCGAGGCTTCGAGCAGAAAGGCGTTGCCGTAATCGAAGAAGTACATGCCGCGCGCGGCGAGTTTGTTGATGGCGTCGACCTGACGGCGCAGCGACTCCTGCACACATTCGCGGAAACGCACCGGCTCCTCGGCCATCATCTTGTTCGAGGCTTCGTAACTCAGCCCGACGGGATAGTAGCCGCCGGACCAGGGGTTGTGCAGCGAGGTCTGGTCCGACCCCAGGTCGACCGGGATCTGCTCGGCGGCAAGACGCTCCCAGAGGTCGACAACGTTGCCCACGTAGGCCAGTGAGACGACCTCTTTCTCCTTGACGGCCTGTCTGATACGCGGTATCAGTTCATCCAGTGCTTCATGCAGTTCGTCGACCCATCCCTGCTCGTAACGCTTCTGCGCGGCCTTGGGGTTGACCTCGGCGATGACCGAGACCATACCCGAGATGTTGCCCGCCTTGGGCTGGGCTCCCGACATGCCGCCGAGTCCCGACGAGACGAACAGCATCCCCCGGGCATCGGTCTGCCCCGGGGCGAAACGCTTGCGCGCGGCGTTCATCACCGTAATGGTCGTGCCGTGGACGATGCCCTGCGGGCCGATGTACATGTACGACCCGGCGGTCATCTGCCCGTACTGCGAGACCCCCAGGGCGTTCATGCGCTCCCAGTCATCGGGTTTCGAGTAGTTGGGGATCACCATGCCGTTGGTCACCACAACGCGCGGCGCCCACGGATGCGAAGGGAACAAACCCAGCGGATGACCCGAATACATGACCAGCGTCTGCCGGTCGGTCATCTCGGAGAGGTATTTCATCGTCAGCCGGTACTGCGCCCAGTTCTGGAACACGGCACCGTTTCCGCCGTAGGTGATCAGTTCGTGGGGATGCTGCGCCACGCGCGGGTCGAGGTTGTTCTGGATCATCAGCATGATGGCTGCGGCCTGACGGCACCGTGCCGGATACTCGTCGATCGGACGCGCATACATCTCGTAGTCGGGTCGCAGGCGGTACATGTAGATCCGGCCGTACCGGCGCAGCTCCTCGGCAAACTCCCGGGCCAGCACGGCGTGGTGTTTGGCCGGGAAGTAACGCAGGGCGTTCTTCAGCGCGAGGACCTTCTCCTCGTCCGAGAGGATCTCCTTGCGCTTCGGGGCGTGGTTGATCTGTTTGTCGTAAGGTTTCGCGGCGGGCAGCCGGTCCGGGATTCCCGCGCGAATATCGTTCTGGAACTCTTCCCTTGTCATATTTTTCGTGTTTTTCGTCATTCTTCGTGAGTTGTTCGAGGGCACTACCCTATTTTCCGTTCGACGATCTCCAGGATCTCCCTTTCGAGCCGTTCGGCTTCGGCGGCCAGGGCATCGGCATCGGCCACCAGCGCGTCGGCCTTTGCACGGTCTTTCAACCCGGCGGCGTTGATCCTGACGTTCAGCCGCGCCCCGAAGAGCGCGCTCCGGGCCGCCAGCGCCCCGACCCCGGCGTCCGACACCGAATTGGGGTTCCCCTCTTCGGCCATCGCCCGAACGATCGGGAAGACCGACAGCGCCGCCCGCATCGTGCGCAGCGGCACCTCCGTGGCATAGAGCGTCGCCTCCTGCAGCGCGGCACTCCGGGCCGCCCGCTCCTCATCGGTCGACTTCGGCATGGCGAAGACCGCCATGATGCGGTTGAAGGCCGCGGTATCCTCATCCACGAGGTGCAGCAGCTCCTGCATCACCGTCTGCCCCTTCTCGGCCCAGTCGGAAAACTCCTCCCAGCGGTCGTCCCACCCCGCCTTGTGCGAGGAGAGGTTCGCCACCATCGTCCCGAGCGCGGCGCCCAGCGCCCCCATGTAGGCCGAAATCGACCCGCCGCCCGGAGCCGGGGATTCGCTTGCGGTCTCCTCGGCAAACCCCTTGCAGGTCATGTCGATCAGCCGCTTCTTCTCAACCTGCGCTTCAAGCAGGTATTCGATCACCTTCTCCTCGGGTTTGAAGGGTTTCAGATCGTCCAGGCCCATCGACTTCACGGCCAGCCGCACGATCTCCTCCTCGGAGATCCCCACCGAGCGGTGCTGCTTGCGCAGGAAGTATTTCCCGGCCTCGACCAGCGCCCGTTTCGGGACCAGTCCCACGATCTCCGTACCCGTGACGCGCACGCCCCGTGCATCGGCCCGACGGCACACCTCGTCGAAAGCCACGTGCAGCGGCGTGACCGAAATGTCCGTGATGTTCATCGAGACCTGCGCGATGCCGTACTCCTCGATGAACCATCCGATCGCCTTCGTAGCCTTCAGGGTGCCGGGCTGCATCACGGGATTGCCCGCGGTATCCTTCACCACCTTGCCCGTGATGGGATTCCCCTCACGCACCGGGCGCCCCTTCTCACGCACATCGAACGCAATGGCGTTGGCCCGCCGCGTGGAGGTCGTATTGAGGTTGAAGTTCACGGCTATCAGGAAATCCCGCGCCCCGACGGTCGTGGCGCCCGTGCGGGCCACCCCTTCGTCGCAGGGCCGCGCCCCGAAATCGGGGGCCGTCTCCGCATGGGCCAACTTCTCGGGCAGCGCCTCATACTCGCCGGCGCGGCAGACCGCCAGGTTCTTCCGTTCGGGGCGGAAGGCCGCCGCCTCGTAGCAGTAGGTCGGGATGAGCAGTTCATCGGCAATGCGTTTCGCCAGGTCGCGGGCCAGTGCCGCACACTCTTCCAGGGTGATTCCCGCAATCGGGATCAGCGGCAGGACGTCCGTGGCGCCCATCCGCGGGTGCGCCCCCTTGTGGCGGCGCATGTCGATCAGCTCCGCGGCCCGCTTCACGCCGGCAAAAGCCGCTCCGACAACCGATTCGGGGTCGCCGACAAAGGTTACGACCGTGCGGTTGGTCGCCTCGCCCGGATCCACGTCGAGCACCTTCACACCTCCCGACGACTCGATGGCCGCCACGATCTGCCGGATCACCTCCTTGTCGCGTCCCTCGCTGAAATTGGGCACGCACTCCACGATACGTTTCCGCATAAATTACTGCTTTTAGGGTTCTTCTGCTTCAAATATACGAATTTTTTCGGAATTTTTCCGACAGAGCGTAACAAAAAGGCGCTATTTTCCGAAAAACAGAAAGGACCGCCCGGGAAGACCGGGCGGTCCTGAATTGCAGCCGGAGACAGGGAATCGAGGCGCCGGCCTCCGCCGGAAAACCCGACGAGCCGAATCCTGTTCCCCGAAAAAGTCACGAGCCGAAGGTCAGCACCACGCCCCCCGTGCACCAGATGCCCGGCAGCGGGATGCCCCCGATGTCGCAATAACGGGTATCGGTGAGGTTCGCAACGTCGACATAGAGGCGGCACCACCCCTTCTCCCACGCAAGACGTCCGTCCAGCAGGAAATAGGGTTTATAATCACGCACCTCGGTGATCGACGAGTTCCCCGTGACGGGATAGGCCGTGTAGCTGCCGTTGCGGTCGTAAACCGAGCCGGTCAGCGTCAGCGACAGCCGCCGCAGGAAATGCACACCGACGGACAGGGCCGCCTTGTGGCGCATGAAGTCCATGGCGCTCCTGGCGATGAGGTCCGAGCGGCGGTCGTTGGTGATGTAGCCGTAGGAGAGCGTCACGCGCCGCAGGAACCCTTCCGTGACGGCGTAACCGCCCGAAATCTCGACCCCTAAGGTGTTGAGACGGCTCGACTGCTCGGAGTGCCACTTCCCGCGCCAGGCGGCAGGGCTCTCGTCCGAATCCTCGTACCAGACCCAGTCGATGATGTCGCGCCCGAGGCGGTAGTAGAGCTGTCCCGACAGGTTCCAGCAACGCTTCATATAACTCATGCCGATGCGGTATGTGACAGCGCGTTCCGGTGTCAGGTCCAAGTTGTTGATCTGTGCCGGGGAGCTGTAGTAGAGATCGGTGAAGGTCGGCAGCCGCATCGACTGCCACGCCCCGGCCTCGATCCGCAGCCCGTCCGTCGGCGCATAGCCCGCCGAAGCACTCCACAGCGCCGATGTTCCGTAGGGCGTCAGGCTCACACCGCCCGACAGGGCAAGGTCGAAACGCCGCCAGCTCCGCGCGTGCCGCAGCCACACGTTCCCCGTATGACGCGCCTTGGCGCGGGTGTAGTGTCCCTCGGGAACAGCGAGCGGTTCGCCGAGGTTCGTGCTGTAGATGTGGTTGAAGGCCCAGTCGCCGCCCACGGTCGTCGTGCCCCACCGCCAGTTGCAGTCGGCCCACACCTTTGCCCCGGCATTGTCCGTCCGGTGGCGGTTGAGTGCCGTGCCGCGCGTCCAGTCGTAGCGGTCGAAATTCAGTCGGTAGCTCACCGCCGCTCCCAGCGAGAAGCGCCCCACACGCTTCGTCCACCGCAGCGAAGTCAAGGCCGTAGCCGTATGCTCCCACTGGTCGGGGTTGTAGGCCGCATAGAAGCCGTTCGAGCCGAAATCGCGGTCCTGCCACCCGGCCTGGAAATCGAAGAAGCCCGCCCGGCGGCCGTCGTAAGTCGCCCGGACAAAGGTATTCCAGTTCGTGAAGTCGGTGTTGTGGCGGTAGCCGTCGCTGCGGCGGTACGACGCCGCGCCCAGCACCGAAAAACGTCCCGACGTCACGGCACCCGAGAGATTGCCGTAGCCGTAGCCGTACTGGCCGCCCGAGCCCTCGAAGCGGATATAGGTCGGGCGCAGGGGCGCCGTGCGGATGTTCACCGCCCCGGCGTAGGCCCCCACGCCCGGAACTCCGTCGATGAGCTCGACGGAAGAGATGCAGTCGAGATCGACCGGCAGCGCATGGGACTGGTGTCCCGTGCGGGCATCCGTGAAGTCGATGCCGTTGAGCAGAATCATGGTTTGGTCGGATGATCCGCCGCGGATGTAGATGTCGGCCTGCGCTCCCCTCCCCCCGCGTTCGCGGATGTCGACCGAAGGCGTGAGGCGCAGGGCGGATTCCAGCGTCTGGACAGGCGCCGCGGCCTGGGCTTTCCGGTCGAAAAGCGGAGTGTGCGACTGGGCGTTGCGCGTGGGGGCCGTCTGGCTCCCCGTGACCCCCACTTCCCGGATCCGAAGGGTCTTCAGGACCGCGGTCGTGTCGGAGGTCTGCGCCAACGCACTCGGCGTCGCAAGCAGCAGGATCGACATCCCCACAGCGAGCACCCCGATTGACACGCTCCGGTTCAGACTCGCAAAGGCCGACCAGCCCTTGCGGTTCCAACGCCGCCAGCGCATCCCCGCGGGGAGCATCTGTGCCTGGATGTGTTCCATAAATGTTGAATTTTGGGTTAATAAAACTTGTGTCCGTGGCCCCTCCGGGTCCGGCTGCTTCGCCCCGGGCGGAACCGCCGACAAAGATAAGTATTTCGGGAAAATAAAAAAGCGGCCCGAAGGTCGCTTTTTCTGAATTCGGCTGGATTGCTCCGGGACCGGAGTCCGCCCTTTACTCGGCAAACAGCGCCTCGACCTTCGAGACCACCTCGTCGGTGTCGGGATCCAGCGGGAAAACCAGGCTCGGCTTCAGGTACCAGAGCTCCTTAGCCTCCTTGAAGTGCTCTTCACCGCCGCCCGTGATGTTCAGCATTACCGTGGCGTCCCTGGCGATCTTCCCGGCATTCACCGCGTTGATGAGCGAGGCCAGCGCCACACCCGCAGCCGAGTAGATATCCACACCCTCCAGCTCCTTGAAGAGCTTGCGGGCCTTGCGCGCCATGGCGTTCGTCACGGCGAACACCTCCCCGCCGGTGGCCTTCAGTGCATCGTACAGACCGCCCGCCAGGCTGTAAGGCGGCTTGCGGTTCGAGAGCACCTTGGCGTCGATGATCTCCGCATCGCGCCGTGCCTTGTCGCTGTCGTAGGGCAGCATGGCCCGCGACGACGCCTGCCAGGCATCGTACATCGGAACAAACGGCGCATTCTGCGAAACCATCAGCTTCATGAGGTTCTTGCCGAAACGCCCGTCCTCGATCAGGCGCATATTGGCCTCCCACGCCGCAATGGCGCCCGTACCGCTGCCGACGGCCTGGAAATAGTAGTCCGGGATGCGGCCGATGGTCGTTACGGCCGACAGCACCGTACAGGCCATGCCGTCGCGGCGCGCGATGTTCTTCGCACCGCCCTCGGCGTAGAAGCCCTTGCCCTTGAGCGCCAGATCGCTCAGGTGGATAGCATCGAAATAGTCGCCGCCCGCGGCGCACGAGATCAGCTTCACGCAGGGATTCAGCGGCTTCTCGAACCACAGTGCGTCGATGTTGTCATACGGCACCGACAGCAGCAGCTTGATGCCATTGTCGGAGCAAACCTTGGCGAAGGCCCGCGCCGTATTCCCGGCCGAAGCCACCACCAGCACCCGATCCTCGTCGGCCGCCGCGCGTCCGCACACCGAATAGGCTTCGGTCTCCTTGAACGAGCAGGTCGTCATCGTCGCGCCGATGGCCGGATAATAGCCGTTGAACGTGATCCAGAGGTTTTCCAGTCCGAGGCGCTCGGCAAGGCCCTTGCTGCGATAGGTAACCGGGGCCGACGAGCCTTTCAGCATCCGGCGCACCGGCATCCAGTCCGCAAAGCGGTAGAGCCCCCATTCGGCGGGCTTCACCTCGATCTGCTTCTTGGCATACCGTGCGCGGATCAGCGACGGCTCCTTGCACTGCGAGTCGGAGAGCATCCAGCCCGTATCCTCGAACTCGCGGCCCGTGGCCACGCATTCGAGCGTATAAGCGGTAGGTTCGAATTTTTCCATCTATCTTGGGGTTCTTGTTTGTGTTCGTATGGCTTGCGGGCCCGTCAGGACATCCGCGTCTTGAAATCCTCGTAGCCGAATTCGCGGACGATCTCCACACGGCCGTCGCGCCGCACGATGACGATCGACGGGTGCTGCACGCCGTTGAACATCGTCGTCTTGACCATCGTGTAGTGGATCATGTCCTCGAAGACGATGCGCTCGCCGACCTGCAGTTCGTGGTCGAATGCCCAGTCGCCGTAGAAATCCCCGGCCAGGCAGCTCGTGCCGCCCATCCGCCAGCGCGGCTCTCCGTCGGCGGGTTCATGCGCCCCGATGATGGCCGGTTTGTAGGGCATTTCGAGGCAGTCGGGCATGTGACAGGCGAACGATACGTCGAGCATCGCCGTGCGCACGCCGCCGTTGACGACCACATCCTCCACCGTCGAGACCAGGTAGCCCGTCCGCCACGTAAAGGCGCTTCCGGGTTCGAGGATCAGTCGCAGGTGCGGGTGACGGGTCTTGAACGCACGCAGCAGGGCGATCAGTTCGTCGCAGTCGTAGTCGGCGTGGGTCATCAGGTGCCCGCCGCCCATGTTGAGCCACTTCACGCGATCGAGGCACGCGCCGAAGCGCTGCTCGACGGCCTCCAGCGCCCGCCGCAGGTGCTCGGGGCGCGATTCGCACAGCACGTGGAAGTGAAGCCCCTCGATCCCCTCGGGAAGGCCCCCGCAGGCGGCCAGCTGTTCGGCCGTGACGCCCAGCCGCGAACCCGTCACACAGGGGTTGTAGAGGTCGGTCTCCACGGGCGAATACTCGGGGTTGATGCGCAGGCCGCACGAGAGCCCGTTGATCAGGGCCCGCTGTCCGAAACGTTCGTACTGCGTGAGGGAGTTGAAGGTGATGTGGCTGCTGCAGCGCAGGATTTCGTCGATGTTGCGATCCGTATAGACGGGAGCGTAGGTGTGCGCCGGGCTGCCGAACTCCTCCAGTACGAGCCGCGCTTCGGCCGCCGAACTGGCCGTCGCGCCGTCGGCATGGGCCGCCAGCTCCGGGAAGATGCTCCACATGGCGCAGGCCTTCAAGGCGACGATGATCTCCGCGCCCGATTCGCGGCGCACGCGGTCGATCACCGCAAGGTTCCGGTCCAGCAGCTCCTCGTCGAGCACGTAGCACGGAGACGGCAGTTTCAGAAAGTCAATCATCGCGTCGTTTTTTGCTCAAAACAGGGACAAAAATAAGAAAATCATCGGCTCGGAGCGACTTGCGGCCGATGATTTCTTGCAAAATAGGTATTTATACCTACTTGTCCGTTCTGCGAAGATCGGACACGGAATTATTTCAGCAAACGGATTTTCCCGATCAACGGCAGCCGCTCCTCCCGTCCTCGGAGGACATTGGTGATTCCAAATGCAGCCAGGAAAATAAAAAACAGCGTGACCAATATCTCGAACTTATTGAAAACAACCCATATCCAAGGTACTCCGGGTTCGGACGAATCCTCCATCAGCCATACCCACAGGCCTTTCCACAGGATCCATTTCAGAACATACACGGCGACAAAGCCGATCAGGAGAACCAGGCCCTGGTTGGCGTGAAAGCGCGCGAAGCGTGAATCCCTGCCGCCAAACAGCGGGATCAACACCAGAATGCCCAAATAGGAGCAAACGCTGATCCACTTATTCCGTGCGATATCCTCGTTTCGGTTGTACTCGGCTGCCCCGGCCGTTTTTTTGTCGGGTCGCCGGTTGGGCTTGAGCGTCAGGCAAAGAATGAAAAATACGACGCTCAACAATACATATACGAACGTGCCGGTGTAATCCACACCGCTTATGAAATCGAGATAAAACAGCAAAACAACCGGAGAAATGAGCGCCAGCGCACTCAGCCATTTGGCGATCCGGATCCACCGGAGCAGCAATGCCGCGAAAATCAGAAAATAGGAAAAAAACGAGATCGTCAAGGCGACCGAGGTCACATCATCGCCGGCGGCATTGCTATATATGATGTAGTATTCGAAATCGAGGCCCTGGCCGGATCCGAAGGCTTCGACGTAGGCCAGCGGCATGTATAAAAAAATAATTCCCAGGACGATGCAAAAAACAAGTAAAATATACCTTTTCATAACAACAATGGATTGTTTCAATAAAAAAACGTGGACATATCATTATATCCACTCCCGGGGTATTGGACGACCCACACAACGTAGAATATAAGACAATGCCCACGCTGATAAACAGCGCAAGCATCAACCTTTGTTCCTTACGTTGTGCGAAAGTGTCCAATTTTCGGGAGTAAGAAAAAAAGCCAATGCGCTTTTATATATATGTTCGACGCCTATGTCCGGGCGTCTCGATCAGGATTCATTGGATTATGTCATAGGCAGGACAGATTTGGGGTTCCAAAGCAAATTTAAGAAAAAAATTGCGGATGCTAAAACACATCCGCAATTTAATCGGGGAATCACACCTCCAGGTCGACGTCGAACAGCTCGTGCCACGGAAGGCCCTGCTCACCCAGCTCCGCCAGGAACGGATCCGGATCGAACTCCTCGACGTTGAAGACGCCCGCTCCGCGCCACAGCCCCTTGGCCCACATCGAAGCGCCCAGCGCCGCCGGAACGCCCGTCGTGAACGACACGGCCTGCGTACCGGTCTCCTTGAAGGCCTGTTCGTGGTCGCAGTTGTTATAGATATAATAGGTGTGCTCCTTGCCGTCCTTCACGCCGCGGATCCGGCAGCCGATCGAGGTCTGGCCGTGGTAGTTCGCACCCAGCGACTTCGGGTCCGGAAGCACCGCCTTCAGGAACTGGATCGGAACGATCTCCACCCCATTGTAAATGATCGGGTCGATGCGCGCCATGCCGATGTTCTGGATCACGCGCAGGTGTGTCAGGTACTCCTGCCCGAAGGTCATCCAGAAGCGCGCCCGTTTGATCGTCGGGTAGTTCTTCACCAGCGACTCCAGCTCCTCGTGGTAGATTACGTATGATTCGCGCTCGCCGATCCCCGGGTAGTTCAGCGGCTTGTGGATCTCGTGCGGTTCGGTTACGACCCACCGTCCGTTCTCGTAGTAGCGGCCCTTCTGGGTCACCTCGCGGATGTTGATCTCGGGGTTGAAGTTCGTGGCGAAGGCCATGCCGTGGTTCCCGGCGTTGCAGTCCACGATGTCGAGGTAGTGGATCTCGTCGAAGTGGTGTTTGGCGGCGTAGGCCGTGAAGATCGCCGTCACGCCCGGGTCGAAGCCGCAGCCGAGGATCGCCGTCAGCCCCGCAGCCTTGAAGCGGTCCTGGTAGGCCCACTGCCACGAATATTCGAAATGCGCCTCGTCGCGGGGCTCGTAGTTCGCGGTGTCGAGGTAGTTGCAGCCGCACTCCAGGCAGGCATCCATGATCGTCAGATCCTGGTACGGGAGCGCCACGTTGACCACGATATCCGGCTTGAAGGACCGGAACAACTCGCACAGCTGCGGCACGTTGTCGGCATCGACCTCGGCGGTCTTCACACGGTTGCCGCCGATGGCCGCAGCCACGGCATCGCATTTGGATTTGGTACGGCTGGCCAGCATCACATCCGTGAAGACGGGATTGGCGGCAATCTTCTGGGTCACCACGGTCCCAACACCTCCGGCTCCGATAATCAGCGCTTTACACATAGATATACAGGGTTTAAAAGTGAACTTTCGGGTTTAACGACTACAAAATTATCTTTTTATTTCGGCAAAACAAAATCGGCACGGGAAATTTCGCAATCGGGAATGTCGGGAACGGGAATACGAAGCAAGGAAGCAATCGAAAAGCGATATTTGCAGAATTTTTCAGGTCGGATGTTGGAAATTCAAAATAAATCCGTACATTTGCACCACCAAAACGGAGATTCAAACCTTTTGGCTCGGGAGAATCCGTAGCTCAGCAGGTAGAGCACAACACTTTTAATGTTGGGGTCCTGGGTTCGAGCCCCAGCGGGTTCACCACCTATCCGGACAAATCCGGACAAAAATTAGCCAAATCTCACAATATCAGGGTATTGTGAGATTTTTTTATTGAGTCGGTCAGCCAATTTCGGACACAAAACAGCCATATTTTGACAGAGTTTTGTGACCAATTCGTGACCGATTTTTGTTTTTCAATTTTAGGTCACAAAAAGTCGCAAATTGGCAGCTTCCTGTCGCAATTTGTCTGTGTTTTATACTCCTCATTTTTAACTAATTACAATAATTTTACAACCTAAAGAATGAGGTTATGAAAAACACTTTCAAGGTACTCTTCTATGTGAAGAGAAACGCGGTCAAAAAGACCGGAAAAGCGCCAATTATTGCCCGCATTACCGTCGATCAGGCCATCAGCCAGTTTAACACCCAACTGGAAATAGACCCCAAACTGTGGAGCGTCTCTTTGGGAAAAGCCGCTGGTCGAACTACCGAATCGGTGAGAATCAACCTGTTACTTGAAGATATCAAGATGAAGGTCCAGAGACATTATCATACTCTTCTTGATATCGATGGTTACGTTACGGCCGAGCGAGTCAGAGACGCCTACCTGGGAAAAACAGAAAAAACGCGCACCATCCTCGAATTCTTTGCACAGCACAACGAGCAGTATCTGCAGAAGGTGAAGATGGATCCGACCAATAAAACCTACTGGCGCTACGAGCTGACCAGGCGCCGGCTCGAAGAGTTTATCAAATACAAGTATTCCGTGTCGGACATGCCGCTGAAGGATATCAACGTCCTGTTCGTCGAAAATTTCCTGCTCTTCAACGAAAATGTCCACGGCTGCAACCACAACACGGCCATGAAATTCGTCCAGCGGCTCCGCACCGTGGTCAATTTCGCCAAGAATACGGGTATGCTCTTCGCAGATCCCTTCGGAAACTTCAAGGTCAAGTTCGAACGAACCGACCGCGGGTACCTGACCATGGAGGAGATTATGGCCATCTACCACCACACGTTCCCCTCCCGACGGCTTGAACAGGTCCGCGACCTGTTTATCTTCAGCTGCTTCACGGCTCTCTCCTATATCGACGTCTGCGAGCTGCAGCCCGACGACATCAGCACCGGCTTCGACGGCAACCTCTGGATCATCCGCAAACGGCACAAGACCAAGGTAACGGCATCGATCCGTCTGCTGGATATTCCGATTGCCATCCTGAAAAAGTACAAGGGTAAGCTCCCCGACGGAAAACTGCTGCCCGTAATCAGCAACCAGCGGGTGAATGACTATCTGAAGGAGATTGCCGCCATGTGCGGGATAAACAAGAAACTGACCTTCCATATGGCAAGGCACAGCTGCGCCACCTCGGTGCTGCTGGCCAACGACGTGCCCATCGAAACCGTCTCGAAGATTCTCGGTCATACGAATATCCGCACCACGCAGATCTACGCCAGAATCACAGACCGAAAAGTCAGCAAGGACATGGATTTACTGGCCCAAAAACTCAATCACGTCGGCACACGAAAACACCGCACGACAAGCGTTATATAATAAAACACTGCAACATAATTATGGAGGCATACGAGATAAAATTCGGTTCAATAACCATTGACGCAGAAAACAATCGTGTTACGGTTCACCTCTCACCCGATGGAACGGTTTGGATGACACAGTTGCAGATAGCCCGGCTCTTCGGGGTTTTCCCGGCTGCCATCAGCAGCAATATTCGGGCAATCTACAAAGACAAACGGATGGATGAATTTCACACGCATCAAATGTCCGGCTATGTGGATCTTTACAATCTGGAGATGATCGCGGCTCTGTCATTTAGAGTTCGCACCATGGAATCCGAAGCCTTCCGGAAATGGTTGCTTTACCGTCCGCAACACAAAATGGTCGTCATGCCGTTCGATTTAGACGATCAATATCCGGTGAGCTAAATTTACAAAACCATTTATCGTAAGAGCAACGCCAATACGGTGTTGCTCTTATTATTATACCTATAATCCATCATAGCATCTTATCTGATGGAATCCTTCGGAATGCGATTCTGCATTCCGCAGTGATTAAAGAATAATCACCCCTACCTGCGTTCGCATTTTTCGTTATCCTTTTCCTATAACCTTCTCCTCCTTCACGACCACCTTCCCGGATCGGATGGAAGGTATCCCGGTTCAGCAGCGAAGGTATCTTCGGGCTTCACGCCCGTTCAAGATCAGGCCCCTCGGGGGTTTTGCGCAAAATCTTCCTCTTTCCCTGCGGGCGAGCGTATTTGGCGCAAAAATCTTGCTCGGGCTAAGCCCGGCCTTGCATAGCTCCTGAACCAAGATACCATCCATACCGGCTCCGCTACGGCATAAAAAAAAGTCGAAGGCTATGAAAAGCACAACGAAAAACAACAGGAACCAGAAAACCTCCAACCTTCCACTCAGCATCGGTTTGGGGGTACGGGCGGCGGCTCAACTCGGGGCGGCAGTCCTCTACTTCCACCTCTTCGGGAATGGCTTTCTTGGGGTCGTTTTGTCCCTTCTCTTCTGCTCTAACCTCCTGCGGGGTCTTCTCGCCTGTTCTCCTCCGTCGTGCTGATCGGCCTCTTTTCCTTCCTCTTCTCTCTCGTCTGCTAACATCTAAACACACAACACCATGTCCAGGTATTATTCCCTGTTCGGAGGTACGACCACCGACACCGAAATCCAAGTCGCCCAAGAGAATCAGATCGTTATCGGCTTCGGCCCTTACATGTCGCAGGAACGCTATGTCATCTGCCGGGTCGAGCACACGGCAAACGGATTCCTCTACCACCTTGTAAACCTCGACACGAAGGAGATCCACCGCACGGACATCCTCGAACCCCTGTCCAGGGAGTACGGAATCAGCCTCTATTACAGCTATCGATCAAGGAATTTGCAACTCCGAATGAAGAATGGGCTCTCTTTGTGATGGGAAACAGGGACCGAAACAGTGTGCATCCAACACACCATTTCGACATCGTAATCGGGCCTGTGGCAGATGATGAAATGGCAACTCAGTTTAGGAGTTGATTAAAAATTACACTTTACTCCTCCAGAACATAGTATCCAGTCTAATTACGTGAAATAGCGCCAGAAGGGCGGTTATCAACCAATCGACCCACAGGTCTCCGCCCAAAGTCTGCAAATACCCATGACGCTCAATACAAAATAAAAACTGTCTGCTTAACGCAGACAGTTTTTATACAGGAGGCTAAGGGATTATTCCCAAGCTGCGATACTCTCCGAACCGGCAACTTTTGCGGCTGATCCGGACGTTGCAACGGTGTTGGTTGTAACGGCTTCGTCGGAAGAAAGCACGTTTCCATCGGCATCCACCAACTGAACCCACGTGAATGGTCCCACAGGGAAGTCTTTGGCGGTATAGCCCGGACGAACGGTCGGCGAGGTGTAGTAGGATGCCATGTTTTCCGACCACCGATAGAACTCTATACCGACGTAATCGGTTCCGGTATTGAAACGGACGCCGTACATCTTCGCCTCGCCTGTCTTCGTATCGTCATATATACCAACGAGTTTGGGCGAGGTCTGAGTCGTCGTGAATGACGAATAAGCCCCACTCGAATAGGTAATGCGGGAGTAGCGTGTTCGAATCGGGTAAATATCGTCGTAGCCGTAAATATCGTTATCGGTCTTGGTGTACAGAATACCAGTGGACTCCGGGATCGGAATGGCCGAAGTGCTTGTTCCTTTATAGGACGCTTGGTAATAGGCTCGCAAATCGTACATGTCACCGTAAATCGTAATACCCCATCCACGGATCATATAGGAAGAATTGACCGTACCCGGTTTTACGGTTATTTCAAATGTTACGGGTTCCCCGTTTACCTGCGACGAGGTGCTGGTAACTCTCCATTTGCCCAACCATCTTTTGTACAGGTCGCTGGTATCCGAAGGCAGCAGCGAGGAGTCAATTGAGAATGGTACTGAGGTAATCGACGTTGTGGAAACTATGAATCCATTGGAAACCGCACATCCGAATACGATAGCCACGTATTCGTCGTAGAAACTCGGGTACTCCATCGTATAAGTGCTTGTTCCTTTCAGAAGTCTGCTTGCTGCGATCGTTTCTACATCATCTCCTGCGCCGATGTCTTCGTTGAGCGTGCTGACCAGACTTTGCAGGAGTTTCTTTTCGTGTTGAGCTTCGAATTCGGATTTCAGCATCACTCCGATGTAATAGTACTCCGTATCGTTCGAGGGAACCGCATTTACGACGACCTTATTGTAGGTCTTCGTATCGTCGGGAACATCCACCTGGAACGTGATGTCCGAACGGACCGGCTCGGGTGTCATGATTTTGAAGTCGGCGCCGCCAGCCTCCACGAAGTAGTATTCATCAACGAATGTGAAGTCTTGTGCCGTCACGCCGTCGATCGTGATCGGCTCGTAGAGACTGATGCCGTCTTTGGTGTAGATGAACGGAGCATAGATGGTGGTTTCATCATCGAGCTTGATCGTGAACCGGCGGTTGGTAAGGGTAGTCTGATAAGTCTGCCCATTTACCACGCACGAATAGCTGTTGAACGACATATCCACGGCACAGTCCTGATAGGTCTCCATTTCAGTCGCCCAGACGACATCGTCGGCCAGGGGGGTCAGGATGTAGGTATTGCCCGAGATGATGCCGCGCAGACGCACCTCTTCGGGCGAAGTGCTCATTACCGTGAATTTGTAATCGCCTTCCATTCCCTTATAGGTCGAGCCCAGCCCGTCGGGGTTGCGCGGATGGACGAAATAGTTGATAACCGAATTCTGCGTGTCGAAGTTGAGCGTGACACCCAGGTCCTCACCCAGTGTATAGAGGCTTGTCTCAGCGGTTGCAGGATCCGTCTCGGTTTCGGAGGCAATCGTGACATTGCCCTCGGAGAATTTGAAGAATACGTTATAGCCGCCGAATTCCTGGGTCGGGGAGGGAAAATAACGGACGTGCCATCCGTTCGGCGCCCCTTCGAGGACCGTTTTGGCCTCAATCTTGGCTGCCTCGATGCGTTCCGACGCGGATTTGTCGAACACGTCCTCCTCGTCGAACAGGCACGAGGAGAGAAGGAGCGGAAGCGACAGAAGCGCCAGTATTGCTGTTTTTTTCATATTGTCTTATTATTCGTTTGTTTCGGAATTGTTCTAATCGTCTAAAGATTCGAAATCGAGGTTGGGAGCTTCGGCAGCCCGGCGCAGTACGATCTCACGCAATTCGTCCAGGTCGATGTTCCAACTGTTGTTCATGTAGTTGTATACGATTTCGAATTTGGACTCGATCTTCGAGCGTCCCGAGTCGCCGGCTGTCGCAAGCATCTCCTCCCACTCATCAGCGGTACGGTTCACATAAAGCGCGACGAGTTCCACAAAATCTTCGCTGTCGGCCTTTGAAGCGTAAGGTGAGATGAATCCGGCCTGCAATGCTTTTGCGTCAGTCGTGTAGATATCGAAACACTGATCCTGGACATAGTCGGGGCCCGAGATTTCGGCGAAATCGGTCGAATAGGGCTTTGTCTGATTAAGGATATGGCCGAATTCGTGATGGATCGTCTTGAAGTAGGCCGTTTTCGCATTGACAGCCTTGGGGTTCAGGTTGTCGAGATTGTAGAGCGTGATCTTGGTCCCGGCTTCGGCTGTTCCCAGCACCAAGGATCCATTGGTCTTGTAGGCATAGGAGCCGACCATGTAAAGGATTTTCGGGAAATAGTTCTTGATGAACTCTTTGCTGCCGGTGATCTCGTCGTAAGCTTCCAGACACATGTGGCGCACCAGTTTGGCCATGGCTACCGATTGCTCGTAGCTGGCGGGGGTGAGATAATACGACATGCTCGACTCGATGTCCTCGAACCGGTATTTGAACTGGATGTTGTAGGGTTCCACGTAATTGCGGGTAAGCCAGCGGTCGAAATCGTTCTCTTCGGTGGCCGTCGCCCGAACCACGCTGGTGGAGCTCAGGTCATCATCGTTTGAACACGATGTTACGCACACTGAAATCAGTGCGACTAAAAATGGAATATAAATCAGAGACTTTTTCATACGTGTCGTTTTTAGTTTCTCGGGTTGGGAGTCAGACCGGCTGAAATGACATCGGACGGAAGTTGGAGAGCCCGGCGGGGATCGGGTGTGCCGTTTTCATCACTGATTTTGTCGGTGATTTGCAGGATGGTTTCATCGTCCTCGTCGAGCAGGTAGCGGTAGACCGTGATGCCGAAACGCCGCGTGTCGAACCAGCGCATGCCTTCGTGGAGGAACTGGTAGCGGCGCATGAAGATGAGCGCTTGCAGCATGCTTTCCTGTTCCTCTTCCAGCGCGTTGTAGGGGGCGGCGAAAAGCTTTTTCTTGGGATTGAGCGTCTGCGGACTGGTGGTCGAAGTCTTCCCGACATAGAGTTCCGAATAATCCTTGTAGGTTACCGTCGCCCATTCCTTGATCGATTCGAGCGTCATGGGGGTGAAGCCTGATGAGAAGAGGTTTCCGGCGTAAAGATTCATGTCCGCCAATGCGAGGTCCGCGTTTGACGGATCTTCGCTCATTTTCATGATGTAAGCTTCGGCGCGGTTGAGCAGTGCCTCTTCGGTGCTGAACAAGACGGATACAGCCTTGTTAAAGCCGGTTCCGGCCACGGGATCGGTATATTGGAATACGCGCCATGTTCGGGGAAGAATGTATTTGCCGGAGGAGCCGAGCACCGCATGCCCGGCCTTGAAGCTCACTCCGCTGCCCCACGGGCCGCCTTTTTTGGGCTGAACGGTTTCATAAGTTCCCTGCAGTTTGCCGTGCGCGTAACGTCCGGCAGTCGTGTACCATCCGAAAACCAGTCCGCTGCTCGAAGTGGCGGCTTGAAGCAGGAAATTGGCCTTACTGGATGAATTGACGTATTCCTGATGTCGGCTGGAGCTGTTGGGCAGGGCTGCGATCGCATCGTAATCGCGCAGCAGCGACTCCGGATTGGAGGTCAGCGCCATCGTCGCGTATTTGATGGCATTGTCCCAGTCGTGGATGAAGAGATAATAGCGTGAGGCAAAGCAACAGGCGGCCTTATAGTTGAAATGGTATTTGGGTACCGAATAGGATGTGTCGTCGATCAGGGGAATGCCCTCTTCGATGTCCCGGCCGATTTTCTCATAAACCTCTTTGAGCGTCCCGCGCTCGTATTGGGGATTAAGATCGGTTTCGGCATGATCCATATAAGGTATGCCCAGATAATTCTCCGCCGTTTCGGCGTTATAGGGCATACAGAACATGTTGGCCAACACGAAGTGCGAATAGGCCCGGCACAACAGCGCTTCGCCCTTGCTGGCCTTGAGCGATGCCGTGATGGGACCGCCCATTTCCTCGATAGCCGAGAGGGCCTGATTGGCATTGGCGATGTTGCTGTAGTTGGCGCTCCAGATGTTCCGCGGGGCATCGTTGTTGCTGGTTACATCTTCCGCCCATTCATAAACATCCTGATAGAACTGGTTGTAATCTTTTGTGACACCTCGGTCGCAGACGTTGTCCGACGACAATTCAGCGACGAGCTGATAGCTGCCCGATCCGCTCACATAAGCCGAAACGAGAATATTGGCGATTTTCTCCTCGGAATCCAGCGTCGTGCGCAGGTCGGGATTCTGATCCAGAAAATCGCTGCACGACACCAATGCCGGGATGATGATCGCGGTACTCAATAAATATATGATGCTTTTTTTCATAAGAATCTTTTTTAGTTGGAATGGCCGGAGTTTATAAACCGATTCGTACCGTGAGCGTGAACTGACGCGGAACGGGAGCTGCGACGCCTCCGGTGTTGTAGAATTCCGGGTCCTGACCGTTGAGTTTCTTGTCTGCATAGATCAGGAAGAGGTTGGTGGCTTGCAGTTTGAGCGACAGCGACGAGAGACGAATCTTTGAAATCAGTTTCTTCGGGAAGTCGTACGACAGCGAGATCTCCTTCATGCGGATAAAGTCGCCCTTGGCGATGCGTGCCGTCGAATAGTTGTAGGCGCTGTATCCGTATTTGATGGAGGAGTCCAGCTGCAGCTGGCGCTTCGATGCAATGCTGGGAACATTCGTGTACGCTTCGTCGCCGGCGATCATCCAACGGTTCTTGAACTCACGCGGCATGGCGTCGAGGTCCGAATAGGAGCCGCTGAAGACGGGATCGAGCCGGACAACGTTGCCGAACGAGTAGGTCATGAAGACGTTCAGACGCCAGCCCTTATACTGGAATATATTACCAAAGCTACCCAGATCAGTCGGATCGACAGGGCCCGAGTAAACGAGGTTCTTTTTCAGATGGTCTTCATTGCTGTCCTGGAAGTTGAATGATGTGGAGCTGACCTCACCCTCCGTATTGACAACCATTGGCAGACCGGTTTCGCTTAGTCCCGCGAACTGGAACGAGAAGAGCGAACGCGCAGGATACCCCTCCATGGTAAATCCCGTACCGGAAATTAACGACATCGCGCGTGTCGAGGTTTCGAGTTTGGTCACCTCGTTATGAATGTGCGAGTAGATGAAATTGGTCGTCCAACTGAAGTTCTTGGTCTGGATGTTCTTGGTCGAGAGACTGAGTTCGACACCGTTCGACTTCATCTCGGCGACATTGCCGTATTTGGAGACCTCGCCGCCGATGCCTTGTGTCGTAACCGTTCCGATCAGATCGAAATTGTCACGCTTGTACCAGTCGAAAGCCAGATTGATGCGGTTGTTGACAAACCCCGCATCGAGGCCGAGATTCAACTCGTGCTTCTTCTCGTAGGTGAGTTGTGCATTTTCGAGACTGGAGACTTCAAGTCCGGTTTCACTGTCGCCGCTGAACGGACGCCAGGGAGTCGTCGCTTCGATGACGGCCAGTGAGTTGGTGACGTACGACGGACCGCGGTCTGCGGTCAGCGAGTAGGAGGCTTTCAGCGAAAGATGCGACAACGCCGGCCGGATGTGGTCGAAGAAACGCTCCTCATGGACGTTCCACGCTCCGGAAATGTTCCACGTAGGCAGCCAGCGGGCCCTGCGGCTCTTGCCCATCTTGTTGGTCCCTTCGTAGCGGTATGTACCATTGATCGTGTAACGTCCCTTGTAGGAATAAGTGCCGTTAAAGAAGAACGCCACCTCGCGGTAGAACGAGTCGCCGATCGTATAGTACTTGCTGCTGTTTTCCATGCCCTGCTTGAAGACGAGGTAATCGTAATAAGGCTCCATACCCATGTCGTACTGGAGTCCCCAACCGCGGAACCAGGTGTTGTGGCGGTCGATTTTGTTCACCGACATACCGCCGTAGAGGCTGATGATATGTGTGTTGTTGAACGTTTTGTTGTAGGTGGCCGAAGCCCGGAAGTCATACGAGAGCATTTTGTTATCCGTCCGCTCATAGATACCGCCGACGGGTAAAACCGTTACCGGTACGGCATAGGGGTTGTCCGGGTCGGTGTAGAGGTAGGGGTTCTTATCCCGGACCGTGGTCGGATCAACCGTCCGGTAGGCAACCGCCTGGTTTGAAGCCTCCGTGATATTATGCTCCTGGGTCGAAGCCTGGTACTTCACGGCTCCCAGGGCACTCAGATCGAGCCCTTCGACAGGCGTCCATTTCAGTTCCGCCTGAAATTTGGTCTCGACGACCGAAAGGTCGATGTAGTTGTTGTCCAACTCATGCAGGATATTGAAGGGCGCGTAGTTGCGCGTGTAGAACTCCTTGGGGTCGAGCGTCCGCGAAGTGTTGAGGGCATAGGAATAGGGGTTGATGTCAAAATCACGCTTCACTTCGCCCGTTACGTAGTCGGTTGCCGACGAGAGGGTTCCGGGAGCCTCCTGCTTGCGATAGGAGCCGTTCGAGATCACGTTCAGCGACAGGTTCTTGAAGATGTTGTAGGTGGCGTTGATATTTGCCGTGTAGCGTTCCACTTTGCTGGCCTTCGTCCAGCCCGGATCGCTCATGGCGCTCAGTGAAGCATAGTACGTCGATTTTTCGGTACCCGACGAGAGGCTCACCGAGTGGGTGTGCATGATGTTATTGTTGAACAACTCCTTGAACCAGTTCGTATTGCGGTATTCTGCCCCACGCAGGTATGCCGCGGTACTCGCATCGTCGTTTTGCAACTGCCCCGCCGAGATAAGCTGGTACATTTTACCGAATACACCGTATTCCGATTCGGTGACGGTTTCGGCGAGGTTGAGCCATCCTTTCCGCTGCATATCCATGTACACCGACATTTGATCCTGCGAGTTCATGATGTTGAAATCCTTGTAGGACGGGATCATGCGGTAGGTGAATTCACCGGTGTAATTGATGCTGCTGACGCCGGCACGGCCGCGCTTGGTGGTGATGACGATCACACCCGCCATGGCTCGCGCTCCGTAAATCGAGGTAGCCGAACCGTCTTTCAGAATATTGAAACTTTCGATGTCCTCCGCATTGAGCCCGGCGATAGCCGATGCAATAAGCGTTGTGGCATCGCCCGAGGAGAGGGCATCGGCGTCAATATCGACAATATCCTCCATGATGACGCCATCGACGACCCACAGCGGTTTCGAACTGCCGTAAATCGAGGTGGCTCCACGCACGCGGATTTTCGGCGCTGTGCCGAACGTACCGGAGACGTTCTGAACGGATACTCCCGCCGAACGTCCTTCCAGACCGCGACTGATATCCGCCATACCGGCCAGCTTCACGTCATCGGCGATTAACTGGTCGGCAGCTCCCGTGAACAGACGTTTGTCCATTTTCGTCATACCCGTCACCACAACGGCCTCGACAGCCTGGGAGTCGGGTTCGAGTTTTACCTTGATGAGCGATGTTGAAATATCCACATCCTGCGTTTTGTAGCCGACGTAAGAGATCTGGAGTTTCCCCTTCTGAGGAACCCCCGCGAGGACGAACTCGCCTTTGACATCGGTCGAAGTGCCGATTGTCGGGCGGTCTTTGACGACAACGGTCGCACCGATGACGGGTGCGTTGTTTTCATCGACGATCCGGCCTTTGACCGTCTGGGTCTGGGCTGAAGCTGCCGTTATGCAGAAAACCGTCGATAACAATACGAGTAATTTTCTAATCATATGGAATTGAAATTGAAATAATGCATACCGTTCATGGAAAAGACCTCTCTTTGCAGACCGGTCTGATCCGGGCCCTTAGGAATAAAAGGAACTTTTGGACAGTCCTCCCGATCGATTCAGCGGTGTATGCCTACGACTCGCTGTCACTTCCGCAACGATACTGTTGGCCATCGATTTTCGGGCTGAATGAGTTCGCTTCCCCGCGTGGCGTATGAGCGGGGAAAGCAATAACGGAATGCAGATCTTTTTCATCGTTTTGCTTTTGGGTTAAATGAAATGAATTGTTTTATGAGAACTCGCAGGAGTTTCGAAGACTGGAATTGCTATGACCGCATACCCGTGGACAATTCGGCAAGAACGTACACGGGTACGATCATCGATACCGGTGCCCGGCAGGAGCGTCGATCTGCTCAATGAGTGTCTTTACAGCCCGCTCCAACTGCTCGTCCCGACCGCATACCACCATTTCGGGGGTGTTTGCGACTGTGATGTCGGGGTTCAATTGCGAATTTTCAAGATACTTTCCCTCTGCCGTTCGATATCCGACAACCGGGATTCCGAAAACAAGGGCGGGATTCTGCAACCGCTCCCACGACACACTCGTCATGGTTCCCGGGACCGGCATTCCCACCACTTTGCCGATTTTACGGTATTGATACACCCAGGGGGTTCCATGGGCGTTCGAGTAGTTCGCTTCGCACGTGAGCATGACCGACGGCTTGTTCCACCGACGGCTGGGCATGTCGCAGGCCTCCTTGCCGCGAATGACCTGGGTCAGGTATTTTTCCCCGCTGAGCAATATCTCGATGTCCTCGTGCAACCGCCCTCCGCCATTGAATCGGGTATCGACGACGATTCCTTCGCAATGGTTGTAACGACCCAGCATGTCAGCGTAGACCGTGCGGAAACTGGCATCGCCCATCGATTCGATGTGGACATATCCCAGACGGCCGTTCGAAAGCCGTTCGACATCGGCGGCCCGCCGTTTTACCCAACGTTTGTACAGCAGTTTCGACAGCGCGCTTTGGGAGATGGGGACGACCGTTTCGTCCCAGCGTTTTCCGGTCGAGGGCCGGTAGAGTGAAACCAGCGTGCGTTGTCCGGCCAGGTGATTCAGCAAAGGATAGAAATCGGCTCCCGCCGGAATCTCCTGTCCGTTGACTCGCTCCACGATATCCCCGGCCCTGACCTCCGACGACGCCTTGTCGAACGGTCCTCCCGCGACCACCTCCGCCACGAGCAGGCCAGCGCCCCGATAGTCGAAATCGAAGATCAGCCCCAGATCGGCCGTGGCGTCGTCATCGTCGCTCGCCGGGCGGCTGTAACGGCATCCGGTATGGGAGACGTTCAGTTCTCCGAGCAATTCGCTGGTCATCTCGGCGAAATCGTAGTCGTTGTCGATATGAGGCAGGAAACGTTCGTAATTCCGGCACAGGCCCTCCCACTCGACGCCGTGCATCGACTCCTCATAGAAACGCTCCCGTTCCTGCCGGCGGATGCGGTCGAACATATAGGCCCGCTCGGCGCGCCGGTCGAGTTGCAGGACACCGCTGGGCTGTACGGTTTCCACCGCACCGGTCCCGTTCTTGAACTTCTTCATGCCGCGTCCGAAGCTGAAGAGCGTTTCCATCCGTTCGTCCCATGCGAGCGCGCCGCCCTGTCCTTTGTGCAGCACCTTGTTTTCCCGGTTGCGCAGGTTCAGCTGCCAAATGTCGTAGGCGGCTCCGTACGACATCGAATAATAGAGATGTTCACCCTTTTTGTCGAGCGTGTATCCACGCAGGTTCCCGGAAAAGGGGGTGAGACGTACGATGCGGTCCTCGATACCGGCCAGTTCCACGACAATATCTTTCGGAGAATTTGGGGAATCATTCTCTTTTTCGGGATCTTTTGTATCGCCGTCCTCAGCAGAACGCTTTTCGGACTCCTTGTAAAATGCGTACTCCTCCTCGTCCATCTGCGCGATCTCGTAGGCCCTGCGATTCAGGAATACGGCCATCACGTCATACAGCGATCCCCACGAAGCGTGGCTGCGCATGCCGTAGCGGTCCGACGAGAAGAGAATCGCGTTCCCGTCCGGCGACCATACCGGCTGCCTGTCGAAATAACCCGTGTTGGTGATGTTATGGATCGGGCCGCCCTGGGCGCTAACGAGGCCAATGTCGGAATAGGGATAGTGACGGTTGCCCGTATAGCTCAGGGCGAACCACTTGCCGTCGGGGGACCATGCGTAATCCATACTTCCGTCGGTGGAATACGACCGTTCGCCGTCGGTGATCCTGCGGATCTTGCCGCTGGCGAGGTTTAGAACCATCAGCCGGCAACGCTCTTCGACAAAAGCCAGTTCCTTTCCGTCGGGGGAGTATTGCGGGCATGTCCGGTCGATTTTCCCGGCTTTGAACAGCGGTTTTTCTTCGAGTATCGTCGCATTCGGAAAATCGGGGTCTTCATCCCGAACGATCGTCGCCGTGTATATGTTCCAATAACCGTCGCGTTCCGAAGCGTAGGCCAGCGTGCGGTTATCGGCAGCAAAGACAGGGCTCTCCTCTGCTTCTGCGGATGTCGTGATGCGCCGGGTCGTGTTGTAAGCAGACGATGTTACGAAAATCTCGCCGCGGGAAACGAACGCGATCTGTTTTCCGTCGGGAGAGACGACTGCGTCGTGGCCCTCCTTGACCGGTAGCCGTGCGTACTTATCCGCGGGTTCCTCGGGCACGATCGCTACGTCGAGCTTTCGGGGCGCGGAGGAACCGCTCATCGTGTAGATTTCGCCGTTGTAACCAAAACAGAGCGTTCCGTCGCGGGAAATCGACAGAAAACGCACCGGGTGGGTCTTGAAAAAGGTTACCTGGCGGGCTTCCGACGGATTATCGACAGGCATGTTCCAGACATTGAAACTTCCGCTGCGCTCGCTCAGGAAATAGACGGATCGGTTATCCGGTGAGTATCGGGGATTGCGGTCCTCACCCTCCCAAGTTGTCAGACGGGTGTGTTTGCCCGATGCGATATCGTAACTCCAGATGTCGCGGGTGACGGAAGAGGTATGATGCTTGCGCCATTCGTTCTCCCCGCCCTTGCGGTCCTGATAGAGAAATGATTCTCCGTTGTCGCTCAGGCATATCCACTGGGCCGGCGTGGCTAATACGCGCTCATAGCGGCCGCCCCGGACGCTGACGCGGTAAAGTTCCTCCATGTAACTTTTCGGGAAGAGCGCGCTCTGCGCCGGATCGGAAATGGTAGCCCCGAAATAGATGCTGCGGCCGTCGTTCGAAAACGCGAAAGGCGTCTCCTGGGCCGAGTTCGCAGTTATGCGAGTGGGAACACCCCCTGAGGCAGGAATGGTAAAGATGTCGAAATTACCGTACCGATCGCTGGCATAGGCCAAAATCTTCGAATCGGGCGACCAGACGGGATAACAGGCGTAACTTTCACCGGATGTTACAGAACGGGCAAAATTCCCCCCCCCTCCGGTATTTGCAGAAACGACGTATATGCGGCCTTTATAGGTAAAGGCGATCTGCGAACCGTCGGGAGAGATGGCAGGATAGCGCAGCCATAGCGGTGCTGCTTCCATTGAAGCAGTAGAAACCAATACGTACAGCAAGCATGCGATTCGCAGTTTCATAACCAAGTGAGGGTATTCGTTATATCATCGATCTGGCTTAAATTCAACAATTGATGTAACGGCGGCCTGAATGAGAATCTCTTTTACGAACTATTGCAAATATAGCAAAAAATTCTGTTTACAATCAAAAAGTACCGGAAAATATATCGAATATGTAATAGTTATTATAAAAAATCATCCCATTTCGCAGGTACGACCTCACAACGGACGAGATCTGTCCGCTATTCTCTGCGATGACCAATACAAGCTATTTAGCCTCCTCGGTAAATGATATTACATGGACAACAAAAGAGCCTTAACTTAATATATTGTAGGATTGTAAGTGCGCAGATTTTCCCGCCCGGACGGGGCACATTACCTTGTTCATTGACTAAATTTCCTGCTTTTTGTTTGCAGATGTCCAGATATTTTGCGAATATTGCATATAAGTTGCGCATACGGTATATGTAAATCAGATGTTTGAGCACATCTAATTTACTAAATATAATATGCGCATCCTTTTCTCCATAAAAGTTTTATGTCTTTAATTCCACCAACGGTTTTTTTAAATATAATTTTTAACAAATAAACATTTAAGACTATGAAGTTATATGTTGCAGAGGTAACTGCTTCTCTTTTGGGATTATCCTTGTCCCTTGTCGCTTGTTCGACGCCCCAAAATACCTTGACCCGGGAGGAGCAGGCCGAGGGTTGGCAGCTGCTCTTCGACGGGAAGACGCTCGACCAATGGAAAGACTTCAACGGCGACTCGCTGACGATGCCGTGGCACGTTGTCGACGGCTGCATCCAGGCCGCAGGCGACGGCAGCGACCTTACGGGATACATCGTCACCAAAAAACAGTATGAAAACTTCATTCTCGACTGGGACTGGAAACTCTCCCCGGGCGGCAACAGCGGCATGCTCTACCACGTGGTGGAGGATCCGAACTTCGAGGTTCCCTACGTCACCGGTCCGGAATACCAGCTCATCGACGAAGCGGGGTGGGAGGCCGACAACGCACCGACGAAGCTCGAAGAGTGGCAGCGTCTGGGCGTGGACTACGCGATGTATCTGCCCGACAAGTCGGCCATGCAGGTCAACCCGCAGGGCGAATGGAACACCTCGCGCATCGTCTTTGACAACGGGCACGTCGAGCATTGGCTCAACGGCCGCAAAATCCTCGAATTCGAGGCCTGGACGGATGACTGGTTCGCCCGCAAGCACAGCGGCAAGTGGGAGAACGCACCCGAATACGGATTGGCGCACCGGGGTGTGATCTGCCTTCAAGACCACGGTTATCCGGCCTCGTTCCGCAATTTGAAGATCAAGGAGCTGCCCCGCAAAGCAGGCCGTGAGATCACGCTCTTCAACGGTCGCGACCTTACGGGCTGGGAGATCTACGGCACGGAGAAGTGGTACGTCGACGCCGAGGGGAACCTCGTCTGCGAGAGCGGTCCCGACAAGCAATACGGCTACCTTGCCACACGCGCCTATTACGACGATTTCGATCTGACGGTCGAGTTCCGCCAGCAGTCCAACGGCAATTCGGGCCTCTTCTTCCGGTCGTTCGTGCTGCCGCCGGTGAAGATCCGCGGCTGGCAGTGCGAGGTGGCGCCGAAGGGCAACGATACGGGCGGCATCTACGAATCCTACGGACGGGGCTGGCTGTCGGAGATTCCCGAAGAGAAGGAGTCTCTCCTCAAAGAGGGCGACTGGAACACGCTGCGTCTGCGCGTCGAGGGCGACCATGTCCAGACCTGGCTCAACGGCGAGCCCATGAGCGACCTGCACGACGCTAAGATCGGTGACGCACAGGGCCGCATCGCGCTGCAAATCCACGACGGCGGCGGCATCAAGGTCCAATGGCGGAACCTGAAACTCACGACACTCTGACAACACGAACAACCACCGCAAAACTTCAAAAGACATGGGACTCAACCGCAGGGAATTTCTCAAGGCCGCGGGTGCCGCAACGCTCTTCACGATCGTACCCCGCTGGGTTCTGGGAGGTCCGAAACACATCGCCCCGAGCGATCAACTCACCAAAGGAATCATCGGCGTCGGCGGCATCGGCCGTTCGAGCTACCACTTCACCAGCGACGCGCGATGCCGTCTGGTCGCCGTCTGCGACGTGGACCGGAACCATCTGGACAGCGCCGTGGCGCTGGGACAGCAGAAATTCGGGCAGAAGCTGCAAGCCTACCATAACTACCGGGATCTGATCCACGACCCGAACGTGGACATCGTCCACATCGCCACGCCGCCTCACTGGCACGGGATCATGGCCGTCGAGGCGGCCCGCGCCGGGAAGGATATCTGGTGCGAGAAGCCGATGACCCGCACCATCGGTGAGGGCAAGCGCGTCGTGGAGGCCGTCCGGCAGAACGGCCGGATCTTCCGGCTCAACACCTGGTTCCGCTTCAAGGACACCTTCTACGGACTCGGGACCACGGTGCAGCCGCTCAAAAAGCTCATCGACAGCGGGTTGCTCGGCTGGCCACTGAAAGTGACCATCTCGGGAGCCACGGGCTTCACGTGGAAATTCTTCTGGGTCGGGAAGGAGCACCTTGCTCCGCAGCCCGTTCCGGAGGCGCTGGACTACGATCTCTGGCTCGGGCCCGCACCCTACAAGCCCTACAACGCCCACCGCACGCACCAGACCTTCCGCGGGTACTGGGATTACGACGGCGGTGGCCTTACCGACATGGGGCAGCACTACATGGACCCGGTCCAGTACCTGCTGGGCAAGGACGGCACCTCGCCGGTGAAGATCGAGGTGGACGCTCCGCAGCAGCACCCCGACGCCGTGGGCATCTGGCGGAAGATCACCTACACCTACGACGACGGATGCCAGATCGTGCTCGAAGGCGAAGGCTTCGAGAGCGAGGGAAAGGTTCCCTACATCGAAGGTCCCGAAGGCAAGGTCTACAAGGGTTTCGAGTGCACCATTCCCGACATCATGAACAAACTGGCCGAGATGCCCGACCCGGAGCCGCAGAACACCGATTTTTTGGACTGCGTCCGCACGCGGGAGCGTTTTACGCTCGACGAGGCCAAGGGGCACCGGAGTTCGACGCTGGTCAACCTGGGCGCCTGCGCCCTGCGGCTGAACCGCACGTTGCACTTCGACCCCGAGTCCCAGCTCTTCATCGGCGACGACGCCGCAAACCGACTCATCGACCAGCCGATGCGTGCGCCCTGGAAAATCTGATAGCCAACCGTCAAAATCTGCAAACCATGAAGAAACTGTTCATCATACTGCTTGGCGGGCTGCTCCTGCCACTGTTCGCCGGGGCCCAGGAGGTGAGGGATGCCCGACAACGGACGCTCTCGACGATCATTGCCGACGCCCTGGCTCAACTCCCGGCCCAGACCCCTGTACAGTACAACGAGATGATGGAGGAGCTGGCCGCCACGGGAAGCGTCGGCATCCGCGAAATGGCCGGCATGCTCGTCCCGGCAGCCGAGGGTTCCAACGCCCCGGTGGAATATGCGCTCAGCGGCGTGGTCCACTACGTAACGGAACAAGGACGCGAAGAGGCCCGCAATGCCGTGCGGCAAGGGCTCGCGCAGAGCATCGCCGCATGCACGGACAATCCCAACCGGGCCTTCCTGCTTTCGCTGCTCCAGCTCTGCTCCACGGCGGAGGATGCCCCGCTCTTCGAGGCATACGCCCATGACGAATACCTTGCCGATGTGGCCATCCGGGGGTTGATCTCCACTCCGGGCAGTGAGGAGATCCTGGCCGGATTGATCCGCAACAGCGAACGACCCGACGCCCGGCTGGCGCTGGCCGCTGCAGCAAAAGGAGTCGCGGCGGCAGAGCCGACGCTGCTCCGCTGGGCCGGCGAGTGCGACGGTGAAACCCGCAACGCCGTCTATCACGCCCTGGGATGCTGCGGAAGCAAGGCCTCGCTCCGCGTACTGGCCGATGCGGCGGCCGCTGCGGACTATGATTCCGGGACGAGCGACGCCCCGGAGGCTTACCTGCGGCTGTTGGGGCGTCTCGCCGAGATGGGACAGACGAAACAGGTGCTGGCTGCCGCAAAATCCCTGACGAAGGCCGCCATCCGAACCAATATACGGATCGCAGCGCTGGAATTGCAGCTCCGCTACGACGTCGGCAAACGCACCCGGCGGATGGTTCAGGCACTCGAGGATCCCAACCGCCAATACCGCGGGGCAGCGTTTGACTTCGCCCGGGATTTTGCCGACGAGGAGCTCTGCGCCACACTGGCCGCACGGATCCCGTCACTGGACGACGAGGCACGCACCGATCTGGTCAACTGGCTCGGAGAACGCCATGCCGCGGCACAGATCGGACGCATCACGCCGCTGATCGGATCCTCGGACGACCAACTCGCTGCGGCTGCCATCCGCGCCGCAGGGCGGATCGGCGGCCAACAGGCCCTCGAAGCCCTGATCGCCGCGCTGGATGGCCCCCATGCCGCCGAAGCCGAGGCCGCCCTCGCGGCATTCAACGGATCGGTGAACGAGGGGCTCATGGCAGCTCTCGACCGCACTCCCGGGATTCAGGTCCGCGCACTGAAACTGATCGCCGCACGCCGTATCTCGGCCGCGGCGGAGAAGGTCTTTGACCGCCTCGACTCCGACAGCGGGGAGGTCCGCAACGCCGCGATCGAGGCGCTGGCCGGGATCTGCACGATGCGGGATTTCGACCGGCTCTGCGCGCTGCTCGACAAGGCGTCCGAAAAAGAGGTGACCCACTATCAGGCGGCGCTGAAAAACGCGCTTGCCGCACAGGAGCCCGATGCCCGTTATGCACGGGTTGCGGAGCATTTGAAGAGTGCACCCGAGAAAACGCGCTATTACCCCCTGCTGGCCTTCGCCGGAACCCGGCAGGCCATCGACGACCTGCTCGCCGCATCCGACCCCGAGGCCGCATTCCAGGCCCTGCTCACGGTCGACAACCCCTCCATGCTCGATGTGCTCCATGAGCTGGCCCGGCAGAATCCCCGCTGGACCGATGCCGCCATCGCGCGTTATGCCGACTTCGTCGCCACAGCCGAGCCGGGCCGACAGGTCGAGTATTACCGCAAAGGGCTCGATCTCCGACCCGGAGCACAGGTCCGGAACAAACTCCTCCGGGCCCTGGCCCAAACCGGCTCGCTGCCTGCCCTGAACATCGCCGCGGCATACCTCGACGATCCGGCAACCGGAGAGTCCGCCGCCTACGCCGTCAAGAGCATCGCGGCCCGGAACCCCGGCATGGGCGGCGAAAGCGTGGTGGATGCGCTCGAAAAGGCCCGGACGATCTATGCCGGACTCGCAAAAAACGACCCCGATGCCGGATATGCCGTCGACCAGATCAAGGGACTGTTGGCGCGCTATGCCGCCATCCCGCGGTTTGAACTCCCGGAAGACGAGGCGAAGGAGGGTTTCGAACTCCTCTTCGACGGGCTCTCGCTCGAAAAGTGGACCGGAAACAAGACCAACTACGTCCCGCAGGAGGGCACGATCTACGTCACGGCACAGTTCGGAGGCAGCGGGAACCTCTATACCGTCAAGGAGTACGGGGATTTCGTCCTGCGGTTCGAGTTCTCGTTCGTCCGCGAGGGCGTGAACAACGGCATCGGAATCCGTACCCCGATGGGGGTCGATGCCGCCTACCACGGCATGGAGATACAGATCCTCGACCACGACGCTCCGATCTACAAGAACCTGCGCATCTACCAGCAGCACGGCTCGGTGTACGGCATCATTCCCGCACAGAAACACGTCGTGTTCGGTGAACTGGGCACCTGGAACACCGAGGAGATCCGCGCCGTAGGGGACCGTATCACCGTCACCGTGAACGGCGAGGTGATCCTCGACGGAAACATCCGCACGGCCTGCAAGGGACACAACGTCGCTCCCGACGGATCGAACAAGAACCCCTATACGGTCGACGGACGCAACCATCCCGGACTCTTCAACAAACGCGGGCACATCGGACTCCTCGGGCACGGGCCCGGCATCCGGTTCCGCAACATCCGAATCAAAGAACTCTGAATCCTGCGGCGAGGGAGGGCCTCACGCATTCGGATGCCCTCCCCTCCCGCAAGGCTGCTTCACATACAAACCATAGCCGGAACCTCCTTTTTGAAACGCCCGGTGACCATCGTCGCCACCGGCGCCGGAAACCGGGCCAGCAAATACCTCGAATATGCCGTACGTCATCCCGAACGGCTGCGACCAGCCGGCGTGGTGGAACCCAATCCGCTGCGCCGGAAAGCGCTGGCCGACAAGTTCGGAATCGATCCCGAGCATTGTTTTGCGGGCTATAACCGTTTCTTCGAGCCTCCCCAGACGGCGGATGCCGTCTTGATCGCCACTCCCGAAAACGAGCGTTTCAAACCCTGCATCCAAGGCGAGGAAAATGTGAAACAGTTGAGTTTTTTATCTGAAAACATTGCTCATTTGAATCGGTTATTGTAATTCAAGCTGGTTTATCAGTGAATAATCTAATGAATTAAAGAAATGAAGAAACTGCTGTTTATCGCCGGCCTGCTGCTGTCGGCCGCCTGTTCGGATCCCCGGACAGGCATGATCCACACGCCAACCCCGCCCCGGCCGGCCGGGCAGAGCGACATGCTCCGATTTGCCGCCGAACCCATCCCCACGGTCCGCGTGGCATTCATAGGACTGGGGATGCGCGGCCCGGGAGCCGTCGAGCGGATGACCCACATCGAAGGCGTCGAAATCGTGGCTCTGTGCGACATCCTGCCGGAGAACACCGCCAAATGCAACCGGATTCTGGAATCCCGGGGCCTTCCGGCAGCCCGTGAGTTCTCCGGCGATCCCGAGATTTGGCAGGAGGTCGTCGCACTGCCCGATGTCGACCTCGTTTACATCGCCACCGACTGGAAGAACCATGCCCGGATGGGCGTCCAGGCCATGAAGTGCGGCAAACACGTGGCCATCGAGGTCCCGGCCGCCATGACCATGGACGAGATCTGGGAATTGGTCAACACTTCGGAACAGACCCGCAAACATTGCATCCAGCTTGAAAACTGCGTCTACGATTTCTTCGAACTCACCTGTCTCAACATGGCCCAGCACGGCGTTTTCGGCGATCTGCTCCACGGTGAAGGTGCCTACATCCACAATCTGGAAGCCTTCTGGGATGAATATTGGAACGACTGGCGGATGGATTACAACCGTCACCACCGGGGAGATGTCTATCCCACGCACGGACTCGGCCCCGTATGTCTGGCGATGAACATTCACCGCGGAGACAAGATGAATTATCTGGTATCGCTTGACACCAGGGCCGTGAACAAGCCCGCCTATATCCGCGAAAAAACCGGAGAGGAGGTCGCTGACTTCCGGAACGGCGATCACACGATGACGATGATCCGCACGGAGCAGGGCCGCTCGATTCTCATCGAGCATGACGTCTCGTCACCCCGTCCGTACAGCCGGATGTTCCAGTTGAGCGGAACCCGGGGCTTTGCCAACAAATATCCCGTCAGCGGGCTTGCGCTGGCCGGTGAAGCCATCGATCCGGAAGCCGCCAAGGATCACGAAAACCTCAATGCCCACAGTTTCCTGCCCAAAGAGGTGTTCAATGCCATGATGGAGCGCTACAAGCATCCCATCGTCCGCGACATCGAGGAGAAAGCCAAGCAGGTGGGTGGACACGGCGGCATGGATTTCATCATGGATTATCGTCTGATCTACTGTCTGCGCAACGGCTTGCCGCTGGACATGGATGTCTACGATCTGGCCGAATGGTGCTGCCTGATTCCGCTGTCGGAGATTTCGCTCGACAACGGCTCTGTTCCGGTCGAGATTCCCGACTTTACGCGCGGCGGATGGAACCGTTACGATCAAGTGGAGTTCGCCTTGTGAGAAACACCGTAATCTTTTTTGAAAATGTACAGATCCCCGGTGATGAATTTAGCTCCGACTGGAGCGCTCCGGCACGCTGGAGCATGGGACTGCAAACCTATCAGGACTGGGCCCCGGCCCGGTGGATTACGTACCGGATCGAGACTCCGGCCGACAGCACCGGACTCGTTCTGCCACCGGCACGTTACTTCCGACGCGATTTCGTGATAGACGGACCGGTCCGGCGAGTCGTAGTCTATGCCAGTGCCAAAGGCATTTATGAACTGCGCCTGAACGGACAACGGATCGGTACCGACTACTTTACACCGGGATGGTCTGATTACCGAAAACGGATCTATTACAACACGTACGATCTGACCGACCTGGTGTTGGACGGAGAGAATACGATCGGTGCCATCGTCGCGGACGGATGGTATGCCGGATATGTCGGATTCGGGATTCTGGAACACCTGGAACGCTCCCGGGAGTTCTACGGAGTCGATCCGGCCCTGTTGTGCCGGATCGAGATCGAATATGCCGACGGAAGCCGCACCGCATTGGTCTCGGGACCGGACTGGAAGGCGGCGGAAGGCCCGATTCGTCAGGCTGATCTGCTCATGGGGGAGGTCTATGATGCACGTCTCGAACAACCGGGGTGGGATTCCCCGGGATTCGAGGCGCAGTCCTGGGCCCCCGCCTCCGTGGCGATGAATCCCGACGGGGCATTGATGGCCGCACCGACCGACCCGGTACGTGAAATCGAACGCCTGACCCCGGTGTCGATCCGGCGGACGGGCCCCGATGCCTGGATCTTCGACTTAGGGCGGAATTTTGCCGGAACCGTCGCCTTGCAGGTGCACGGAGAAGCGGGCAGGACCGTAAAACTCCGATACGGAGAGATGCTCAATGCGGACGGAAGCCTGATGACCGAAAATCTCCGATACGCCCGCGCTACGGATTACTACACGCTGCGCAACGGCTCCCAGTCGTGGATGCCCCGCATGACGTATCATGGATTCCGGTACGTAGAGCTCTCGGGGCTGGGGTATGAACCGGATGAACGGACCCTCACCGGAATCGTCCTGACCTCTTCGTTTCAGGAGGCTGGACAATTTTCCTGCGGGAATGAACTCGTGAACCGGCTTTGGGCCAACATTTCGACCACCCAGCGGGCGAATTTCTTCGAGATTCCGACCGATTGTCCCCAACGGGATGAGCGCCTGGGCTGGACCGGAGACATTCAGATCTACGCCCGATCTTCCACGTACCACTCCGATGTCCAATCGTTCCTTTCGAAGTGGCTGGTCGATCTGGACGATGCTCAGCGCAGCTATGGCGCCTATCCAAGCTATGCGCCGTATCCGTATGCCATCGCAATGGAGTATGCCCCCGGGTGGATGGACGCGGGAGTCATCGTCCCCTGGACACTCTGGCAGGTCTATGGCGACTGCCGGGTTCTGCAGCGGATGTATCCCGGGATGAAACGCTTCCTCTCGTTCTACGAGCAAAGCGCCTCGGAAGACCTGCAGCCACCGATTCCGACGTTCGGAGATTGGCTGGCCGTAGGGAAAACAGCCTCGGATGACTTCATCGCCAATGCCTACTATGCGTATGATGCCGATTTGATGTCACAGATGGCCGGAGCCCTCGGCGCCCGTCAGGATTCGGTCCATTACGCCTCGCTGGCAGCCCGTATCCGGAGCGCTTTCGCCAAGCGGTATATCGCACCCGACGGAACGCTGCGCGGAAACGACTGCCAGACGGCTTATGCGCTGGCTCTCTATTTCGGACTCTATCCGACGACTCTGGCTCAGGCCGCTGCGGACCGTTTGGCCGACATGATCGTCCGGAACGGAGGACGCTTCACCACGGGATTCCTGGGAACCAAACACGTCATGATGGTCCTCTCTCAGTACGGCTATGACGAACTGGACTACGATCTGCTGCTGCAGCCCGATTATCCGGGATGGGGCTATTCGATACTCAACGGCGCCACATCGATCTGGGAACGATGGGACAGCTACACCCGGGAGTATGGATTTGGTGGCCGGTCCGGAGAGAACAACGCTCGCATGAACTCGTTCAGCCATTATGCGTTCGGATCCGTCGCCGAATGGCTCTTCCGCTACGCGCTCGGAATCGAGACCGCCAGTCCGGGTTTTCGGCATATCATCCTCGCCCCGCACCCAGATTCCCGGATCGGATGGATGAAAGGCTCGTATCGATCGATCTGCGGAACAATCGAATCGGAATGGCGGGTGGGCAGACAGAAAACGGTGTATCGCTTCCGGATCCCGCCCAATACGCGCGCGACATTGCGGTTGCCGGGACAAAAACCGCAATCGCTGTGGCCCGGAGAATATGAATTCGAACTCAAAAATACGAAGTCATGAAAACAGTTGTCATCGGAAGTTCCAATATGGATCTGATTTCGGTCGTGGAGCGGATGCCGCGGCCCGGAGAAACCGTCGGAGGTGCACGTTTCATGCAGGCCTTCGGCGGCAAAGGAGCCAATCAGGCCGTAGCCGCAGCCCGGTTGGGAGGCGACGTCGTCCTGGTGGCGGCCCTGGGCGATGACCTCTCGGGCCGTGCCATGCTGGAGCATTTCGCTTCGGAAGGAATCGATGTCTCACACATCTTTACGGACCCGGATAAGGCAACCGGAACTGCCCTGATTCTGGTCGATCAAAGCGGCGAAAACTCCATTGCCGTAGCTCCGGGTGCCAATTATTCATTGACCCCCGAGGTTCTCAAATCACGGGAATCGGTACTCTCGGGCGCTGGAATGCTGGTGCTGCAGGCCGAAATTCCCTATGCGACGATTCGGGAAGCCACCTTTGCGGCTCAACGTAGGGGTGTTCCCGTTTTGCTGAACCCCGCACCGGCCTGCCGAATCGATCCGGATCTGATGTCGGCCATTGACATCCTGGTCGTAAATCGCTCGGAAGCCTCGTTGGTCAGCGGACTCTCCCTGGATGAATATCCGCTGGAAAAAGTCGCCGAACGGCTACATCAGGCCGGGGCCCGGCAAATCGTCATAACCCTGGGTCGCCAGGGCTGTTACCTGTATCGGGCATCCGGGAGTCTGACCATCCCGGCATTCCGGGTCGAGGCCGTAGATACGACCGCCGCAGGAGATGTTTTCTGCGGAGCATTGGCCGTAGAGGCCCGCGGAGCCGAAATCACCGCTGATACCATGCGCTTTGCCAGCGCTGCTTCGGCCCTCAGCGTGATGCGACGCGGGGCACAACCCTCCATCCCGAACCGGAGTGAAGTAGAAGAGTTTTTAGTCAAGAATCGAAATTTCTAATGAACCTAACCTATGAAAACGTTTCAACAGTTTATCCCGAAGGTGTTTGTTCTCTGCCTGCTGCTGTCAACGGCCGCATGTTCGGAAAAAGATGATCTCGATATTCCGGGGCACACCATCCCGCCCAAGGCCGTTCTGTCGTCGGACCAAACCACGTTTGAGGCGAAGACAGGAGCCCTGTTCGTCCTCGAAGCCACCGTCACCCAAGGATACAACGTCCAACATGAATGGCGGATCGGCGATGTGGTCATCGGAAAAGAGGCCCGTCTGGAATATTCATTCCCGGAAGCGGGAACGTTCGAGGTGGTCTATTCCGCACTGAACGGATACGGAGCCGATCGGCACAGCTTTACGGTCATTGTATCCCAGGGTACCAATCCGGGAATCACCTTCTCGACCGATCAGCGCTCCTTCGAACGCAGTATCGGCGAAATGGTCCGGATTACGGCCAAACTCGACGATAATATTACGGGAACCCAATCGTGGACGGTCGACGGCAAAGAGATCTCGACCACGGGCCAGTTGGACTATTCCGTGGCAACGCCCGGCACCAAGCTCATCAAGCATACGCTGACCTATGCGGAAGGAACCTACACCACTCAGTTTACGTTGACGGCCGTCATGAGTGATTACGGGAACCGCTTCAAATGGCGGGAGGGCAAGGATTATGTCATTTGCCTGAAGGATGACCTGAACAAAGTCGTAGCAGCCGACGTCGAGAATACGACGGCTCCCTATAAGGTCGAAACCTGGGACGGAAGCGAAAAGCAAATGTTCCGCAACGGGTATCATTTCGGCTATGGACCGGTTCCTGTTCTGGAGTATTATAATTTCTATAATGTCGCCACGCACAGCGTCCTGCAATGGACCGGAATGGCCTGGCCCAACAATCCGGTGGATCCGGTGACGGGGGCAATGGGCGCCGACCCGTGGGATGGATGGTTCATGGATGTGAACAGCACGGGAGATGTCCGTTTCGTACACTTCTTTGCCTTGTGGGACAGCCATCCCAATCCATCGCCCGATCTGATGAGCAGTTGTCTGACCGTGACCGACAATGGAACCCGCATCGGGGTCTATTCGTTCTACTGCTGCGGTGCGGACGGACGCCCGGATTTCGTGAACTACCAGGCCTTGGGTGACAAGTATTACGAGTTCAAGATGATTGCGGTGGAGGACATGCCGCAGGTAGAATAATAAACAGATATAAACGCTCTTTCCGGATGGGGAACCTTCATTCGGAAAGAGCCCAAACAGAAAAAACATGAAATCGATCGTATTGTTCCTGTTGATCGGCCTGTCGTTTGCATGGACGGGCTGTTCCGACCAGCCGCAACATCCGGCTCCCGTTCCCGTAATCTTCGACACGGATCCGGGAAACGACATTGACGATGTCCTGGCCCTGCAAATGCTGTTGAATTACCACAAGGCCGGCAAGATAGAACTTCGGGGTATCGGAATCGGAAAGATGTATCCCCGTTCGATAGAGTACATAGATGCCTATTGCCGTTACAATGGCGAACCCGACATCCCGCTGGGGTATGTTTATGAAGGGGTCAACCCCTATCCGGAAGCTGGAAACTACATCGACCGGACGCTCGACACGCTCATCTCCGGAAAACCGGTTCTTGTGCCGGCACGGAGTTTTGCGGACAGTATCCCCGAGGGGTACAAACTCTACCGGCGGTTGCTGGCCGAGGCCGAAGACGCTTCGGTGGTGTTCATCGCGGTGGGGCCCTACACCAACGTCGCGCGGCTTTTGCAGTCGCCAGGCGACGAGATCTCTCCAATGACCGGGCAGGAACTGGTTGCCCGGAAGGTGAAACTGCTTTCGCTGATGGGCGGCACCTACAACGACGCCACCTTCAACAACCCGGAATGGAATATTCTGCAAGATCTGAACGCCTCCCGGATCCTCTTCTCGGAATGGCCGACACCGTTGATCGCAAGCGGATGGGAGGTCGGGGCCCGCATTCATTATCCGGCCGAGAGCGTCCTTCGAGATTTCGGAGGGGAAACCGCTCCGTTGTGTATCTCATACAAGACTTATCTGCCCATGCCATACGACCGGGAAACTTGGGATCTGACGGCGGTATTGTATGCTATTGAACCGGAGCAAGGTTCCTTCGATACGTCCGAATCCGGACGGATCACCATCACCGAGGAGGGATACAGTCGGTTTACTCCGGACCCTGAAGGGCGCCATCGTTATCTGACCCTTTCCGAAGAGCAGATCCCGGCGGCAACAACCCGCCTGATTGAGGTTTGCACGGGGAAGTCGATTTAAAATGAATTAAAACCGAGAAAGATATGTTTATCGTAGAAAGTTATCCGCTGGCCGTCGTGTTTTGCATCGTGACGATGTTGTGCTGGGGTTCCTGGGGAAATACGCAGAAACTGGCTGCCAATACCTGGCGCTATGAACTTTACTATTGGGATTACACGATTGGAATGTTAATTTTCTCGCTCCTTGCGGCCTTTACGCTCGGCAGCGTCGGAACGGAAGGACGCAGTTTTTTGACCGATATCGGACAGATCGATCCCGGGAAAATGGGCAGTGCCATCCTGGGCGGTGTGATTTTTAACGCCTCGAACATCCTGCTTTCGGCATCCGTGTCTTTGGCCGGCATGGCCGTGGCCTTCCCGCTGGGTGTGGGAATCGCACTGGTGTTGGGGGTTATCATCAATTACATCGGAGCCCCGAAAGGTGATCCCGTATTCCTCTTTGCGGGCGTTCTCCTTGTCGTCTTGGCCGTTGTCTGCAATGGCATTGCCTCGAAACACAATCAGGACGGTGTCGATCGCCATTCAAAAAGTAAAGGGCTGATCCTGGCGTTGTTGGCAGGTATTTTAATGTCGTTTTTCTATCGTTTCGTGGCAGATGCCATGGATCTGACAAACTTCGCGGCACCGAAAGCCGGACTGGCAACTCCGTACAGTGCCTTTGTTCTCTTCTCCGTCGGTGTTTTCCTGAGCAATTTCGTATTCAATACACTGGTGATGAAATATCCGTTCTCCGGAGAACCGGTCGCTTATGGGAGTTATTTTCGGGGCAGTTTCTCCACCCATCTGGTCGGAATCCTGGGCGGATGCATCTGGGCTCTGGGAACATTGTTCAGCTACATTGCGGCCGGGAAAGCCGGAGCTGCTGTCTCTTATGCACTGGGACAGGGGGCACCCATGATTGCAGCATTGTGGGGCGTATTTGTCTGGAAGGAGTTCAAAGGTACCGGTCCCAAGGTCCATCGGCTCCTGACTGGAATGTTCGTGCTGTTCATCCTGGGATTGGCGCTCATCGTGGTCTCCGGAGGAAACTGACCCGCATACGGACGAACTGCCATTCCATGAACGGCTCCGCCATGGTTTTTACAATCCACCTCTTCGACCCGAATAAAAAACGACTGGGTGAAGGCGGGGCAGAGGTACCTCCTTCGGAAAAGACGGCCCGCAACCTTCAAAGGCTGCGGGCCGTTGTTATACAAGCAATTGACTCCGCTCCGAGTCTGCTCCCCGCATCACGGCCGAAGGCGGAAACAGCCGAAACAAAAACGTCACACCCCCAGGAACGTTTTTTTGCATGGTTTGTCTTAAAGATTGATTGAAGATTGTTTGATTCCGGATACTGATCTTCGTTCCAATAGAGAGTGGTTCTTTTCCTCGTAGTTCGAAGGTTCATTTGTTTCAAAAAATAATCCATATGAGCCGCAAGCCGAGTACCCATGTGTGCGATAGCAATAGCAAAAGAATTCAGTACTCGTTTACAAAGCTACGCTCGACTGACAGGGCCTCTTTTGTTATAACAGACCGTACTTTATCCATCACTTGTGAGTCATAATAACCTTGTGCAAAGTCATCCGATGTTACCGACGTATATTCCAGCTATGCAATCTGATAAGGACATATCTGTGCGTCGGGCTCCTGTTCGACGGGCTCGGAAGCATCCGTGTCCAAAACCTGCTCACAAGGGATCGATTCAACCGAGGTATTGGGGGGGGGTAGACAATGACCCTTCCGCTTGAGGTTCTTTTAATTCGTTTTCCTTGCTCTCTGAGTTCTATCGTATCTCTTCTTCGATGGCTGTGAACTCCTCTGTTCTGGAGATCCGTAAGAGTGTTTATGGTCACTTCTCCCATCGATGTCTGAACATGCTTGCTCATGTGGCCGTTGCGGCAGTTGCCACATCTACAGCACATGCCACAGTACGTCAGTGCGATGGTTTTCACGTCTGTAGAGTGTTGGTTAACGACTTCCATTTTCACAAGTTTCATCCCACAAAAAACTTGTGCAATCAAAGTTTTTTCAACCTGTTTTTTGGTTAACGATAATTTTTGAGTATCTTTGAATTCCTTTAAATAAAAAGTGTATTCATATTTCCTCCGGGAGAAATGGGATAATATCGAAAGACTTACCAAGAATCTCCTGTTGATCGAGCCCGCCTTATATTCCAGGATGATCGCCGATCTGAAAACGGAAAAATTATATCTGTTTCCTAATATTTCATTGCTTCAAAGTTCTTCTGTTGTCCCGTATTCAGAGGGGGCTGATGGCATGTTGTATTTCATTACACATGACTACGAACTTTACAGATTGAATCCTCAAAATTTTACTTGGGAATCCGTATTACCGGAGGGCCAAAAATGTGGAGGCTGTCTGGTCAATAAGGATGGTATTATCTATTACCAGTATGAAACTTCCAAATTCAAGCTTCCTAATGGAAGCATTGTCCCATACGGCGGTACAGCGCCTTTTATTACCACAGATGGCAATTTCTACGTCTTTGAGAATAGTGAAAATTGGCTTTACAGAATAACGCCCAAAGCTGTCGACAACATCGAAAAAACACCAGTCTGCCAATTTGAAAATCCTTCCAATGAGAGTTTCTCCTGTCACATGATAAATGGGAAAAGTGGTGTCGATTTGTTCGTGACAGGCATTACGGAAGATGGTGAAGATGGAAGTTTGGAAAGAGTTGCCGATAAACTTTACGAGTTTGACGGAACGAAAGTTACCGCAAAAAAGACTTATCCGGCAGATCAACCCTACTATGACGGCGGGAATCTGGTCGATAACCAAACTTTACTTGATTATATAATATTTGATTATATCGACAAAACCATCCCTGAATCAAATATCAGTTTTACGAATGACGCCATGTATTCAATCAATCTGGATGATTATTCGATCCAGAAAACGTCTTACATCTTCCCCTATAACGAATACGAGCTTTATGAAATGACTGCGGATGCAGCAAATAAACGGCTGATATTTACGGCGCTTCGCTATGAGGACGGAAAGGTCGTGATCGGTGAAGTATCGACCGAGGGCCGGATTTCGATCATCAACGAGAAGGAATCCAGCAATAAAATCATCAATCTGATCCCTCTGAACTGACATTGCATATCCAATAAAAACGGAAAGCGGAGCCTCCTATAGGAGTCTCCGCTTTCCGTATCGGGCAGTTCGCAGAACATCTGCGCCCTTCCTGTGTCGCTCTACATCCGCTCCGGGACCTCGATGCCCAGCAGCGACATGCCCTTGCGGATCACACGCGCAACCTGCTGCGCCAGGGCCAGCCGCATCGACCGAACCGCCTCATTCTCCTCCCGCAGGATCGAATGGTCGTGGTAGTAGCCGTTGAACTGCTTCGCAAGGTCGTAGACATAGGCCCCGATGATCGAAGGAGCAAAGTTGTCGCCCGCCGCCTTCACCGTCGCCGGGTACTCCGTCAACTGCTTGATCAGGTCGATCTCCTCCGCAAGCAGCGGAATATCCGCGCCAATCCCCTTCGCCGCCTCAACCCCGCTCTCCGCGGCCTTCCGAAGCACCGAGCAGATTCGCGCGTGCGTATACTGGATGAACGGGCCCGTATTGCCGTTGAAGTCGATCGATTCGCGCGGGTCGAACAGCATCGTCTTCTTCGGGTCCACCTTCAATATGAAGTATTTCAGCGCGCCCAGTCCGACCATCGTCGAAACAGCATCGGCCTCCGCCTCCGTACAGCCGTCCAGCTTGCCCAGCTCGGCAGACATCTCCCGCGCCGTCTGCACCATGGCGGCGATCAGATCGTCGGCATCCACCACCGTGCCCTCGCGCGACTTCATCTTACCCTCCGGAAGCTCCACCATACCGTATGACAGGTGCGTGATGTGGTCGCTCCACTCGGCATAGCCCAGTTTCTTCAGCACGAGTTTCAGCACCTGGAAATGGTAGTTCTGCTCGTTGCCCACGACGTAGATCATGTCGTCGAGTTTGTTGTCCTCGAAGCGGCGGTAGGCCGTACCCAGGTCCTGCGTCATGTAGACCGACGTCCCGTCGCCGCGCAACAGCAGCTTCTCGTCCAGGCCGTCGCCCGTCAGGTCGATCCACACCGAGTTGTCCGGACGCCGATAGAAGACCCCCTTCTTCAAGCCCTCCTCCACGAGCGACTTGCCCAGCAGGTAGGTCTGCGACTCGTAGTAGACCTTGTCGAAGTCCACGCCCAGCGCCTTGTACGTCACGTCGAAACCCGCGTAGACCCAGCCGTTCATCGTCTCCCACAGCGAGTAGACCTCCGGGTCCTTCGCCTCCCACCGCCGCAGCATCTCCTGCGCCTCGCGCATGATCGGGGCGTTCTTCTTCGCCTCCTCCTCCGACTGCCCCGCGGCCATCAGCTCCTTGACCTGCGCCTTGTAGTGCTTGTCGAACTCCACGTAGTATTTGCCCACGAGGTGATCGCCCTTCATGCCCGACGATTCGGGGGTCTCACCCCCGCCGTAGAGCTTCCACGCCAGCATCGACTTGCAGATGTGGATCCCACGGTCGTTCACCAGGTTCGCCTTGATCACCCGGTGGCCGTTCGCCTGCAGGATCTGCGCGACCGAGTAGCCCAGCAGGTTGTTGCGGATATGGCCCAGGTGCAAAGGCTTGTTCGTGTTCGGGGAGGAATACTCGATCATCACCGTCCGGCCCGTTGCCGGAGCCTCCCCGTAATGCTCGTCGGCGGCCAGTTCCGAAAAACGGGACCCCCAGAACGCGGGATTCAACGACAAGTTCAGAAAACCCTTGATCACGTTATAGGACCCGATCTCCGGAACATGCGCCGTCAGGTACTCCCCGATCTCCGTCGCCGTGGCCTCCGGAGACTTCCGGCTCCGGCGCAACAGCGGAAACGTGACCAGCGTATAGTCGCCCTCGAACTCCCGACGCGTCTTCTGAATCTGCAACTGCTCGTCCCCGAGCGGACCGTAAAGCGACTCGACCGAACCGCGAACCGCTTCCGAAATATAATTCTCGATATTCATGTCCGTTTGATTTTTGTCCGCAAATTTAACGCTTTTCAACGAATTACCAACCTCCCGGACCTTTTCTTTTGGCTTTTCTCCCGACTTGCATTATCTTTGTACCCCGAAATACCCCCACCTACGCATGGAAATTCTCATCATCGTCATCCTGATCCTCCTCAACGGAATCTTCGCCATGTCCGAAATGGCACTCGTCTCCGCCCGGAAGTCAAACCTCGAAATGCAGGCCCGACAGGGAAGCAAAGGTGCCCGAAAAGCACTCAAACTCACGAAAGACCCCGACCGATTCCTCTCCACCATTCAGATCGGAATCACCCTGATCGGAATCCTTACCGGTATCTACTCCGGCGATACCCTCGCCGCCAAGTTCGGTACGCAACTCGCCGCACTCGGCATCCCCATCCGGACCGCAACCGTCATCGCCCAGGTCGCCATCGTCATCATCGTCACCTATCTGACCATCATCTTCGGAGAACTCGTTCCCAAACGGATCGGCATGAATGCCGCCGAACGCGCCGCAAAGATCGTCGCCCGACCCATGGGATTCCTCGCCGCAATCGCTTCGCCCTTCGTCTGGCTCCTCGCAAAAAGCACCGCCGCCATGACCCGCCTGCTGGGAATTCAAGAGGCCGAAAGCAAGGTCACCGAGGCCGAAATCCGCTCCATCATCCAGGAGGGGGCCGAGGACGGCGAAGTCCAGGAGGTCGAACAGCAAATCGTCGGACGCGTATTCTCGCTCGGGGACCGTACCGTCGAGTCGATCATGACCCACCGCAGCGAAATCGCATGGATCGACGTCTCGATGACCCCCGAACAGATTCACGAAATCGTCGCACAGGCGCCGCACAACCGCTATCCCGTCGGCGACGGAAGCCTCGACAAAATCCTCGGCGTGGTCTATCTCAAGGACCTCTTCCTCCATCTCACCGACCCCGGTTTCGATATACGCAAACTGATTACCCCCGGGAAGTTCTTCCACGAGGAGTTCGAAGTCTACAACGCCCTCGAACAACTCCGCAACGAACAACTCGGATACGGAATCATCTGCGACGAATTCGGCGTCACGCGAGGGATCATCACCCTGAAGGATATTTTCGAAGCCCTCGTCGGCGAACTCCCGGACCCCCGCGAAGAGCCCGATATTGTCCGACGGGACGACGGAAGCGCGCTCGTCGACGGGCAGTGCCCGTTCTATGACTTCCTCGCCGCATTCGGCGTCGAGGACGACTTCCCCGCCAATGCCTACAACACCGTCAGCGGACTGATCCTCGACCTGCTCGGGCATATCCCCGAAACAGGCGAAAAAATCGAATGGAACGCATTCTCGTTCGAAATCGTCGACATGGACGGTGCACGCATCGACAAAATCCTCGTCGCCTTCAAACCCGTCCCCTCCGAAGAAGATAAAGAAGCATGAAGATAGCCGACATAGACCTCGGAGAACGGCCCCTGCTGCTTGCTCCCATGGAGGATGTCACCGACCCCTCGTTCCGGTACATGTGCAAACGCTTCGGGGCCGATGTCGTCTACACCGAATTCATCTCTTCGGACGGACTGATCCGCGACGCTGCCAAGTCGCTCAAAAAACTCGAAATCGACGACGCAGAACGCCCCGTCGGCATTCAGATATACGGCCATCTGATCGAGCCCATGGTCGAGGCCGCACGCATGGCCGAAGCCGCCGGACCCGATATCATCGACATCAATTTCGGATGCCCCGTCAAGAAGATCGCCGGGCGCGGAGCCGGTTCCGGCATGATGCGCAACCCCGATCTCATGGTCGAAATGACCCGACAGATCGTCCGGGCCGTCCACACACCCGTCACGGTCAAAACCCGCCTCGGATGGGACAACGACTCGAAAAACATCGAGGAGATCGCCCTCCGCCTCCAGGACGTCGGGATCGCAGCACTCACCATTCACGGGCGAACCCGCGCCCAGATGTACCGCGGAGAGGCCGACTGGACCCTCATCGGCGCCGTCAAGAACAACCCCGCCATCCGCATCCCCATCATCGGGAACGGAGATGTCGATTCGGGTCCCAAGGCCCGCGAGATGTTCGACCGCTACGGCGTCGACGGCGTGATGATCGGCCGCGCCACCTACGGACGTCCCTGGATTTTCCGCGAAATCAAGCATTTCCTCGCTACGGGCGAGGTCCTGCCGCAGCCGTCGGTCACGGAACGCGTCGCCATCGCCAAGGAACACCTCCGCAAATCACTCGAAATCAAGGGCCCCCATGTCGGGATTCTCGAAATGAGGCGCCATCTCACCACCTACTTCAAGGGACTCCCGGACTTCAAGCCCACACGGCTCAGGCTCGTCACGTCGCTCGACGTCGACGAACTCTCCGCCACGCTCGACTACGTTGCCGAACGCTGGGGCGGATACGACCTCTCGGGGGTCGTCCCGGCTCCCCTCTCCCACGATCTCTGACCCCGGGGAAAAGCCCCGGTCTCGGTCCGAAGGCGGCACAAAACAACCGAAAAACCGTCCCTCCCCCTCTCCGGAAACCGGAAAAACGAAGGGCCGTTTCTCCTTCCGGGAAACGGCCCTTCGATTATGGCGGCAGGCTCTCGCGTGACGGCACACGCTCGCATGGCGGCAGATTCCCGCCCCGCGCCTGCCCTATTGCAGCACCCGTTCGATGTAGGCCTTGTAGTCCTTCACCTCCGGCCGGTAGTCGTCGTCCTCGAACAGCGGCGACGAGATCAGAAAGTCCGCCGAAGAACGGTTGACGGCCGTCGGAACGTTGTAAAGCGTCGCCAGACGAAGCAAAGCCTTCACATCCACATCGTGCGGCTGCGCCGACATCGGATCCCAGAAGAAGATCAGCGCATGGATCTTCCCGTCGGCAATCATCGACCCCAACTGCTGGTCACCACCCAACGGACCCGATTTCAGCAGCGTGATCTCCAACTCGGGAGCCGTGCCATCCGCGGCCTCGTGCTCCGCATGGTGAGCGCGAAGCGTCTTCTCAACCATCTTGCCCGTCGTTCCCGTACACACCAGATGGTGGCGTCCCAGCTTGTCGCTGTTCCAGTCCACCCACTCCGCCAGGTCGCGCTTCATGTTATCGTGGGCAACCAGCGCCAGAACCCGTTTCATCCGACTTTCCATACGTTTAAAAAATAAGGTTATTTCTCCTCCCCAGCGGCAGCATCCTCGCCCGGAAGCTTGAACTCCGTGAAGCCCACGCTCACCAGCAGGTTATACCACGAGAAGCATTTCTTGATGTCCGAAACATGAACCCGGTCCCGGTCGTACTCCGGAAGAACCTCCGCAAAGGCCGCCTTCAACGCCTCGGGGCTCGACTTCGGATCGATGGCCGGCTGCCCGCCCGTATGTGCGTAGATCCGCGTGAAGACATCCGCCAGCGCAATGTCATCCCCCTCGGTGAACATCGAAATCTCAGACAGCGCACTCACACGGGCATTCGACGAGGCGTTCATCCGACGCCCGTCCAACAGCGACTCAACAATCACTCCCCGCGTCGACTGCGCTACGTATTTATACAAACCGGGTTGGCCCGAAATGGCCAGAATCTCTTTCAGTTCCATAGTCTCTTCTTGATTTGGTTCGACAGCTTATTTGTCCCGAGGGGCTGGCCCTCCGTTAATCGTTTTTCACGTGAACGTCCATCTGCGGGAACGGGAAGTTGATCCCCGCCTTCGGAAGCTCCTTGTAGTAGCGTTCGTTATATTCGAAAAGGACGTTCCAGTAATCCTCGTTCCGTGTCCATACCCGAACCGTCAGGTTCACCGAACTGTCCGCCAGCGCCGCAACCCACACCTCAGGTGCCGGGTCCGGAAGGATCCGGGGATCGCCCTTCAGCATCCCCAGAACTGCCGCCCGCGCCGTATCCACGTCGTCGCCGTAGGAGATCCCGATCGTCCAGTCCACACGCCGGAGTTCCGCAGTCGAATAGTTGTCGATGATCGCCGTCGCGATCGAGTTGTTCGGGATATAGATGGTCTGGTTGTCCGTCGTCGTGATCACCGTCGAGAAGAGCTTGATCTCGCGCACCGTGCCCGACTGTCCCTGCGCCGAAATATAGTCCCCGACCCGGTAGGGCTTCATCAGAAGGATCATAACCCCGCCCGCAAAGTTCTGAGCCGTGCCGCTCAACGCCATACCGATGGCCAGCGTCGCAGCCGAGGCAACCGCAATCAGCGACGTCACGTTCACGCCCAGCGTCGATACCACGATCAGGAGCAGCAGCAGCATGAATACCGCTCGTACCGAACTCCGCGAAAAGGTCCGCAACGACTGGTCCACGTTCCGGCGCTCCATCGCTACGTCCAGCAGCCGGATCAGACGACGCAGGATCCATCGCCCAAGGTAGTAGATGACCAGGGCTATCACGATCTTGACGACAATCCACAGCGACTCCGACAGCAGATTGTGGAGAATCTCTCCGAAATTCAGATTCATCAGGCGGTTGACCGCTTCGGCGAAGTTCGCCTTCTGCACGCTGTCGGGAAGCATGAGCGGAGCTGCGGGAGCATCGGCGGCAAATAGTGTCCACATAATTCTTGTCGTTTAAGGATGGCCCTGCAAAAATGCCTCCGAATTCGCATTTTTTGACTCGCCACAATCCATTTTATCATGCAAAAATAGCCAAAAAATAGAGAACTTTATTAACTTTGTTTATCCTTTTTAAACAAAACATCAAAAACACCCGTCGAGAAACCATGCAGAACAACGTCGAAATTATCCAGATAAACATATCCGGCGAAGACAAGCCCGGGATGACCTCTTCTCTCACGGAGATCCTCGCCCGATACAACGCATTCATCCTCGATATAGGACAGGCGAACATCCACCAGTCCCTCACCCTCGGAATCCTGATCAAAACGACATCCGACAAGTCCGGAAACATCATGAAGGAACTCCTATTCAAGGCTACGGAACTCGGGGTCATGATCCGCTTCACGCCCATCTCCGAGGAGAAATACAACGACTGGGTCGGAAGACAGGGTAAAAACAGATATATCCTTACGCTCCTCGGACGGACCGTTACCGCCCGCCATATCGCCGAAGTCACCAAGGTCGTCACTCAGCACGGACTCAATATCGACGCTATCAAACGTCTCACCGGCCGAATGCCCCTCAAGGAGGACAACCGGGCCGCAAAATCATGTATCGAACTCTCCGTCCGCGGGTCCCTGTCCGACCAGGAGAGAAGCACCATGCACGAGGCTTTCATGAACCTCTCCGAAATCGGGCTCGACGTTTCATTCCAAAAGGATGACATTTACCGCCGCAGCCGCCGGCTCATCTGCTTCGACATGGACTCCACGCTCATCGAAACCGAAGTCATCGACGAACTCGCAGAACGAGCCGGAGTCGGTGATCAGGTCCGCGAAATCACCGCAAGCGCCATGCGTGGAGAAATCGACTTCCGCGAAAGCTTCACCCGCCGCGTCGCGCTCCTCAAGGGCCTCGACGAATCCGTCATGGAGGAGATCGCACACAACCTCCCCATTACCGAGGGCCTCGAACGCATGATGACAATCCTCAAGCGTGTCGGATACAAGACCGCAATCCTCTCCGGAGGGTTCACCTACTTCGGGAACTACCTCCGCCAGAAATACGGTTTCGACTACGTATACGCAAACGAGCTCGAAATCGAAAACGGGAAACTCACCGGACGATACGTCGGGGAGGTCGTCGACGGACGGCGCAAGGCGGAACTTCTCCGCCTGCTCTGTCAGTTCGAGTCGATCAACATCGAACAGTCCGTGGCCGTCGGCGACGGGGCGAACGACCTCCCGATGCTCAACCTTGCGGGGCTCGGAATCGCATTCCATGCAAAACCCAAGGTCAAGGCTACGGCCCGTCAGGCCATCTCAACCATCGGGCTCGATGGAATCCTCTACTTCCTCGGTCTGAAGGATTCGAGAATCGAAGCCTGACCGAGGGGGGGGGCAGTGCAGAGAGTGAGAGGTATGAGGTGAGAGAGGTGAGAAGTGAGTGAGAGAGGTGAAAGATGAGAGACGAGGAGAGAGGAAGCCTGGCCAGGAAGGCGGGCTGTAAAGAGGGAGAGAGGCGAGGAAGGATGCCTGCCCCGGAAAACGGGCTGTAAAGAGGAAGAGAAAAGTGTGATCGGAAAACAAGACTCCATGAAAAATTTCCGAAACTTGTTGCATCGAACCCTTGCGGCGCTCCTGGTCTTCCTGGCCGGAGCCTGTATGGCTGCGTGTTATGACTCCGGATTCGGATCTCCCGGCAAAACGGAGAACGCAGGGCCCGTATCGGAAACCATCGCCAACATCAGAAGCCGATACCTCGGCGTGCCTTTCGCCATTGCCTCGGACATCTCGGTCCGCGGAACCGTCACCAGCTCCGATGCCGCAGAAAACTTCTACCGCACGATCTGCATCGAAGAGAATAGCGCAGCCCTCGAAATCATGGCCGGAATCGACCGGCTGCACAACGATTTCCCGGTCGGATGCCGCGTGACCCTCCACTTGAAGGGACTTACCGCTGCCGAAAGCCGCGGGGTCCTCCAGATAGGGAACCCGTCCGCTCCCGGTAGCGGATACGATACCGACTACATCGGCTCGAAGGCCGCACTGGACAACGTGCTCTCCCGCGACTCCGAAACCCTCTGCCCCATCGATCCCGCCCGCCTCTCGATCCCCGAACTCACACCCGAACGTTGCGGAACCCTCGTGCGGATCGACCGCCTCCGCTATCTCCCCGAAGAGATCACGACCTCCGCATGGGCCGGATACAAACAATTCTCGGATGAATCCGGAAACACCATCTACACCTATGTCCGTACCTATGCCGCATTCGCGGGAAAAGAGGTCCCCACGGAAACCGTCGCCCTGGTCGGAATCCTGCAGTACGACGAGGCCGGGGAGGGTCGGTACATCCTCAAACTGCGCGATGAAAACGATTGTATCCGTTAGCCTGCTGCTCCTCGCCGCCTGCAACACCGCAACCGAGCCCGAATTTCAGGAAACACCCCAGGCGTCGCAACTTTCGATCGCCGGGCTCAAGGCCTTGTGCGACGGTCGGTCCGCTCTCCGGATCTCGCAGGATGCAACCATTCGCGGGCAGGTCGTCGCCAATGACCTCTACGGTGAATTCTCCCGCGAAATCATCCTCCAGGACGACAGCGGAGGCATTGCCATCGCCGTCGAAGGGGATCCGCTGGCAGACCGGTTCCCGTTCGGCGCACGGGTGGAGGTGCGATGCAACGGGCTCGTGCTCACCGACTACGGCGGAAAGGTCGGTCTCGGAACAGAACCCGGCGAATACGGCAGCGGAGTGATTCCGCAGGAGGAGATCGAACGCTATTTTCATTTTCCCGGCACGGATGTCGAGATGCCCCGCAGCGTTCCGCTCGCGTTCGAAGAGGTCGGGAGCCAGCACATCGACACCCGGGTGCGGTTCGAAGGTGTCCGGTTCGTCGAGGCGGGGAAGCCGTGGTGCGACACCGACCCCGAAACCGGACGAACCGTAACCACCGAACGTGAAATCATGGATGCAAACGGAATGCGGTTTCTCGTGAGAACACTCGAAAACTGCGACTATGCCAAGGAACCCCTGCCCGCAGGAAGCGGGACGCTGGGTGGAGTGATCGACTATTTCGGCGGGAAATATGCACTGCGCGTCACCTTTCGGGAGGTGGTATTTTCCGACGAGACGGCGGCAACCGCCCGATAGAAACGGGGGGGGCGGGGGAAACAAAGAAAACGGCAACAGCAACGGAGGCGAAAACAGCCATCCGCGCACGCAAAAGGGAGGGTTGTTGTGCATGGCGGCCCCACTCCACGAAAAACCCGGGACAGAGCCGTCCCGGGTGTGATTCAATGCAAGGGAGGGCATCACGCTACCGTTGCAGCGCCTCCCAAAGCATGTCTTTCAGGGTCTGGATATTCAGGCCCGAAACCGAAGAGATGAAAACCGACGGGACACCCTCCGGCAGGTGCGACCGCATCTCGGCCATCAATTCGTCATCCAGCATGTCGCATTTCGTAATGGCCAGCAGCCGTTCCTTGTCCAGCAGTTCCGGGTTGTACTGCGTCAGCTCGCCGAGCAGGATCTCATAGTCCCGGCGGATATTCCCGCTGTCGGCCGGAATCATGAACAGCAACACCGAATTGCGTTCGATATGCCGCAGAAAGCGCGTTCCAAGCCCCCGGCCCTCGTGCGCACCCTCGATGATGCCCGGGATGTCGGCCATCACGAACGACTTGTGGTCGCGCACCTCGACGATCCCCAGGTTCGGCTCCAGCGTCGTGAAGGCGTAGTTCGCAATCTTGGGCTTCGCGGCCGAGACCACCGACAGCAGGGTCGATTTCCCCGCATTCGGGAACCCCACCAGCCCGACGTCCGCCAGCACCTTCAGCTCCAGCACGAAGGCCCCTTCGTCGCCCTCCTCGCCCGGCTGGGCGTAGCGCGGGGTCTGGTTCGTGGCGCTCTTGAAATGCCAGTTTCCGAGGCCGCCACGGCCCCCTTTCAACAGGACGAGGCGTTCACCGTCTTCGGTCACCTCCCCTACCGGTTCGAGTGCCGTCGTGCCGTCCTCCAGCTCCACCACGCGCCGAGCCACCGTGCCCAGCGGCACCGGAATCACGATGTCCTTCGCATCCTTGCCCGAAGAGCGCGCCCCGGAGCCGTTCTCGCCATCTTCGGCGAACTGGTGGCGCTGGTATTTCAGGTGGATCAGCGTCCAGTACTGTTTGTCGCCCACCAGCACGACGCTGCCCCCCTTGCCGCCGTCGCCGCCGTCCGGCCCCCCGAAGGCCACGAACTTCTCGCGACGGAAGTGTGCCGAGCCCGCTCCGCCGTGCCCCGAACGGGCGAAAATCTTGACGTAATCCACGAAATTCGATCCTGCCATGTCTCTTGTCGATTATCTGCAGCCCGTGATGGTCGGTCGCCGGGCCGCCGTTTTTCCGATGCAAAGATAGTACAAAAAATGCAGACCGCGAAAACGGTCTGCACAAGAGGTTGATTCCGGGCCCGGCCGGTTGCCGGAAAGGAGCGGAAAAAACGGACGCAAAAAGGGCGGTCCGGGCGGTCCGAGCTATCCGGGCGGTCCAGGCAGTTCGGGCGGTCCGGGCGGTCCGGGCGGTCCGGGGCCGTTGGCCCGCTACACGTGCGCCGCGACGTAGTCGCCCACCTCCGAGGTCGTATAACGCCGCGCTTCGGGAGCCGCCAGATCCTCGGTGACAATCCCCGCGGCAAGCGCCGCATTCACCGCATCGCGGACCGCACGGCCCTCGGCGTCGAGACCCAGGTGTTCGAGCAGCATCGCCGCCGAGAGGATCGTCGCCATCGGATTGGCGATATTCCTCCCCGCAGCCTGCGGATACGACCCGTGGATCGGCTCGAACAGGGCCACATCAGCCCCGACACTCGCCGACGATAGCATCCCCAGCGACCCGCTGATGACACTCGCCTCGTCGGTCAGGATGTCCCCGAACATGTTCTCCGTGACGATCACGTCGAAATGCGTCGGCTGGCGGATGATCTGCATCGCCGCGTTGTCCACGAACATGTAGTCCACCTTCACCTCCGGGTATTCGCCCGACAGGCGCTGCGCCGTCTCCCGCCACAGCCGCGAAGTCTCCAGCACGTTCGCCTTGTCGACAACCGTCAGCCGGCGGCGGCGCGCCATTGCCAGCCGGAACGCCACATGCAGCACCCGTTCGATCTCCCCGACCGTATAGGTGCAGGTGTCGAAGGCCCGGCGGCCATCCTCGTCGCGTCCCTGCGGACGCCCGAAATAGATGCCGCCCGTCAACTCCCGCACGCAGATGAAGTCCGTGCCCCGCACCACCTCCGTGCGCAGCGGAGAACGGTCAGCCAACGCCTCGAACAGCGTCACCGGACGCAGATTCGCAAACAGCCCCAGCGACTTGCGCATCCGCAACAGCCCCTGTTCGGGACGCACCTTCGATGTCGGGTCGTTGTCGTACTTCGGGTCCCCGATCGCCCCGAACAGCACCGCATCCGCCGCCAGGCAGATCCGGTGCGTCTCCTCCGGGTAAGGGTCGCCCACGGCGTCGATCGCCGCAGCGCCCACCAGCGCCCGCGTATAGGTGATTCGATGGCCGAAACGTTCGGCAATCCGGTCCAACACCTTCACGGCCTCCGCGATGATTTCGGGGCCGATGCCGTCACCGGGCAACAGTGCAATCTTGATTTCCATGATTCGTATGGTTTGTTTCGATGATATTCAACATTTTGACCGTCGCCTTGATCGCCGCCTCCGTCTGGTCGGCGTCCAGTCCGTGCGTGCGGAACGTGCGCCCCTCCCACTCCCACGTGATGATCGTCTGCACGAAGGCGTCCGTCCGCCCGCCCGGCGGAATCGAGACCGCGTAGTCCCGCAGCATCGGGAACTTCCGGCCCAACTGCTCGCGGTAGATCAACCGCAAAGCCCGCATGAAGGCGTCGTACTGTCCGTCTCCCGCCGAGGTATGCTCGTACTGCTCGCCGTGGATTTCGATCCGCAACGTCGCAACAGGCCGCAAACCCTGTGCCAGCGACAGGCTGTAGTTCAGAATCCGAACCGGTGCGTCCGTCTGGTCGTAGCGAAGCACGTCCGCAATGATGTACGGAAGGTCGTCCAGCGTCACCAGCTCCTTCTTGTCGCTCAGCTCCACGACCCGCTCCGTCACCTTCCGCATCGCCGCCTCGTCCAGGTCGATGCCCAGCACTTCGAGGTTTTTCAGGATGTTCGCCTTCCCCGAGGTCTTGCCCAGGGCATACTCCCGGACCCGGCCGAAGCGCTCCGGAAGCAGTTCGCTGATATAGAGCCCGTTCTTGTTGTCGCCGTCGGCGTGCACCCCCGCGCACTGCGTGAAGACGTTCGCGCCCACGATCGGACGGTTCGTCGGGATGCGAACCCCCGTATAGGACTCCACCGTGCGGCTCACGCGGTAGATTTTCGATTCGTCGATCTCCGTGCGGCACCCCAGCCGGTCGTGAAGAACCGCCACCGTACTCGACAGCGGCGCGTTACCCGCCCGCTCGCCCAACCCGTTGATCGTCACGTGAACGCCCCCGAAGCCCGCTCGAACCGCAGCGGCCGTATTCGCCACCGCCAGGTCGTAATCGTTGTGGGCATGGAAGTCGAAACGAAGCGACGGGTAGCGCGTCGTCATTTCGCGGCAGAAGCGCTCCGTATCATAGGGGTCCAGCACCCCCAGCGTGTCGGGACACATGAACCGCCGCACCGGAAGATCCGCCAGCCCGTCGAGCATCGCATAGACGTAATCCGGCGAATGGCGCATCCCGTTCGACCAGTCTTCGAGGTAGAGGTTCACACCCATCCCCCGCTCCGAGGCCCGCAGGATCTCCGCACGCACGTCCGACAGGTGCTCGGCCGGCGTGCGGCGCAACTGCTCCTCGCAGTGTTTCCGCGAACCCTTGGCCAGCAGGTTTACCACCCGGCAGCCCGCCTGCCAAAGCCATTCGACCGAAACTCCCCCGTCGATGAAACCCAACGCCTCGATCCGATCCGTATATCCCCGTCCCGCGGCCCACTCCGCAATGGCCCGCACGGCACGCTCCTCGCCCTGCGAAACCCGCGCAGAGGCAATCTCGATCCGGTTCACGCAGAGCTCTTCGAGCAGCAGCCGCGCAATCGACAGCTTCTCCCGGGCGTTGAACGAAACGCCCGAGGTCTGTTCGCCGTCGCGCAGCGTCGTATCCAGAATCTCTACCGTGGATTGCATCGCTCCGGAGGTCAGCTGCGGTTCTTCTCGAAGGCGGCGATCTCCGCCGAGATGCTCCGCAGGTAGTCCACGTCGTCGTAGCCGTTCTGCAGGCACCGTTTCTTATAGGCGTCGATCTCGAACGGTGCGCTTGCGCCGCTCGACACGATCGTGAAGCGCTGGTTATCCAGATCGACCGTGAACTGCGCCGACGGGTCGCGGCGGATCTCGTCGAAAATCCCACGCAGGAACGGCTCCTCGACACGGACCGGCAGCAGGCCGTTGTTCAGCGCATTGTTGCGGAAGATGTCCGCAAAGAAACTCGAAACCACGACCCGGAAGCCGTAGTCCGCAATGGCCCATGCCGCGTGCTCGCGCGAACTTCCGCAGCCGAAGTTCCGCCCCGCCACGAGGATCTGCCCCGCATAGCGCGGGTCGTTCAGCGGGAACGTCGCAACGGGACGGTTCGCCGCATCGTAGCGCCAGTCCCGGAAGAGGTTATCCCCGAAGCCCTTGCGTTCGGTGGCTTTCAGAAAGCGCGCCGGGATGATCTGGTCGGTATCTATGTTCTCCACCTCGACGGGCACCGCCCCCGAAGTGAACGTAACGAATTTGGGTATGGACATCTCTTTCGTGGTTTTAAAATCCGAAAAGTTCGCGCGGATCGGTAATGCGACCCGTTACCGCAGCAGCCGCAGCCACCGCTATGCCCGCAAGCATCGTCCGCGCACCGGGACCCTGACGACCCTCGAAGTTGCGGTTCGAAGTCGAAACGCTGTATTTCCCCGACGGAATCTTGTCCGCATTCATCGCCAGGCACGCCGAACAGCCCGGCTGCCGCAGTTCGAAGCCCGCTTCCGCCAGGATCGTGTCCAGACCCTCGGCCCGTGCCTGAGCCTCCACGCCCTTCGAGCCCGGGACGATCCACGCCGTCACGCCTTCGGCCTTCCGGCGCCCCTTGACCAGTCGGGCGAAGCGCCGCAGGTCCTCGATCCGTCCGTTCGTGCAGCTCCCGACGAAAACGTAGTCCACCGGTTTGCCCAGCATCCGTTCGCCGGCCTGGAAGCCCATGTATTCCAGTGCCTTCGGGTCCGCAGCAGCCGGGATCTCACCGTCGATCGCCATGCCCATGCCGGGGTTCGTGCCGTAGGTGATCATCGGGGCGATGTCGGCGGCGTCGAAGCGGTACTCCTTGTCGAACCGGGCGTCCGGATCACTGTACAGCTCCCGCCAGCGCGACACGGCGGCCTCAAAATCCGCGCCCTGCGGCACCCGTTCGCGGCCCCGCAGGTAGGCGAACGTCTTCTCGTCCGGAGCGATCATGCCGCCCCGCGCCCCGCACTCGATGCTCATGTTGCAGACCGTCATCCGACCCTCCATCGACAGCGAGCGGATCGTGCTCCCGGCAAACTCGATGAAGTAGCCCGTACCGCCCGATGCCGTAATCCGCGAGATGATGTAGAGGATCACGTCCTTCGCCTCCACGCCCGGACGCAGCGCCCCGTCGACCGTGATGCGCATCGTACGCGGCTTGGTCTGGATGATGCACTGGCTGGCGAAGACCATCTCCACCTCCGACGTCCCCACGCCGAACGCCACGGCGCCCAGGGCCCCGTGCGTCGACGTATGGCTGTCACCGCAGACGATCGTCATCCCCGGCTGCGTGAAGCCCAGCTCCGGGCCGATGATGTGCACGATCCCCTGGCGCGGGTTCCCCACGCCGAAGTGCTCGATGCCGTACTTCGCGCAGTTCGCCTCCAGCGCCGCCACCTGGCGCCGCGACTCCGGCTCCTCGATCGGCAGATGCTGGTTCAACGTCGGGATGTTGTGGTCCGCCGTCGCCGTGATCTGCGACGGACGGGCCACCCCGATCCCACGCCGGTCCAGCCCCGCAAAGGCGACCGGTGAGGTCACCTCATGGATGTATTGGCGGTCGATGTAGAGCACGCACCGGCCCCCGTCCTCGATACGCACCGTGTGTGCGTCCCAAATCTTGTCCAAAAGCGTCTTTCCCATCATATCACGCCTGCTCTTCCTTGCGTTCCGTAACATTCAAGGCGCGAAGTGCGTCGAGGAACGCCTCGATCGACGCACGCGTCGTATCCGTATGCGCGGCAAAACCGTGGACCGTGCGGTTGCCGCACTCCACCTGAACGTGGACGCGGCCCACGTCGTTCGAACCCCGCGTGATGGCCTGCATCAGAAACTCCGTCAGAACCACCTTCTCGTTGATCAGCGTCTTGATCGCCGAAACCGCTGCATCCACGGGTCCGTTGCCCGTACCGATCGCCATCCGCTCGTGGTCCCCGAACTTCAGTACGACCGTCGCCGTCGGTACCAGCGTCCCGGTCGTCACCTGCAGGAACTTCAACGCAATGGACTGCTGCTTCATCCGATCGATGTCCCCGACCAGGTAGAGCAAATCGTAGTCGTGGATCTCCTTCTTCTTGTCGGCCAGCGCCAGGAACTTCTCGTACGTCGCGTCGATCTCCTCCTGCGTCAGGTCGTAACCCAGCAGTTCGAGACGGTGAACCAGCGCCGCACGTCCGCTCCGCGCCGTCAGCGCAATCACCGACTCGTTCAGCCCGATGTCCTGCGGGTCGATGATCTCGTAGGTCTGACGGGCCTTCAGAACCCCGTCCTGGTGGATCCCCGAGGAGTGCGCGAAGGCATTCCGACCCACAATCGCCTTGTTCGGCTGCACAGGCATGTTCATCAGGCTCGAAACCAGGTGCGAGGCCTTCGTGATCAGGCGCGAGTTGATCCCCGTGTCGATCGCCACGTCCTTGTGGCAGCGCAACGTCATCACAACCTCTTCGAGCGACGTGTTGCCCGCACGCTCCCCGATGCCGTTGATCGTCACCTCAGCCTGACGCGCCCCGTTCAGAATGCCGCTCAGCGTATTGGCCGTAGCCATCCCCAAGTCGTTGTGGCAGTGCGTCGAGATAATGGCCCGGTCGATGTTCGGCACGTGATCCACGAGGTACTTGATCTTCGCCCCGTATTCGTTCGGAAGGCAGTAGCCCGTCGTGTCGGGGATGTTCACCACCGTGGCGCCCGCGGCAATCACAGCCTCCACGACCCGGGCCAGGTACACCGGATCCGCACGGCCCGCATCCTCGGCGTAGAACTCCACATCCTCGACATAACGCTTCGCGTATTTCACCGCCGCGATCGCCCGTTCGAGAATCTGCTCCGGATTGGAACGGAGCTTGTCATAGATATGCTGCGGCGAAACCCCGATGCCCGTGTGGATCCGCTTCCGCTTCGCAAGCCGAAGCGCATCGGCCGCCACGTCGATATCCTTCTCGACGGCCCGCGTCAGCGCACAGATCGTCGGCTCCGATACCGCCTTCGATATTTCAAGCACCGAATTGAAATCTCCGGGACTCGAAATCGGAAAACCCGCTTCGATGATATCCACGCCCAAAGCCTCCAGCAACTTGGCGACCTCGATCTTCTCCGTGGTGTTCAACTGGCAACCGGGAACCTGCTCCCCGTCGCGCAAGGTCGTGTCGAAAATGTACAGTCTTTCACTCATAACTCGAACCTCCGTTATTATAGGGTAAAAATTTCAGTGACGCCGCCCCACGATCCCGTGCGGAAAACGCCACCGCTTAACGCTCTTGCAGCTGTTTTTTCGCCTGTATGCTTACAATTCGTAACCCAAACCAGCCTTCGGCCTTGAAAGCCCGCCCGTTTGCGTCCGTTTTCATGTCAGTCCGAAAGGTTCCCGGGTCCCATAACAGGCTCGTTCTTTGGCAAATATAATCATTTTTTAAGATTTTCAAAAACAAAATACGCAAATTTCATCCTTTCATACGGCAGCGGCCCCCCGAGTCCGGAACTCGGAGGGCCGCAAATCGCCCCACATCCGCCGTTACAACGCCAACGGTTCGTAAGGAAGATCCCACGCCTCGGCAACCGGCCGGTAGACCGTCTTTCCCGAAACGATGTTCAGGCCCAGGGCCAGTTCCGCATTCTCGCGCGCCGCACGACGCCAGCCCTTGTCGGCCAGTTGCAGCACGTAGGGCAACGTCGCGTTTGTCAGCGCAAGCGTCGACGTCCGCGGAACCGCGCCCGGAATATTCGCCACGCAATAGTGCAGGATCCCGTCCACGTAGTAGACCGGGTCCTCGTGCGTCGTCGGGTGCGAAGTCTCGAAGCAGCCCCCCTGGTCGATCGCAACGTCAACCATCACCGTCCCCGGCTCCATCAGTTTCAGCATCTCCCGCGTAACCAGTTTCGGGGCCTTCGCGCCCGGAATCAGCACCGAACCGATCACCAGATCGGCGTGTTTCAACTCCTCGCGGATGTTGTACTCCGACGACATGAGCGTCTTCACGTTCTTCGGCATCACGTCCGCCAGGTAGGTCAGACGCTGCAGCGAGATGTCGCAGATCGTCACGTCAGCGCCCGTTCCCGCAGCCGTCCGCGCCGCAGCCGTACCCACGACCCCCGCGCCGATCACGAAGACCTTTGCAGGCTTCACGCCCGGAACGCCGCCCAGCAGAACCCCCTTGCCGCCCCGCGGCTTCTCCAGAAAATATCGCCCCTCCTGCGCGGCCATTCGCCCCGCAACCTCCGACATCGGGATCAGCAGCGGAAGCGACCCGTCGGCCCGCTCGACCGTCTCGTATGCACAGCAAACCGCACCGCTGTCGAGCATCGCGTGCGTCAGCGGTTCGCTGCTCGCAAAGTGGAAGTAGGTGAAAACCAACTGGTCGCGGCGGATCAACTTATACTCCGGGGCAATCGGTTCCTTGACCTTCACGATCATCTCCGCACGCGCGTAGACATCCTCGATCGTCGGCAACAGTTCGGCGCCGACCGCCGTATAGGCCGCATCCGGAAAACCGCTGTTCTCTCCGGCCGTAGCCTGCACATACACTTGGTGTCCCCGCTTCACGAGCTCCTGGACCCCCGCCGGGGTCAGACCAACGCGATTCTCGTTGTTCTTGATCTCTTTTGGAATTCCGACAATCATGGGTTGAAGTTTTTAAGGTTTTACCCCAACAAAATACGAATTCGAAACCAAAATCCCAAAAAATTTCGAGATTTTTCGCGCTCCCTTTCAGAACCGGTACGAAACCGTAAGGTAGAACGTCCGCGGAAGCAGATAGGTATAGCGCGTGGCGTGGGGCGTGTAATAGCAGGTGTCGCCCGACGAGATCCGCCGAACCCGGAGCGATTCGTAACCGTTGTAAACGATGTCGGAATCCCCTAACAGGTTCTTCAGCAGCAGCGAAACCGTCAGCCGCGAGCGCTCGAACCAGAAACTCTTGAACAGCGAGGCATCCAGCGTCAGCGCATCCGCAAGCCGTTCCTGCTCCGTAAACGACGCGAAGGCCTCCCGGGTAATGCCGGTCTGAGACGCCAGGCGGTCCGTGCGCCGGAGCGGCATCGCCTCCACAAAGCGTCGGCCCGCATAGCCCACCGAGGCGCGAACGCCCCACCCTTTTCCGCCGAACCACGCCAGTTCGGACGCCGCGGTCACCTGCGGGGCCCCGCCCACCTCGCAACCGCCCATCCGGCTCCGCGATCCCCGGTCGACTGCCGTGTTGTCCACGTCCGAAAGGACCGTCACAACCGGATCCCGGACATAGCGGTAACGGCCCGCCGAAGCCGCCAGCGTCAACAGCCAGCGATCCGAAAGCCGGATGTCGGCAGCGGCCTCAATCCCGTACGAGGCGGTTCCGATGCCCGTCACCGCCATGTCGCAATAGACATACGAGAGGTCGTCGTAGTAGCGGCGGGTCTCCGCGCCGTCGAGTGTCAGCACCGCAAAAAGCGTCGCCTGGAAATCCACGACCGGACCCGTCATGCGCCAGGTCGCCTCGCCCGCGAAGGTTCGTTCCAGAACGGGATTCTCAAGCGTGCGGTTGTTGTAGAGCGGCTGGTAGAAGAGATCCCCGGCATCGGGCGTGCGGGCCGCAGCCAGCAGCGACAGCCCGACGTATTGGCGCGGCGTGAAGGACCAACCGCAGGTGGCCCGCAGCGTGTAGGGCGCAAAGCGAAGCACCCGCGAACGCCCGCAGGACTGGCTCCCCGGAAAGAGCTCCTTCTCGTAGTGGCCCCGGCGGTTCACCGCAGAACTCCCCAGCGACACCCAGACGTCCCCTCGGAAGCGGTCCGAGCGGTAGTCCGTCTGGAAAAACAGATGCCCCGAGCGCGCCGACAGCGTATAGTCGTAGCCGAAACGGTCGCCCTCGCGGATCGTCCGGTCCGGATGCCGCAAGTTGTTCTGAAGCTGGTTGCCGTAGGTGTCGTCGTCGATCAGGTACTGGTCGATGTCCGTAATATAACCCGCTCCCAGCAGGTCCCGCATCTCCTTGTAATGACGGCGGTCGTCGAGGCGCAGCTCCACGCCGTAACGGAGTGTCAGCCGCCGGTTCACATCCGTCTCGAAACAGGCGTAGAGCCCCAGATTGCAAAGTCGCTCCACACGGTCTTCCAGCGCATAGACCGCATGTCCACCCGCCATCCGGTTCTGGTGGATCAACTCGTCCCAGTCGATCTGCGTATAGTGCGGATCCCCCGCAAGCCACGCCTCCTCGGTCGCCCGGTCGCCGGTATGGCTCGGCAGGTAGCGGTAGTTGTCCGGCATCGGCGTCCGGGCGTCGTACCACCCCAGCGAACTGTAGCGGTTCGTGCCCGTCTCCGCACCGAGTGCCGCCGAAACCGTCGTCGAGGGCGCAAGCCGCCGCTCCCACGTCACAACCGTCAGCGGAAGCGTCTCACGCCGAACCCGCGAATTGCGCACGCGGCCTTCCTGGAAGCCCCAGGCCGGATTGTAGAGACGGTCGCCCGTCAGCGTGAAGGCCTCCTCCGAAGTCGAGAGGCGCGTGCCCCGCGCCGAGACCGGAACGATGCAGAGCAGCGACAGGGTGCCCTCATCGCCAGACTCCCCGAACGGGCGCCACAGGCGGAAACCGCCCGTCACGGCATTCGTGAAGACCCCCTCGACCCGCAGGTCGCGGCCCGTGCGGAAATCCGCGGCGGCCGAAAGGTGCCACGTCCGCCCCAGGCGGGTCGTCCCCGCCAGCCGGGCCCCGAAACGGTAGTTGCGGTCGGCAAAACGCGCCGAAACCAGGTAGGGTTGCAACGGCTCCCCGGCCGGAAAGCGGACCAGGGTCGCTCCACCAGCCCCGGCCCTCAGACCCGGAACCGGCTGCAGGCCCGGAGTGCGCGTCTCCTCGGCCCCGAGCAATCGCAAAAGCGTGAGGTAACGATACGAAAGGTCGATTCCCGAAAGGGCCGTGCGTTCGGTGTCGTAGTCCAGCCCCCGGCGTCGGGCGGCAACATCCGGCAGCGTGAAGTCGGTATGTTCGCCGTAGAGGTCCGCCGTGCCCTGCACCGCCCGGTAGAAGAGCGCCGTATCGGTCGTGAGAAGCGGACGGCGCTCCTCCCGTTCGGCATAGGGATAATATTCGTCGTCGGAATACGGTTGCGCCGCGGCCACGCCGTGCAGAAACAGCGCCGCCAGGCAGGCGCAAAGCGGAAGGAAGCGGCAAAAAAGCCCGTTCGACATATTCCGTAAACTTTTTTCTGATACAAAGTTAACAAAACAGGCCGACGATGGAACGGTCCGGGCAATTTTCTGCACCGAGCCTCAGCAGCGGATCATCAAAAGCGGATCATGAACTCCGCCACGACCTTGTCCTGTTCGGAGAGGGCCGGAGTGGCCGTCCGGCGGTAGAAATAGGCTTCGTAGTTGAGCCGCAGGTCCGCCCGGAAGGGAAGGCCCAGGCTCAGCGTCACACCGCCCGTCACGCGGTGGCGCTCCGGGTCGTCCAGCACGAGCCGCCCCGTCGTCGGGTCGGCGATACCCGTGCTGTGGTCCGACATGTAGTCGTAGCGCGCCAGGATCGAGATCTGACGCAGGCCCCGGCAGTTCCGAAGCGGCAGATTCCGGCAAATGAACGCATCCACCACGTTCACCCCCTCGAAGGCATCCTTGGCGTAGTTCTTCCGGAGGTACTCCGCCTCGATGTGCCACAGCGGATTCTCGTAGTAGGCCCCCACGTCGTACATATGGATGTCCACGATGTCCGGATGCGTCTTCTGGATGCTCAGCGCAAGGTTCACCCGGTCGGCAAACTTTATCTGAGCCTTGGCCGAGTAGTTGAACGACCGCGTCCAGAAATCCTTCTGGTCCGTCAGTCCCGAACCGTTGAAAAGACCCCCTTCCAGCGTTACAGGGACCTCACGGCCGAACGTCCAGCCCAGCGTCGCACCCACATCGCGCACGTTCCCGGCCTGTTTGGCAATGAACGACCGGTTGGCGAAATACTGCTGGTGCGGCGAGCGGTGCGCGTCGATCGTGAACGGGACGCGCATCTGGCCGATCGTCACCCGCAGGCGCCGGTCCAGCAGATTCAAACGGCCATAGGCGTCGAGCATCTTGATCGCTCCCTCGTCCGAAAGGTCGATCTCCGCCTTGTAGTCCACCACCCGGGTCACGCTTCCCGAAACGCTGAAACGCGCATTGCGCACCTGGAAACGACTCTGCCCCAAGTCGGGCTGGTATTCGAATTTTGCACGGACGGTCCCGTGCAACTGAACCGTAAAGACCGGTTCGGATGCCCGGCTCCGGATGCCGTCCGGCCTCGCCGACGCAAGCGTCTGGGCGCTCCGGCAGCTATCCGCCCCATCGGCGAAAACAGGACCCGAAACCGGCAGCAGCAGACCGGACAAAACAAGCGGCCGGATCAGTTTGGGAAGAAGGTTTCTCATCTTCGACATGGACGTGGGTTTCGGCGCAAAGGTCTGAAACATTGACTGCGAAACCGAAACTTTTCTGTTACATTTTCATGAAAATCAGCGGGACGGCAGACGATTCCGGAGCCGCGAAAACGGCGCCGCAGCCTCCCCTTACAGGTTCTTCAGCGTCTCGCACAGCAGCGACCAGAACTTCGGCACCGTGGCGATCTCCAGCCGCTCGTCCGGCGAGTGAACGCCCCGCAGCGTCGGGCCGAACGACACCATCTCCAGATCGGGGTACTTTTCCAGGAAGAGTCCGCACTCCAGGCCCGCATGGATCGCACGCACCTTCGGCTTCGTCGAAAAGAGCCGCTCGTAGGCCGCTTCGGTCACCTTCAGCAGCGCCGAATCGGGATTCGGCGTCCAGCCCGGGTAACCGTCCGAGTGCGCCACGTCGGCGCCCGCCAGAGCGAAGACCGACTCGACCATCTGCATCACGTAGGTCTTGGCACTCTCCACCGACGACCGCTGCGACGACGTCACCACGATGCGGTCCCGCCCCTCGAACTTCACCGATGCGAGGTTCGTCGAGGTCTCCACCAGCCCCGGAACCGCAAACGACATGGAAACCACCCCGTTGGGCACGCCCACCAGCGAGTAGACCAGTCCGAACTGCGTCCGCGCGTCGAGCACCTCCTCGACCTCCGGCATCTCGTTCAGCGTGATCCTGAAGTTCGGTTCCCGGAAGCGGAACTCCGCCTCAAGGTCCGCGGCGAACAGCCGGTAGCGCTTCACGAAATCATCCTTCAGGCGCGCCGGGACCCCGAAAATCGCATAGGCTTCGCGCGGTATCGCGTTGCGCAGGTTCCCGCCGTTGAAGTAGCTCAGGCGCAGCTCGCAGGACTGCATCCCGTCCCACAGCAGCCGCGCAACCGTCTTGTTCGAGTTGACGCGCCCCTTGTCGATGTCGTCGCCCGAGTGGCCGCCCTGCAGGTCGGAAACATCCACCCGGAAAAAGGCGTAGTTCTTCGGCGCCGGTTCCATCGTGCCGTGGAACGTCGCAATCGTATCGATACCCCCGGCGCAGCCGATAAACAATTCGCCCTCGTCCTCCGAATCGAGGTTGATGAGGTACTTGCCCGTAAGCATCCCCTCGCCCAGTTCGAAGGCTCCCGTGAGGCCCGTCTCCTCGTCCACCGTGAAGAGCGCCTCCAGCGGCCCGTGCTGCACATCCGGGTCCAGCAGCACGGCCAGCGCCGCAGCCATCCCGATCCCGCAGTCGGCACCCAGCGTCGTGCCCTCGGCCTTCACCCACTCGCCGTCGATCCGCGGACGGATCGCGTCGTGCTCGAAATCGAACTCCACGTCCGAATTCTTCTCGCACACCATATCCATGTGCGACTGGAGGATCACCCCCGGGTGTGTCTCGTAGCCCGGCGTCGCAGGCTTGCGCATCACCACGTTTCCGATGGCGTCCTTCTTATATTCGATGTTGTGCCGCCGGGCGAAATCAACCAGAAATTCGATGATCCTGCCCTCCTTCTTCGAGGGGCGAGGAACCCGCGTGATCGCATCGAACTGCTCCCACACCAGGCGCGGTTCCAAAGTAGAGATTGCTGACATAGGCTTCATGTATTTTTGCAAAGTTACGCTTTTTTCCCTATTTTGGCAACTCAAAATCTCACGTTATGACGGATTTCAGAATCGGACACGGTTACGACGTACACGCCCTGGCCGACGGCCTGCGGCTCGTGCTCGGAGGCGTCGAGATCCCCCACACCAAAGGGTGCGTCGCCCATTCGGACGGCGATGTCGCCATTCACGCCCTCTGCGACGCCTTGCTCGGCGCCGCAGCGCTCGGGGATATTGGGCTCCACTTCCCCGACTCCGCGGATGAGTTCCGCGGAATAGACTCCCGGGTCCTCCTGCGGCGCGTCGCGGCGCTCCTCCGCGAAAAGGGGTACAAAATAGGCAATGTCGACTGCACGATCCAAATGCAGCGGCCCAAACTCCGCCCCTACATCGACCGGATGCGCGAAGTGATGGCCGCGGACCTCGGAATCGGCGCCGACCGCGTCTCGGTCAAGGCCACAACCACCGAACGGCTCGGATTCGAAGGCCGCGAGGAGGGCGTATCGGTCTCGGCCGTGGCGCTCATCTTCCGGCCTTGACCGAGGCGGATCGCAAACCGTAAAAAAAGCCTCTCCGAACTCCGGAGAGGCTTTTTCACGCGGTCGGCGCCGATCAGTACAGCTGCGAGATCGTTCCCGAATACTGGACCGGGCTGTACCACGGATTCGTGATCGTCAGGTTCGCACCGCCCGTCCGCGAGTAGATCTCGAACGTGAACGTGTAGGTCGACGCCGAGAACAGCGACGTCGAGAAGGTCACCATCCATCCTTCGTGCGTCTGCTCGGTCGTATAACCCTGCAGATTCGAAACCGTATAGTTCAGAATCGTCGTGTAATAGGGAGGTACATATCCCTTGATGTAGGGAAGGCAGATGTCCACCGTCCCGTCCCAGATCCCCACGTTGAACGTCGGGTTCATGATCTGGCGCATCGGGCCCGCCGGCTGACGCTGCATCGTCTGCGGGTTGAACTGGAAATTCCGAGACAGAATGGTCGAATCCATCGTCTTTTCATAGTTGGCGATACGTTCCGCACGCCGTTGCTCGCGCACTTCACGACGCTCCTCCTTCGGCGAGAGGACCTTCTTCTGTCCGATCACGGTGACGGCCCCCGCAAACAGCAGAAGGCCCGCTACAATAATGGCTGTTTTTTTCATGGCACATCAGGTTTTGTACCGGCCATGAACACAAAATCGATGCCGCAGGCAAACCCGGAGGCCCGGAACGCAAACTAACGCCCGCACGGGCAGAACTACCTGCAAAAACGGCCTGGAACTCCACTGTCCGGGGAATCCGGGCTGTGGAGCAGCCGTTCTCTCCCGCAAAAAAGACCGGACGGCACAGCGTGCCGCCCGGATACCCGAAATCAAAGGCCCATCTGCTTCAGGAACTGGCCCGTATAGCTCCGTTCGCATTGGGCCACCTCGTGCGGCGTGCCCTCGGCGATGATCTCGCCACCCGCAACGCCACCCTCCGGGCCGATGTCGATCAGGTGGTCGGCAACCTTCACCACATCGAGGTTGTGCTCGATGACGATCACCGTATTCCCCCGGTCGACCAGTTTGTTCAGCACGTCGAGCAGCAGCCGGATATCCTCGAAGTGGAGCCCCGTCGTCGGCTCGTCCAATATATAAAGGGTGCGGCCCGTATCGCGCTTCGACAGCTCCGCCGAGAGCTTGATCCGCTGGCTCTCGCCCCCCGACAGCGTCGTACAGGGCTGGCCCAGCGTCAGGTAACCCAGTCCCACGTCCTGGATCGCCTTCAGTTTCTGGTAGATCGTCGGGATGTTCTCGAAGAACTCCACCGCCATGTTCACCGTCATGTTCAGCACGTCGTCGATGTTCTTCCCCTTGTAGCGCACTTCGAGCGTCTCGCGGTTGTAGCGGTGGCCGCCGCACGCCTTGCAACGCACGTAGACGTCCGGCAGGAAATTCATCTCGATGGTCTGCACGCCCGCACCCCGGCACTCCTCGCACCGGCCCCCCTTCACGTTGAACGAGAAGCGGCCTGCCTTGAAGCCCCGGATCTGCGCGTCGGGCGTCATCTCGAACAGCTTGCGGATGTCCGCAAAGACATTCGAATAGGTCGCCGGGTTCGAGCGCGGCGTGCGGCCGATCGGCGACTGGTCCACGACCACCAGTTTGTCGATATGCTCGATCCCCTCGATCGAATCGTATTCCAGCGGCTGGTCCAGCGACCGGTAGAGCGCTTTCGAAAGGATCGGACGCAGCGTCTCGTTCACCAAGGTCGACTTCCCCGATCCGCTCACACCCGTCACGCAGATGAGTTTCCCCAGCGGGAAGCGCACCGTAACGTTCTTGAGATTGTTGCCCCGCGCCCCCCGGATCGTGATCGCCTCGCCCGTGCCCGGGCGCAGGGTCTCCGGAATCTCGATCCGGCGCCGGCCCGTCAGGTAGTCGGCCGTGATGGTATTCGCCTTCAGGATGTCGTCGAACCGCCCCGCGGCTACGATCAGTCCGCCCCGGCGCCCCGCCTTCGGGCCCACGTCCACGATGAAGTCCGCGGCATGCATCATCTCCTCGTCGTGCTCCACGACGATCACCGAGTTCCCGGCGTCGCGAAGCTCCTCGAGGCTCCGGATCAGCCGCCGGTTGTCGCGCTGGTGCAGGCCGATCGAGGGCTCGTCCAGGATGTAAAGCACGTTCACCAGTTTCGAGCCGATCTGCGTCGCCAGCCGGATCCGCTGGCTCTCGCCCCCCGACAGCGACCGCGACGACCGCGCCAGCGACAGGTAGCCCAAGCCTACGTCCATCAGGAAGCGAAGACGCTCCGAAATCTCCTTGACGATCTCCTGCGCGATCTTCCACTCCTTGTCGCTCATCGCCCCGCGCAGCGTCGGAACCCATTCCGAGAACTCCGCAATCGACATCGCCGAGACCTCCGCGATGTTCTTCCCCGCGATGCGGAACTGCAACGCCTCCTTCTTGAGCCGCGTGCCCCCGCAGACCGAGCATTTCCGGTAGACAAGGAACTGCTCGCGCCACTTCTGACCCCGTTTCGAGTCGTCGTCCTCCGTGCGGCCAATGTACTCCGCGACGCCCTCCCACGAGAGGAACTGGCGCCCGCCCGAGGAGCTGAACTCCGTGAGGTCGACCGTCAAAGGCTCCGAATCGCCGTACAGCACCGCGTTGAGCGCCTCCTCCGAAAAACTATCCAGCGGATCGTCCAGCGTGAAGTCGTAGCGACGCCCCAGCATCTCCAGCGTTGCGAAAAGCATGTTGTTGCGGTATTTGCCCAGCGGCTCAACGGCCCCCTCGCGCAGCGAAAGCCGCATGTCGGGGATGATCTTCCCCAGGTCGAAGACCGCCTCCTCGCCCAGCCCGTTGCAGTGCGGACAGGCGCCCTTCGGCGAGTTGAACGAGAAGGTATGCGGAGCCGGGTCCTCGAACGCGATGCCCGTCGTCGGGCACATCAGGTGCCGCGAATAGAAGCGCTGCTGTTCGGTCCCGTAGTCGTAGACCGCCATCGTACCCTTGCCCTGGCGCATCGACTCCTTGAGCGAGGTCATCAGCCGGTCGCGGGACTCCTCCCCCACGATCAGCCGGTCGACAACCAGGTCGATCGTGTGGATCTTGTAGCGGTCGAGGCGCATCCCCGAGGAAATCTCCCGGATCTCACCGTCGATGCGTGCGTAGATGTAGCCCTTCTTGGCCAGCGACTCGAACAGTTCGCGGTAGTGGCCCTTGCGGCCCTTCACCACCGGCGCCATCAGCGCAATGCGGCGCCCGGCAAAGCCTTCGAGGATCAGTTCCACGATCCGGTCATCCGTGTAGTGGACCATCTCCTCGCCCGTCACCGGCGAGTAGGCCCGCGACGCCCGCGCGTAGAGCAGGCGCAGGAAGTCGTTGATCTCCGTCACGGTCCCCACCGTCGAGCGCGGGTTCTTGTTCGTGGTCTTCTGCTCGATGGCAACCACCGGGCTCAGACCCGAAATCTTGTCCACGTCGGGGCGCTCCATCGTCCCCACGAACTGCCGCGCATAGGTCGACAGCGTCTCCATGTAGCGCCGCTGCCCCTCCGCATAGATCGTATCGAAGGCCAGCGACGACTTCCCCGAGCCCGAAAGGCCCGTGATCACCACCAACTTGCGGCGCGGAATCTCCAGATCCACGTTCTTCAGGTTGTGGACCCGCGCGCCCTCTATCTTGATCGTCTCCTCCATATCGGAATCCAAAAAACACCCCGTTCACTCCCGCGCACAAGACTTCATGCCCCTCGGGGTCGGGGAATCGTGCAAAGATACGATATTTTCTCCGATTTTATTGCGTCAGCACAAAGTCGTCCGCCTCGCGCCACGTCGGAAAACGATCCCGGAAGGCCCGCTGCTCCTCCGGCAGAAAACGAACCGTGCGGCACGTCTCCTCCGTCGCCGTGGCCTCCGCACGGAAGCGCCCGAAGCAGTCGATGACCGCAGAACCGCCCCCGTAACGCCCTGCGGCATCCTCGCCGCAGAAGTTCGAACCCACGATCCACGCCTGGTTCTCCAGCGCCCGGGCGCACAGCAGCGTCCGCCATACGTCGCGCCGCGACTCAGGCCACGCCGCACTGCACAGAATCACGTCGTAGTCGCCCCGGCAGCGGCTCCAGACCGGAAACCGAAGGTCGTAGCAGAGAAGCGGCAGAAACCGAACGCCCCGGTATTCGATCACCGTGCGCTGCGTCCCGCGGCTGAACGCCTCCGCCTCCCCGCCCGGACGGAACAGGTGGCGCTTGTCGTAGTACGACACCTCGCCCGAAGGGTGTGCGAAGATCAGCCGGTTGCGGAAGCCCTCCGCCGTCCGGATCGCCACGCTCCCCACGACCGCCTTCCCGCTCCTTGATGCCCACGACCGCAGCGAGGTGACGATCGCCCCCTCCATCGGCTGCGAAACAGCCCCGGCATCCGTCCGGAAGCCCGTGGCGAACATCTCCGGAAGAAGCACCAGATCCCCCGGAGCACGCTCCACCACCTCCCCCAGTGCGGAAAGCGACCGGTAGCGGACCAGGCCGGCGTCCAGTTGCAGAAAACTCAATTCGAGACCAGTTCGGGAATTCATCGTGCACGTCGTTTTTCTTACGTCCGGAGCAACGGCTCCGGATCTCCGTAAAGATACGGTTTTCTCCGCAAAACGGCAACTTCCGGGGTCGGAATCGCGGCGTCCCCCGCCCCGGAATTTGAAAACCCGCGAAAAAAACGTACTTTTGCACCGGACCAATCTCGACAAGGAAATGCTCAGAGCCGGACATACCGAAACCCTTACCGTCAGCCGCATCTCGGAATACGGCATCTACCTCGCGGACGAGGAGCACCAGGAGGTGCTGTTGCCGAACCGTTACACGTCGCTCTCCGACAAAATCGGCGACAAAAAGGAGGTCTTCATCTACCACGACTCCGAAGACCGGCTCGTGGCTACCACCGAAACCCCGCGGCTCAAGGCCGGTGAGGCCGGATTCCTGCGCGTCGTCGACAAAACCCCGCACGGCGCATTCCTCGACTGGGGACTCCACGGAAAGGACCTCTTCCTCCCCAACCGAAACCAGCAGGGAGGCGTACTCGTCGGACACGAATACCTCGTCTATCTCTACGAAGACGACATCACCGGACGCTGCGTGGCAACCGAAAAACTCAAGGCATTCGTCAACAACGAACTCATCAGCGTCAAACCCCGCGAACAGGTCGCAATCCTCGTCGCATCGGAAAGCCCCATCGGATTCCGCGTCGTCGTCAACAACCGGCACTGGGGCATGATCTACCGCAACCAGATCTTTCAGCCCGTGGCCGTCGGCGACCGACTGACCGCCTACGTCGCCCGCATCACCGACGACAACCGCATCGACCTCTCGCTCCAGCAGTCCGGGATCGCTCAGGTCAGGGACTCCGCCGAAGTGCTGCTCCGCCTGCTCCGCGAAAACAACGGGTTCATCCCCCTGAACGACGACAGCGACCCCGAAGAGGTCAGGCGCATGACCCGCATGAGCAAGAAGACCTTCAAACGTTCGCTCGGGATGCTCCTCAAGCGCGGGCTCGTCGAAACCGGCCCTAACGGCACGAAACTCAAAGAGGACAAGACTTTATAAAAAAGAATCGGGAAGATGGCCAAAATCAACACCGCGGAACGGGTCTCCCGCGAGGCGTCCGACAACTTCGTATTCCAGCGCTCGCTGCTCGCCTATCACGCCGCCGCGGAACGCATCGCGGGCGACGTGCTCGAAATCGGAACCGGGGCCGGATACGGAATCGAGGTCGTGGCCCCTCATGCCCGGCGGTTCGTCACCCTCGACAAGCACCGACCCGCAAACGAACTGCTCGCACGGCCCGATGTCGAATTCCGCCAGGCCGTCGTCCCCCCGATAGAGTTTCCCGAGGCGTCGTTCGACTGCGTAATCTCGTTCCAGGTCATCGAGCACATCCGCGACGACCGGCAGTTCGTGCGCGAAATCCACCGCGTGCTGCGACCCGGAGGCCGCTTTATCGTCACCACGCCCAATGCCCCGATGTCGCTCACACGCAATCCCTGGCACGTCCGCGAATACACCGCCGAAGAGTTGAGGCAGCTCCTCGGGAGTTGTTTCCCCGGGATCGAAGCGCTCGGGGTCTTCGGGAACGAGCAGGTCGCAGCCTATTACGAGAAAAACCGCCGCGGCGTGGAGCGCATCACGCGCTTCGACCCCCTCGATCTCCAACACCGGCTCCCCCGCTGGATGCTGCAGATCCCCTACGACCTGCTCAACCGCCTCAACCGTCGCAAACTTCTCCGCGAAAACAACGACCTGACAACCTCGATCCGCATGGAGGACTATCGCCTCGGACCCGTAGCCGAGGGGTGTTACGACCTCTTCTTCGTCGCCACAAAATAGCCGGGCAGAAAATACGCCCCGGGAAGCATCCGTCGGTCTCAGGAATCTGGTCCCAGGGCTGATTCCGAAGCTTGCTGTCGGAGTTCGGATTTCGAACGTTTTTGTTCGATTCACCCTCTACGTCTCCAAGAAATAACAATTTTTCTTTGTTTTTCTCGTTTTTTTTATACTTTTGCAAATCGATCATAAGGGCAATATGCCCTATTGAGCAACTAAGCTGCTGATTATTAAGAACTTAAAATTTTATAACTATGTATTGGACGCTTGAACTGGCCTCGAAGCTCGAAGATGCCCCCTGGCCCGCAACCAAAGACGAATTGATTGACTATGCAGTCCGTTCGGGAGCTCCGCTCGAAGTCCTCGAAAACCTTCAGGAAATAGAAGACGAAGGCGAAATATACGAATCCATCGAGGATATTTGGCCCGACTACCCCTCCAAGGACGACTTCTTCTTCAACGAGGACGAGTATTGACGCCCCTCGGACTATTTAAACAATTAAATATCAACGCGATAAACAAAGATAATTGTTTGTCGCGTTGGTGTTTTATGGTGTTATATAGTGCGGTTTGTTTGTCTAAATTGCAGTTTTTCTTCTCGAAAACTGGGTTTGTTTGTCTAAAATACATTACCTTTGCTTCTCCTCGGGAATATTGAATTAGGAGGAAAAGCATATGGGAAGACCGAAAAGACTATATCCATTGGGCAAATACCGCCTTCGCACACCGAAAGTAGTTGACAAGGAAAAAGCCTATCCTGTCGAGTTGGAATACACTTGGAACAGGCAGGTAATCCGTAAGACAACGAATGTTTTTGTCAAGGTTGCGGACTGGAACCAGAACGGCAATCAGGGACGGGGTGAAATACGTGCAAGTCATGGCGCTGAATCCAAACGGCTTAACCAGTTATTGTTGGCACGTGTTGAACGTATAGATTCGCTACTTGCCGAATATAACGAAAAACATCCTAATCAGATAACCGTTGATGTCGTATCCGGCTTTCTTGCGGACAAACCTCTTGCGCGTCGTGATCAAGGGAAGGACTTTGTAGAGTTTACATTGGAACGTCTTTCTTCAGACTATGCAAGAAACAGAATCGGAAGGAGTCGGTATGAAAACGGAAAGAGCTGCATGAATATATTCCAGACATTCCTGAGGGCTACCCGACAGGGAACCTATCGTTCTGACAGCATTTATGTAGGCGATATGACTCCGGAGTTGTTAGACAGTTATATATCGTGGCGCAGGGAAATCAAGCAGAATAGTGATGCCACTATCAACCACTCTCTGACTCCGATATTAAAAGCATGTGCATACGCTTGTGAAATGGGCATGATGGAACCTGCCGTCAATGCAAGGATTCAAGATATGCGCATTGTAACTAAGGTATCGCTTTCTGAAGAAGAGGCAGAGTTTGACGGCAAAAGTCTAAGTAAGGAACAGATGGCGGCATTGCTTGAATATTACAAGACCTGTACTGAACCTCGTAGAAAAGAATTTTTGGAGATGTTCTTCTTTGCGTTCCACGCCTGCGGTCTCCGTGTAGTGGATGTGATGACCCTGCAATGGAAACATATCGACTTCGCAAGGAAAGAGTTGCGGAAGATTATGATAAAGACAAACAAACGGCATGTCATACCGCTCACTGAACCTGCATTACATATATTACAGCAATGGCGGGAAAAACGTGAGGGATGCCGGTATGTGTTCAACCTTGTAAAAGAGACTTTGGATTTGGATGATGCGGAGGCACTGTACAAAGCCCGCAACAATGCCACGAAATGCATCAACCAGTCGCTGGCCGTTGTCGGTGAACAGATCTGCCTTCCGTTCAGTCTCTCGATGCATGCAGCCAGGCACTCATTTGCGGTTTTTGCGCTGAACAAGGGACTATCCATGTCGGTAGTCAGCCGTCTGCTCGGACATAGCAGCACGGATATTACAGAGAAGGTTTATGCCCGTTTCCTGCCGGAAACGCTATCGGCAGAGGTGGCAAAACTGAGCGGAGAATTAATCAACCTGACTGTATAATCACTGTGAAAAGATAAAGAAACATGATATCATTGCCATTTCGAGTTGCATGTATCCTGATAGCAGGATTCCTTATTGTACTGGTTGTAACCTATATATACAGGTTAAACAGCCGTAAGGTATTCTGGGGAGTAGGACTCACTACCATTATCGGTATCCTCATCCTTCTTGGCTTAGGGGTGCTTCGTCCATCTTGGGGAACAGAAACCGGCACGGCTGTCATTGTCGGAATCAGTACTGCTATCGGATGTGCAATAACGTTGATCTATGCAGCAGAGGACTTGTATCAAAAGAAGCGAATTAAGGGAAAGAAAATCGCAGAAACTGAATCTGTGCAAAAAGATATGGTTCCAGACCACCATAAAGTGACTTTACCGCCTCGGCTTGATACTGAATTGGCAAGAAAGATCTTTGATAAAGCCATTGAAGAAGGATATATCATTATCGACGATGACCATTATGAGTGGACTTTGAACAAAGTTCTTCTTGCATATATGTGTGGACGTATCTATTGCGAAGATTATCCTGAAAAAACCAAGTATGATGATAAGCCGTTCTGGATGCCAGGCAGGGTGGAATTATTTCCGGGTACTGAATTAGATAAGTTATTTAACATGAAAGATCTGACTCAATCAAGGCATACCCGAAAAAACAAAGCTGCGCCTACAGGATCCGAGAAAATTGACAAGTTATTTGAGTAGCCAATGTGCTACTCTTTTTTTGTTTGATAAGCAGCAGATTATAAATTCATTACCTCCGTGTTATATGCAACTCTAACACGACCTCTAATATAGTATCTAATTCATTCTAACACCAAGATTACTAATGAGTTTGAACCTTTGCACCGTGCTTTTGGTACGATGTGCACAGTCGTATCATAGCACGTAAACCCGGCTTACAGTCCGAGTGTGCATAAGGAAGGTTAAGCCATAATACTATAAACTATGGCTCAAAAATTAAATGGTGAAAAGAAACTATGCGACCGGGAATTGCTTGAAAAGATTCTCAGCATAGTGGAGAGACAAGAGAAACTGCCGCCTCCGGCACAGGAAGGCGGACACCGTCTATATGACAACAAGTCTTTGATGGAGAAATTGAACATCAAAGAAAAGTATCTGAAAAAGTTGCGAGACAACGGCTATCTCGGCTACTCGCGTGAAGGTGATAAATACTGGTACACGCAGGAAGACGTGGACCGCTTTCTGCGTCGTTTCCATTATGAAGCTTTCGCTATTGGTGATGAACTTCCCCAACAGGAAGGAGGTGGTTATGTTTAACACCATTCATTTGACCAACATGCTTCGTTCGGAAGTGGAAGGCATTCCGGAAACAGGTCTTCCGTTGGATGCCTATCTTCAAAATGGGGAGGCGCAACGGTTTTCTGGCAGACAGATATAAATGGACAGGTAAGAACAGGCAAGGTAATGTGCTATAATGCTGAGACAGGGCATCGGGTTAAAGAGCCTAAGGCTTTTGTCAGCTGGGCGCATTCCGAGTTGAAGTTGCAGGATTTCCATTTGAAGCAATGTCTGTTTGGAGAACATCTTCTGAAAAATTCATCGTCTCCGGTAATGCTGGTGGAAAGTGAAAAGTGAAAAGACCGCTGTTGTAATGAGCCATTTTATCCCCGATTATATATGGCTGGCAACAGGTGGAAAGAACGGTTGTTTCAATAGTGAAGCCATGCAGGTCCTCAAAGGCAGGGAGGTTACTCTCATCCCTGATTTAGGAGCAACCGAACAATGGAAAGAAAAGTCTGCTTTGTTGTCTGGAATATGCAAACGGGTTGTTGTGTCCAATGTTTTGGAATGTACATCCGATGAAGAGCAACGCAGCCAAGGATTGGACATTGCAGACTTCTTTCTGTATTCACCATCAAAGAGACAGATACTCCATCAGATGATACAACGTAATCCAGCATTACAATTACTCATTGATGAACTGGATCTGGAACTTATTGAATAGTAAAGGAACTTGTTCCGAGGATTTATAGAAAGTCCTTAACACAATAAGGACTTTTTGCCTGGCGGCAATAAAATCCGGTCATTGTCCCGCAGAGCGGACTGGTACAAGAGCAAGCTCAAATATTAATCATTTATCAAAAGAATACCCTATATGAACACAGATATTAAACAGGCCATGCATGTTGAAGCCGGGAAGTCATTCGGCACATCAGAGGCGAATGAAAACGAAAGGCATTGGAATGACGACAAGATTGACAGAAAGAATCAGGATCCGACCAATCACTATGACAAGACCCGAATGAAACTGAATTTTGAGATTGGGCCCGATGGGAAAGTTCATCCGTTAGGCTATCAAGAGAAATCGCTTGAAGTACGTTTGCATGAACGGTTGACTGAACTGGGCTGGAAGCCTTTCAAACCGGACAGCAAAATTCAACCAAACTGTTGTGCGAAATTTATCTTCGGAGGTAATCATGACCGTATGCTTGAGATGGCATTTGGGCCCCAAACCGTAAATCTGGACAAGGGTGCAGACAACAGTCATCTCCAGCGATGTCCGGAAATCGAACAATGGGCGAAAGATGTCTATGACTGGTGCGCCAAACGGTACGGACAGGAAAACATCATCGGCTTCCAGGTTCATCTTGATGAGAGCAGCCCGCATATCCATGCCTTGATCGTTCCTGTCGGACAACGAGCCAAAAGCGGACGCGAATGCGTCATGTGGTCGGCTAAGTTCGGGAAGAGCCGTTATGGGTATGGCCATATTCTTCGGGAAATGCACACCTCACTATACGAAGAGGTAGGGAGCAAATACGGACTGGAACGTGGTGACAGTATTGAAGGCCGGAATGTCAGTCATCTTAGTAAACGCGATTATATCCGGAAACTGGCCAAAGATGCTAAACAAGCAGAGAAAGCAGTCAAGGGGCTGCAGACTATGACACGGAGGTTGGAAGCACAGATATTCAGGTCTCAATCCCAACTTGAAGAAATTGAGAAGTCTCTGGCTTCCGGCAAAATCGCTCTTCAGGAATATGAAATTCAAAAGACCAGGATACAAAAACAGATTTCCGAATACCAGTCAAAGCTTGAAGACAAGGCATGTAAGCTTCAAGAAAAGGAGCAGGAACTGGAGCAGATGACAAAGAATATAGACCGTGTCGGTAGAGTGGTGCAACCTTTCCGCAATCACAAGATAGATTTTGAGCCGCCACGAATCACTGGTAAACCTCCGATATTCGGTGTTGACAAATGGATTGAGGAGCAGAACCGGTCTATCGCCAGCCGATTCGTGAGGATTGTCCGTCAGATTGAAGAACTGTATCGGAAAGATGCCGAACAGCAAATACAGGCAGTGCAGAATAATGCGTTGTTGGACTATCGGGAGCTTAAAAGGCTGCAACAGGAGTATGCACGACTGACGGAGCTCAACGATAATCAGACTGAGCAGATACAGACATTTCTTGACCAGCTTGCTGAGCCTTCTTTGCGGGTACGAATCTTTTCTATTGCTGATGCTTTGATTGGCGGGCAGCCTGTCGCTGTTTCATCCGGCGGAGGTGGTGGCAACGCCGACTCAGACCTTCGCTGGGATGGCCGCAGACCAGATGAGGAGGAAGAGGCGTATAGGAGAAGATGCTTACTATGTGCTATCCGAATAGTCAACACCCCATCCAAAAAGTCAATGCACAGATAAGATGAAGGCATCTATTCATTTCGAATAGATGCCTTTGCACTAGGATGTATACGGTATTATCAAATTAATAATCATTAATATTAGGCTGTAAGCCAGCCATAACCCTGTACAGCCATATCAATGAAATGATTCATCAATAAGTTCGTCTTGGAATTGAAGACTTCACGGTCATAGGATTCAGGCAGGTCATTATTGATGTCAATGTGTTGTTTTTTTACTACTTTTGCGGTGAAATTCAACTATCCATAAAATGAACAAAGAATTGATTACAAGTAAGCCTAAGTACATGACAAAAATTTGAATACATCAAATTTCGGGACATAAATTGGTCGAAAAAGCACGTTGGAGATTTCCTCCAAGCCGTACTTTACTAAAGATTTGGCTTTACGTCCATGTTTCAATGTCTTTATAGGCTTTACGTTTTCATCTTTATGTTCCCCAACGAGATACGCCCATACAAGAGCAATACAAACCATTGCCAGAAGTCTTGCAATCCGCTCTGTGTCGCGCAAATGCGTGTCTTCGATATTGAATCCGGAGGATTTCATAGCCCGGAATGCGGTCTCGATCTCCCATCGCCTTTTATAAGTGTCGACACCCTTTTCCGGGCGTTTGAAGCAGATGAGGATCTGAAGTTCAGGCACACCGTCGGAGTTCTTGATTCGGCTTCCGGCAAGATAAACGTACTCACCTTTGTGCAGGAAAAGCTTGTAATAAAATCTTTCCTGCCCCACTTTCAGGGAATTGAAGAGCCACCATGCACGGATTCTTTCCCCTGTGGAAGGCTTGACAAGCCAGAAATTCTGCCGGATCCGGATATAATATCGTATATGATTGCGGTTGAGCCAACCGATCCAATCCTTGCCGACAAACTCCCGGTCGGCAACAAGAGAGTCGATGCATTCGGAGCCGAACAGCCGGACAAATCGTTCAACGATTGCCTTGCGTTCCTTCCAATTGGAGTTCCCTTTCTTAGGCAGAAGGCTGAACATCAATGGGAATGCAATCCCCTTGTATGCCACGCCGAGCATGAGGATGTTGATGTTGAAATCACCGAACTTCCAGTTTGTACGGTCCATGCTCAGCACCAGCCCTGTCTTGACGGGAAGCAGAGAGTATATCATCTGCGCCACAAGGTCAAAGTTGAGGGCGTACTTGGCTATGAATCTTTGAATGCGGCGAAGGTTGGAGTCCCTTTCAACAGAGGTTGGCATTGCCGCCGCGAGTTTATGGAGGCTTACGGTCTGTACTACACACAGGGCATGGAGCATGAAAGCCATAAACTTTATGCGGGCCAGATTCATCGATTTCCCAAAATGTTCTTGCATCATCGGAAGGATTTGGTTAACTTTGCCCAAGTCCTTAAAGTCAGTTGTCTTCATACGAAAAAGCGGGCAAACTTTTCTTTAAAGATACTGATTCTTAGGGACTTTTGCAAATATAAACAACTAATAATTAGGCATATAACAACATAATTTATATTTTGTCATCTACTAAACAAGTAAGCTCCTGTTCCGGTTATTGGCAGCAGTTCCGGTGTTATTGTCCGGATGCGCGGAATTTGAGGACTATTCATCCTCGAAGAATGACAGTGAGTATGTAGAGATGGTCTTCACGCAAGACAATAAGGGTACGAAAGCTGAGATTGGAGAAGACGGCAGCGGATCTTTCACAGAAGGAGACAAAGTCGGACTTTATATCTATGGAGAGCAGACAAGACAGGTCATACTGACCATGGAGGACGGGCAATGGACTCCGAAACTGCAGAAAAGTGAGCTTGGCTCGGGTACTGTGCGCCTTTCAGCATACTATCCGGCCAGAGAGGATGTCTCGCCTGAGACAAACCTGCACACGCATCGTGTGGACACCGACCAGACCGGTAACGGGTATGAGGACTCTGACTTGTTGTGGAGCCACCTTGACATAGAGCAGGAAGATATTACCGGGGATGTGATAGAGATGCCCTTTATGCACGGTATGCACCGTCTGTCAATCAATATCTCAAGTGACGAAGGCTCTCTTCCTGATGATCTGACTGTCACTGTGAGGAATATTACGGAAGGCTCATTCGACCTCTCGACAGGAGGTATTGACACTCCTTCCGGTACAATGGAGGACATAACGCCCCGCATATTGTCCGAGGGAAAGTATTCGGCGATTCTTTTCCCCGGGGATCTTGGGGAATATGCCGAAGGATGGGTGGAGATTTCCGCAGGTGGAAAGACATCCGTCTACAAGGCACCGGCTACGATCGGAGAAAGCAGTGTGTTGGAGAGCGGGAAGGAGACCGTACTCAACCTGCGTCTCAAATCCGACGGAGATATCGGAACCGACCCTGACCCGGATCCTGATCCTGACCCTGACCCGGATATAGACTACGGCGGCAAGACGTGCTGGGTTTACGGGGTCAAGACCGCCAGCCTGCCCGATTATCCAAAAGACAACGAGTCCGTCCCTGAGTACAGTTTCTTGGTGCCTGAAAACTTCCCCAACGGTATATGGTACAAAGTATCCGGCATTGCGTATCTGAACTGGCAGAGCGACTTTTTATGGTATGACTGCGATAAGGACGATCCGGACGATAGTGGATCCCATCCTGGATACCATGACAGCAATATGTGCTGGGCGGCGGGTGCGTCAAATCTGCTGCATTGGTGGACACGGCTCAATGAACCGTATATCGAGGCGTATGATGCAAGGTACAGTTCAAATCCATGGCCGGCATATCCGCGTCCCTCTTTCGGGTTTTCCGATACTGAAGGCAGTGAAATTTTCGACTTTTTCAGAGACATATCCAGAAACAGAGGGGGTTCGGATGCCGTCGGAATTAACTGGTTTATCTGCGGGACTCCGGGAATATCATCTCCGGATCCTGATATTGATGACAATTATGGAGGATATTTCACGGAAATATTCGACAACATAGATGTTGCGTTCAGACCTGAAGACGCCATGAATAAAGAGAGTTTCAACAGGATTATCAAAGGCGCTCTGGAAAATAAGCAGGGGCTGGGTTTCGAACAGTCTAACCTGAACCAAGGGGTTACGCACGTTATGACAATCTGGGGTGTGGAATTTGATGATGAGGGTTATGTATCCGCCATATATTATGTAGACAATAATGACCATTATAACTTTGAGGTTAATGGAGGTTCCAATAATTACCAGCGCCACCGCCTGATACGCCAGGAGATTAGATACCGGGAAGATGGACCTTGGAAAGTGCTGATGGGAGATTCCAGCATATATCCCATATCCTGTATAACGGTTGTGGATTTGAAACGGGATATCTGGCAGAAAGAATTTCCCGAAGTTGAGATTAATGAAAGTTTTATTCAATAAGTTGAAATAACGATGAACAATACGACGAAATATTACAGTTTAATTATAGCAGTGGTTGTCCTGTTTGCAATGATGACTGTTTCCTGCGAGAAATCCCCTGTGGACAAAGGCACAGATGAGACTGACAGGATGATAGATATCCGGGCATCCATCGAGGCCCTGACCAAATCACCCGCACTTGACGGGAACGGAGAGGGAAATTTCTCCAACGGGGATATCTTTACGCTTGTGGTTTCAGGAAGCGGTTTCCCGAATATAGACACAAGCTACACTGTCGGGACGACTGATCTCTCATGGGCGGATCTCAATCTGCCGGAAGATGCCGGGAACGTATATTTCTCAGGCTGCTATCCTGTCCAGGGGAAGGCAGTGGACGGAATATTGACATTTGTCGTCTCCCCAGCGGAAAAAACCGACCTGTTGCTGGCCGAGGCGGTGCAAGTCGGGAAAAACTCAGAAGATGCAGTGAGTCTGGTATTCAAGCATGCTCTGCACAAACTTGTGGTAAAGTATGTGTCCGATGATTTGACGGATGAGCAGCTGTCTGAGATATCCACATCGGTCAAGGCTCTTTCCTCATGCGGCATAGATCTGGCAAAAGGGGCAATACAGAACGGTACGGCCTCCGGACTGTCAGAGGTGGGAACCATGCAGGGCAGTCAGGTATCATGTTTTATAGTTCCTCAGGAAAAAGACAATGTGACGCTTGAAGTAAGTCTCGGTGACATGGTGCGTACACTAAGTGTTCCAGACAATGATCAGGACGGCAGGCCCGTCAGCATGCTTGATGGAGGAAGATGCCTGACAGTTCAAATAAATGTATCCTCCGATAAGATTGAACTAGACGGAGTGCAGATAGAAGGATGGGGGCAGCAGGGCAGTGTTGACGGAGACATCGAGTTATAGTTTGCATTTCGCCTACATTAGTGTCCCGTTAAAATGGGACGAGTTAAACAATTAATCAAAAAGCCCCGGAATCAGGGGATCATTTAGATCTTTGACATCATTGAAATTAGTCTTGTCGAACAGGTCACGCAAGTGGGTTTTGTCAGTCAATGATATGCTGAGAATTTGCAAAACTTCATAGGTTGAACGTTTCAACTTCATATCATGTTGGACAATAGCCACAAGACAGTACGTGATAATAGCCACACTGATTTGTATGCGAACAGCGTTCTCTGCTGTGCCCCAGAATTTCTTTATCTTGAGATGCTGCTTGAGCCATTTGAAGAACAGCTCGATTAACCATCTTTTCTTATAAAGATTGGCGACATCCAGTGCAGAAAGTTGTTTTGCATTCGTCAAGAAAGTGAACTCACGGTCATCCTCTTCGTCGTAATATCGGACGAGTCTGAATGACTCAGGATATTTCATCTCGGAGAGATATCCGGTCAGTTTCACTTCCGCATCTGTCATTATGTTCTTTGGCATTCTTCGCTTCCATTTGACTGTCTTATACTTTAAGTTTGTCTTGGCTCTGACAACAAAGAAAGAGTCTGTAAGATGTATCCTATAGAGTTCTTTAAAGGAGTCATAAGCCCTGTCGAATATATAATAAGCATTTGGTTCATAATGGATTGAAGACATTGCTGTGGAATCATGCTTTGAAGCAGTGGTTACGGTATAGAAAGCAGGAACTTGTGCTTCAATGTCGTATAAGACATGAGCTTTCACCCCTCCTTTCTTGCTTCGGAACTTTGCCTATGGGAATGTTGCAAGACACAACGGAATCGTTGTTGAATCAAACGCATATTTCTTTCCGGAAATGTCAAGGATGTTGGTCGTCCGCTTCTCGCAGGCTTCCTTCATCATATAGAATGCAAAATCTTCGAAGATTCTGTAATCACGGTTCTGGTTGGCTGTCGCAAGAGTTGTCTTGGCTATCGGTTCACGACCTAAACCAAGATGATATTGCTTGGCCCTATGCGCCTCGAAAGCAACGATTAAGTCTCGCAGGCTTTCACGGTTACTCAGTTGTCCAAACATCATCGCGAGCATCTGATTCCTGCAAGTAAAATGTTTCACATATCTGTTGCCATCATACTTGCGAACATAGTTGTTGAACTGAGTCCTGTTCAGAAAAGCGGTTAATTGAGAGAATACGTATTTGTCTTGGAACATAGCAGCCATTTGTATTAGACTGCAAAGTTGCAAAATCAAGTCCGTTTCATTTCAAAAAACCGTGTAATTGACTATATTTCAATAATTTCAAAGAACTATTTATCCACTTTTACGGGACAGTAGTGACTCGTATGATAAATTTTATTTCAAATTGACATATTCCACATACAAGTTGATTCAGGGCAAAAAAAAGAATTTATGGGAACATTATAATTATCAACAAACACACTTGATTTAGAATTAAACTCACAAAGTTTCTCCTATGTTATAATAACCTGCATTGATCATTACTGATTTTTAGTAAATTCACAGTCGATACAATAAGACAAAAATAATAAATAAAGAAATGGACTGGAAAATCAATAAACACGTAATTGTTCCTGAAGGAACAAAATTATCGGAAAGAATGTTTCAATATAATAATATTGTTGAGACAATCACTTTACCTAATGATATTACCTTTTTACCTAATTACTTTTGTTTTGGTTGTAAAAACTTAAAAGCAATTCTTGGTGGACACAATGTAAAAATAATTAGTAACAATACATTTGGATATAGCCCACAGTTATACCATCTTGATTTTATACCTCAAATAGGCTATCCCATCCATAATAGATTTACCCAAGAATACTCATTAAAGATTATTCGTAAATTGGAAATTAGTGATTTTAGCAATGATTATTCAACGAAACAATATGGATATATTTTATATCTACAAAAAAATGAATGTATAATATGGAATGTTACTACAAAGAAATATGTCTATGCTATTATTAACACAACTATTCCTTTATATAGTTATGTAGAATTTTCGTGCAAATGCTCTATAATTTATAACACTGATAAAAATCAATTGAATATTGAAAGAAATCTCGTGGATGATATACATTTAGCAGAAGACGAAGACGTTGAAAAATTTATATATACCGATGATGTAAGAGCATATATAAATGGGGAGTTTTCATACATCAAAAAAATTAATGCTATGAATACAGCCATTCAGAATTATGTCAATTCACTAAATGTTGAAGAAATAATAAAATCTTACACTATATCTACAGAAGAGTATATTCGTTCAAAAATAGGAGACGATGACACTTATATATTAAAGGAGTATGCATGTAGCAATGCTAATCCGTCTGATGTATATTTAAAAAAATTGCTACCATCATATTTTAAAGAAACAAAAGAAAGTGGATTTTGTACATTTTCATATATGACAGACAAAGAAAAAGAATCATATAAAGACAAAGAAAAGTCTGTTAAATTTGAAGTTCAATGTAGATATTCTAAGGACGAACACATTACCTCATTAATGGATGCATACATAAAATATCTCTATCATAGAACGAATATATATCAAGAAATTTTAAACGCAGTTAATTTTTTGAAGAAGAACCGAGAATATATAAGAAGTTCAATGAACTGGGATTGTGATTATTTTTATTGGGATGATATATCAAAATTTACATTCAAATTAAACAACAAATTTAATTCTCTTCTTTAAGAAAATTTTGCCTTTACTAAAAAACATAAATATTATTTTATTTCTAAAACTACTTAATCACATTATGCACATTAAGAAAACATCTAAATTTATATTACAGCTTTTGAAATTATCTACTAAGAATTCGCAGTAAAATAAACTTTCCATTAACTATATAATTTGAATATATTTACACATAGATATATGATAATCAAGATATATCATACATCTTCAACGAGGAGGAATACTGATAGCCTTCAGACAGGTTAAACAATTGAATATCAGCGCGATAAACAAAGATAATTTGTTTATCGCGCTGGTGTTTTATGGTGCTTGATGATGTGGTTTGTTTGGATAAATTGCGGTTTTTCCCATGTTATGCATCTGTAGACTTTTTATCCTGATTCTGACACACTTTTTGAAACACTATCGAATAGCCATAGTGACAGACTAAAGGGTCCTATTCAGGCCACGACAACGGAATATCGGGATAGAGGGCTTCGCAGGGTTGCATCGGTTCCAGCGTTTGCGGACGGCTGGCCGTGCGGAGAAAATTCCAGAAATCCGTGGGAAAGTGCACGACTTGTCCCACATGGGAACGGAGCGTGGTCAGCACCACACGGCCGTCGCTCAGCCGTCCGATGTGTTCGAGCTTTTCGCGGCCGAACATCCCGGGGCGGATGCGCAGCACTTCGCCGGTCGTGCGGTTCCAAAGCCGGGCGAAATCCAGCCGCATCGAATCGCAAGATCCTTTGATCAGCACCCAGTCGCCGCCAAACGGCAGGAGGTTCGACCAGGGATCTACGTTCTGCATACGGGTAGTCCGGCAGCGGCGCGTGTCGACGTCGAGTTCCAATAGTCGGGCTACCAGTTCCCGGTCCGAGAAGCCGCACATCACCAGGCGGCCGGTTGCGGAAACAGGGATGGAGCCGTTGAACCCGTCGCTGCTCAATATGTGAAAGCCCAGCGGTGAAAGCGAGCCGTTTTCGAAACGATACGTCTCTTCGCCGTGAGCAAGGAGAACGCGTCCGAGGCCGTCGCAGGCGAACCCGCAAGGGTGCTGCGCCTTGGGCAGCGGAAAACGCTGGACGCGCTCCACCCCCTGCGGATTCATCGTGAGGATTGTGGCGCTCTGCCGATCGCCGAAACAGAGGTAGCGGCCGAACCATCGGGGACGCTGGTCGAGGAAAAGAAAGGGCGATTCCTGTTTCGGCAGGTCGCACAGCCGCTTCCAGTTGTTCGCTTCCAGGGGATCCTTGCCCCCGAGGAGCATCCAGCACTGCATGGGCGGAATGTAGTAGAACGCCGCATAGAAATCCATCTCCGGGGAGTGGGTCAGGCAGCAAAACCGGTTCCAGCGCACCTTGACCGGTTGCAACGGACGCTGGCGGAGATCGGCGACGAAATTTCCCTGCCACTCCTCCGCTTCGCGGCTTTTCCACCGTCCGCTGCAGAAGTCGCCGGCCAGCGAGTCGAGCATGTAGACGGCGTCATCGGGCCACGGCACCTCTTCGCAGGGCATCTTGCGCCCGGGGTCGATTTCGCGGGCCGGAGTGCCCGGTGCACGCCCCGGCTGCTTCAACTGCCGGCAATATTGTCGCGCCTTCCCGCAGGCCATTTCGAAATTTGCGGCTTCCACCTCGGGAAGTAACGTAAGGAGGTAGATGTCGTCACCGTCGAGGTCGTAGAGCCGGTAACCGTGGCAGGTCAGCTCCTGCCCGAGAGCCGCAAGTCCCTCTTCATGCGAGCGGCAGGCATATTGCACCCCGATCTCGTCGAATCGGGCGTCGTGCAGCGCCGAAATCTCTCCGCCCCATTTTTCCCGTATCTCGGCCAGCGAGTCGTTCACGTCACCGTCGTATTTGAGCAGGTCCAGCGCCTCCTCCACGGCCCGCCCGACCTCCGGAAATTCGTTCTTCCCGGCCGATGTGCCGCCCGCATCGTCCGCCGCCTTCGGCTGGCCTTGCCCCTCCTCTACCGTCTGTCCGGCCTCCGGAGGTTTGCGCCCGAGCTGATTCTCGAGCATCTGAAACACCTTCACATGGGCATTCCGGATTCCCTGACTCGTGTAGACCATCACGGGTTTGCGCACCAGCCGGATGCCGAACCCTTCGAGCGCGTCGAACAGCTCCGGGAGCTGCAACGGCGTAAACATCCGGTGCTGCATCACGGGGCGGTCTTCGATGAAAAGATCGCCGTGGCCCTCGTTCCACATACCGCGTGTCGTGTTGTCGTCGTTGCGGAGCGAGATCTCGTAGCTGTTGTGCTGGCGGCAACTGCCGTAGAGGCTGCGGGGGCTGTTCAGCCGGAACGTCAGCACCACGCGCCGGCGCCGCTCCTCCTTCGGTGCCGCCGGATCGGCATAGGGCTCGCCGTCGGAGGAGAACTGCGCGATGACCTCCCATTCGTATGACTCGGGCCACGGGATCCCGGCGGCCTCCAGCCACCGGAAGGCCTCCAGCTGGTGCGTAACGGTGTCGTAGAAGGCTTCGATCCAGCTTCCGAGTTCCTGGAGGTGGGGAGATGGAAATCCCTCCAACAGGCGGACGATGCGCCGCAGCAGGAACAGCTCCGCGGGATCCTCGGCCATCAATATGCGCGCCAGCACAAGCAGATAACGCACAGCCTCCGGCTCTGCCGAAAGGGCGAGAAGCGCCACGCAATACCAGAACCCCACGATGTCGTAGTCCTTCGGCAGACCCGTCGTGCGTTGGCGCTCACGATTTGCAGGCGAGGTCGGGAGGATGGCGTAGCCGTCGAGCGAGGCCGCAACGGCCCTCACCACCTCCGCGTCGGCGGCGAACGGCTCCATGCGCAGCACCTCCTTGAGATTGAGGGGCGCGTGGATGAACGATCCGAGTTTGCGGTTGAGTGCGTCGATCTTTTGGACAACATCGGGAGTACTGTCCGGCAGGGGTTGGATGTGTAGTGGTATCATGGAACCGCGGGGTTATCGTTTTTCAAAGGGTGAACGATCGAGCAGGGCCTCCTCGGGAATCCCGGCCGACCGGGGCCACAGGAGCTCATCCTCCGTGTCGTCGCTCCAGAAGAGCGGCAGCATCAGGGGCAGATACTGGAACAGGTGGCGGCCGTCGGTCAGGCTTGCAAAGACCACGATGAAGGCATTCGTCCGCATGCGCTCGTCCCAGGCAAAGCGCCACGACAGATAGAGGTTCTGCATCCGTCCGGGACGGGTTGCCACATCCACGTCTTCCTCTTCGTCGGGCATGAAATGGCCCGAGTCGAGCGACAGCTCGCCCAGCTCCATGATGCCTTCCGGGGCTTGAAGAACGCACGTCGCCCTGAAACACTCCCCGCGGCGGATCGAGCGGTGGGGAATTGTCGCGCGAGCCACCACCCAGACAGAATCCCCGTGCAGGATGGCGTGCTCGACCTCGAAGCGCACCTGCGGACGTTCGAGGGGCTTCAGGCGGCGGTTTACCACCTCGGCATCCCGATAGAGCCAGGTTGACTCGGAAGCCACGAATGTCGGGTCGGGTTCGGCGGATTTACGGGTGCTTGCGCAGCCCGTGGCAGTGAGCAGAAGGAGAAATACGATCAGATGATTGATTCTCATGGTTTTTGTTTTTATGTGTAGCGGGCCAGCAGCCAGATAACAAGCCCCACAACGAGGGCCACGGCGAGAAAGCGCACAAGATCGCGTCGGATAGAGGGCTCCTCCTCGGGGCGGCAGCGGAACATCCGTGCCAGCTCCTCGAAACTCCGGCAGCGGCAGACCTCCCGCCGGAAGTCGGCGGCATTGCGCCAGCACGCCTCCCGGAACCACTCCGACCGGGGATATTCACGGGCGATCCACGCCTGTAGCTCCGGGAGCGGACAATCACGAACCTCCTCTTCGAAGTCGGTGTCGTAGCGGACGGTGCGCCGATCGGTTGGTCCGATACGACCGTAGAGCCCGACCGGACCGGTCTCCCGGCAGCGGCGGATCGTGTAGAGTCGTCCGGAAGCGTCGATCACCTCCTGCCCGGCCCAGCCGTCGGCCTCGGCGAGCAGCCGGCGTGTCGTCACGTTCTCCTCCCGCCAGAAGACATAGACCATATGCTCCGCGGGGGCAAGGTAGAAGACCGGGTATTCCAGTGCGGCTTTCATCTCTGTTTAGTCGGACCCTTACCACGGGTAGCGCACCCACGGGCTCTTGGGGTCGCTCAGCAGTACGTCGGCCGTCGTCTTCATCACCGAACTGTAGGCCCGTTTGCCTCCCCAGAGCAAACGCCCGAGAATATAGCTCATCGCCAGTTCGCGCCACGACCCGCATGCCTCATGTGCCAGCGCATCGGCCCGGCCGATGTACGCCCAGGCCTCCCCTTCGGTGAGGTAGCCCATTTCGCAGCAGGCCCGTGCCAGGAAGACAATGCGCCCGGCATCCCAACCCGTCACGTTGCAGCCGTTGAGTTCTTCTTTCGAGGCGACCACGCCGCACGAGAGGAGTTCGCCGAGGGTCTCTCGCAGGTTTTCGAGTTGCGACGAGGCCTTGTCGTAATCCTCCTGCGAGGTCATCCGCTGCTGGAGAAGCTCGTCCTGCCGCTCGCGGTCGTCGAGCCGAAGGGCTTCGAACACCGTGGGCCAGTAGTAGCGGAATCCCTTTTCGCAGAGGTAGTCCAGTTGCCCGCGGGCCTCCGTGGTGGAATCGATCCCCCACCAGCCGCCCAGGATTTCGGACAGCGTGTCGAAAATCCCCGTCTCCAGCGAATTCTGCCAGGCCCCCTGCTGCGAGGCGTACATCGCCCCGATGGCCAGCTGGCGGCAGTGTTCATCATCGAGTGCCGATTTCGGGTTCAGGCAAATTTCCTGAAACGACCGGCGCAGCTTGCGCACCGTTCGCCAGATCCGGCTGCCTTTCCTGTAGAGCCACGTCAGGGCACCGACCGCCACGGCGGCCAGCATCACATAGAATTCAAGTCCCCGTTCCATCGTTCCAATCTTGGCGGGTTGCTATGCGTTCCACGGGATCTGCCGCCACGGCGAGGTCTCCTCTTCGAGCAGCGCGCTGACGATCTCCCAGGCTGTTTGGCAATCCTCCTCGTCGCCGTGCCAGACGCCGCGACCCATAGCGAAGCTGCATCCGTACTCTTCCCACGACGAGAAGTGTTCGCGGGCGGTATCGGCCGCCACCTGCATCACCTGCCACATCTCCTCCCCGGAGAGATAACCGGCGTGAAGGGCCCAGCGCCCGAGGTTGGCAATACGCACCAGATCCCAGGCGATGACCGTCCGCGGAAGCGTTTCGGCCGTACAATACCCGTTTTCGATCATAAACTCCGCGATCGACCGCACATCCTCGGCTTTCTCCTCGGGATCTCCCGCATCGGGTTGGCCGCCGCGCATGAGCGCCAGCGCCGCGTCGGCATCCGCATGGTGTCCTTCGTGGAGCAGCCACTGCACGATTCCGAGCGTCGAGTCGCGGTCCGTGATGTCCCACCAACTCTGCAGTTGCGTGCGGTAAGTCTCGGGAAGAACTTCGCTTTCGACGGCATCAACCGCCTCGTCGTTGTAGACCAGCAGCGGCGCGGCAAAGGCCATCAGCCGGCACTGCTCTGCAGTCAGCCGGCACGCCTCGGCGCGCTTGATCTCCCAGCCGTCGTCCTCGCCCAGCCAGTCGAGCGCCGCGGCATTCGCCTCGCGCAACTCCCTTTCGAGACTCCCGTCCTGCATCGCCTGCATCGTTGCGGTAGCCTGCGCCATGTTCTGCCGGGCGGCTTCGGCCACGGCGGCAGCATCCACGCCGTCGAGCGTTCCCATCGCAGCCTGCTGCGCCTGGATCCCGGCCAGATCGGGCACGGCGGCCTGCATCCGGGCCATGATCTGTGCCTGCATGTCGCCCATGTCGGGCATTCCCGGAATCGAGCCCATCATTGCGCGCATCTGCTCCAGGGCCGCCTCCTGTGCCGCCCGGGCAATCTCCTCCGGGCTTTGAGGTTTCATCTTCTCGTTTGCCATGTTCGGTATGTTTTAAGGTTTTCGATTCATTTTATCCTTCGGCGCCGGCCCCGAGCAGCAGTTCGACGATCTCCGTGAAGCCGCGCTCGCCGGCGTAGTAGAGTGCCGTGTGCTGGAGGTTGTCCGCCGCATTGACTTCGGCATGGCGCTCCACCAGCTGACGCACGACCTCGTTGTTCCCGGCACGTGCCGCCACGAGCAGGGCCGTTTCGCCCACTCCGTTGCGGGCGTCAACCGCCGCGCCGGCCCCGAGCAGCGCCTCCACAAGAAAGCGGTTGCCCGCCTGTGCCGCCCCATGCAGCGGCGTTGTTCCGTTGGGCAGCGCACGGGAGGCGTCGGCTCCGGCGTCGAGGAGCATCCGGGCAATGTGCAGATTCCCGCGTCCGCACGCCACCAGCAGCGGGGTATCGCCCGCGTCGTTCGGCGCATCGAGTTGCGCCTTCGAGACCGCAAGCAGCGTGCGCACGACCTCGGCCTGATCGTTGTAGACCGCCTGATGCAGCGGCGTATTGCCTTCGGCATCGTGGCTGTCCGTCGCGCCGGATCCGTTTTGGCTCAACCGGGCCACCACCTCCGTCAGCCCGTGTGCCGTGGCGTAGTCCAGCGCGCTGTGTCCCGTCCGGTCCGTGGCCCCGGTGTCGGCACCGCGGTCGATCAGCCACAGCGCGGCATCCGTACGGTGGTTTTCCACGAGCCGCATCAGCGGCGTGCAACCCTCCCGGTCGGCGGCATCCGGATCGGCTCCGGCGTCGAGAAGGCGGGCCAGGATCTCGCGGTTCCCCTTTCGGGCAGCGGTGTGGAGGGGCGTTTCGCCCCGGTTGTTTGCGGACGAGGCGTCGGCTCCCTTTTCCAGCAGCAGCACGACCAGATCCCGGTATCCCTCGCGGCAGGCGTAATGGAGCGCCGTATTGCCCTCGGCATCGCGCCGGTCGAGGTCGATGCCTCCCCGTTCGAGGAGGATCTTCACGATGTTTTTCTGCCCGTTACGGCAGGCGTTCAGAAAGGTTTGGAAGTTATCCATAGCATTGATTTCAGACGTGTTTCAGCAAAAACTTTACAAGCGGCTCGTTGTTGCTGCGCATGGCAATGTCCATCGGCGTACGCCCTTCATTGTCGGCCGCCGAGACGTCGGGCCGTCCGAAGTCGAAGAGCATTTCGGCCGCCTGCCGTGCCGCCGCATGCGTGTAGCCCTCCGCCGCATAGTGCAGCACCGTGCGCCCTTCGTTGTCCGCGGCACAGGGGTCGGCGCCGGCCTCCAGCAACCGTTCCAGCATCTCAGGCTGATACGGCCCGGCGCTGTGCGAGCCCAGCAGATGCATCAAGGCCGTGCGACCCATCGCATCGCGGGCATTCACCTCGACCTTCCGTTTCAGCAGGCGCCGCAAGGTCCAGATGGCCAGTTCGTAGTCATCGTGCCGGCACGCCAGCATGAGGGCCCGTTCATCCTTTCCCGTCTGTGGGGCATCGGGGTGCCATTCCCGTTGCTCGAAGAGCTCCATGAGCGGGGCAAATCGTTCCATGCCGTCCGAAATGCGGCAGCCCCGATCGATCCAGACGGCAAACGGAGCCGTACCCTTCGAGGTCCGCCGGTCGGGGTCGGCACCGGCCCGAAGCAGCATCGCCGCGATTTCGGTCTCGTCCCACTCCAGAGCACAGACCAGCGGCGTCTTGCCCGTCCAGTCGTTCATCTCGCGGTCATCGCACTCCGCATCGGGATCGGCACCCGCCTGCAGCAGGGCCTCCAGCGCTTTCCGGTCCTTTTTGCGCAGCGCCTGGAAGAGGTTCATCCCGCCGGTCTCCATCGTGAGTTCGTCAAACGGATCCTCGCCCGAAAGCAGGGCGCCCACCCATTGAGCGCCGCCCTCCATGGCAAGGTCGAACGCCCGTCGTCCGGCCGAGTTCTTCTCGTCGGGGTCGATCTGTCCGCTGTGGAGCAGCAGTGCCGCCGTTGCATAGCAGCGCATCTGTTCCGCCTGGAGCTCCTCCAACTCCTCACGGGCCTCCCGCTGCCGCTTCTCCGAGACCCATCGTTCGCCGAAACTGGCGATAAAACGCTCCTTGCCGGCGATCTCCCTTGCGGTATCGGCGGCGCGGCGGCAGAGGATGTGCAGGGCGTTGTCGCCGTAGCTGTTTGCGGAGTCGATGCGTTGCCCGGAGTCGATCAGCACGGCGGCCATCGCATGGTGGCGGTTTTGCACGGCCTCGATCAGCGCCGTTGTGCCGCGAGCCGAACGCGGAAGGTTCGCGCCGCGATCCAGCAGCAGCCGTGCCGCCGAGGCAATCGCTTCTTCCAGGGCGGAGCCCCTGCTGCGGCGCGAGGCCAAGCGGAAGAGCGGCGTGTGCCCCTCTCCGTCGCGGTCGTTCACCTCGGCCCCGCGGTCGAGCAGCGAAGCGATGGCCTCGCAGTCGGCAAATTCCGCCGCGATATGCAGCGACGTGCGGCCGTAGTTCTCCCCGTCACGTGCGTCGGTCGGAATCTCGGCAAGGAGTTGCTGCCGACGCTCCTCCTTTGCAGGGTTCGGATAGTAATAAAGGTCGTAGAGTTCCCGGAGCGGTGTCATCGGTCGATTGGTTTGAGCAGGTCTTCAAGATGTTTGTATCGGTGTCCGAGGCGGGCTGCAACCGTGCGCACCTCTTCGCAGCGTCCCAGCCGGAAGGCAGCCTCAGCCCGCAGGCGGAGGATCAGCGTGAGGGCGTCGTCGTGCGGCGTCTCGGGCAGCAGCGGACAGCGGGGCAATTCGCTCGCGGCATCCCAGCGACGGAAGGCTTCGGGAGGCTGCCGCCGCGACATGGACGGGACACCCGGGCAGGGGACTTCGCAGAGGGTGCCGTCCAGCAGCCGTTCGGCCTCTGCGACCAGCCGGTGGCACTCCTCATACCACCCCGCCATGAAGCAGCACAAGGCCTGATTGTAGCGCGTCGGGGCATCCTCATGCGCACTGCGTACGAAGCAGTCGTAGGCCAAGGTCCACGCTCCGCAGCAGATATAGGTAACTCCGGCCGCAAAGAGTCGTCCGGAGTCCGCTCCCGCAGTCGGCGGGGTGCCTCCCTTCAGTCCCATCTCTGTACAGCTAATCGTCGATGGCAACCTCTCCCGCAGCGTCGGCCGTGAAGGCCACGGTGTAGTAGTTCGTCACTGTGAAGCGACCCTGGTATTCGGGCGATTCGCTTTCATCGACGTAGTTCAGCTCGAACTGCACCTGCATCTGTTCCGACTCCGCGCGGTACTTCTCGCTGCGGTTCCAGCGGTCGACGCTGCTCAACGGCACCGGCCAGACGCGGAAACGGAACATTCCAGCCGACTTCAACGCCAGTTTTTTGCCCTCCTCATCGGACATCACCAGCGCATCCGCCTTTTCGCCGATTTTCTGGAGGTAGTCAAAATTGATGGCATCGAGGCTGAGCGGCGTCGAGCATGCATAGGAGTTGGTCTGGCGGTCGCTCTGTTCCGGGCCGTCGGTCGTGAACTTCCCGTCGGTGAGCTGGAACGCGAGGTGGTAGTTGTTGTTGTCGGCGTCGATGTAGTAGACGTCGATATACGTGAGGATGTTCTCCAGTTGGCGGTCGCGGTTGTCCTCGCTCCACTCCACCTCGTAAATCTTGTACTTCGAGGTGTCTACATGCTCCGCAACGAGCTCCCGGATTTTGGCAAGTCCCTCGGCGGAGGCCATCGGGAAGGTTTCGCCCGACCCGCAGGCCGTGAGCGTCAAGGTGGCGGCAACAATCGCCACTGCAATTTTCGTCAGTCTGGTAATCATGTCCGTATGTTTTTATATTTGTTATCCCAGAAGTGCGCGGAAGGCTTCGAACTCCTCCCACGAATCGAAATATTTGGCCTCGAAAATGATGTAATTGTCCGGGGTCTTGACCTTGCACTGGTGCTCCTCCCCGTCATCCTTCACATACTCGATATCGGTGGTGAGGAACGAGCGGTATTCGACCCTCCCCTTTTCGACTTCGGGGTAGGTTACGCGCGTGCCGTCTACGGAGATCTTTCCTCCGGCGGCTTTCAGGGCCCGGGCATTTCGCATGCCCCGCCAGGTGAAGAAGAGCAGCAGCACGCCGCCCACAATCAGAATGGTCGAGAAGACTGCCGGCGAGAGAATCCGCAGGTGGCGGATACGAAGGCCGAAGGGAAAGAGGGCCGGAATGACAATCATTCCCACGCCAAAGGCCAGGTTCGACCATTGGTTCGTGAAGATGCTCGCAGGAGTGTAGTTGAAGCTCCTTTGGATGCGTTCGAAAGGTTTGTTTTCCATAAAAGTTACCGTTTGGTCATTTTTTCATGGAGACAAAGATAGCATAAAAAAGCAAAAATATGACCGCGTGGTCATATTTTTGCCTCAAATCGTAAAAAAAGCCGCTGAAAGCCTGCTCAACGCTTCAGCAACCCATATATATAGAGAAAACGTTTACGGAGAATTCCGACATCAAGGCCATCGGAGAAAGACATCTGGTATGAGAGTCCGATGAAGACCTGCCGGAACAGAGCTGCAGCTTCTTGAATATCGATCTCTTCGCGCAGTTCGCCCTGCTCGACACTCCGGCCGATGACGTCGCACCAGAGCCGGAACTCCTTTTCCATCCATTCATGGAGCTTATGCTTGCCATCGGGATAATAGAAAAGCACCTGCTGGAAAAGGTGAAAATAACCGGCATTGGCCAACCTTCCGGGCATCTTCTCCCGCTGGATGTTGCCCAATCGCACGATTTCGGCCATCGTGCGCTCCACACCCTCGACGTATTTGTCGATGAAGTCGCGCAGCGACCCGTCTGACGGGGCGAACTTGTTCCCTGGATCCTGGAGATGGAAGAGATAGCGGTCGGCCACGGCGATGAAGAGGTCGAGTTTGGTGGGATAATAGTTGAAGATCCCCGTCTTGGTCAACCCGACGCTATGGGCGATCATTTGCAGGCTTACACTCTCGTAATTCATCGCCATGAAGAGTTGCAGGGCATTTTGCAGAATCTCTTCCCGATTGGTTTTCATGACTTAAATATATTTACTTTTCAAAGATACGATCATTATTCGGGAAAATGGTCATGTTTTTCCATTGAATGTTGCGTCTTTTTGCAATGCCGGTGATTTCCTGATCCCAATGCCCCTTTTTATTTTATGAAGTCTTGCGATACGGTTGTACGTTTTGTGATTTTTTCGTCTTTTCCTCCTGTCGCCTCAGACCGCCTCTGGCGGCGCGGTTTGTTTGCGCAAAATTTTCATTGATTATTGCATAATATATTGATAATCAACTCATAAAACTTATTCAACAAGGAAAAATATTAATAACCTTCGAACCAGCTAAACAATTAAATACCAACGCGATGAACAAAGACGATTTGTTTGTCGCGGCTGTTTTTTTCTCAAAAAACGGGTTTGTTTGCCTAAAGTACATGACCCCTGCTCCTCCACAGGAATATTGAAAATCTTCTTCTTTGCGTTCCACGCCTGCGGACTCCGTGTGGTGGATGTGATGACCCTGCAATGGAAACATATTAACTTCGCAAGAAAAGAGTTGCGGAAGATTATGACAAAGACTAACAAACGACATGCATACCGCTTACTGAACCTGCATTACATATATTACAGCAATGGCGGGATAGCTCAGCTGGTTAGAGCGCATGATTCATAATCATGAGGTCGAGAGTTCAAGTCTCTCTCCCGCTACTGAAAAGGACCGAATCTGGATTCGGTCCTTTTTTGTGGGTCGTGCCCAGCACACCCCATCTCCCAAAACACGGAAATATACGAGAAATCCGCCCGCAACATCTGTTGCGGGCGGATTTCTTCACACTCCTACAAACTTACAAGGCCGGTCAGCCGATGTCAACCAGCGGAGCGTCCGTAGCCACATTCTGGCCCTCGCTGACGAAGATCTGCTTCACCTCACCGGCATAGTCCGTCGTAATGGAATTCTCCATCTTCATCGCTTCCAGCACCAGAACCTCGTCCCCGGCCTTTACCCGGTCGCCGACCTTCACCTTCACCTCGATCACACGACCCGGAAGCGGTGCCGTTACGGCTTTGCCCATGATCGTGATCGGAGCCTCCTCGGCAACAGCGGCCTTCTTCTCCTCGGCAGCGGCAGCCGGTTTCGAAGCCTCGTAGGCCTTCACCTTCTCGTTCGTCAGGAAGGTCTTCGCCACCAGCGGGAACAACTCCAGCAGCAGCACCTCCTTCTCATTGGCGGCCAGCTTGACACCGCCGGCCTCCGGAAGTTCCGGATTGGGCTGCATCTGGTATTTCGACGTATCGTAAGGAGTCTCCTCACGCACCCCGCAGATCTTGAACCGGAACTCCGGGTCGATCTTCACCGGCGTCTTGCCGTACTCACCCTTCACCAAGCCCACAAACTGCGACGACTTGTTCGTGTACATCGGACGCCCGGCCTTCTCATCCAGCGCGCAGTTCACGGCCTGAGCCCCCACGATCTGCGACGTCGGCGTAACCAACGGCGGAAGACCCGCGGCCAGACGAACCGTCGGAATCAACTCCATGGCCCGCGGCAGAATCTCCTCGGCCTTCAACTGCTTGAGCTGGGCAACCATGTTCGAATACATGCCGCCCGGGATCTCGGCCTTCTGAACGAGTTCGTTCGGGGCCGGGAAGCCAAAATAGGCCTCAATCTTGCGGCACGCGTCGATCGTACCGGCCTCGTCGTCCGCCTGAGCAGCCTGGATGGCGCAGTCGAACAGCGCGTCAATCTCCGCCGGAAGCTCATCCGTCAGCGGGTTGAACGCCTTCGGTTCGGGTTTCTCCACCCCGAAGACCGACTGGTTGAGCTCCTTGCGGATCTCACGCAGTTGCGTGTTGATCTTCGCCACGGCCTCCATGTTGACTCCCAGGTCGATACCCAGTTTCTTGCAGAAGACATAGACCAGCTCGATGGCCGGAGCTCCCGTACCGCCGGCGAAATACCAGCAGTTCGTGTCCACGATGTCCACACCGGCAACGATGGCCGCCAGCACCGAAGCCAGACCGTAACCCGGCGTGCAGTGGGTATGGAAATCCACCGGAATCGAGAGGTGCTGCTTGAAGAGCTTGACCAGCGTGGCCACACGCCGCGGCGGGATCAGCCCCGACATGTCCTTGATCGTGATCATGTCGGCGCCCAGAGCCGCCATCTGTTTGGCTTTATCCAGGAAGTAGGCGTCGGTGAAGACCGGTGCCGGATTTTTCTTTCCCTTGAGTTTGTCCCAGAGGCTCAGCTCCGGATATTTCGGGTCCACCGTATAGCAGACCGCACAGTCGGCGATACCGCCGTACTGCTTGACGTATTTCACCGTGGATTTCACGTTGTCGACATCGTTCAGCGCATCGAAAATACGCATGATGCCCAGACCGCTCTCGATCGAATTGCGGCAGAAACCGTCGATAATCTCGTCCGTATAGGGCGAATAACCGAAAAGATTACGTCCCCGCGACAGAGCCGTGAGTTTCGAGACATTGCCTACGGCCCGGTAGATCGTCTCCAGACGCGTCCACGGGCTCTCGTTCAGATAGCGCATCACCGAATCGGGTACGGCGCCGCCCCAAACCTCCATCGCATAGAAGTTCGCATCCTTGTAGAACGGAAGGCAGCGGTCGATCTGTCCCTGGTTCATACGCGTTGCAAAGGACGACTGCTGGCCGTCGCGCAACGTCAGATCTCTGATTTTGAGATTTCGTGCCATTTGTAATTCGTTTTACTGTTATTACAATAACAAAGGTAATAAAGCCTTTCGAATTTACAACCTTTTTACAGGAAATTTTTATTAAAACAACCCGATCCGCTTACTTTTCGTAAAAATCGGGGCGAAAGGTATTTCGGGGAGGGGTAGCGGATAGCAGTGTATGAGGGTGGGGAGAGGATTGGGAAGGGGCGAAATTCGGGGAAGGCGCCAGACATGCGTCCTGAGACAGACGTTCCGGGCCGCAGGGTCCGAAACGCATTTCAGAGAGGATTCGAAAGAGGGATCGGTCAGAGCAGGCGCTCCCGCAGCCCGGCACACGATGCGGCCGGATCCCGATGGTCGAACAGGAATCCCCGGATCCCCAGCGCCCCGGCCGCCTCGATATTCGCCGCACGGTCGTCGATGAAGAGCGTTTCGGCTGGATCGAGGTCATAACGGTCGAGCAGGATCCCGTAGATGCGCCGCTCGGGCTTCACCGTCAACTCCTCGCACGAAACAACATCGCCGTCGAACAATCCGTAAACCGGGAAGCGCCGCAGGTGCGCAATGAATTCGCGGGCCATGTTCGAAAGCACGTAAAGCCGATAGCCCGCCGCCTTCAGGTCGCGCACCAGCGCCTCGGTCGCCGGAATCGGCTCCTGCAGGTCGATGGCCTGCTGCAGCACCTCCGCACAACGCTCATACGGGCGGCCCGTCATCTCCGCGAGGGTTGCGGTCACCTCCTCCAGCGTATTCGTGCCCCGGTCGTACTCCTCCCAGAAGCGCGGCATCTGCGGAGCCCGCAGAAATCCGAAAAACTCCAGCAGCTCCGGGTCGCACTTCTTCCTGTCACGGGCGAACAGCACGCCGCCCAGATCGAAAACGATATTTTTCATGGTCTCACGCTTCACAGCCGCAAAGATACGCATCCCCGGGCGCAGAAGCAAATTTTCAGACCGCTACCGCTCACCTCCCGCAGCAAAAAAGCGGTTCCCCCGCACGGAGGAACCGCCCTTACGGAGCGAAGCGGTATCAGAAGATATGCCACGCCACCGTCAAACCGGCCATGACGATCGAAACCATCGACATCAGCTTGATGAGGATGTTCAGCGACGGGCCCGACGTATCCTTGAACGGATCGCCCACCGTATCGCCCACGACCGTAGCCTTGTGGCAGTCGGAGCCCTTGCCGCCGAAGTGTCCCTCCTCGATCATCTTCTTGGCGTTGTCCCACGCACCGCCCGCGTTGGCCATGAAGACCGCCAGCACGAAGCCCGAGCTCAATCCGCCGACCAGCAGGCCCATCACGCCCGCCACACCGAAGATCAGCCCGACAGCCACCGGAACGATGATCGCCAGCAGGCTCGGGAGCAGCATCTCACGCTGTGCCCCGCGGGTCGAGATGGCCACGCACCGCGCATAGTCCGGCGTACCCTCACCCGTAAGGATGCCCTTGATCTCGCGGAACTGGCGGCGCACCTCCTGTACCATGCTCTCGGCGGCCCGTCCCACGGCGTTCATCGTCAGGCCGCAGAACAGGAACGACATCATCGCTCCGATAAACAGGCCGATCAGCACCGTGGGGTTCATCAGCGAAATATGGTAGTAGTCCATGAAGTCCAGAATCGAGGCATCCTGCACGAAGCGCGTCGCTCCGCTCGGCAGATCGAGCATCGTCACCCCGTTATGCAGCAAGCCGATGCGGATCTCCTCGATGTACGAGGCCAACAAGGCCAAAGCCGTCAAAGCGGCAGAGCCAATCGCGAAGCCCTTGCCCGTGGCGGCCGTCGTGTTGCCCAGTGCGTCGAGGGCATCGGTACGTTTGCGGACTTCCGGGCCCAGGCCGCTCATCTCGGCATTACCGCCGGCGTTGTCGGCAATCGGACCGTAGGCGTCCGTGGCCAGCGTGATGCCCAGCGTCGAGAGCATTCCCACCGACGCAATGCCGATGCCATAGAGGCCCAGCGACAGGTTCTGCGGAGCCAGCATGTTCTTCACGTCGAAACCGATCGCGCAGAGGTAGGCCAGGATGATCGCCACGCCGATCGTCACCACCGGGATGGCCGTCGAGATCATGCCCGACCCGACGCCCGAGATGATCACCGTCGCAGGTCCCGTCTGCGAGCTCTCGGCAATCTTCCGCGTCGGTTTGTACGAATGCGAGGTGTAGTACTCCGTGGCCTGGCCGATCACAATACCCGCCACGAGTCCCGTGATCACCGAGAAGGAAAGGCCCACCCAGTTCTGGATCCCCAGCAGATAGAGAATCCCGAACGCCGCAACGGCAATCAGCGCCGAACTGAAGTTCACACCCACACCCAGCGAGCGGAGCAGTTCGCGCATCGTGGCCCCCTCCTTCGTGCGGACCAGGTAGATGCCCAGGATCGACAGCACGATACCCACCGCAGCGATGAGCATCGGGGCCAGCACCGCCTTCAGCTGCAGGGCTTCGTTCCCCGCCGCGGCAAAGGCCGCAGCGCCCAGGGCCGCCGTGGCCAGGATCGAACCGCAGTAGCTCTCGTAGAGGTCGGCACCCATACCGGCCACGTCACCCACGTTGTCGCCCACGTTGTCGGCAATCGTCGCCGGGTTGCGCGGGTCGTCCTCCGGAATCCCGGCCTCAACCTTGCCCACCAGGTCGGCGCCCACGTCCGCGGCCTTCGTATAGATACCGCCGCCGACGCGCGCGAAGAGCGCCTGCGTCGAGGCTCCCATGCCGAAGGTCAGCATCGTCGTGGTGATGATCACGAGTTTCTGGGGTCCCGTCACGTCAACAAAGGCGTTCAGGATGAGGTACCAGAACGAAATGTCCAGCAGACCCAGGCCCACGACCACAAGGCCCATCACCGCACCGCTGCGGAAGGCCACCTTCAGACCGCGGTCCAGCGACTGACGCGCCGCATTGGCCGTACGGGCCGAAGCGTAGGTCGCCGTCTTCATGCCGAAGTAACCGGCCAGACCCGAGAAGAAACCGCCCGTCAGGAAGGCAAAGGGAACCCACTCGTTCTGCACCCCCGCGCCGTAGGCCAGGTAGGCAAAGAACAGCGCCAGCACCACAAAGATGATGCTTACGACCTTGTACTGCTGGCGCAGGTAGGCCATCGCACCCTTGCGCACGTGTGCGGCAATTTCACGCATACGGTCCGTACCTTCGTCCTCGCGCTTCATCAGCCGGTAGAAGCCCCACGCAAAGGCCAGGGCCACGACCGATGCCGCAGGTACGACCCAGAAAATCGTTGGAATGTTCATAATTTCGCGTATTTTAGGTTGAATTTCTACAAAGATACGAAAAGCTGTGTGCAGTGCCAAACAAAAAAACGATGTTTTTCGGTTTGACGCGACCGGGCAGCCTCCATCCCCGGCATAGCCCCGAACACAAAAAAATCGGGGCCTCACGGTCCCGATTTTCAGAATCTGCAACCCGGATGCTACGATCCGAAGTTGTCGTAGAGGATGTTCTCCGGCGGTACACCCAGCGAATCGAGCATATTCACCACCGACGAGATCATCATCGGGGGTCCGCACATCAGGTAGATGCAGTCCTCCGGTGCCTGGTGATGCTTCAGGTAGTTCTCGTAGAGCACGTTGTGCACGAAGCCCGGCGTATAGGGGATACCGGCGGCATCGGCCTCCGGATCCGGACGGTCCAGCGCCAGGTGGAACTTGAAGTTCGGGAACTCCTCCTCGATCTCGTGGAACTCGTGCAGGTAGGGGGCCTCCTTCATGGCGCGCGCTCCGTACCAGAACGATACCGGACGCTTCGTCTTCTCGGTCTTGAACAGGTGCATGATGTGGCTCCGCATCGGCGCCATACCCGCACCGCCGCCGATGAAGATCAGCTCCTGCGTATCGGGCAGGTTGTCCGGCAGGAAGAACTCCCCGTAAGGTCCCGAAATCGTCACCTTGTCGCCCGGCTTGCGCGAGAAGATGTACGACGAGCAGATACCCGGGTTCACCTTCATGAACGTACCCGTGGCACGGTCGAACGGAGGCGTGGCAATACGGATGTTCAGCATGATGATGTTCCCTTCGGCCGGGTGGTTCGCCATCGAGTAGGCGCGGAACGTCGGCTCGGGGTTCGTCGTCACCAGATCCCACATCTTCATCTTGTCCCAGTCGGCGCGGAACTTCTCGTCCACGTCCATGTCCGAGAACTTGATCGCATCGTACTTCGGAATGTCGATCTGGATGTAACCGCCGCTGCGGAACTTCAGGTTCTCACCCTCCGGAAGCTTCACCACGAACTCCTTGAGGAAGGTCGAGATATTGCGGTTCGAAACCACCGTGCACTCCCACTTCTTCACGCCCAGAACAGCCTCCGGAACCCGGATCTTCAGGTCGTTCTTCACCTTCACCTGGCATCCCAGACGCCAGTGGTCCTTGGCCATCTTCCGCGTGATGAAGCCCGTCTCCGTGGGCAGGATGTCGCCGCCGCCCTCCAGAACCTGGCACTTGCACATCCCGCACGAACCGCCGCCGCCGCACGCCGAGGGAAGGAATACCTTGTTGTTGGCCAACGTCGACAGAAGCGTCGAGCCGCTCTCCGTCGTAATGACCTTCTCGCCGTTATTGATGTCGATCGTAACGGCCCCCGACGTCGTCAGCTTCGCCTTCGCGTACAGAAGCAGCGCCACCAGCACCAGCGTGATGATCAAAAAGGCCGCAATCGCTATTAAAATCGTTGTAGTCATTGTTGCGAATTCTTCTTAGATTAGAACTGAATGCCCGAGAAGATCATGAAGGCGATACCCATCAGACCCGTGATGATGAAGGCGATACCCGGGCCCTTCAACGCCGCGGGAATGTGCGAGTAGGTCGTCTTCTCGCGGATGGCCGCCATCATCACGATCGCAAGCCACCAGCCCAGACCCGAGCCCAGACCGTAGACGACCGACTGCCACAGCGTATCCAATTCCCCGGCGTCGACCTTCTGCTGCATGAACAGCGAACCGCCCATGATCGCACAGTTCACCGCAATCAGCGGCAGGAAGATGCCCAACTGGTTGTAAAGCGCCGGCGAGAACTTCTCGACGATCATCTCGACCAGCTGCACGAACGCCGCAATCGTCGCTATGAAGACGATGAACGACAGGAAGTTCAGATCCACACTCTCCGGAACCGCAGGAATCCACGCATGAAGCGCGCCCGGCCTGAGAATGTATTCATACAGGAGATAGTTCAACGGTACGGTCATCACCATCACGAACGTAACGGCTGCTCCCAGTCCGAGGGCCGTCTTCACGCTCTTCGACACGGCGATGTACGAACACATGCCGAAGAAGAAGGCGAAGACCATGTTGTCGATAAAGATCGACCGGATAAAGAGATTCAATGATTCCATATGCTACCCTCCTATTTTTCCTGTAAGTCCTTGTTGCGCGAGCGGTGCACCCAGATGATGCAACCCACGATGATCAGCGCCATCGGCGGGAAAAGCATCAGACCGCAGTTCGAATAGAAACCGCCTTCGGCCATGTACCAGCTCTCGGGAATGATCCGGAAGCCCAGCAGGCTCCCCGAGCCCAGCAGCTCCCGGAAGATGGCCACGATCACCAGGATCAGGCCGTAACCCAGGCCGTTGCCGATACCGTCGAGGAACGAAGCCCACGGCTTGTTGCCCAGGGCGAAGGCCTCCACGCGGCCCATGACGATACAGTTCGTGATGATCAGTCCCACGTAGACCGACAACTGTTTCGAAATCTCGTAGACGTAGGCCTTCAGCACCTGGTCCACCAGAATCACAAGCGCCGCAATCACCACCAGCTGCACGATGATGCGGATACGCGCCGGAACGCCGTTGCGCAGCAGCGACATCACCAGGTTCGAGAAGGCCGTCACGACCGTTACGCTCAGCGCCATCACGATCGCGGGCTTGAGCTGGACGGTCACGGCCAGTGCCGAGCAGATTCCCAGAATCTGAACGATCACCGGGTTGTTCGCCGAGAACGGACCCGTCAGATATTTCATGTTGTTACTCATGGCTTTCTGCATTTTCTTCGTTAGACACTTCCGCGGCCACAGCCTCCGTCTCCGCGGCGACCCGCTTCGATTCCAGCAGCGGCAGGTAGTTCTCCAGGCTGTTGCGGAGCATCGCCGTCACACCGTCCGAAGTCTTCGTGCCGCCCGTAATGGCATCCACCTCGTGCGCCGGGTCCTTCGCCCCGCCCTTGCGAAGCGTCACCGACACGAACTCGTCACCCTCGAAAATCGTCTTCCCGACGAATTTCGCCTGATACTTCGCCGTGGCGATCTCGTCACCCAGACCCGGGGTCTCACCCTTGTGGGCCATGATGATGCCGGCGATGGTATTCATGTCCTTCTCCAGGGCCACATATCCCCACACGGGGCCCCACAGGCCCATACCCGTCACGGGAATCACCACGCGGCCGTCCTTGGACTCGAAGATCGGGAACTTCCCGGCGGCAAAGGCCCCCGGAAGGTCGTTCAGCAGCGCGAAGACATCCTCGCCCTCGACGCGCGCCCCGGTGTTGTCAATCACATAGGCGTCGATCACATCTTCATATTTCACCGTCTGGATCAGATCCTCGGCTGCAACGCCCTGTTTCTGGGCGTCGCCCGCGTAGAGCGACAGCAGGATCGATTTCTTCTTCTCGTTGAGTTCGTTCTCGTACTGGCGTTTCTGGAGCCCCAGGGCGGCCAGCGCCAGCAGCGTGGCCACGATGACGACCATCACCGTCGAGTAGAGAACAATATAGGCGTTGTTGTCCGTATTGCTGAACAGGCCCTTCTTCTTCGGAGCCGCCGCGTCGGCCGACTCCTTCAGTTCGGTAAACTCCGATGCCGGAGCCGCGCAAACGGGACACGTTGCGGGTGCGGCATCCCCTTCGTGGATATAGCCGCAAACGTTGCATTTGAATCTTTTCGTTGCCATGGTTCCCCTATTTTGCGAGTTTCACACGTTTCTTGCGCCGCGAGATGTTCGCCTCGACCACGAAGTAGTCTACGAGCGGTGCCAGCGCGTTCATGAAGAGGATCGAAAGCATCATACCCTCGGGGTAGGCCGGGTTCACCACGCGGATCAGCACGGCCAGCGCGCCCGTCATCAGGCCCACGATGTACTTGCCCTTGTTGGTCTGGGCCGAGGTCACGGGATCCGTGGCCATGAAGACCGCACCGAAGGCGAAACCGCCCACGATCAGGTGCCACCATGCCGGATACGTCGTCACGCCCAGTGCCTGGAACAGGTAGCCCATCGCCAGACCGCCGACGAAGACCGAAACCATCGTGCGCCACGACGCGATGCCCGTAAAGAGCAGGATCGCGCCGCCGATCAGGATCGCCAGCGTCGAGGTCTCGCCGAACGACCCCGGGATCATGCCCAGGAAGGCATCCAGCGGCGAATAGGTCATCGTGCCGGTCGAGGCTAACTGTTCGAGGGCCGTAGCGCCCGAAACGCCGTCGACCTGTGCGCCCATCATCGTCCAGGTCGAGTACCAGACCGTCTCGCCCGACATCGAGGGCGTATAGGCGAAGAAGGCAAACGCTCGGGCCAGCAGCGCCGGGTTGAAGACGTTCATGCCCGTTCCGCCGAAGACCTCCTTGCCGAAGATCACGGCGAAGGCCGTCGAGAGGGCCACCATCCACAGCGGGGTCGAAACGGGGAAGACCATCGGGATCAGAAGGCCCGTCACGAGGAAGCCCTCGTTGACCTCATGCCCGCGCACCTGTGCGAAATAGAATTCGATGGCCAGACCCACGATGTACGACACGCACACCATCGGAAGCACCCGGACCAGTCCGTAGAAGAAGGCCCGGAAACCCTCCAGACCCACCTGCGAGCCCGTCCACCAGCACCCGAACAGGAATGCCGGCATCAGCGCCAGCACAACCATGATCATCGTGCGTTTCATGTCGTTGCAGTCGCGGATGTGCGCACCCTTCACGGTCGTCGTGTTCGGAACGAAGAGGAACGTCTCGAACGCATCGAACGTCGACTCCAGGAAGCCCAGTTTCCCGCCTTTCGAGAACGTGGGCTTGATTTTATCCATCAGTTTGCGAAGTCCCATCTTTAAGCCTCCTTGATCATTAAGTTAATACCGTCGCGGATGATCTGCTGGATCTCGATCTTCGAGGGATCCACGAACTCGCACAGCGCGAGATCCTCCTCCGTCACCTCGTAGATGCCCAGGTTCTCCATCTTCTCGATGTCGCCCGCCAGGCACGCCTTCAACAGGTACATCGGGTAGATGTCCATCGGCAGATACTGCTCGTAGAGCCCCGTCACCACGAAGGGGCGCTCGCCGCCGTTCAGGTTCGTATCCAGATCGTAGGCCTTGCGCGGGCACAGCCACGAGAAGTAGGCCCGCGATACCGAGAACTTCTTGAAGCGCGGCATCGCCCAGCCCAGCAGTTCGTACTTGTCGCCCTCGGGGATGGCCGTCAGCTGATGGGCGTAGAAGCCCAGGAAGCCGTCGAGCGACGTCTTCGTACCCGTCAGCACGTTGCCCGAGATGAAGCGGATCGAGTCGCCCTCCTGCTGCGCCTTGACATTGCCCTTGACGATCGAGTCGACCCTGGCGCCGTCGATGACGCGCACGTACTGCGGGTGCTCGATCTCCGAGCCCGCCACGGCGATGGTCTTCGTCCGGTCGACACGCCCCTCGTTGAACAGGCGGCCGATGATTGCCAGGTCCTGAATATTCACCGTCCAGACCAGATCGCCCTTGTTGATCGAGTCGATGTGGTGGATCTGCACGCCCACGTTACCTACGGGGTGTTTCCCGGCAAAGGTGTGCAGTTCGACACCCTTGAGCTGGGGCATCTGCCCTTCGCTCTTCGCGCGAACCGAGAGGTGAACCTTCCCCGGAGTGAGCTTGCGGAGCACCTCGATACCCGTCTGGAGGTCCTTCTGTTCGCCTTTCAGCGCGAAATTGTAGTCCGGAGCCTGGGGCGCCGAATCGAACGCCGAGACAAAGATCGCCTTCGGCGTGTCCACGGGGTCCGCAATGATGCCGTAGGGCCGCTGGATGATCATCGGCCACAGACCCGAACGGAGCAAAAGTTCGACAATCTCCTCACGCGCGGCCTTTTCGAGACCCGGCACCGTGAACGTCTCGTACTCCTGCCTGGAGTCCGGGGTCACAGCCACCGAAAGCACCTTGCGCTTCTCACCCCGATTGATGGCCGACACCGTGCCGCTGACGGGAGACGTGAAGAGTATACGCTCGTTGAACTTGTTGAAGAACAACGCCGTACCGGCCTTCACCCGATCACCCACCTTAACCAGCAATTTCGGTGTCACACCCTCGAAATCCAGGGGCGAGAGGGCATACTCCGAAGCCATCGGCGCTTCCGCCAGCGACTCCTGGGGTTTGCCCACCAGATTGATGTCTAAACCCTTGCGTAATGTAATGATTTTCGACATGGTTAAAGAGTTTGAATTATTTTGTGTGTTTGGTTGCTTTCCTGACTGCCGTCCGTCACCGACACATCCCGCGTCCCGTCCGTCACTGGTACACCCCGTGCACCGTCCGTCACTGGCTCGCCGGAATCCGCCGTTTTTCACTGCGCGTTTCCCTGTCCGGCCCTGGCTGTTAGCAAACTAACAATCATTTCGCGTGCGAAAGTACAAAATTTTTCCGATAAAAGCCATCCCGCAATGCATTATTTTTTAAATTTACTTAAAATTCCTATTTTTGTCTCATCGATGCTTCCTTATATAAATATACATACCCACCGTCCCACGGGCCGCGGAATCGAACTCCGCACCGCGGGCATACATCCCTGGGAGGCTGATTCTCAGGATGTAGAGGCCTTTGCCGCCCGGTTCGCCGACAAGGGCGGACGCATCGGAACCGGAGTTGCCGGGGAAACAACCGCCGGGACGGGGCGTGTCGGAGAGGGAGTTGTCAGGGACGAGACCGCCGGGACGGGTCATGTCGGAGAGGGAGTTGTCAGGGACGAGACCGCCGGGACGGAGCGTGTCGGGAACGAAGCCGCCGAGGTGCAGGCCATCGGCGAAACCGGACTCGACTTCGCCTGTCCGGTCCCCCGCGAAGCCCAGTTCGCCGCCCTGCGCGCGCAACTCGACCTGGCCCGACGCACCGGACGGCCCGTTGTACTGCACTGCGTGCGGGCCTTCGAGCCGCTGATGCGCGAACTGGCCGCCTGTGAACCTCGGGCCGTGATCTTCCACGGGTTCATCGGCTCCCCCGAACAGGCCCAGCAAGCCCTGCGGAGAGGTTATTACCTCTCGTTCGGAGAGCGGACCTTCGCGTCGTCCAAAACCCTCCGGGCCCTGTGCGAAACGCCCCTCGGACAGCTCTTCTTCGAGACCGACGCCGCCGGGGTGACCATCGAGGAGATCTACGCCCGGGCGGCCGAAGCGTTGGGTCGCCCGGTGGAGGAGCTGCAACGCGCCACCCTCGAAAATTACAAACGCCTATTCGAAACACAAAATGGATAACTGGCTGGAGAGAACGGAACTGCTGTTGGGCGAGGAGAAACTCGCCCGCTTGAAACGGGCCCATGTCCTGGTCGTCGGGCTGGGCGGCGTGGGGGCCTATGCCGCCGAGATGGTGGCCCGGGCGGGCGTCGGAAAGATGACCATTGCCGATGCCGATGCCGTGAACACTACGAACATCAACCGCCAGCTCGTCGCCCTGCACTCGACCGTCGGACGGCAGAAGGCCGACATCCTGGCCGAACGCCTGCGCGACATCAACCCCGAAATCGACCTCACGGTCGTCAACCGCTACATCCGCGACGAGGAGACCTACCGGCTGCTCGATGCCGCGCGGTACGACTACGCGGTCGATGCCATCGACACCCTCTCTCCGAAACTCGCCCTCATTGCCGCGGCGCTCGAACGCCGCCTGCCGCTCGTCAGCTCGATGGGCGCCGGGGCCAAGACGGACCCCACGCGGATCGAGATCGCCGACATCGCGAAAACCCACCACTGCCCGCTGGCCCACATGCTCCGCAAACGCCTCCACAAAATCGGCATCCGCAGCGGATTCCGCGCCGTCTTCTCGCCCGAACCGATCCGCGAGGGCGCGATGATCCTCTGCGAGGAGCAGAACAAGAAATCCAACGTCGGGACCATCTCCTACATCCCGGCCGCATTCGGAATCGCCTGCGCCTCGGTGGTCATCCGCGGGCTGATCGGCGAGCTCGACTGACCCCCGGAACCGCCCCGGACATCCGTAAAAGCAAATCGTCCAAACAATCGAAAATACCCATGAAACCCAACATCGTCTTTCTGGATGAATACTCGCTCGGAGGCGCCGACCTCGCGGCCATCCGCTCGCTCGGCAACTACACGGCCTACGAAACGACCCGTCCCGCGGAGATCGTCGGCCGCTGCCGCGAGGCCGACATCGTCATCACCAACAAGGTGCCCTTCGATGCCGCGACACTCCGCGCCCTGCCCCGCCTGCGGCTGATCTGCATCGCCGCAACCGGCATGAACCACATCGACCTCGCGGCTGCGGCCGAATGCGGCGTCACCGTGAAGAATGCCGTCGGATACTCGACCCACGCCGTGACCGAAACCACCATCGGCGCCGCCATCGCCCTGCTCCGTCAGGTCGTCTACTACGACCGCTACACCAAAGAGCATTACGCCGGAGCCGGGCGCCAGTTCCATTTCGGCCGCACGACCCGTCAACTCTACGGATCCCGCTGGGGGATCGTCGGGCTCGGCAACATCGGCCGCAACGTCGCCCGCGTCGCCGAAGCCCTCGGCTGCGAGGTGGCCTACACCTCCACCTCGGGCGTCGTGCGCGAGGAGCCCTACCCCGCCCGGCCGCTCAACGAGCTGTTGGCCTGGGCCGACATCGTGTCGGTGCACTGTCCGCTGACCGACCGCACCCGCGGGTTGATCGGGGCACGCGAGTTGTCGCTCATGAAGCCCTCGGCACTCGTGATCAACGTGGCACGCGGCGGCATCGTCGACGAGGCCGCCCTGGCCGCAGCCCTCGATGCCGGACGGCTGGCCGGGGCGGCGCTCGACGTCTTCGTCCACGAGCCCCTCGAGCCCGGAAATCCCCTGCTCGCCGTCCGCGAACCCGACCGGCTGCTGCTCTCGCCCCACAACGCCTGGTCGCCCGTCGAAGCGGTCGAGGTGCTCGTCGGGTGCATCGCCCGCAACATCCGCGAAAACTGGAAAAACAACTGAACATGGAGACGACAGAAACCACCCCGCTGACCCCCGACGAACGCCGCCAGCGGGTCTTCGACTGGCTCGACGCCCACGCGATCCGCTACACGTGGTATGAGCATCCCGAAGCCCCGACCATCGAGATCGCCCGCCAATACTGGCACGACGACGGCTCGAAGCATTGCAAGAACCTCTTCTTCCGCAACCACAAGGGTGACCGCCACTACCTCGTATGCTTCGACTGCGAGCAGGCGATGGCCATTCACGACCTCGAACACCGCCTGCATCAGGGCAAGCTGTCGTTCGCCTCGGAGCAGCGCATGGAGCGTTGGCTGGGACTGCGGCCCGGATCGGTCTCGCCTTTCGGGCTGATCAACGACCCGGCGAACCACGTCCACCTCTTCCTCGACGCCCGGCTCCGGGAGTGGCCCGCCCTCTCGTTCCACCCCAACGACAACCGCGCCACGGTGGTCATCGCGCAGGAGGAGTTTGCGAGGTTCCTCGCCGCCGTCGGCAACTCCTACGAGTATATCGAACTTTACTGACGGCTCTTCCGCGCCCACAGCCTGCACAAAAGCCCCGATCTTCCGTGGAAGATCGGGGCTTTCCTGATCTGAACGACCTGTCTCTCTATCGAGAGGCCGCCGTCGGAACCTTATTTCATCTCGACGAGAACCTTGCCGGTCATCTCCGCAGGCTGCGGAAGTCCCATCAACTTCAGCACCGTCGGGGCGACATCGGCCAAAATGCCGTTATGCACGGCCTTCACGCGGTCCGAAACCACCACGATGGGCACCGGATTCAGCGAGTGCGCCGTGTTGGGCGTGCCGTCCGGGTTGATCGCGTTGTCGGCGTTCCCGTGGTCGGCGATCATCACCACCTCGTAGCCGTTGGCCTTCGCAGCCTCCACGACCTTCTCGACGCAACCGTCTACGGCCTTCACCGCCTTCACGATCGCCTCGTAGACGCCCGTGTGGCCCACCATGTCGCCGTTCGCAAAGTTCAGGCAGATGAAGTCGAACTTCCGCTCGTTCAAGGCAACAACCAGCTTGTCAGCCACTTCCGGAGCCGACATCTCAGGCTGCAGGTCATACGTCGCCACCTTCGGCGAGGCAACCAGGATGCGCTCCTCACCCTCGAACTTATCCTCGCGGCCGCCGTTCAGGAAGAACGTCACGTGGGCGTACTTCTCGGTCTCGGCAATGCGCAGCTGCTTCAGGCCCTGTTTCGAAACCCACTCGCCGATCGTGTCGGGCACGTCGGCCTTGTCGAAGAGGATGTGCAGGCCCGTGAACTTCGCGTCGTAGGGCGTCATGCAGCAGTAGTACAGCGGCAGGGTGTGCATCCCCGCTTCGGGCATATCCTGCTGCGTGAGGACGATCGTCAGCTCCTTGGCGCGGTCGTTGCGGTAGTTGAAAAAGATGACCAGATCGTTCTCACGGATCAGGCCCATCGGCTTCCCGGCCCCGTCGACATGCACGATCGGCTTGATGAACTCGTCCGTCACGTCGGCGTCGTAGGACTTCTGCACAGCGGCGACCATGTCCGTATCGTGCTCGCCGATGCCCTCCACCAGGGCGTCGTAGGCCACCTTCACCCGCTCCCAGCGCTTGTCGCGGTCCATCGCATAGTAGCGGCCGATCACCGTGGCGATCTTGCCTCCCGTCTTCGAGAGGTGCTCCTCCAACTGCGCGATGAAGCCCTTGCCGCTGTGCGGGTCCGTGTCGCGGCCGTCCATGAAGCAGTGCACGTAGGTGCGCTCCGAGACGCCGTACTCCCTGGCGATGTCGCACAGCTTGAAGAGGTGCTCGAACGACGAGTGTACGCCGCCGTCCGACGTCAGGCCCATGAAGTGCACGCCGGCACCCTGCGCCTTCGCATACTCGAACGCCTTGACAATCTCGGGATTCTTCAGAATCGAGTTGTCGCGGCACGCCCGGTTGATCTTCACCAGGTCCTGATAAACCACACGCCCTGCACCGATATTGAGGTGGCCCACCTCCGAGTTGCCCATCTGGCCGTCGGGCAGTCCGACATTCTCACCGTCGGTGCGCAGCTCGGCGTGCGGATATTGCTCGGTCATCGCCGAGATGTAGGCCGGGTGCACCGTCGAAATGACGTCCGCCTTGTCGTGGTGGCCATTGCCCCAGCCGTCGAGGATCATCAATAATACCTTGTTGCTCATATCTCTCTCGTTTTTTTGATTGTTACTTCATCTGGGCCGCAATCAGCTCCACGGCCTTGTCGATCGCAGCCTGCAGGCCGTCGGCATTCTTGCCGCCGGCCGTGGCGAAGAAGTTCTGGCCGCCGCCGCCGCCCTGCATCAGTTTCGCAGCCTCGCGGACCACCGCCCCGGCATTCACGCCCTGAGCCGTGATCTCGTCGCCCAGCATCACCGTCAGCGTCGGCTTGCCCTCGTACAAGGAACCCACGACCAGTACCAGCCGCGGCATCCGCTGCCGCAAATTGTAGGCCAGGTCCTTCACGAAATCCGGACGACGGTCCGTCTGCATAGCAAAGAGCTGCATTCCGTTCCGTTCGGGAGCCGACGCGGCGATCTTGTCCGCCCACTGCGAAACCTGCTCGCGACGCATCGTCTCAACCTCCTTCGAGAGGGCCTCGTTGCTTTCGAGCATCTTCTTCACGGCCTGCACCACCTGCGGGTTGTTCAGGTATTCGGCCACGTTGCGCATCGTATCCTCCGCTGCGTAGAGCATCTTCTCGGCCTGTTCGCCCGTGACGGCCTCGATACGACGCACGCCCGCCGAAATGGCGCTCTCCGAGAGGATCTTGAAGAATCCGATCGTTCCCGTAGCCCGCGTGTGCGTACCGCCGCACAGCTCCACCGACGTCCCGAAGCGCACCATGCGCACCCGGTCGCCGTACTTCTCGCCGAAGAGCATCATCGCTCCGGCTGCCGCAGCCTCCTCCTTCGTGGCCTCGCGGTTCTCGACGAGCGGGTAGTCGGCGCGCACAGCCCGGTTCACCAGACGCTCCACCTCGCGCAACTGCTCCGGGGTCACCTTCTGGAAGTGCGAGAAGTCGAAGCGAAGCATCTCCGGCGTAACGAGCGAACCCTTCTGCTCGACGTGCGTACCCAGCACCTTGCGCAGCGCCTCGTGCATGAGGTGCGTGGCCGTGTGGTTGTTCGCGGCATTCTGGCGCTTCTCCGGGTCGACCTTCGCGGTGAATTCCGCAGCGGGATTCTCCGGCAGCTGGTTCACGATATGGATGATCAGGCCGTTCTCCTTTTCGGTGGCGACGACCGGAATCCGCTCGTTGGCGCTCTCGATCACGCCGATGTCACCGATCTGACCGCCCGAATTGCCGTAGAACGGCGTGCGGTCGAAGACCAGTTGGTAGGAGGTCTTGCCCTTGGTCGTCACACGGCGGTAACGCGCGATGCGGACCTGTTCGGTCAGCGTGTCGTAGCCCGTGAAAACGCTCTCCTTGATCGGGAAGAGCTCCACCCAGTCGTCCGTATCGACGGCCGCAGCGTTGCGCGAGCGCTCCTTCTGGGCCTGCAGCTCCTTCTCGAAGGCCTCGAGGTCCACCTCCACGCCCTGTTCGCGGGCGATCAGTTCCGTCAGGTCGATCGGGAAGCCGAACGTATCGTACAACTCGAAGGCGTCCTTGCCCGAAATGCGACTGCCGCCCTCCTTCTTCGTGCGGGCGATCACGCCGTCCAGCAGGTTGATGCCCGTGGCCAGCGTCCGCAGGAACGATGCCTCCTCCTCCTCGATCACCTTCTCGATCAGGGTCTGCTGCGCCTTCAGCTCCGGGAACTGGCCCCCCATCTGCTCCACGAGCCCCGGAACCAGCCGGCAGAGCGTCGGCTCCGTGAAGCCCAGGTAGGTGTAGCCGTAGCGCACGGCACGGCGCAGGATGCGGCGGATCACATAACCCGCCTTGACGTTCGACGGAAGCTGTCCGTCGGCAATCGAGAAGGCGATGGCACGCAGGTGGTCGGCGATCACACGCATGGCCACGTCCGACTTCTCATCCTCGCCGTAGCGCTTGCCCGCCATCGAGGCGATGCGCGAGATCGTCGGCTGGAAGACATCCGTATCGTAGTTCGATTTCTTGCCCTGCAGGATCATGCAGAGGCGCTCGAAGCCCATGCCCGTATCGACGTTGCGCGCCGGGAGCTCTTCGAGCGATCCGTTGGCCTTGCGGTTGAACTGCATGAACACCAGGTTCCAGATCTCGATCACCTGCGGATGGCCGGCATTGACCATCTCCCGGCCCGGCTTCGCTGCAATCTCCGCCTCGTCGCGCAGGTCGAAGTGGATCTCCGAGCAGGGACCGCACGGACCCGTCTCGCCCATCTCCCAGAAGTTGTCGTGCTTGTTGCCGCGGATGATGTGGTCCTCGGGCAGGAAGCGCTTCCAGTAGTCGTAGGCCTCCTGGTCGAACGGAACCCCGTCCTCCTCCGAACCCTCGAAAACCGTCGCGTACATCCGCTCGGCGGGCAATTTGTAAACGTCGTGCAGCAGTTCCCAGGCCCACTCAATCGCCTCCTTCTTGAAGTAATCGCCGTAGGACCAGTTGCCCAGCATCTCGAACATCGTGTGGTGGTAGGTGTCGTGTCCGACCTCCTCCAGGTCGTTGTGCTTGCCCGACACGCGCAGGCACTTCTGCGTATCCGCTACCCGCGGGTACTTCCGCGGCGCATTCCCCAGGAAGATGTCCTTGAACTGGTTCATGCCCGCATTGGTGAACATCAACGTCGGGTCGCCCTTCACCACCATCGGCGCCGAAGGGACAATCGTGTGACCCTTCGACTCGAAAAAGTCCAGAAAGGCCTGTCTGATTTTATTTGACTCCATCATATATCGATTTATCCTATTTTCGCGTTCCTGATTCGGGTTGCAAAATTACACATTTTAAACTAAATTTGCATCTCGCAGTAAGAGTTTTTTCCGCAATGAGCAAAAAACGACACCGATTCGATACCGGGGCGATCCGCGCCGGAGCAGGCGAACTCTCGCACGAGGCCCAGGTCCTCACGCGCGACGTCATGGCTGCACCCTTCCGGCTCAAAACCTACCGCCTGATCCGCAAGATCCTCATCGGTTTCATCCTCGTGTCGATTGCCAACGTCCTCTTCTCCTACTTCTTCTACACCCCCAAGATGTACCGCATCCTCCAGGAAAACCGCGAAACCGAAATCCGATACCGCATCCTCCAGGACCGCATCCGCTCCGCACAGCGCCGCGTCGACGAGATCCGCCACCGCGACAGCTACGTCTACCGCGCACTCTTCTCCACCGACACGATCTCGATCCCCGGGGTCTGGAATCCCTACCCCGATTCGAAATACGCCCCGATGGCCGACGACCGGTACGCCCCGCTGATGATCGGAACCTGGCGACAGATCGACGCCCTGGCCCGCACGCTCTACCTCGAATCGGTCTCGATGGACGAACTCCAGCAGCTCTCCCGAAACAAGGAACAACTCGCCTCGGCCGTCCCCGCCATCTGGCCCATCGACCGGAAGGCCCTGCACAACAACCATATCGGCGCTTTCAACCCGCGGCGTTTCCATCCCGTGCTGCACCGCGTGGTCGCACACACCGGAGTCGATTTCGGCTGCGACCGCGGCACCCCCGTCTACGCCACGGGAGACGCCGTCGTCGAACTCGCCCAGCCCGTCGGATACAACGGAGGATACGGGCATCAGGTGCTGCTCAACCACGAATTCGGTTACAAAACCCGATACGCGCACCTGAGCGACATCCTCGTCAAACCCGGCGATACGGTCACACGAGGCCAGATCATCGCCCGGACCGGAAACACCGGACGATCCACGGGACCCCACCTCCATTACGAGGTGATCCACCGGGGCGTGCCCGTCAACCCGATCAACTACTTCAACCGCGACATGACCGCCGAAGAGTACGAACGGCTGATGGAGAACCTGCGCGAAACCAACTTCGAAAAGTATTGATGCCATGGCCGGAAAAAAGGACCTCGAACGCCTCCGCAGGCGCAAACGCCGCAAACAGCGCATCATCCGCGCAACCGTACACCTCTTCGTATGGTTCGGGGTCGCCGTGATCTACTACATCGGCTTCTCGATCTTCTTCGACACCCCGTTCGAGTACCAGATGAAGCACTCCACCGACCGGCTCCGCCAGGAGTACGACCGGCTCGCACAACGCTACGACTCGTTGGCAATGGTCCTCGACAACCTCTCCGAACGCGACCGCAACGTCTTCCGGATCCTCTTCGAATCGGAACCCTACGACTTCGACGCCGAGGTCGAACAAAGGCAGGCCGCCACCTACGAAAAGATCGTAGGCCGCTCCACGCGCCAGCTCAAACGCGAGCTGAAGGAGGGTGTGCTGGAGATGGAAGCGCGGCTCGCGGAGCTCGGGGACTCCTACCTCCGCCTCCAGCAGCGGATCGACACCGTGGGACGCGGGTGCGACCACATCCCCTCGATCCAGCCCGTCATCAACAAGCAGCTGACCCTGCTGACCGCCTCCTACGGAATGCGCATCCACCCCTTCTTCAAGACCCTGCAGGCCCATCAGGGCGTCGACTACACCATTCCCGAAGGCTCGCGCGTCTTCGCAACGGCCGACGGCGTGGTCCGCAACGTCTCCTCGCGCAGCTCCACCCAGGGCCGCACCGTCGTCATCGACCACGGGAACGGGTACGAAACCTCTTACAGCCACCTCTCGAAAATCAACGTCCGCAAGGGCCAGCAGGTCCGCCGCGGCGACATCATCGCCCTCTCGGGCGATACCGGGCTCTCGCTATCCCCGCACCTCCACTACGAGGTCCGCAAGGACGGAATGCGCGTCGATCCCGTCCACTACTTCTTCATGGAACTCTCCCCCGGCGAGTACCAGCGGCTCATGCGCATCGCCCAGTCCGGCATGCAATCCTTCGACTAAGGCAACCGGAGCATGGAGACAACCGAAAACACCTGCATCCGGCTCCTGCTGCTCGATTTCGACGGCACGCTGGCCGACACCCGCCGCGCCAATACGCTGGCCTACGTCGCGGCACTCACCGAAGCCGGGTATCCCCTCACCGAACAGGAGTACGAGGCCAACTACTTCGGAATGCGCTGCGAGGAGTTCCTCACCCGCTTCGGGATCGCCGACCCCGCGGAGCGCGAACGACTGCGGCTGCGAAAAATCGAGCTCTACCCTTCGTTTTTCGGCTCCGTGCGGCTGAACCGTCCGCTGTGGGAGTTCTGCCGCCAGTTCCAGGCCCAGGGCGGGCGCGTGTGGGTGGTCTCGACCGGCAGCCGCGCCAATATCGACAACGTCATGCGCCACCTCGGAATCGGAGGGCCCGTAGAGGAAGCGGCGAACGGCGGAGAGGGGCGTCCGGAAGCGCCGGCCGAAGCGCCGCTCGGAAGGGTCGACGGCATCCTCGCCGGGCCCGACATCGCCCGTGCGAAGCCCTATCCCGACTGTTTTCTGGAGGCCATGCGCCGCGAGGGGTGTTCGCCGCGCGAAACCCTGATCTTCGAGGACTCCCCCATCGGCATCGAGGCCGCACGCCGCAGCGGCGCCTCCTATTTCGTCGTCAAACTCTGAAACAAAACACCCCGGGACCGTTTCCGGTCCGGGGTGCATAACAGGCGGCATCCCGCTCCTACCGCGACGGCCGATCCATCGACGGTTCGGAACCCCGCGGGGTTTCGGGGCCCTGCGGCGGATTGCCCGGGGCATCGGGCATCCGGTGCGAACGCGGATGCTTCTTCAGCGGTTTGGGCGGTTTGGGCCTCTTCGGGGGTTTCGGGGGTTTCGGGGGCTTCGGGGGCTTCGGACGATGGTGCCCGTAGCCCGGAGGGGGCGGTACAGCATGAGGCGGACGGCGCGGCGGCCGAGGCCCGGCAGGCCGGTGTACGGCACACGAGGCGAGCATCAACAGGGCCGTAGCAAGCAGGCAGATGTTCCAGATTCTTCGTGTTTTCATTATAGGTGAGGTGTTTCAGGGTTTCCGTTCGAATCCACTACAAAGATAATACAATTCCGGATATTGCAAAATCCGGGAAAATCGGAACTTTGTCCGACCATTCATTTCGGCCTTCCGATGAAACCTTCCGACAACGCACGAACACAAACACGAAAAGTCCCGCAACTCCTCCGAGTCGCGGGACCTTGTTTTTCCGGCCGGAGAGGCTACCGGCGGCACAGCACGTTGAAGTCGCAATACTTGCAGGTATCGGCATCGGCACACTGCCGGAACGGCACAGAGGGGTCGTACAGCTCCGCCAGCGTCTCGCCGACCAGCTCCTCGAAACGTCCGGCATAGTGCGTATAGCGCCCTCCGCGCAGGTCCAGTTCGCGGTCGAAGAGCCGGGGGTCGTAGTCCGGACGGTTCATCGCACGCACGTAGTAGAGTGTCGGCTCGGCATCCACACCCCGCGTATGGTAGAGCATCATCGCGTAGAGCAGCGTCTGCAGGATGTTCGAAAGACGCTGCTTCCCCTCACCGCGGAAGAGCGACTCGATTCCCGCAAACTCCAGGTGCGGAGCCCCGGTCTTGTAGTCCACCACGCGGAGCGTCCCGTCGTCCAGCCGGTCGATGCGGTCGGCGATCCCCGCAAACTTCATGCGGCGCACGGTGCCGTCCGCCGTGCGGAAATCGAACCCGTAAGCCACCGAATCCTCCAGCCCCTCGACCGTAAAGCCGTCGTGCGCCGCATCGTAGGGGATCACCCCGCCGCGCAAATAGCGCGTCACGATGTCGCGGACCAACAGCAGGTTGCCCGTATAGTCGTCCGGCGTGGCCGACGCATCGTTCAGGTAGTTCTCGTTGATCGAGGCCTCCACGGCCGCCGCGACCTCGCCCGTGCGGAGCAGCGCCCGCAGGGTCCCGCCCGGGCGGTGCTCCCCGGCAATCCGCGCGTAGAGTTTCTGCACCGCGGCGTGGAGGATCGTACCGAACATCGGGGCGTCGACCTCCTCCGAAATCTCGTCGTCGCTCTCCAGGCGCGCTATGGAGTGGAAATAGAAGCGGAGCGGACACGCCACATAGCGGAAAAAGGCCGTCGGCGAGAGCGTCGCCGGAGAGGCGGGATCGGTGAAGCGCTCCAGACTCCGCAGCACCCGCTCGTCCTTCGCCACCTCGATCGGAGCCGTCTCCGCGAGGTTCACGTCCACGCCTACCTCCACCCGCCGGACCGGGAAACCGCTCTCGTAATCCAACTGGTAGATATAGCGGCTCGGTTCGCCCGTCGACTTGTCGTCGGCATGCGAGCAGTAGAGCATCCATACCCGCCGCGCCCGTTGCAGCAACCGGTAGAAGTAGTAGGCGTAGACCCCTTCGTGGTGCTCGGGCGTCGGAAGCCCGTAGGCCGCCCGCAGGTTGTAGGGAATGAACGACGCCTGCGCCATGTGGTTGCCCGGAAAGTTGTCGTCGTTCATCGACAGCAGGATCACGTTGTCGAAATCGAGGTTGCGCGTTTCGAGGATGCCCATGACCTGAAGCCCTTCGAGCGGTTCGCCCTCATAGGGGATGCGCAGCGTCTGGAGGTGGCGCCGCAGCAGCGAGGCGTAGATCTCGGGCGTCAGCGCGATGTCGCACGCTTCGAGCGAGTTGCGCAGTTTGGTCAACTCCCCGGCAATGACGGCCAGGAACTCCACCCGCTGACGCGCATCCGTCCCCTCGCAGGGGATGCGGGCCACGGCCCCGACCACCCCCAGCAGCCACTCCGAAAGGTCGCGCCACGACTCGGCCGCCGAGAAGATCTGCCGCAGCAGGTCGTTGCGCCCGAGCCACGCGGCATCGACCGAAATGCGCCGTTCGCGGACAATCTCCTCCTGCATCCGGCGGGTCTCCGCAGAATCGCTCTCCGAGACGTAGGGGTGTGCGAGGATCCCCACCACGTCGGCGTGGTAAAAGCTCCACCCCTCCCCCTTCCGGCGGCGGTGCGACTGCAATGCCACAAGACGTTCGACAAACGTATAGGCCAGGGTCGTGCGCAGCGGGTAGCCCATCGTGACGTTCACCCGCCCGATCTCCGGCGGCAGCGCGTAGAGCAGCGGCAGCAGCAGGTTTTCGTCGGTCAGCACCACGGCCGTGCGCTTGTCGAGCGGGCCCGCAGCCGCCAGTTCGCGCAGGATCCCCGCCGCAGCCTTGCACTGCACGGCATTCGAAACCGCAGCCACGGCCGTCAGCTCCTTCTCCCGGGCCATGTTGTCGTGGGAGATGTCGCTCCGCGCCGGGAACTGCACGGTATTCTCGCGCACGAACATCCCCGCCTCCTGTTCGGGGGCATCCCTGTAATAGGTGTCGTAATCCCAGTAGAAATCGGTCTCGGCAGCCGTCGACAAAAAGCGGAAAAGCTGCTTCTCGCACTCCGACAGGGCGTTGAAGCCCGCCACGACGTAACGCCGCGGCTCCGGAAACGAGTAGCCGCCCGCCCGCAGCCGGTCGGCCGCCGCACGCTGGATCATGCCGTTGTAGGCGATGCCCAGCTCGGAAAGGCGCTCCCGCAGCCGATGGTAGATCGGTCCCAGGCTCTTCCAGATCGCCAGGAACCGCCGCTTCTCGGCCGAAAGGTCGGACTCGTCGCCCAACGTCGACCAGAAGGCCTTCACGATCTGCAGCTGACGCGGCGTGAGGTACGAAATATCGGCCTCCAACTCCTTGATGTCCGTGATGTTGCGAAAAAGCCGGTCGGCATTCACGCCGTATTTGTCGATCGTGTCGAAGTCCGTCAGAAGCATGTCGCCCCAGAAGTAGAACCGGTCGAACGGTTCGGCGTGGTATTGCGAATAGATTTTGTAGAGTTCCGTGATGAGCCGCACGCGGTCCCCGGGCCGCAGCCCCGAGATCTCTTCCATCAGGCTGTCGATCGTTGCCCACGTCGGCTGCCACATCGGACGCCCGGCAATCTGCGACAGCGCGTCGATGAAGAACAGCCGCGCACGACGCGACGGGAAGAGAACGGAACATTCCGACAATCCCTCCCCGTAGCGGGCATAGAGGTCCGCAGCAACTTCGTAAAGGAAACTCTTCATGATTCAGAATGTGCAGCACGCAGCGGACAGGGCACCCCTGCGGAGCCTCCCGACGCGCGTCTTACTCCCCGGTTCGGGTGATGTCGCCGCCCATGAACTTCATGCCCCCGCGGATCACCGTCGGGGTTCCCTTGTAGGTGATCTTGCCGCCCGTCGAGGTCTTCCCCTCGAAACGGTCGGTCACCCACAGCGATGCCGAACCCGAACCCGTCACGTTCACCTCCGCGGACATCACCTCCAGCGCCGAAGCATCGAGCGTCCCCGCCGAAACAAACAGCGAAAGATAACGCGCAGACCCGGTCAGCGTCGCACGGCTCTTGCCCGTCTGCTCCAACTGGAGATCCTTCACGTCGAGCGGCACCGTCACCTGGGCCATACCCCCGATCGTAAGGTCGAGGACCGTCGACACCAACGTGCTGTCGAACGTCGCAACCGCATCCGCCACGGCAATACGCTCCAGCGAATTGTAGTAAACCTCGACCTGCGTGCGCTCCGGACGCCGCGAATCGGGCCGCTCCATGATCCGGAGCACCTTGTCCCGGACTTCAAACCGGAAACGAGTCGTATAGGAACCTTTCGTATCGTAGATGATCTTCGGAGCCTCGCTGTCGGGAACCCGGATGAAACGGATGTCGAGCGGTGCCGTAACCTCCACGGCCGTAAACGAGGTGAGCCATTCGCGTTGCGCTCCGCCGTCCGCCGGAGTCTGGGCCTGCAGCGCACCGAAAACCGTCAGCAGCAGCAGACTAAAAAGCATTTTTTTCATGTTTCGGTTCTGTTTTGTCCGGCTAATTTACGAATTTCTTGCGAAATTCGGGTTTTGTTTCGTATTTTTACCTTCCAAAAAGAATTTCCGAACAGTGCAAACGAAGAGAGCGAAGATCCTGAATGCCAGCGCCGGCTCCGGAAAAACCTACCAACTGGCCTTCCAGTACGTCCGCGACGTGATCGAGGAGCCCGAACTTTACAGGCATATCCTCGCCGTAACCTTCACCAACAAGGCCACCGAGGAGATGAAATCCCGCATCCTGAAGGAGATTCACAACCTCGCGGCCGGAAACGACAGCTCCTATCTGACGCAACTCTCGGAAGAGCTCGCCCTCGACGAACAAACCATCCGCAAACGCGCCGCCGAAGTCCGCGCAAAGATCCTCCACGATTATTCGCGCTTCACGGTCCTCACCATCGACACCTTCTTCCAGCGCATCCTCCGCGCCTTCATCAAGGAGCTGGGGATCGACCTGAACTACAACGTCGAGATCGAAACCTCGTCGGTGCTCTCGAAGGGCGCCGACGCCCTGATCGAACAGATCACCGTCGACCGCGACCTCCAGCGCTGGCTCTCGGAATTCGTCCAGGAGCGCATCGACGACGGGCTCAAATGGGATGTCCGCGACGGAATCCTCTCACTCGCGGGCGAGATCTTCAAGGAGAAAAACAAGTCGGCACTGACCGACGCACGCTCCCGCGAAGAACTGGGACGCATCGTCGCCCGCGCCACGCACCTGGCCGAAGCCTCCAAAAAGGAGCTCCGCGAAACCGCCCGCCAGGCCCTCGGGATCATCGGCGCCGCGGGACTCTCCCTCGACGACTTCCCATACAAGGCAACGGGATTCGCCAAATGGTTCTACACCGCGGCCGAGGGCTCGCTCGAACCCTACAAAACCCGCGTCGCGGAGGCCGTCGACTCGGACGACAAGTGGGGCAAAAAGGGTTCGCCCTCCCGCAACCTCGCCCCGCAGCTGAGGCCCCTGCTGCAGCGGATGCGCGACATCTACGACGCGAACCTCCGACACTGGAACACGTGCGACCTGCTGCGCGAAAACTACCGCAGCTTCGCACTCCTCGCCGACCTCTACGCCCGCGTGCAGCAGCTCTGCGAGGAGCAGAACCTCATGCTGCTCTCCGAAACCAAATACATCCTCGCGGAATTCATCGACCACAACGACGCGCCGTTCATCTACGAAAAGGTCGGAAACCGCTTCGACCGATTCATGATCGACGAGTTCCAGGACACCTCGGCCAAGGAGTGGGAGAACTTCCTCCCGCTGCTCCGCAACGCCATGGCCCAGACCGAGGAGCAGCAGACGGCCGTCCTGCTCGTCGGCGACATCAAGCAGTCGATCTACCGCTGGCGCGGCGGCGACTGGCGCATCCTCCACGAGCAGGCCCGGCAGGCCCTGGGACCCGCCGAGACCCAGGTGGAGGTCCTGCGCGAAAACTGGCGGAGCCTGCCGCAAATCGTGGAGTTCAACAACCGCATCATCGCCCGGATCGTCGAAACCGACGACCGCGCACTCGACACCGCCCTCGACCAGGCGGTCGAAAAGCACGGAATCGCTCCCGCCGATGCCGACGCCCTGCGCGGCACGCTCGCCGCAGCCTACCGCGACCATGCCCAGACCTCACGCCGGAAAGCCGAACATCCGGGTTACGTCTCGGTCGAGACCTTCGACGAACGCCCGCCCGTCGTGGAGCGCATCTGCGCACTGCTCGACCGCGGATTCCGGCCCTGCGACATCCTGATCCTCGTGCGCAGCGCCTCGGACGGCGCACGCATCGCCGCCGAGTTGCTCGACTTCAAGCAGCGGAACACCGATCCCCGCTACCGCTTCGACGTCATGACGCAGGAGGCCCTCATCGTGGGAAATGCCCCCGTCAGTGCATTCATCGCCGCAGCGCTCCGGCTCGCCCTGAATCCCGACGACTCCCTCGCCCGGGCCCAGTTCAACCACTACCTCCGCCGCGATTTCGACCGACCGCTGAGCGATCCCGAAAACGAATTCTTCCGTTCGATCCGCCTGCTCTCGCCCGAAGAGGCCTTCGAGCGGATCGTCATGGCGTTCGACCTCCAGGGCGACCGCTCCCAGACGGCCTATCTCCAGGCCATTCACGAACAGATCATCGCCTTCTGCGCAACGAAGGTAGCCGATATCGAACTCTTCCTGCGCTGGTGGGACGAAACGGGCTGCAACCGCTCGCTGAGCGTCGACGAAAGCCGCTCGACGGTCGAAATCACCACCATTCACAAGGCCAAGGGGCTCGAAAAACCGGCCGTCGTGATCCCCTACTGCTCGTGGCAGCTGGAGCCCAAGACAAGCGGCTCGATCCGAAATATCGTCTGGGCCGAAGCCCGCGAAGGCGAGGCCGAGGCAATCGGACGTTTCCCGGTGCGTTACCGCAAGGCAATGGCCGATTCGGAGTTCTCCCCGGAGTACTACCGCGAACTGGTCTATTCGCACGTCGACAACATCAACCTCCTCTACGTGGCCCTTACCCGGGCCGCCGAGTCCCTGCACCTCTTCATTCCCCGGAAAAACGACCGGACGGTCGGCGCCCTGCTGCTCCGGAGCATCCGCGTCGAGGGCAACAAGGCCATGCTCGACGACCTCGAAGGCCGATACTCGGCGGATGAGGCGGGCGAGCACTTCGCATTCGGGGAGTTCGCGGGCCCCGCTGCCGAAAAAAAGGAGCAGGCCGAGGTCCGGCACATCGTTCTGGAGGAGTATCCCACGGCACAGGCCGACCTGCGGCTGCGGCTCCCCTCGCAGCGCTACTTCGAGGAGGGGGAAAGCGGGCTCTCGCCCCGCGATTTCGGGATCCTGATGCACCGCGCCTTCGAACAGGCCGACAACGAAACACAGATCGACGAGGCCGTCGTGCAGATGCAGGCCGACGGCATACTCTCGGAGACCGAGGCCGAAACCCTGAGACAAAAGATCGCCCGGGCCCTCGAACACCCCGAAGCCCGCGAATGGTTCGGCGGAAAGTGGCGCCGCGTGCGCAACGAACAGGAGATCATCCTCCCCGGAAGCGCCTCCACACGCCGCCCCGACCGCGTGATGCTCGGCGAGGAGGGTCGCGCCGTCGTCGTGGACTACAAGTTCGGAGAACGAGACGCCGAACGATACCGGCGCCAGATCCGCGAATACATGCAACTGCTGCACGAAATGGGATATACAAAAACGGAAGGGTTTTTGTGGTATGTCCTCCTCGATAAAATCGAGTCCGTGAGCCTTTGAAAAAAATCCTCGACATCCTTCCCGACGGCTTCCGCCGCCGGAGTTGCGGCGTGGTCGCCACGCTCCTCGCACGGGCCGTGCTCGACTTCGCCGGACTGGCCCTGCTGCTGCCCCTGCTGGCCCTGCTGCTCGACCCAGAAGCCTTCACCGGAGACGGATGCCTGGCTGCGGCTTACCGCAGTTCGGGAATCGCTTCAACCCGGCTCTTCGCCGGGATGGTTTGCGGAGGGGTCGTGCTCTTCACGCTGCTGAAGGGCGCGGCGACCTTTCATCTCGCCCGGATCGAAAACCGCTGTCTGCTCGACCTCTACCGGGCGCTCTCCCGACGGATCTTCATCGCCTGTCACGACCGCGGCATGGCCTTCGTCGACGCCTCCGACTCCGCGACGCTCGTCCGGAACGTGAACGCCGTCACCCGGAGTTTTACCACCGGCGTTCTGCGCCCCGCTGCCGTGATCGTCGCCGAAACCGCCCTGCTGGGAGTGACTGCCGCGGTCCTGTTCCCGTATGCTCCGCAGGCCGTCCTGCTGGCCCTTGCGGTATTCCTTCCGGTCGGATGGGGGTACATCCGCTGCTTCCGCAGGCGCTGCGCACGATACGGTACTGCGGAAAATCGGGCGCTGCGCGAAAAGGCAAGGATCGTCGGCGAAACCTTCCGCGGATACGCCGACATCGAACTCAACGGCGCATTCCCGGAGATGCTGCGGGCCTTCGACCGTTCGCTCGACGAAGCGATCCGCGCCCGCGCACGGGAAGCCGACCTGAACCGCCTGCCGCCGCTTGTCGTCGAAACCGCACTGGCCATCGGGCTGGCCCTGCTGGCTGTCGGGAGTTTCGGGAAGGAGGGTTCCGCTCTGTGGTTCGGGGTGTCGGCCGTGGCTGCCCTGCGCCTGATGCCCGCGGTGCGGGCCATTCTGAACGGCTGGGTCTCGATCCGCTACAACCGCTATACGCTCGACATCCTGCGACAGGCCCTCACGGCGGAAACCGAGGCAAAAACCGAAGAGAACCCCGCCATCGCATCCGGCACAACAACGCCGGAGGAGTCCGGGCCTCTACCCTTCGAGCGGACGATCGAGGTGCGGCAACTCGCGTTCCGCTATCCGGGGTGCAGCCGGGAGGTGTTGCACGGCGTCGACTTTACATTCCGGAAAGGCGACCGGATCGGCATTCGCGGCGCTTCGGGAGTCGGGAAAACCACCCTTCTCCATCTGCTGGCGGGACTCTACGAACCCACACTGGGCGAGATCCGCATCGACGGCGTACCGCTCACCGCCGCCAACCGCCGGGCCTGGCAGCAACGGATCGGATACGTCTCGCAACGCGCCTTTCTCCGCAACGCATCCCTGGCCGAAAATATCGCACCGGAGGTTCCTCCGCACGACATCGACCGCAAGCGGGTCCTGGAGGTCATCCGGACGGCACGCCTCGAAGCATTCGCCGCCACGCTGCCCCGGGGCATCGACACGCCGGTCGGCGAATGCGGAGCCCGGATTTCGGGCGGACAGCGGCAGCGGATCGCCATTGCAAGGGCCCTCTACCGGAATGCCGACGTGCTCCTGTTCGACGAGGCCACCTCGTCGCTTGATCCCCGCACCGAAGCCGAACTGCTCCGCTCGCTGGAGGAGCTTGCCGCGCGGAATCCCCGCATGACGCTCTTCGTAATCGCCCACAACGGGCACTCCCTCGCCGGGTGCCAGAGGATCATCGAACTCGAAAATTAAAAAACCTGCGCTTATGGAATACATCATTGCCGGACTCCGGCTTTCGCTTCCGGATTCGTTGATTCCGCCCCGTTTCGCCGGGGCGTTGCAGGCGTTTGCCGTTGCGGGGGCAGAAGCTGCAAGTGAGGGAAAAGAAGGGAGAGAGGAGGCCGGGCGGGCGAGGACCGCAAGGGTCGAGGTCGCCCCGGGGGAGGCTGTCGCGCGGGCGAGGACCGCAGCGTCCGAGGTCGCCCCGAAAACCGGTTCCGAGCCGGAACTGATTCTGGAATCCGGCGTCCGTATCCATAAAGCCGCCGGATGGCACGAACTCCACCGTTTCGACTTCGCGGATGCCAATGCCGACTGCCGTTTCGGATACGACAAGGCCGGTTTTCTCCTCGAAATGTCACCCCGGGACGGTTCACTCCCGGCCCGATTCCGGATCCCGGAACAAGGCCTCCTCGCCTGCTGCGACTTTACACCCGCACACCACCCCGCCCTCTTCCGGTTCGGGATCTGGACCCTCTTCAACCTTACGGCACTCCATCGGAACGCCGTGGCCATCCACGCCTCGGCAATCCGTTACCGAGGCCGCGGAGTCCTCTTCCTCGGCGAATCCGGGACCGGCAAGAGCACCCACAGCCGACTGTGGCGCGAAAACATCCCCGGCTCCGCCCTGCTCAACGACGACAGCCCCATTCTCGGGCTTGCGGACGGTACGGTCCGCGTCTGGGGATCCCCCTGGAGCGGCAAGGTCCCCTGCTACCGCAACGAGTCCTGTCCCGTCGCAGCCATCGTGCGGCTCGTCCAGGCCCCCGAAAACCGGATCCGGCGCCTCTCTCCGATCGAAGCTTTCGGAGCGCTCTTTCCCTCGACTCCCCCTGCCTTCATCCACGCCACACGCCTTCAGGATGCCGTCTGCACCCTGCTCGGGCAGGTAATCGGGCTGGTTCCCGTCTACCTGTTGGAGTGCCGTCCCGATGCCGATGCCGCCCGGCTCGCCTGCGAGACCCTCTTCGGGGGACCCCTCACCCCACTCCGGTCCGGTCCGGAAAATCCCGACCGACAATGCAGATAACTTCCCATCAGGCCGGTTTCGAACTCCTCCGTGACCTCCTCGCCGAAGGGCGTGAAGTCACCGTGCGGATCGAAGGGCGGAGTATGCTCCCCTTCTTCCGGAGCGGAGCCCGCATCCGGCTGCATCCGATCCGGCCGGACGACCTGCAGCGCGGGCACGTCGTGCTGGGCCAAACCGACGCCGGGAGTTTCGTCATCCATCGGGTCCGCCGCATCGGAGCGGAGCGGATCATCCTCCAGGGCGACGGCAACCCCGTCGGCACCGAATCCATCCCCCGCGGACGAATCTACGGCGCCGTGGCGTGCAGCCCCCTCCACCTGCTGTTAGGCCGGCTCTGGATGCGGCTCGGATCCTTTCGCAAATACCCTCTGTGGCTGCTGAAACGGTACGGGCTCTAACGCCCCACCCCTCCAAGCACAAAAAAACAGACCGGAGCAGGTTTTACCCCGCCACCAAACGGCTGTTGATACTGGAGCCTCCAACACCCCCGCCCGCCTTGCACAAAAAAACAGACCGGAGCAGGTTTTCTCCCTACCCCGGCCTGTTTCTGACGGTATGTCGGTACGATTACTCGCCCAGTGCGAAACGCTTGTAGGCAATTACCGTAGCCTCCTTGTCGGCCTTGTGGATGAACTCGGCGATCGTCTCCTTCTCGCCAACCACGGTCTGGTTCAGCAGCGTATTCTCCTCGAAGAACTTGCGCATCTTGCCCTCGGCGATCTTCTCCAGAATGGCCTCCGGCTTGTTGGCGTTCTTCGGATCCTGCTTCATGGCCTCCACGGCGATCTTGCGCTCGTGCTCGACAACCTCGGCCGGGCAGTCAGCCTCCGAAATCGATACCGGGGCCATAGCCGTAGCCTGCATGGCTACCGTGTGGGCAACCTCGGCCGGAACCTCCTTGTTGAAGCCCAGCAGCGTACCCAGCTTCTTGTTGAAGTGTACGTAGGCAGCGCAGTAGGGAGCCTCGATGCGGGCATAGTATGCCAGCTCGATCTTCTCGCCCGTCTGGCCCGACTTCTCGGTAACCATCTCCTCGACAGTGTGGCCCTCGGCGTTCTTCGCAGCCAGCAGCGCGTCGCGGTCGGCTGCGTCGGCAGCAACCGCTACCTCCAGCATTGCCTCGGCAGAAGCCGTGTACTCGGCATTCTGTGCCACGAAGTCCGTTTCGCAGGCCAGGCAGAGGATGTAGGCCTTCTGACCCACGATCTTCGTAACGACAACACCCTCCGAAGCCGTGCGGTCCGCACGCTTTGCCACGACGAGCTTGCCCTTTTCGCGGATAATGTCCTGAGCCCGTGCATAGTCGCCTTCAGCCTCGATGAGCGCCTTCTTGCAGTCCATCATACCGGCACCGGTCATCTTGCGGAGCTTCATTACATCAGCAGCTTTGATTTCCATAGTCTTTATTCTTTTTCGATTGTTTCTATTTTTCAATTACCCGGCCGGGGGCCGATTACCCGGTCGGAACTTCCCCAATTACTCAGTCGGAATTTTCCCTCCCCAATTGCTCGGTCAGGACTTCCCCGGCTACTCGGTCAGAACGTCCCCTCCCGATCCGGTCCCTGCGGCAAATTACTCTGCCTTTTCTGCAGCGGCCTCCTCGGCGGGAGCCTCAGCAGCCTCAGCCTCAGCCTCCGTGGCCGGCTCCTCGTAAGGAGTCTCTACGGCAGCGACAACCTCCGCTACAGCAGCCTCCTCGGCGTCGATCGAAGCCTTCACGGCCTTCTTGATGCGGGGTTTGCCCTCCTTCTTGGCACCCTCGGCCTCAGCCTCCTGTGCCTCCTTCTCCTTCTCCAGCTTGCGCTCCTCCGTTCCCTCGGCGATGGCGGCGCACATGGCATCCACGATCACCGCAATCGACTTCGCAGCATCGTCATTTGCAGGAATTACGTAATCAATGTCGGTCGGATCACAACAAGTATCTACCATTGCAAAGACGGGGATGCTCAGCCGCTTGGCCTCCTTCACGGCGTTGGCCTCCTTCTGTACGTCGACGACGAACAGTGCGGCCGGAAGACGGGTCAGGTCGGCAATCGAACCGAGGTTCTTCTCCAGTTTCGCACGCTGACGGGCAATCTGGAGTTTCTCGCGCTTCGAGAAGTTATCGAACGTGCCGTCGTTGGTCATCTTGTCGATGGTGGACATTTTCTTGACGGCTTTACGTATGGTGGGGAAGTTGGTCAGCATACCGCCTGCCCAACGCTCCGTGACGTAGGGCATCCCGACGGCTGCCACCTTTTCGGCAACAATCTCCTTGGCCTGTTTCTTCGTGGCTACGAACAGCACCCGGCGACCGCTCTTGGCGATCTGCTTCAGCGCTGCAGCAGCCTCATCGACCTTCAGCACCGTCTTGTGCAGGTCGATGATGTGGATGCCGTTCTTCTCCATGAAGATGTACGGAGCCATTTTCGGGTTCCATTTGCGCTTCAGGTGACCGAAGTGCACACGGGCTTCCAGTAATGTATTAAAATCTGTACGTGACATTTTAATTCTCTTCGTTAATTGATTCTAATTCTCTTTTCTTCAACTCCGGCGGGTAGCGACCTTGTCGATCCCGGGAGTTTTCCGCGGCGCGGCAACCGAAGGGTAATACATATATAATATAAGTAGTCCTCCCGATTTGAAAACCGACACCGTGCGTTGCCGAAATTCCGGTCGTGCGTATTAACGCTTGCTGAACTGGAACTTGCGACGTGCTCCGGGCTGTCCGGGCTTCTTACGCTCAACCTCGCGGGGATCGCGCGTCAGGAATCCGGCCTTCTTCAGCACCGGACGCATCTCGGCGTCGATCTCGCACAGCGCACGTGCGATACCCAGACGAGCGGCCTCGGCCTGTCCCTTGATACCACCCCCTTCGAGGTTGATGGTGATGTCATAGCTCTCGGCAGTGTTCGTGGCGAGCAGCGGCTGCTTCACCTGGAACTGGAGAATTTCGAGCGGGAAATATACGGCGAGTTCCTTGTGGTTGATTGTAATCTGACCATTCCCCGGCTTCACGAATACGCGAGCCACAGCGGCCTTACGACGACCTACGGTGTTTACAACTTCCATAACTCTTACTTAATCTCGTTTAATTTAATGGTCTTCGGGTTCTGGGCGGCGTGCGGGTGCTCCGGGCCGACATAAACCTTCAGGTTCGTGAGCAGTTTCTCACCCAGGCGGGTCTTGGGAAGCATTCCCTTGACGGCCTTCTCGATGAGGAACGTCGGTTTTTTAGCCAGATAGTCGGCAGGCGTGGCGTAACGCTGGCCGCCGGGGTATCCGGTGTGGCGCGTGTAGACCTTGTCGGTCACTTTGTTGCCCGTGAGCTTCACCTTCTCCGCGTTGATGACGATGACGTAGTCACCGCAATCCACGTGAGGCGTGTAGCAGGGCTTGTTCTTGCCTCGGAGGATCTTCGCGACCTGCGATGCAAGACGTCCCAGTACCTCGTTCGTCGCGTCGATCACCACCCATTCCTTGGTGACGGTCGCAGCGTTCGCCGAGATAGTCTTGTAGCTTAAAGAATCCATTACGTGTAATTTAACTTATTGTAATCCGTTTCCCGCACTTTGCGGGTGCGCAAAGGTACGAAAAAGTTTTGTTTCTGCAAAACAGGTTGAAAATCATTTCGCAAATATTTTTCCGACCCGTTCGTTTCCCGGACAAAAGTCCGTCCCGGTCCCCGATGATTTCCGATCCCCGGCGCCGAAACCGAAGGGGAAAACGGTCCGAAAACAGAGGCCCTTTTCGAAATATACCGGTTTCGAGACCTTTGGGTGGATTTCCGCTCAAGGCGGAAATGACCGGTTTAAGAAGCCGGTTTTAGAGGCGGAGGGATGTTGAAAGGTTCGGAAGCAAATCACCGCTCCCGACCGTCGGTCGGAGCGGATTCAAGGCTCGGAAACCGCTAAAGGCCCAGCAGCTCCTAAAAGCCGCCTCTTAGGCGGGCCTTGCCGCCGCACTTTGCTTTTTGCGGAAAGAGGACGCAGTGCAGGCGGCGCGATAAGAAACGGGGCCGGTTTGCTCGCAAACCCGCGTCAGGCGCCCGTTTCCGCGACGCCAAACTGCGGCCCCGCAAAAAGCAACTTGCGGCTGGTTTTGGGTACCTTTTGCCATCAAAAGGTACCCGGCTAAGAACCGGGGGCTTTTTGCCGATCCAAAAAGCTCCTTTAAGAAAGGGACGAAAAAAGCCGGAACAACTCCGGCTTTTTTCTCTCATATATCGACGGCGGATTCCGAAACCGGAATTCATCCGGCCGGGCCTCCACCTCCCCGGCTATTAGGCCAGGAACGAGAGCAGAATACCCGCAGCTACCGCCGAACCGACCACGCCGGCCACGTTCGGGCCCATGGCGTGCATCAGCAGGAAGTTCGAAGGATCGGCCTTCTGACCCTCGGTCTGCGACACGCGGGCCGCCATCGGAACCGCCGAAACCCCGGCCGAACCGATCAACGGATTGATCTTGTTGCCCTCCTTCAGGAAGATGTTCATCACCTTGGCCAGCAGAACACCGCCCGCCGTTCCGAAGCTGAATGCAAGCACACCCAGCACCAGGATCTTCAGCGTCTGGGGATTGAGGAACGCTTCGGCCGTGGCCGTAGCACCCACCGTGATGCCCAGGAAGATCACCACGATATTCATCAGTTCGTTCTGAACGGTCTTCGACAGACGGTCCACGACCCCGCACTCCTTCATCAGGTTGCCCAGCATCAGGCTGCCTACCAGCGGCGCCGCCGACGGCAGCAGCAGCGCGATGATCACCGTAATGATCAGCGGGAAGAGGATCTTCTCGGTCTTCGAGACCGGACGCAGCTGGCGCATCTTGATCTTACGCTCCTTCTCCGTGGTGAGCAGACGCATGATCGGCGGCTGGATCACCGGCACAAGCGCCATATAGGAGTAGGCCGCCACGGCAATCGGGCCCAGCAGCTCCGGGGCCAGAATGGCCGTCAGGTAGATCGACGTCGGGCCGTCGGCTCCGCCGATGATACCGATCGAAGCGGCCTGTTCCGGCGAAAAATTCAGCGCATAGGCGCCGATGAAGGTCAGGAAGATACCCAACTGGGCGGCTGCGCCCAGCAGGAAACTCTTCGGATTGGCGATCAGCGGACCGAAGTCGGTCATGGCCCCCACCCCGAGGAAAATCAAACAGGGATAGATACCCAGCTTGACGCCCAAATAGAGGTAGTCGAGCAGCCCGGCGTTGGCCACAAAGATATCCCAGTGGACTTGCCCGCCTGCGAAGAGCTCGGTATGGAACATATTGGCGCCCGGAAGGTTCGTCAGCAGCATACCGAAGGCGATCGTGAGCAGCAGCAGCGGCTCAAACTTGTGCTTGATGGCCAGGTAGAGCAGCACGAAGGCCACAACGATCATCGCCAGAGGCCCCCATCCCATGCTTTCGACCAGGGCCGATATACCCGTCGATTCGACAAAGGTCTGCAGGCTGTCCCATACGAAATCGGAACTGGATGTCAACAAAGTCCACATAAGGCTATTCGATTACAAGTAACGTATCGCCCTCCATGACCGTGGCGCCCTGCTGCACGAGAATCTGCTTCACAACGCCGCCGCGGTCGGCATCGATGTTGTTCTCCATCTTCATGGCTTCGAGCACCACAAGCGTCTGGCCCTGGGAGATCGTGTCGCCCACGGCGACCTTCACGCTCAGCACCGTACCCGGCAGCGGGCACTTCACGCTGTAACCCGACGAGGGCGGAATCGCCGACAGCCGCGGCGAAGGAGTCGCCGTCGAAGGCATGATCATACCGCTGTTGGCCGACTTCGGAGCCGGAGCAACCTGCGGTTTGGAGACCTTGGGTTTCTTGCCCCCCTCGATCTCCACTTCGTAGTCCACACCGTTGACGATCACATGGGCTACCGTCGAGCTGTCGTTCACGTCGTCGATCTGGACGTTGTAATTATGTCCGTTGATTTTCAGTGAGTAATCTTTCATTGTTGTTTCTGGATTGTCAGATTCCGACGAAAAACGCTATTTCCGCTCGGGAAGCTGGGTTAAACCATGAATTTTCGAATTCCAGGGCGAATAGGCCCGTTTGATGCTGAGGATCGTCACCACCTCCGACTCGCGGTCGTGCAGCACGCTCTTGTAGATCTTCAGGGCCGTGGCTATCGCCGCGATCTCCTCCTGGCTGATCATCGGCTGCGGAGCAACCGCCTGCTTCTTGCTGGTGGTCGCCATCCGCTGGAAGCAGACACCGAGGCCCTTCATGATGAAGATCAGCGCCACCAGCACGACGAATACCAGCACGAAGCCGATGAGTGAAGCCCACAGGATCTCGGACCAGCCCCAACTTACTGCCTGTATTATCATGATTTCCGATTTTTACGAGGTTACAGAGGAATGTTCGAATGCTTCTTGGGCGGATTCTGCAGGCGCTTCGTGGCCAGCGACTGCAGGGCACGGATGATGCGGAACCGTGTGTTGCGCGGTTCGATCACATCGTCGATATAGCCGTAGCGCGCCGCATTGTAGGGATTCGAGAACTTGTCGTTGTACTCCTTCTCCTTCTCGGCGATGAACGCGGCCTTCTCTTCGGGTTTGTCGGCCAGCTCCTTGAGCTCCTTGCCGTAGAGCACCTCGACGGCTCCGCTCGCACCCATCACGGCAATCTCGGCCGTCGGCCAGGCGTAGTTGATGTCGCCGCGGATGTGCTTCGACGACATCACGATGTAGGCGCCTCCGTAGGCCTTGCGCAGCGTCACGGTGATCTTCGGAACCGTAGCCTCGCAGTAGGCGAACAGCAGCTTCGCGCCGTGCGTGATCACGCCGCCGTACTCCTGGGTCGTGCCCGGCAGGAAGCCCGGAACGTCGACGAGCGTCACGAGCGGAATGTTGAACGCGTCGCAGAAACGGACGAAACGGGCCGCCTTGCGGCTGGCATTGATATCGAGCACACCGGCCATGAATTTCGGCTGGTTGGCGATGATGCCCACCGACTGCCCGTTGAAGCGCGCAAAGCACGTGATGATGTTCTTGGCGTAACCGGCCGCCGACTCCAGGTACTCGCCGTCGTCGACGATCGCGCGGATCACCTCGGCCATGTCATAGGGCTTGTTCGCGCTGTCGGGGATGATGTCGTTGAGCGAATCCTCCAGGCGCGTGATCTTGTCCGTGCAGACCGTCAGCGGAGCATCCTCCATGTTGTTCTGAGGCATGTAGGAGATCAGTTTCTTGATCAGTTCGATACCCTCCTCCTCGGTATCGACGGCGAACTGGGCAACTCCCGACTTGGTGGTGTGCATCGTGGCACCGCCCAGCTGCTCCTGCGTGACGTCCTCGCCCGTGACGGTCTTCACCACCTTCGGGCCCGTGAGGAACATGTTCGACGTCTCCTTCTTCATGATGATGAAGTCGGTCAGCGCGGGCGAATAGACCGCACCTCCGGCACAGGGCCCGAAAATGGCCGAGATCTGCGGAATGACACCCGACGACATCACGTTGCGCTGGAAGATGTTCGCATAACCGGCCAGCGCGTTGACACCCTCCTGGATGCGGGCGCCGCCCGAGTCGTTCATGCCGATGCAGGGGGCACCGTTGCGCAGGGCCATGTCCATGACCTTGCAGATCTTGTCCGACATCGAGAGCGAGAGCGAACCGGCCGTAACGGTGAAGTCCTGGGCGAAGACATAGACCAGGCGTCCGCCGATCGTACCGTAACCCGTCACCACGCCGTCGCCGAAAAAGTGCTTCTTCTCCATGCCGAAATCGTAGCAGCGGTGTGTCACGAACATGTCGAACTCCTCGAACGAACCCTCGTCGAGAAGCATCTGGATACGCTCGCGGGCCGTGTACTTGCCCTTGTCGTGCTGTTTGTCGATCGCTTTCTGGCCGCCGCCCATACGGGCCGTTTCGCGGTTGTCGATCAGTTGCTTGATCTTTTCTTGAATTTGGCTCATAATGTTGATATTGTCCGCCCCGGGAGATGTTCCGCACACACGGAACGATTCCGCCCGGAGCGGAATCGTTGGTGATTTACTATTTGTTCTTGTTCTCGCAGAGTTCGGTCAGGATGCCCTGGGTCGATTTCGGGTGCAGGAAGGCGATCGTCAGCCCCTCGGCGCCCTTGCGCGGCGTCTTGTCGATCAGGCGGATGCCCCGGGCCTCGGCGTCGGCCAGCTGTTCCTCGATGTTCTCGCACGCGAGGGCCATGTGATGGATGCCGACACCGCGGTTCTCGATGTACTTGGCGATGGTCGAATCCTCCGAGGTGGGTTCCAGCAGCTCGATTTTCGTCTGACCCAGCATGAAGAACGCCGTGCGGACCTTCTGGTCGGCAACCTCTTCGATGGCATAGCATTTCAGCCCCAGAACGTTCTCCCAGTAGGGAATGGCTTCATCAAGGCTCTTCACAGCGACGCCAAGATGCTCGATATGAGAAACTTTCATAGCAAAATGGAATTTGAGTTTGGTTGATTGTTTTTGTGGTATTTCGGACGTTGTTATTTTGCGAACACAAAGATAGGCGAATCTTTGGGAATCCCCAAAATTCAACAGACTTTTTTTGGTCGAAAACGGCATTCGGGAGGGATGAAAAGTGTTCGGGAGGGGATTTTCCGGGGAAAAGATTGTCCGAATCCGTTTTTTTCCTATCTTTGCAGAAGATCCGCACGAGCGGATTTATTGACCGATTGGAAAATCTGGGAAATTCTCCGAATCAGGTCAAACACATCCTGCCCTGCGGCGCTCGCGTCGTATGGCATGGACGTTGTTCCTTCGTCTATACGGCGCGGGCTATGTGTGTTTGTCAGATTCAGGGCCTCCCAGAGCCTTTCCAATTGGCAAATAACAGTAGTCCGCGTTCGTCTTTTGTCGGCGCACTAAAACCTCAAGACCATGGATGACAGAAAGGATGACAGAAGGAATGACAGAAGGATTTTTCCCTGCAACCAGCGAAGCCACAACTTCTACTACGACTACGAACGGCTCAATTTCGTCCTGCGCGCGTCGGGGCTCTCCCACCTGGATTTCATCCGCCACATCGGCTGCGATTTCAACACCTTCATGAAGGTCCGCCACGGCTTGCTCCCCTTCGACATCGAACTCGTGCGGAGAATCCACGCCCGCTATCCGCAGATCGACCTCGAATGGCTCCTCTGCGGCCCCGCCATACGCCTCTGACCCGCTCCCGCCGCCGAACGCTTTTCGCCCGAAAATTTGCGCCTTCCGCCAAAAGGTGTTATCTTTAGCGGACAAACCAGCACTCTCGGATATGAAGAAAGCGTTGCTTATCCTGCTGTCGGCGTGGATCCTGGCACCCTCCGGCGCGGAGGCCCAGAACATCATCCTCGGCGAAAAGGTCCCCGAGCTCAAGGCCGCGGGGTGGATCGACAACCGCCATCCGGCTCCGGCGGCGGTCACCTATCTCGAGTTCTTCCACTCGTCGAATCCCGCGTGCATCACCTCGCTCAAACGGCTGAGGGCCCTCGCCTCCAAACCAAAATCCCCCCTGCGGGTGATCGTCGTTACGCGCGAGGACACCGCACGCATCGCCCCGATGCTACGGCCCTACCTCTCGGAACGGGTCTCGGCTACGATTCATGCCGACCGGGGTTTCTCGGCCTTCGGCGTCACCTACGTGCCCTTCGGCGTGCTGATCGACACCCGCAACCGCGCCCTCTGGATGGGAAACAGCCTCCAATTCAACGAAAAACTCATCGAACAAGCAATCGATTGATCATATGTCCTTTACCAAGATAGACCACTACGAACGCGAATACGCGGACACACACCACTACACGGCGCTGAACGTGACGGAAGGCGTTGAAGACCAGCCGATCATCAGCCCCTATTTCAAGCGGCACAAGAAGCGCATGCTCTCGACCGACGAATACGTCGGGGGCATTCTCGCCGGAAACATCACCACCCTCTCGCAGGCCATTACGCTCGTCGAATCCTCCAACCCCAACCACTACGCCCAGGCCCAGGAGATCATCGAACGCTGTCTGCCCCACGCCGGGCGGTCAGTGCGCATCGGCATCACGGGCGTCCCGGGAGCCGGGAAGTCGACCTTCATCGAAGCCATCGGCAACATGGTCACCTCTCTGCGCCACAAGCTCGCCGTGCTGGCCATCGACCCCTCGTCGGAGCGGAGCGGCGGCTCGATCCTCGGTGACAAGACCCGCATGGAGAGCATCTGCAACAACCCCGCAGTCTTCGTGCGCCCCTCGCCCTCGGCCGGATCGCTCGGAGGCGTCGCGCGCAAGACCCGCGAGACCATCGTACTGTGCGAAGCCGCCGGTTTCGACGTCATCTTCATCGAGACCGTGGGTGTCGGGCAGTCCGAAACCGCCGTACACTCGATGGTCGACCTCTTCATGCTGTTGCAGATCTCGGGCGCCGGCGACGAATTGCAGGGCATCAAGCGCGGCATCATGGAGATGGCCGACCTGATGGTCATCACGAAGGCCGACGGCGAGAATGTCCACAAGGCCGAGTTGGCCCGCACGCAGTTCCAGGGGGCCCTGCGGCTCTTCCCCGTGCCGGAATCGGGCTGGCGGCCCAAAGTCTACACCTCGTCGGCCGTGACGAAGGCCGGGTTGGAGGAGGTCTGGAAGGGCGTCGAGGAGTACCTCGACCACATTCAGCGCAACGGGTATTTCCAGCACAACCGCAACCGCCAGAACAAATACTGGATGTACGAGACGATCAACGAAGCGCTGCGGAGCAGTTTCTACCGCGACCCGGCCGTCGAAAGCAAGATTGCCGAGTACGAGCAGCAGGTCCTCGACGACAGGATCTCGTCGTTCATCGCCGCCAAAGAGCTCCTCGACCTCTATTTCAAGGCCGGCTTAAAAAGCCGGTTTTAGGGGCGGAGGGATCTTTGTACGGTTTCCGACGGCTTTACCCGCTCCCGACCCGGTTAAGAACCGGGTTTTAGAGGCGGAGGAACCTTTGTGCGGTTTCCGACGGCTTTACCCGCTCCCAACCCGGTTAAGAACCGGGTTTTAGGGGCGGAGGGACCTTTGTACGGTTTCCGACGGCTTTACCCGCTCCCGACCGTTTTTAATCATATATGAAATCGCGCTCCCGCACCCTACTTGAGGGTCGGGAGTTTCATCCCGAAGCGCACCGACACGACCCGCGCCGCGATCACCGCCACGGCCGTTACGATCTGCAACGAAGCTCCCGACATGCCTGCCTCGCGGCAGATCCAGAAGACCACTCCGCCGAAGACACACGCCAGCGCATAGATCTCCTTGCGGAAAATGAGCGGCTCCTCGTTGATGAGGATGTCACGAAGCACGCCGCCGGCCGCACCGGTCATCGTACCCATGATGACGGCCACCCAGAAGGGGAAATCCGCCGCAAGGGTCTTCTCGATGCCCACGACCGTGAACAGCCCCAGTCCGATGGCGTCGAAGATGAAGAACGTATTGTTCAGCCGGATGAGGTAGCGGCCGAAAAGGATGACGATCCCCAGAGCGATGGCCGTGACGATGAGGTAGACGCTGTCCAGCATCCAGAAGGGGGTTTGCGACAGCATCAGGTCGCGCAGCGTTCCGCCCCCGATGGCCGTCGTAAAGCCCACGACGTAGGCCCCGAACCAGTCGAACCGCTTGGCCGAGGCAAGCCGGATGCCGCTGATCGCAAAGGCCAGCGTCCCGAGCATTTCCAAGACAAAATAGACAGACATCGTTTCCGGAGGAGCAAACTACTGGTTCAGATAAGTCCGGCGCAGCAGCGCGGCCAGTTCGGGCACGCCTTCGGCAGCGCGTTTCGAAATGACGGTCAGCGGGTTGCGGATACCCGTCGTATCGGGGTGTCCGGGATCCACAAGGTAGATCGGAACCCCCGGCTGCGCGTAGCGCACCAGCGAAGCCGCCGGATAGACCGCCAACGACGTCCCCACCACGACCATGATCTCGGCCCGCGCGGCGATCTCCGCCGCCCGCTCGAACATCGGGACCGATTCGCCGAAGAAGACGATATGCGGGCGCAGCAGCGAACCGTCCGGCGCCGTGGCGTCCAACGCCTGCTCCCACCCCTCGATCGGAACAATAAGGTCGGGGTTGCGCATCGAACGCAGTTTGCGCAGTTCGCCGTGCAGGTGCGTCACGCGCGTCGAGCCCGCCCGTTCGTGCAGGTCGTCGACGTTCTGCGTCACGACCTCCACCGCGAAGTCCCGCTCCAGGGCCGCAATGGCTTCATGGCCCGCGTTGGGACGTGCCGCAAGCATCTCGCGGCGCCGTTTGTTGTAGAATTCGATGACCAGCGCCCGGTTCCGCGCCAGGGCCTCCGGCGTGCAGACATCCTCGATCCGGTAGTTGGCCCACAGACCGTCCGAATCGCGGAACGTCGCCAGGCCGCTGTCGGCGCTCATCCCAGCGCCGGTAAAGACCACGAGTTTCTTCATGGCTAAGCGTTTTTGATGATGCCCCAAAGATACGGACTTTTCCACAAATCGCGCGGGTATTTTCCCTCCGAAACGAAAAAAGCCTCCTCAAAGAGCCCTTTTCCGAGATGGGGATCCTCTCCCGCACGGCCGACGACGCGCCGGATGCAAAAACGGACCTGCCGCGAAAGGAGAGGTCCGTTGTTTATGGTGCAATGTATTACTCCGCTTTTTGGTAGTCGACAGTGATGGTCTTGCCGTTGTACGTCCATTCCAACTTATCGACATCCAAGCCCTCCGGCACGGTCTCATTGTCGAACCAGGCCGTTACCGGGAACTTCGACTCCCCGTCGCCGGGATTGTCATAGCAGTAAAAACGCAGCAACGCCGTATTTGCACTCACATCCAGCGACGTCAACCGATTGTTGTAGCAGAACAAGTACAGCAACGCCCTATTTGCACTCACATCCAGCGACGCCAACTGATTGTCCCTGCAGTTCAACGTCACCAACGCCGTGCAACCGCTCACATCCAGCGACGTCAACTGATTGTTGTAGCAGTGCAACTTATTCAACGCCGTATTCCGACTCATATCCAGCGACGTCAACGAATTGCCGTAGCAATCCAAACGTGTCAGCGCCGTGCAGCCGCTCACATCCAGCGATGTCAACTGATTGTCCCCGCAGTACAACTCCTTCAGCGCCGTGCAGCCACTCACATCCAGCGATGCCAACGTACCACCACCGCAGGACAACACCTCCAGCGCCGTGTTCGCACTCACATCCAGCGACGAAAACAAATTGTCGCGGCAGTACAACTCCTTCAGCGCCGTGTTCGCACTCACATCCAGCGATGTCAACAGAGGGCTTTCGCACTCCAGAATCTCCAACGATTTGAAAAATTCAATACCCTGCAAGGAGGTCGAAGTACTGGTGCGACAATTGATTTGGAGCGTGGTTATATAGGCGACATCCTTGAAAAGAATTTGTTCGGCATCGGGGATTATCCCAAACAACTGCAAGTCCTGCGCGAACTGCGGATCGAAGAAGTCCGTAAGGTCCGTTGTGTCGTCGAAGCCCGAGGCACTCTGGGTGACCGCCACCTGCACGGTTTGCCCCCCGCAGGCAAGATCCAGGCGGGCCGTGCGGGGTGCATTCCGGAAGTTGTTGTCGGCCGACAGCGTGAGTCTCTGTTCACCGGCCGCGCCGTTTGCCGGCGTGACAGCCAGCCACGCGGCATCGGCTTCCGAATCGGCACCGTCATACACAACGGAGACGGTCCAGTCGGCGGAGGCGCTCAGCGAGACCGTTGCGGTCCGCTCCTCGAAGGCGCCGAGCGTGCAGTCGGTCTGTTCAACGGTCAATTTTTGAGGGGGGGGGTTGTCCGACTTGTCCTTGCAGCATCCGGCACAGGCAAGGGCAGCAGTGAGCATCAGCAGGTAAAACGGTTTCATGTATGGACAGGTTAGGTGATACTTGATGACCGGTAAAGATACGCATTTTTTCCGAAAGAGCAAAAAAACAACCCGGCCGGGTGTTTCCGGACAGGCAACGGCCCCGCACGGAGAAGCCGTCGTCCGAAACCGGGAAAAATCGGACAATCACAGGCCGTTTCGGGTCTTGTCCGAACCCGAAAATTTTGCTACCTTTATCGCGTTTTTACCGAATCCCTGCCCGTCATGCGCGAAACATTCGACATCTTCCTCATCGTCATGGCCTCCCTGGCCCTCGTGGTTTTCATCGCCCTCCACTTCTTCGAAGCCGGGTACGGATACCTCTTCGACCGACGCTACGGCCCCCCGATCCCCAACAAAATCGGATGGGTACTCATGGAATCTCCCGTCTTCATCTTCATGTGCATCCTCTGGGCCGCGTCAGACCGCATGTGGCAGGCCGGCCCCCTCGCCCTGTTCCTGCTATTCCAGGCTCACTACTTCCAACGCTCGTTCATCTTCCCGCTGCTCCTGCGCGGGAACTCCCGGATGCCCCTCGGAATCGTCCTCATGGGCATGGTTTTCAACACCCTCAACGCCCTGATGCAGGGCGGCTGGATCTTCTGGGTATCCCCCGACGGCTACTACAACAACTGGTTCGCACAGCCCTACATCTACATCGGCGGCGCCCTCTTCATCGCCGGAATGGCCATCAACCTCCACTCCGACCGGATTATCCGCCACCTCCGCAAACCCGGCGACACGCGCCACTACATCCCCCGCGGCGGCATGTTCCGCTACGTCTCCTCGGCCAACTATTTCGGCGAGCTGCTCGAATGGGTCGGCTTCGCCGTAGCCTCCTGGTCGTGGGCCGGGGTGGTCTTCGCCTGGTGGACCTTCGCCAACCTCGCACCCCGCGCCGCATCGCTCCGGCGCCGTTACGAACAGGAGTTCGGCGAGGAGTTTTCAAGACTTCGGCGGAAGCGGATCATACCCTTTATCTACTGATCCGCGTCCCGCCCGAAAATTTTCAAAGACCACAGAAAATTCCGAAGCCCTGAGGGAGCGACCCCGAAACATCCCGAAGGACCCGAAGGACCCGAAAACCCCGAGAAAGCAACCCCGGAAAACCACGACGGATCCGAAAATCACGCAGGTCTCTTCCGAAAACACTTGAAAAAATCACGAAAAATTCTCGAAAAATATGGAATCCAAACTTTTCACGCCCTACAAGCTCGGCCCCGTCACGCTGCGCAACCGCACGATCCGTTCCGCGGCGTTCGAGTCCATGGGCAAGGATTTCGGCCCCACGCAGCAGCTCAAGGATTACCACGTCGCCGTGGCTCGCGGCGGAATCGGAATGACAACCCTTGCCTATGCCGCCGTCTGCCGAAGCGGGCTCTCCTTCAACAAGCAGCTCTGGCTTCGGCCCGAGATCGTCCCCGGGCTGCGCGACATCACCGGCGCCATCCACCGCGAAGGCGCCGCCGCAGCCATTCAGATCGGGCACTGCGGAAACATGACCCACTGGACCACCGCCGGACAGATGCCCATCGGCGCATCGTCGGGCGTGAACCTCTACGCCTACACCCCCGTGCGCGGGATGCGCCGCAGCGAAATCGAACAGGTCGCCAAGGAGTTCGGACGCGCAGTACATACCGCCCACGACGCCGGATTCGACTCCGTGGAGGTCCACGCCGGGCACGGTTATCTCATCTCGCAGTTCCTCTCGCCCTACACCAACCACCGGCATGACGAGTACGGCGGTTCGCTCGAAAACCGGATGCGATTCATGCGGATGTGTCTCGGGGAGGCTGTCGAGGCCGCACGCGCCTGCAACATGGCCATTACCGTCAAACACAACATGTACGACGGGTTCAAGCGCGGAATTCAGATCCCCGAAAGCATCGAAATCGCAAAGGTCATCGAGTCGTTCGGCGTCGACGGAATCGTCCTCTCCGGCGGGTTCGTCTCCAAAGCCCCGATGGCCGTCATGCGCGGGCTGATCCCCCTCTACACCATGAGTTACTACTCGCCCCTCTGGCTCCGCTACTTCATCCGCTGGTGCGGGCCCTTCATGATCAAGCAGTTCCCCTTCAGCGAGTGCTACTTCCTCGAAGATGCCAAAAAATTCCGCGAAGCACTGAAGGGCACGCTCATCTACGTCGGCGGGCTCGTCAGCCGCGAAGGAATCGAACGCGCCCTCGGCTCCGGATTCGAACTCGTGCAGATGGCCCGCGCGCTGGTCAACGACCCGGCTTTCGTCAACAAGCTCCGCGAGGGCGACGGGGCGACCCGCAGCGAGTGCGACCACCGCAACTACTGCATCGCCCGGATGTACTCCGTCGACATGAAGTGCTGCAAGCATTGTCCCGACCTCCCGCGCAAGATCGTCGAGGAACTCAAACGACTGCCCTGATGAAACCGGTGGATATTCAGGAGGAACACACGGCGGGTATGGCCGCCGCGGAAGGGGCCGCCGCCGGGCGACGCGAAGCGGAGGTCGGCGAGGTCGCCCGGCCCGGCCAAAAAGCACACCGCCGGATGCGCCGCGGCGAAGTCGCGCCCGGAACGGCGTGGGCGCTGGTCAGCGGCGCCGGATCGGGAATCGGACACTGTTATGCCCGGCGACTCGCAGCCCTGGGGTACAACCTCGTACTCGTGGGAGAGAACCGCCAGCCCCTCGAAACGGTGAAGTCCGAAATCGGAGAACTACACCCGTGGTGCGACATCCGAATCGTGGAGTGCGACCTGGCCCGCACGGAGGCGGCCCGCGAATTGCACGACCGCACGCAGGCCGACGGCCTGGAGATCGACGTCCTGATCAACAACGCCGGGATGTTCTCCTTCCGCGACATCCTCCGGACACCCGGGGAGCGTATCGAACGCATTATCCTGCTGCACGACCTGACCAACACGCAGCTCTGCCGCCTCTATGCCGCCGACATGGCCCGCCGCGGAGACGGAGGGTACATCCTCAACATGTCCTCCTACTCGCAGTGGATGCCCTTCCCGGGACTGGCCCTCTACGCCGCCTCGAAAGCCTATCTGCGCACCTTCTCCGTGGCCTTTGCCAAAGAGGTCCGCGAACAGGGAATCCGCGTCACGGCCGTATCGCCGGCCGGCGTGGCCACAGACCTCTACGGCCTGACCCCCTACTGGCAGCGGATCGGATTGCGTCTGGGCGTGCTGATCTCCGCCGACCGCTGCGCCCGAAAAGGGTTGCGGGCCCTGTGGCGCGGACGCCGCTCGATCGTCCCCGACTGGTGGAACCGCGCATGGATCCCCTTCTGCAAGATACTCCCGATGTGGGTGCTGCGCCCCGTAAGGCGATTCACGATGAAATTTCAGAAATAGATACCCGGAACTCCGGACAACAACCTCACCCTTGACTATGGAACAGATCGAAAATGTGGTCTTCGACCTCGGAGGCGTCCTCGTGGACCTCGACATCGAACGCTGCCGCACCGCATTCCGCAGACTCGGAATGGATGCCGTAGCCGAAATCATCCAACCCTACTACCCCGCCGAGATGATCGGCCTGCTCGAACACGGCCTCATCTCGTTCCACGAAGCCTGCGACCGGATGCGGCAGCTGGCCGGGACCCCGTCGGTCACCGACGAGGAGATCGACAACGCATACGGCGCGTTCCACCTCGGGATTCCCGTGGCAAAGCTCCGCCAGATCGACCGCCTGCGCCAGCGCGGCATCCGCACCTACGTCCTCTCGAACAACAACCCCGCGGCGATGGGACATATCCGGCGGATGTTCAAGGCCGACGGCAAGTCGATGGAGGACTATTTCGACAAGATCTACCTCTCGTACGAGATGCGCGAGTTGAAGCCCTCGGAGGCGATCTTCCGCAAGATGATCGCCGACAGCGGGATGGTGCCCGAGCGCACGCTCTTCATCGACGACGGACAGAAGAATGTCGATACGGCACAGACGCTCGGTTTTGCAGTCTACAAGCCCGCTCCGGGCGAGGATTTCGGCCACCTGCTCGACAGCGTGGGACGGCCCTAACCGCCCACGAAGAGGAGAGGCGCGCGAGGGAAGGGTCTGTTGCGTGAGTGGAGAGGCCGCTGCACGAGGGAAGGGGCCGCTGCGTGAATGGAGAGGCCGCTGCACGAGGGAAGGGGCCGCTGCGTGAATGGAGAGGCCGCTGCACGAGGGAAGGGGCCGCTGCGTGAGGGAAAGGGCCGCTGCGTGAGGGAAGGTGCAAGCCGAAACCCGCTGCGCAAGGGGGGAGGGCATCCATAACCCGCTGCGCAAGGGGGTATCCATATACTATGAACAGACATCTGAAAACATCCAAAATACGTGTCATGAAAGCAAAAACCTTACTTCCGGTTCTGCTTGCCGGGGTACTCCTGGCCTCGGTTTGCCCGGCCCAGCAGCCGGTCCGCACCATATACCGGCCCTGGCGGCTCTTCTGGGGCGACACAACCGCCTATATGGAGGCCAACTGGGGGAGAAATACATCTCCTGTCTACCCGGAAGGACGGCCCCTAAAAGAGTTTTTCAAGGAATTCGAGATACCCATTACTGCGGTCCGGTTTCGACTGTATGACAGGGTCATATGTGCCATATCCCTATATGTTATCCCCTATAAACAACTGATGGCATTACCGGAGGAGCAACGTCGGAAATATGTCATTCGTGTCCAAGTGCCTCTTGACTATGCTTTTGCTGCCGCCAAATACGAAGAGCAAATTCCCGAGCTGAAAAATCGGGATCGAAAGGAGACGGTAAGTATCTTTCTCCCGTGGAAGCCCTCATATGCCGAGATCCTGGGCGATATAACCTATGTTTATGTGGTTGGTTGAGCTCCCGGTCTATTCAGGCAGACGTGTTGGAGGTACGGATTCTTTGCGCAGCGTCATGACTCCCCGGCTGACCGTGGAGGAGCTTCAGCCACCTTACAGCCACGCAAACCGTCCGTCGGCGAAGGCTTTCCGATGAATTTCACGCACAAAATTTGCCGGAACGGGAAAAAGCCGCTATCTTTGCACCACTTGTCGCCGAAGGAGCCGTTTCGGCACAGGCTTCGGGGTGTAGCGCAGTCCGGTTAGCGCACCTGCTTTGGGAGCAGGGGGTCACAGGTTCGAATCCTGTTACCCCGACAACTGAAAATCAAGGAGTTACAGCGATTTGTAACTCCTTTTATTTTCCCCATTTACACACAATTTACACACAACTTCCCGGATTTTGCAAGTACCTGCACCCCGCAGAACAATGAAATCGGAGCCCTATTCACTGAATGAATCGCGCGCGCACGCGCGAAGACGTCGAAAAACTCGCTGGGGTTTTCGTGCTTGCCTCGTGCTTCAAGCACAAAAAACAACCGGGGCCCCGCAGAGGATCCCGGTCGCCAAAAGGTTTGCCGTTCTTGCGTCAGTTGTCGAAAGTGTAGCATCTGTTCACCGCAGGGTCGAACGTCGAAAATTCGCCGTCCATCGCCCACTCCCGGAGAGTATATCGGTCCCTCGGCAAATACCGGGCTCGCCGGATGGCCTCGGCTTCGGAGGAGAACACACCCAGCAGGTAGCCGTCGATGGTCAGTTCGTAGATCATATTTCCGTGTGATTGTCGAGAGTGCACAACCGTTCATTCATAGAGTGGGCCGCAAACTTCATCACCTCTTCCATTGCGCAATTCATTGCTTTCTCAAAATTTTCGAGGGCTTTATTGACACATTCGGGACAATAGTTCGTTTCAACAAGATCTTCAACTTCTCCATATATGTCAGAGAGTTTGATATACGCCCCCAAATATTCGGCCGTCACGGGGCTCAACTTTGCGTTTTTCAAATCTTCGATTGTCATAGCTTTATCTGGATTATTCAACTACCGTACATTTTACATCCTCGATCTCGCGGCCTTTCAACTCGGCCAACTCGCGGCGCAGGTGTTCCACCTCGAAAAACAGCCGCCACGCCTCCGACATTGCGGCCGAAACGTAGGCCGAGATATTCACGATCTCCCGGTAGGGGTTGCCCTCCTGGATCGGAAACAGCCCAAAGAGTAAATCGGAGGCAGGCGTGGCCGTCTTGGTCTCTTTGAGTTTCTCCAGGACATAAGCCCGGACCGCCTCCCGACGCTCGGCGATGATCCGGTTGGCATCCTCCCGGGTCGGTTCCGCTTCGATTCTGATTACTTTCTTTTCCATAGCTCAATATATCGTTACAAGGTTTTCCACTTTGAACGACCGCCAACCGGCAGCCTCGATGTCGTAATACTTGACCGTGCGACCATCGTCCGGACGTCCGGTGCCCCTGATCGTGGCCGCGATGTCCCGCAACGTTCCGCAGGCCCGGCGCAGCGTGCCGTCGGCCTTTTCGTAGGCAAACCGAACGATACCGGCCCGCATCCGAAGGGTAAGACGGTAAAGGCTCCACGCCGTCGAAAGACATACGGAAAAGGTTTTGCCCGTTATGCGGAACAGCGCCCAGGCACGACGCATGATGTCCGATAAATCGTTTCGTTTCATGGTTATTTTCATTTGGGGCTCTCTGTGACCCCGGCGGCCGGATTACCGCCGGGGGCTTCGTCGCGTGGTGTGACAGCACCTATCCGAGGAAGGTAAGAGAGCCGATTTATTTGTTAGTTCAACAGCACCTGCAAAGCGTCGGCAAGTTCGGGATATTCGTTGCCCTCTTCATCCCATACGGCCTCGACGGTCGTCTGCTCGCTGACCAGTTCGGGGACCATTTCCCACATCCCGCAGTAGCAGTCACCGCCCCGGACGGCACGATATTCGGCCTCGTAGTTGACAAAGGCAATATATCCGTTGTGGATGATCTCGAAACCTTCGCTTTCGCCGTCGCATCTGAAGGTGACGTAATCGGCGATCTGCTTGGCGAAGTGCTGAATCTCGGTACGGGTGGCGGGTGTCATGGTTGTAAACATTTTGTTTTCTTTTGACAATGCAAAGTAAACAATAATTATTCATACTTGCAAATATTTTGACAACTTTTTATTATCACTAAATATAATTTTGCAAACAACAAGTTTAATTCATATATTTGTCTCCACAAACAAAATGTTTACATTATGGATAATGAGTTCAGAATAGCGGAAATCCTCAAAGAACGAGGCATGACGCAGACAGATTTAGCAGGACAAATAGGTATTTCCCGTGTTGGTTTATCAAAAGCAATCAATGGGAACACAACAATAACCACGCTCCGCAAGATTGCCGCTGCCCTGGGGGTAACGGTTCCGGAGCTGTTCGCCCCGCAGCCGACGGACACGATCACCTGCCCGCATTGCGGAGCAGTATTGGAGATCAGAGAAAAGGAATAATCATGGAACAAGAGTTGATCCTATACAATTCGGTGGATGGGAAAAGCCGCGTTTCCCTGTTGGCACGCGACGGCTCGGTTTGGCTCAATCAAGCGCAGATTGCCGAACTTTTTGCCACCTCCAAACAGAACATTAGCGCACATATAGGTAATATACTAAAAGAGAAGGAATTGATAGAAAAATCAGTTGTCAACTATTATTTGACAACTGCTGCAGATGGCAAACCCTATCAAGTCAAATTCTACTCGTTGGAAATGATTTTGGCGATAGGTTTTCGCGTCCGTTCCATCCGTGGTGTGCAATTCCGCCAATGGGCAAACCGCAATCTCGCCGAATACCTCCGCAAAGGGTTCGTTATCGACGACGAACGTCTGAAAAACCCGGACGGACGGCCCGACTACTTCGACGAGTTATTGGATCGCATTCGGGATATACGGGCCTCGGAAAAGCGATTCTATCAGAAGGTGCGCGATCTGTTTGCATTGAGCAGCGACTACGATCCAACGGACAAGGCTACGCAGATGTTCTATGCCGAAACACAAAATAAACTCCTCTATGCCATAACGGGGCACACATCCGCGGAGATCGTGATGCAGCGTGCCGATGCAGACGCCCCCAATATGGGACTTACCTCCTGGAAGGGCGCCGTAGTCCGCAAGCAGGACGTTATTATCGCCAAAAACTACCTGACGCACGACGAACTCGATTCTTTGAATCGGTTGGTCGTGATCTTCCTGGAAACAGCCGAATTCCGAGCCAAAAACCGGAAAGACCTTACGATGGGATTTTGGAGGGAGAATGTCGACAAAATCCTGGTATCCAACGATCAGCCCCTTTTATCCAATGCCGGTTCCGTTGGCAAGGAGCAAAAAGACGCTTTCGCCTACCGGGTTTATGAAGAGTTCAATGCCCGCAGAAAACGCAGAGACGCCATCGAAGCCGACCGGGAGGATATGGAGCAGTTGAAGGAGCTGGAAGCGGAGATCAAACACCGGAAATAAGGCCTGCCTGCATTGCGGCAAGCCGATCAGAATAGAGAAGGGAGAATAACCTCAACCACACCACCTATGACACAGAAACAAGCCATACAGCTATTCGAAGAGCGGAAAGTGCGTACCATCTGGGACGACGAAACGGAAACCTGGTATTTCGCCATTGTCGACGTCGTGGCCGTACTGACGGAGAGCACTGATGCTGCCGCCTACTGGCGCAAGCTCAAACAACGGCTCAAAGCAGAGGGAAATGAAACCGTGACAAATTGTCACGCCTTGAAAATGCCCGCCTCTGACGGAAAAATGCGACTCACGGATGTAGCAGATACCGAGCAGCTTTTCCGGTTGATCCAGTCGATCCCCTCCCCGAAGGCCGAGCCGTTCAAGCGTTGGATGGCGCAGGTGGCCAGCGACCGCCTCGACCAGATGCAGGATCCGGAGTTGTCTATCCGGCAGGCGATGACCGACTACAAGCGCCTGGGATACTCCGACAACTGGATCAACCAGCGATTGAAGAGTATGGAGGTGCGCAAGGAGCTGACCGACGAATGGCAGCGCCGAGGCGTTGAGGGGCAGCAATATGCCACACTTACCGACATCATCACGATGGAGTGGGCAGGACGTACGACCAAAGCCTACAAGCAATACAAAGGGCTGAAAAAAGAGAATCTGCGGGACAACATGACGAACATTGAATTGGCCCTCAACACCCTCGCCGAAGCTGCCGCAACGGAGATCTCGAAGCAGCAACAGCCCAAAGGCTTCCAACAGAACGCAAGAGTGGCGAAAAGCGGGGGCAGTGTAGCAAAGGCGGCCCGCAATCAACTGGAATCCCAGTTGGGGCATTCGGTTATCTCTCCAATCAATGCCAAGCAAGTATTGGCAGGGAAAGAGACGGCCCAAATTGAAGAAGAAAAGAAGTAGCCTTATCTCACTCCGCTATCCGTCGGATAACATAAAAACAAGAACAGCCGCCCGTTGAGGTGGCTGTTTCTGTTATTCCCGGATTGTCTGTTTCCCGATAGACTGGATGATAGAGGCGGCGGCCTCGTCAATCGTCACGGTAACAACCGGACCAGGCGGCTGAAGGTTCTGGCCGTTGGTCGTGATGTCCTTGCGGTCGGCCAGGCGTAGAACCCGCGCAACAATGCTCGAATCATATACCCCGACCAAAGCGCCATCGAGTTGGTCGGCCTCGATAGTCTCTCGAATGAAGGTCAGCAGCTCCGAAAATTCCGGTTTTGCTTCGTAGTTATAGAAACTCTCCCTGCTTATTTCCGCGAACCGGCAAAAGCCCGTAAGGGTCAGCGGACGTTCACACGGGACCGATATGGTCTGTCCGGCCGACACCTTGCTGACATAGATCGGCGTCGACTTGGCCCATCTCCTGTACTCCTCGAAGACCGCCCAGAAACGCTCGGGAGTGAATTTCCGAGGGCGCCCGATCTTGCGGTGGGCTCCCTCTGTCTTTTGTTCTTTCCTGTTCATAGTCATTTGTACTTTTTACGTCCCAGTTTGCTGATATTGTCCTGCACCTTGACTTTCCGCTGACCTTTGTTGATGTCAACCACCGAAACCACGGGTGCCGGCATATTCATCATGACGCGCTCCATCATGCGCTCCATCCCTCGCATTCCATCGCCTCGCTGGGGCAGGTTGGAAACATTGATCGCGTTTCCACCGCTGGACACGTTCATGGCCGAGAGCATCGCGCCCCACTCGTTCACCGCTGCAGCCGTCATGACCGCTTCACCATTGGACAACATCGCCGGAATGCTGTCCGACGTACCGGTGCCGGGGCCAGAGATAAGGCCACCAGAGGCATATTTCGGCACTTCGGTGGATTTTACCGAATTTACGGCAGAAGCTATGGCAGCCGTAATGGCCGCAACGCTTGCAGCAACCGTAAGCACATTGATAGGGAAAGGATACTCTGCGCCACCCTGTACGGCCTTCGCAATAGCGATACCCTCCGTAATCACAACCTGCATAACCCCCAATGCCTTTGCAAACTCGGCATACCGTTCACCCTCTCCGCCCAGCGCATCAAACATCGCCGAAAGAGATCCAGCAGCTCTCGCGGCAGTACTTGCGGTTTTATACGCAAGCGCCGTCTCATCTGATATTGCTGTTTGCGTCTTGCGGTTTATATCGTCGTTCACCTTCTCGATCTGCTTCAAAAGATCGAGCCTCATAGCCAAAATATCGGCCTCGGACTTGCCGGAATCTCTGAATGCGTCCGCATTGAGTTCTATATACTCTAACTGCTCCTTCAAGATGGATAGCACCTCTTTCGCGGCCGCAATCTCGCCCTCCTGTCCTGCACCTGCATCTATCTGCGCCTGTAAAATACGTGTCCGATACTCGTCGGACTTGCTCTTGACGGCATTCTCCAACTCCTTTCGGCTGTATTTCTGATCAATCTCCTGCCGGTCCTTCTGATATTTCTCGTCCAGCAAAAGCAACTTCTTATTCAGCGCTTCCCGCTCCATGACCAACGCCTGCCGCTGTTGCACTCCGGCTGTCTTCTCCAACTCGGAGATCTCTGCAAGGCGGTTTCGGGTCTCCGAAATATCCTTGTCGTGATTTTCTTTGAGGGTAAGCAATTCATTTTCCCGCGTCTTGTCCCGCATCTGCTGGGTCATGCGCAGCACCTCGTCGGCGGCCTGTTGGGCATTCTTGATCTGCGCGGCGGCCGCCTTCTCATCGGCCTGTTGGGCTTTGGCGGCCGCTTCGGATCGGGCCTTTGCGGCTGCGGCGGCACTTGCTTTGGCATCCGCTTCGGCTTGTTTAACAGCGTCGGCCTGCTCCTGCTTCAACTGCTTCACCCGGTCAATCGCCTCATTCCCGGCCTCAATAAATGCCTTGTACATCGTTTCGGCAATCTTGAAATCCTGCTTCCCGAAAAGACCTCCACTTCCGGAATAGCGCTGCCGCGTAGTTTCGTAACGATCGCTCCAAAACTTCAACCCAGCCTTAATGCTTGTATTCAGCGCATCATCGCCTCCAGACGCATATCTGCTCATCAAGTCCTCAACAAAAAAGCCTTTTTGTTTGTTCTTCTGCGCATCGGGATCGAGCAGGTTATTGATCCCTTCGATGCCGCTGGTGATGAAATCAATCACCGACTTGATCGTTCCGCGGCTGTTGTAGAACGACAGCACGAAACCCTCCCAGGCGCTTTGCAGCAGTTTGATCGAACCCTCCACGGTGTTGAGCCGGTCTTCTGCAATTCGTCCCAGCTCCCCGTTTACGTCCTCCAGATTTTCACGCAGACGACGCAGATTGTCAGAGCCGTTGAGGAAGGTATTGAAGGCCGCCACGCTCCGTTTGTCAGTCAGTTCGAGGGTTTCGGCCAGGTCGATACCCCGATCCCGAAGTCGCTGCAGCCCGGAAACCAGATCGGGCAGCGTGCGCACCGGAGCCCCGAGCGATTGGGCCAACTTGCCGTTGGCATCGGCCAGGTTGAGCAGGATATTGCGGGTCGCGGTGGCTGCACTCGACGCATCGAAACCCGCATCGGCGAGCGTTCCCAGCAACGCCGCAGTATCCCGCACGCTGAATCCGAAAGTATTGGCCACGGGCGACACAATGGACATCGCGGTTTTGAGGTAACTGAACGACAACGCCGAACGGTTTGTAGCAACGGCCAGCGTGGCGAGAACATCCTCCGTGTCGCTGACATTCAGCCCGAAACTCCGCAGCGTAGCACCGGCAAGGGCCGCCGCATCGGGAAGCGAAGCCCCGACCGCCGTAGCGAATTGCAGGACGGGTTTCTGCATCGTCTCGATGGATTGCGTCCCGAATCCCAGTTTGGCGAGCTCCGTCTGCAACTGCGTCACTTGCGAGGCGGTATATTCGGTCGTGCGGCCCAGTTCCAGCGCGGAATCGGTCAGCCGCTTCAACTCGTCGGCATTGGCCCCGATGATCGTTCCGAGATTGGCATTGGCCTGCTCAAAATCGCGGATCTTCTCGATACTGCCTTTGAATGCGTTGAATACGCCTCGAATAACCATCCACGCAGCGGAGATTTTCAAGAAGGCTTTTTGAATACCCCCGGCATAGTTGCCAACGGTGGAGCGATAATTGCGGATAGCAGCCTCCTGGCGGTTGATTTCATCGGTTGTTTTCCGGATCTGCCGGACCAGCTCCTGCCCACGGCTCCCCGAACGCTCCGCGGCGCTCAATGCCTCGAACTCCGAAGTCAGCAGCCGAACGCTGGCCCGCATCTGGTTCAGCGATCCGGTTTTTGCAGCGTCCTGCTGGATATTCGACTGCATCTCCCGCGTATATTGCCGAAGGTCCGACTTGAATTTTACGACGGCCTGGTCGTTCTTGATGATCTCATTCTTCGTCTGGACCATCATGCGGTCGAACTGCTCCTGGGTGATCTTCCCCTCTTTGAGGCTCTTTCTGTACTCTTCAAGATCTTGTTTGAGCTGCTTCGTTTCGTTGGAAAGCGCACCAATCGCATTCTGCGATTCGCGCATCTTTTCAATCAGATCGGAATTTTTGATCGTGATCTCGATAATCTTGTGGATCGTGTCCTGTGCCATACGTATCTATATGGGTTTAGTTGTTATTCGTTTTTCATGCTCACCCAGCGCTCGGTCGCCCGGGTTATACCACGTTGCCGTTCTTCATCGGAAATCGGATCATCCGACGCAATACGGCCCCACTTCCCGCCGAGGAACTCCGGACCACCGGAAGCCGTTACGAAGAAGATGCACATCCGACCGTCATGCGCCACGATTCGAAGGCTGTTCCGATGATCCGTCCAAAGGTTTGCATTCCTGGCCGGGACCTTGATTTGCCGAATAGCCTCTTTCGTGCCGTCCGGCAGCCGTCGATAGACAATCACCGACAACCGGTCAGCCCTTCGGAAAGGAACTATTCGGGCGATGCCCGACTTCGGGGATTTGGTGTAATAGAGCGATACGACGTATCCGCCCATCTGGATCTGCCAATCTTCAGCGCCTCCGGCTTCGATCTGTTCCCGAATGCTGGATTCGGGGTAAAATTCCTGTTTCATCTTGTGTTATTTTTTACGTGTTTTGTCTGTTTTGAGCCTCGATCCCGCCGGGCCCTCATATTCTGGAGCGTCAGTTTGGCCCGATTGATCCGATGGTTGCGAATCCCGTCGATGATAATCATCAACTCCTCACGGTTCAACTCGACCGTCCATACCGTATAATCGGCCGTTACGGGGTGGCTCTTTGCTTTTCGTGTCATGGTTCCCGAAAAAAAATCACTATCTTTGTTCGGGTGGCAGGGGTGATCCTTCGGGGTTGCCCTTTCTATTATCCCGGTGTCCACCGCCCGGCATTGAATCCGTTGGCCTCATTGTGGGCGATTTTCTCGAATATGTCTCCATATTTTGCAAACTCGTCCGTCAATGGACCGTATAATACCCGTTTCTTGTGGGTGTATTCTTTCATGGCTTTATTTTCTTTCGTGTTATGGGTACTTATTCCACCCGGGCAATTTCACGCGGTAAAATCACAAACCAGTTAGAACGGATCGGATCCGGCATCCGGGGTTTCATCCGGACCGTTGTAATCGGTGAGGCTCGTGACACTCCGGTTGAACCGGAAGCAAACCTCCCCAGTGCGGCCGTCCCGCTGTTTGGCAATGATGAACCGTCCGACACCGTGCGAGGAGATAGTACCGTAACGGCCCGTCTCGATGCTCTGAATGCCGTAATACTCCGGGCGCATGATGAACAGCACCATATCGGCGTCCTGCTCGATGGCTCCCGATTCGCGGAGGTCAGACAGCAGCGGCGTTTTGTCAGGCCGTTCCTCAACCTTGCGGGAGAGCTGCGCCAGGATGATGACCGGTATATCCAGCTCCTTGGCCAGTTGTTTGGCCGCACGCGACATATTGGCTACCTCGCGCTCGCGGCTCTGCTGGCGGTCGTCACCATCGAGCAGTTGCAGGTAGTCGATCACGACCATCCCACACTTGCCCCGGCGGTACATTCTCCGGCATTGCGCCCGTATCTGTGTCATCGACGTGGACGGACGGTCGCTGATATGGATCGGCAAAGCCGCGAGTTCGGCCTCAACCCGTTCCAGCGTTTCCCATACCTCGGAGGTGATGCTCCCGGCCCGGTAGGCATTGGCGTCGACATTGCTCCGGCCGATCAGCAACCGGTCGGACAACTGCGTATCGCGCATTTCCAGTGAGAAGAAGCAAACCGGTGTACCCTGCCGGGCGGCGCTGGCCATGAAGTGCAGCGCGGCGACGCTCTTGCCCATACCGGGACGTCCGGCCACAACGACCAACTGCCCGCCACGCCAGCCGCCCGTATAGGTATCGAGACTCCGCAGGCCCGTTGAGGCCCCCACGGGCTGCCCGGAGGCGTAGGCCCGACACCGGCTTTCGAGCTGCTGGAGCGATTCCCGGAGGATCTCCCCCAGGGGCCGCAGGTCGTTGGTCGAAGTAGCCAGGTCGCCGATCGTGGATATCTCCGCCGTCGCCCAATCGAGCACCCCGTCGGGATCGGTAGCTGCACGGGTCGCCAGTTCGTAGCTGAACACCACCAACCGGCGACGGGTCTCGGTGTCTTTCAACTGACGGGCCCAGGATACGCAGTTCACCCCCGTGCCTACGTCATTCGACAATCCGACCAGGTAAGCCACCGACACCTGGGGCTCTTTGCCCGTCGAGGTGCGTAACGCCGAGGCAACGCTTGCCAGGTCGACACTCTTGCCCCGATCATCGAGAGCGAGAATCGTTTCGTAAATGCGACGGTTCATCGGGTCGGCAAAGGTCTCTCCCGTCAGCAGGCTCCGCACATCGGGCAGGTAAGCCGGTTCGAGGAGGAGCGCCCCCAGCACGGCACGCTCCAGCTCCGGGGATTCCGGCAGCCCTTGCGCGGGAATATCAGTCGAGGAGTTCATACGGTCGTTGCGTTTCATGGCTTGGTGTGTTTGAGGGGTTCTGACGACGGGTCCACGTCCGAACGGCGGCCCGCCAGTCCTTCATTTTGTTCGAGCCTACCATCCAGCCCTTCGATTCATAGAAATCCACGAACTGACGGGCGTCGACGGCATAGCCTTTTTCGGAAATATAGTCGCTAACCTCTTGGAGCGAGGGAGCCACAAACGCCGTGCGTTTCGTGGCGACTTTCTCTATACTCTCTTTCTCTTTTACTTTACTTTCCTTTACTTTAATAGCGAGGCTTTGCGATTGCATTGCAATCGCATTGCGATCCGTTTGCGATGCACCCCACCGGGAAGCGTTTCCCAAACGTCCTGCTTCCGAGCGTTTTGCACGCTTCTCGTTAAAGGCTTGCATCCGGCGATTCAGGCTCTCCGAAAAGAAGATCCGGTCGTCTTTTACCGTGAAAAGTTCATAGTTGTAGACCACCGTTCGCACCTTCTCGGCCGAGGTGTTGTAACGACGTGCCAAAGCGGGGATATTGGCCACGGGATAGGTGTAATCGGGTTGGTCGCGGAGGGTTTCGACCAGCATCCAATAGATGCCGTATCCCTCCATCCCGAGTTGTTCAATCATAAGCACGCATTTGGGGTCATCCTTGGCGTTGCTGTCGTGCGTAAAGTAGTAGCAATCCTTGTTCATGTCATGCCTCCTTTCTGCCGGCAACCTCATCGAAAAGTTCCGGCATTCGACGTATGTGCACATTCTCTTTATCCAGCCAGTATCTCTTAAAGCGCATACCTCGCTCCCGCACCCAGCGGTCCCGGACATTTAAGCCCTTCTTGCGCAAATATCTGATAACTGAGCGTGGATCCGGGATACTCAAAGATTCTGCAACATTATATGTCGCCCATTGGCCACCGCTAATCAAGACAGAAAATACAACATACTCTTGTTTTTTGAGCAAGTATGTATTACCTTTGTATTCGACGCTAAATTTTGCTCCCGCGCTTCTATTTGGGCCGGGGGCATTTCGTTTTTCATTCATATCCCAGGCTTTTTATTTACGGTTGGCACTTTCGGCAATATGCAAAGCCGAATTTTCCTTCATAATGTTTGGATCCTGTGTTTGAGACTGAACCCAAATCGACAATTCTCTACGACTAAACACTAATCGCCTACGAACTTTCTTGAACGGGATCTTTCGGTAGTAGGCCAAATTGTAAAGATTACTTGGCGTTGTAGGATAACCCAATCCTTCGAGAAAACAGATCGCAGCTTCGACAGTTAATGCGTCGGCGGCATCTTCGGCAGGAACTTTGTATTTAGCTAACTCCGGAACAATAGATCGAACGGCTGCATAGATATAGCCTTCAAGTTCCTCTCTCGATGTCAGAATAATTTTATCTGCCATAATAGTTGTTTTTTAATAAATATCCTAAAAGCTTTGCGATCGCATTACAAAGATCCGGATGATGCTTGTAATTTATTATCACCAAATAATTTATTGGTATTTATTCCACCTGATTATCAATAAAAAGAGAGGATACTTTACAGTATCCTCTCTCTCTTTTCATTCATCCAATTATGGTAAACGAATATTATCCACTACGTTTCTATAACAAGGTAAATCAGGTATCTCTGCAGCTAAAAAATCATGCAGACACTTTACACTCGTATCTAAATCCTCTATAATTATGTTTTCTTTTTGGAGTCGTCTAATCTCATCAGCTACGGCCAACGCTTTGTCGTAGTTGCTATTTGCAACAACTTCTCTGATCCGCTCTATTACTAAATTATAATTTTTGCTATCAGGGATTACATCTGATATTTCTTTTTTAGGCCTCCCCGACTTCTTTTTTATCTTTGTCTCTTGGCTTACCGGCATAATTTTATCTATGTCACGAAGCTCCTGCGCCAACGCAAACATAAATCCTGCGTCATGCCCCATCTGTCGCAATAAGGTTGCTTGAAAGCCTTTTCCGATATGCTTTGCTCTGTATTCTACAAACTGATCGAATAATGCCCTTTTTCGATCTTGTATGGGTTGTGAACCAAATCGAACCGATCGTTCACTATACAACTGAAAATCATTCCACCCAGACAAATAACCATCTAAATACATTTGTCTATGTTCACGCAAGAACGGATCACTATGCGCTGTGTTCGAAAAAAACAGCACAGCGACCCCTATACATCCAGGGAAAGCGAACATCGGCTCACCCGTTCGATGTAAATCAAACCTTAAATTAGGATTCTTTTTGTAGGCTTCGTCATTGGGCAACTCAAACCACCAACGAATATTATCTAAAGCATATTTTATCTCGGTTTTCAGAAAAAACACACAATCGTCCGCATTTTTAGGTTGTTCTTTCGTGGTAAAGTCCGCAATATTAAGATACTCTCCGTTTTGCATACCCCTTCTAAAATTTCGTTAATATTTGTGCATTCTTTTCCCGCTCCTCGCGTTCGAAACTGGCCAGGTAGTTCTCCGTGGTTTTGAGGTCGCTGTGCCCCAGCGATTCGGAGATATAGGCGATGTTCGCCCCGGCACGCTTCAACACCGTGGCGAACGAGTGCCGGGCCGTATAGGTCGAGATCGGCCCGATGCCGAGCTGTTCGCCCACCTCCTTCATCCGCTTGTTGATCGAGTGCGTCAGATCCTTGGTCCGGTTCTTGGTCATCATGGCATCCTCCCGGCCCGTCAGTATCGGAAAGATGAAGGCATCCGGTCGTTTCGGATTGCCCCAGCGGTCAATGATCTCCTGCATCGGAGGGGTCAGCACTACCCGAATATCGCGCAGCGTGCGGAGCGTGTGTTCGGTCTTTGACCGGATGAAACAGATCTCCCCGTTGACAATATCCCGATACCGCAGCCGCACGAAGTCGGCCACATTGATTCCGTTGCACAGATAGAGGAACAGCCAGTAATCCCGATAGCGTGCCGTTGTCTGCCGTCCGTCATCGTAGCGGGCAATCTGCCCGATCTGCTCCAATGTAAGGGCCATTTTGCGACCCGTTCCGGCCTGGATGCAATATCGCCCCGGCCCCCGACCGAACGGATATTGCGCCTCGCGGATAACTCCCTGCTGCTTGGCTATGTTGAGGATTGCCCGAAGCGTCCGCAGATGAATGGCTATTGTGGTCTGCGCCTTGCCCTCCTTTCGTAGGAACAGCGCATATTTCTCCAACCAGGAGACCGTAATGGATTCGAAACGAATACGAGGCCCCGCAAACCGCTCCAGCCCTTTGAGCACGTTGTCGTAAATCAGCATATTGCCGACCTGCTGGGCTTTTCTCAATGCCTCCATCCGAGCCCGGAATGCCGTGTTTACCGTATCCGTGGCAGCTCCTTTCAGCCGGGTGTTGAGAGCATCCAGCGAGAAACCGCCCGAGGCGGCCAGTTCCTCGACGGCAGACCGCACGATCTGATAGCTGCTTTCGATGTCCTTGCGAACCGATACCACCGCCCGGGCCCTGGTCGTCGGCATCGCTTCCCACTCCTCCGGGGTCAGGTCTTTCCCCGTGGAATAATACCACCGGGCCCGCTTGTAGGTAACGCGGATTTTTACGGGACATTTTCCATCCGACTTTGTGCGGCGGGTGTCCAGCATGACGGAAACGGTTATACCATCTTTGGAATATTGGAACATTTGACGGGGTATTTAGCGTGTGCAAATTCCAGGATTTGCACACAATTTGCACACAATTTGCACACAAAATTACAAATTCCAGCGAAATAAACAAAAACAGAATGAAATAAAATAGCTATATTTACAACTGAAATACAGCTATTTACAAAACAGAAGAAAAACAGACAAAAACCGACAAAAATCGGCAAATTACGCTTTGGGAGCAGGGGGTCACAGGTTCGAATCCTGTTACCCCGACTAAATGAAAATCAAGCACTTACAATCCTGTAAGTGCTTTTATTTTCGCCATATCTTGTTTTTCTTATCCAAATTAACCACCTTTATAACGCATTGCGGCGGCATTGAATCGCATTGTGACGACCGTCCCACTTGCAAAAAACTTGCACAAAATGGCTACAATATCCTTAAAACTCGACCGCAGGCGGGCTAACGCTCGCGGGCTCTTCCCTATCCAGTTCCTCCTCTCTTCGAAAGGGAAAGTTACAACCATCGGAACCGGCATCAACGTGCTGCCCGAACACTGGAACGGCGAAATACACAAGGCCGTCGTCCCGAAGTGCCCGAATGCCCGTGCGATCAACGAGAGCATCGAAGCGCTGTTCTTTAAATACTCAAATTCGCTCCGCGAACTGGATATTGACGGGAGACTGGCCGGGAAGAGTGTGTCAGAGATCAAAAAGTTGCTTACGTCAAGCCATAAAGGATCCGACAAGGAGAGTCTCACCGCCTATTTCAGCCGTTACGCCGAATCTCGTCGAACCGAGAAAAGCCGCGAGGTATACCGCTACACCTTGAAAGCAATCCGAGCGTTCGACAGCAAGGAGATCACTTTCGAGAAGGTGAACGTCATCTGGCTGAAGGCTTTCGATGCGCACCTCGAAAAACAAGGTGCCGGGATCAACACCAGAGCCATCCACTTCCGAAACCTTCGCGCCGTCTTCAACAGCGCCATCAACGAGGATCTGATCGGACTGGAATACTATCCTTTCCGGAAATTCAAAATCGCCTCCGCCAACAAAGACAAGGAGGCGCTCACGGAGGAGCAACTCCAACGACTGATCGCCTACGAGACGCCATACCCTTTCCGCCGGACGGCGCGGGATCTCTTCCTGCTGTCGTTCTACATGTGCGGCATGAACCTGGTGGATCTGTTCCACCTCGACCGGCTGCGCGACGGCCGTGCCCACTTCGTGCGAACGAAAACTTCGGGCAAGAACATCAACCCGGTGTCAATCCTCGTCCAGCCGGAAGCTGCAGAGATCATCGCCCGCTACGCCGGCACGGATCACGTTCTCCGCTTCGCCGAGGAGTCTGCGACCTACCAGACCTTCAACAACCGGATCCAGAAAGCGATTCGCGCAATAGCCCAAGAGTTGAACATCGAGGGGCTGACCTTCTACTGGGCGCGCTACACCTGGGCGACGCTGGCCGACAAACTCGGGATCTCGGAGAAGGAGATCAGCAAGGGGCTGGGCCACGTCGATACCTCGATCGCCGGGAAGTTCTACATCTCCTACGACTGGACGAAGGTCGACCGGGCAAACCGGGCGGTGCTTGACTATATCCAAAAAAAATGGTAATGATGCCAAAAGTGGTTGGTGGTATAAAATGTAACCGACATAATATTTGGTAGTTATAAGGATAAAATAGAGATTAGTAGAAACGGGTTTCTACTAATCTCTATTTTTATGTCAAAAAAACGAAAAATACGCTGTCCTCATTGTGGCTTTTTAGAGACAATAAAATGGGGTACTCGTAGCGGTTGCAGCCGCTATTATTGTAAGAATTGTGGCAGCTATTTTACGGATCGTCGAGACTGGATTTCCGATAAAAACAAGTTTATATGGTTCGCGCGTTGGGTTCGCGGTAAACAGCGTATTTGTGACCTTGCGAGTGAGAGCGGATACAGCGAACGCACCCTAAAAAGATACTTCTATCGGCTCTTGCCCCAGTGCCCTTTATGGCAGATACAGCGACGCGAGAAGGTAAATCTTCTGATCGACGGCACCTACTTCTCAAATAAGATTTGTCTGGTTGTATATCGGGATCACAACATCAAGATGACCCTCCTCTATCGCATAACCAGGAGTGAAACGCTGCGGGATTTGAAAGCAGACCTAACGGCTATACGCGATGTCGGCATTCAAATTGAGAGTGTCACCTGTGATGGATCTCCCAATATCATAAAAGCGGTGCGGGAAGTGTGTCCGGAGGCGATCTTGCAGCGTTGTACGGTACATGTAGCGCGAGAGATAGAGACGTGGATTACACGCAAACCACAGACCGTAGCGGCACAGGAACTCCTCGAACTGGTGCACTTGTTAAATGGAGTACAAACACATGATGAGGCACAGTTATGGATACGGGCTTTTATTGACTGGTATCGGCGACACGAACCATTTATCAATGAAAAAACCGTAGATGAGCTGTCGGGAAGATGGTGGTTTACGCATAAGATGCTGCATCGAAGTGTCTCGCATATCAAGCGTGCCATACCCGATCTGTTTTCATACACGCGATACCCTAATGTACCTAAATCTTCAAATTCTATTGAGTCGTTCTTCGGTCACTTGAAGGATAATTTAAGAATCCATCGTGGACTCTCGGAACAACATTTTAAGGACTTTGTAAAGTGGTATCTTTTCCTGAACAGCAATGATGGAATTATTAAGAAACGCAAATGACCAGAATCGTACAATTCTGGTCATTTGATCCAATACGACACCAACCACTTTTGGCATCATTACCAAAAAAATAGGAGATGGTAGATTACCATCTCCTATTTTCAATTATCCTTTTTTATAACAAAATCCTCTGTTATCATATCCGCTACATTTAATGGCGGCAATATCAATGAATTTAAAGGAGTATTCTCGGTTTTGCAAAAAAGAATACCTCGAGCTGTTCCCACTGTATGTACAGCCATATGCGCTAAGAAATCTTTCGGAAAAATAATCTCACCTCCCTTATACAAAGATTTCCAACTTGCCTCTTCCAATTCAAAATAACAAACAAGTTCAAGGACTAACAAAGGAGAGTTTGATTGAGAAAAAGTAAATCTCATTCTTACCGCTACATTCCGAGTCTCTATTGAGGCCGAGAACTTCACATTAGACTCTAAATTTATCGGTCCACTATTTTGCAGTTCAGTCGACAATATCGCGAATTGCTCAATAGTAATTTTATTCATTCTAAACGCTATCATATGGCTTAAGCTACTTGCTTACAAATTTCATATGCATCGCTCATAGCATTATTATAATGAGCCAGAGCAAGACTATCTTCCACTATTGTTGTGCCAACATATGAATGACTATCCTCTTCTAAGACCTGTTCTATAGGGATAAACTCAATACGAGGTACATAGCCAAACGCTAACGACAACTCCATAAATTTAGACAGCCTATGGTCGTAATCGCCATTTAATACTTGAGAAACATATCCTTTAGAGACTCCCAAATGTTGGGCCAATTGCGACCTATTCTTTTTCGTCTTCTTCATAAACATCTCCGCGCAACTAAACAACCCAATTTGCACTTTGGTAATCCAATACTCTGGCGATCTCAATAATTCAGCGCGTGTCATAATATCATAATTTACTAACATCAAAATCTCTTAATTGCCGCTTAAGTCGCTTTATATCCTTTTCCTGATTTCGCTTAAAGCCTCCACAAACTACAAAAACATCAGGGGCACACAAAACGACATAAACCCGGAGATTATTACATTTAAATTCAAACAAATCACTCCTATTCATACCTTTTATCTGCCTAAATTTTGTTTGCGGAAGCATAATATGCTTACTAAACATATCCATCATTGCTATGATGCGATTTAAATTGGCAGAACAATCAAGGTCAGCCTCTACCTCTTGGAGAAAATTATCCAATGGACATTCTCCATCAATCATCAGTTTATAGAAAGTGTATTCTACATTATTAACAAGATCAAATTTAACTCGAGAAAAGACAGCTTCATCCACAATGGTTTAGTTTAAGCTAAATTTATCTGCTTGCAAATATACATCTTTTTTCATAAAAATGCAAATTTATGAACAAACATGCACGCAGAGATATTACAGAGATGACACAACACGGGGGATCCCCGATGAATCCTGCCGGATTCCAAATGTTAGAAAGGAGTATTTCCGAATTGGAGCGTTACCGTCTCCACAGCGCCATGCGGGCCTCGATCTGGCCGAAGGCGCTTTTTTTGCGGGGATCGTATCCCGCCGAGGCCGACACGCTGAATCGACCGAATGTTCGCCGGGCGTAGGCGCCAGCCCACACCCCACAGCCGTCCGTGGTCATCCAGGTCCCCAGTGCGGGGCCCAGCTCCCAGGCGTAAGGTTCGCGGACGAGCTGCACCCGCTCGACCGTCTTGTTGTAGGTCTCGAAGTAGTCGAGCCGGGGCCCAAGCGGCCCCACGACCGGCCCGACAACCCGGGCGTAATAGGTCGAGTCTCGGTACTCCAGCGTGCGCTCCGTGACCGTTATCTGGACACTGTCGCCGACGACGATTGTCCGCTCCACCGTGTCGGACGGAGCGAACAGCATCCGCGGCACATTCACCGCCACCGGGCGCTCCGTCACCGCGAACGGCTTCGGCCGTTCGTAGAACACCGTATCGACCCGCACCCGCTCGACGACCTCTGGCCGGACCATGCGCTGTCCCAGCCACCACCCTCCGAGGAAGGTGGCGGCCAAAGCAATCGCAGTTGTTACCCAGCGGCTCATATCCGTCCGAAGTAATGCAGGACAGCCCACAACGGCCTCGATTCGACATAACCCGGGACGCTCTCCCAGTCCCGGGCCTCCTGTTCGAACATCGAGTTCGTATAGGCCCGGTCGAACGCCTCCCGCCATCCGTGGGTGCAGAGGCGTATCGCCCAGGTGATCGCCGCCTCCAGGAAGTAGATCGCGTAGTAGACGAACGGCACGGCCACGAACCACCAGCCGCCGCCGAACACGATCTGCAGCACCACGGCCACGAGGAACGCCGCCACCGTCATCTCCCAGTACTGCTCGCAATGAATGCTCTCGTGGCGCTTCACCCGCTCGGAGAGCGGATCCGCCTCGGCGTGCTTCGTGCAGATCGTCCCGAAGAGCATCGAGGTGTCGAAGTTCTTTGCGAGAAGCATCTTTGCCAGTCTGTTGTTGTAGTAGATCCGTCTCATGTCAGCTTTGGGTTTGGTGATAGTCGATGCAGGCCATGATCGCATCGACGTGCATCGCGGCGATCCGCTCGCGGCCCTCCTCCGAGAGCAGGAACAGGCAGTCGCGCTCCGTGTCCATGAAGAAGTTCTCGGTCAGCACCGCCGGGCACTTCGTGTCGCGCAGGATCGCGAAGTTGCTGTCCCAATCGGGATCCGCGGGATCGGCGCTTCCCTTCCGGATCTTCCACTCCCTGCCGAACGCCTCCTCGGCCTTCTCGTAGAAAATGGCCGAATAGCGGTCCGACATCGAATCGCCCAGATAGGTGTGGGCCTCCCAGCCGGTACCGCCTCCGGCGTTGGCATGGACCGACACCAGCAGGCAGTTCGACTTCCCGGCGACGTCGCAGATGCCGTTCACCCGGTTGGCCCTCACGTACAGCGGCACATCCCGGCGCTCGGGGACGATGATCTCCGCCACGACACCTCGGGCGTGCAGCCGATCGAAGATCCGGCGCACGATGTCCCGGGCAAACTCATACTCGCGCAGGCGTGACCCGTCCGGCCAAACGGGCGAGCACTTGCCGGGCGTATCCTCGCCGTGTCCGTTATCCAGGAGTATTTTCATACCTCGATCTCCTTCTTTTGTGTTTCGTGGTCATACCACACTTTGGCGACGATTCCGGCCACAAATCCGACGCCTGCAGAGATCGTCGAGGCGATGCGGATGCCGTTCGGCAACAGGTTGAACACGATAACCAGCGCCACCGCGGCGGCCGCGATAATCATAATCTTCTTCGTTGTCCTTGTCATAGCTTTATTTTGTTTAACGGTTCAGTCTTTTATAGAAATCGAGTTTAATATCGTCATAGGCGGCCTTCACATTCGTGTATGCCCGCCCGTTATTTGGCCCGGCCGAATTGTAGATCTCATCCTCGACAACAGAGGCGACCTTCTCAACCCATGCGATATCCGTATATTCGGACAGTTTCCGACCTCGATAGGTATAGCTTTCGAATCGCGTATTCCGATCTTCGTGGATGTTGTGCAAAAGCGTTCTGATCTTTGCCGCTGTCGCTTCGTGGTCGACAATATGATTCTCCTCCCGAACCTTCTTAATGATTCGGCACACCTTCTCGACAGCCAGATCGAAGAACACATTGGCAGTGTTCTTGATTCGCAACTGGGTTTCAGGGCGAAGTCCCTCCGATATATCTGTCAACTTCTCATTCTGCGCGCGAGTTTCATCCAACAACTCCTGCATCGCGCCTCTGTTGTCGTTTATGATACCATTGATTAGCGATTTGAACCATACGAAGCACGAAATCATCAGCCCCATAGACAGCAGGAGAAACACTCCTGCCGTCACGGCCATCATTCCTAAATCACTGATTCCTTTCGCTACGCTCGTAATTTGTCCGGCATCCACTTCCATATCTTTATCCGATTAAATACGTTATCCACACGACGGCGCCTCCGCAGAGAGTGGCCACAATATCGCAGGGATCCGCCTTGGCGTCGGCCTTCTCCTTGCCGACAGCCGCCACGGCTACGGTGACGACCGACGCTGCCAGCGCCAGCCATTTGGGAACGAACAACGCCACAGCCAGCAGGACAACCGCCGCAACGGCCGTTCCTACGGCGAAGTGCCTGTACTTGTCGGCCGGGATGCTGTTCAACCAGCCGACGATCTTATCGAAGATTCGTTTCATACGATGCCGAGTTTCTGTTTCACATTCGCTTTGCACGCCTCGCAATAGTCGTCGTAGGCTTTGAACTCCTCCGGTTTCGTCTCCCGCTGGCGGAGGATTGCCAGTTCGTCATCGGTCGAGTAGCGTTCGCGGATCAAGGTGACGACCTGCTCCTCGTATGAGGGTTCCGGCGCCGGTTCCGGGGAGAATTCCTCCCATGTCACCGTGATGCGATCGCCTTCGTCGGTGTAGGCCTCTCGAAGTTCGTTGCCCGGGGTCGAGACTTCCGGGCGCTCCGCATATTCCACGGGCTTGTATCCGAGCGGGCCGAGGATTTCCGGCCCTGGGTTCATGATGACCATCCCGCCCTGCCGTACCTCGCCGGGGGCCGGGATCAAATATCCGTTTTCAAGTTTCGCGTATTGCATAGTGATTGCTTTTGGTTATTCGTGGTAGAGTATTTCCGGCACACCGTTGGCCGCCATGTCGTATCCGCCGATCGACTGAAAGAGCGGCTCCATATACTCGTCCGACAGCGGCAGCTGCTTCGCGCTGTCGAGCCAGGAGGTTGCGATCGTCTTGTCGTCCCGTCCGTACATCAGATTCTGCGGCAAGTATTCCGCGAGAAGGCCGACGGGAGTGATGCTGTTGACGGTGAGAGTCAGGCGGCGATCAGAACCAGGGCTCCCACCGTACATTGTAACGTAAATATACTGAGCATCGGATACTTCTAACTCAACGTCATACGTCCCGTTAGAAGCAGGAATGTTAACAACAGAGCCTGCATATAAATATGGAGTACCTGATTGATAATCGGACACACTTATATTCACTCGATATTTGTGTAAGTATTGCAATCGAGGGGAAGATGTTACACGAAACTCTGTTACATCTTCAGGGCCTGTCCATGTATATGTATTTACGCCAGTTATTTGAATAGGAGACAAGTCCCGCATCGCCTTCGGCACGACATACCCCATCGGGTCGCCGTTGTTATAATGTGCGGTAACGTCGTCTGCAGAGAGGGCGTAGTTCCAGACACGAACGAAGCCTACATTTTGGCTGTTGGCTATCAGGAAATCCATAGTACCAAAATCAACAATGGAATCCGTGGCAAAATCATTCACTTTACTACCATCAATATACAGAGCGACGTCAGTTCCTGATCTCGTTACGACCATGTGAAATAAAGCGTCAGCATCCTCTACCACATAGGATGGCCTAAATGTAGATTCTCCAAATGGCAGAAGCGCAACGCCGTTTGTCCCTGGTCGCGCAATAGCACTGAATTTTCTATTCAAAGCGATACCATCAGCGTATGAGATAAAAGGATAACCAAGATTCGCGTCGGACCCGTATGAGTTACCATAGAACTCCACCGAGAAATCTCCCGTTCCTATTTGTAGCGGCGCTGTTGTAAACTTCGTCGCCATCGAAGGTGCTTGGTTCTCCCCCAACTTCACCCCGCGCTGCATCCGCTTGGCCTGCCGGTAGGCGGCCATCTTCTGTTGTGCGGCGAAATATTCGTAGAAGCTATTCATCGTAGATCATGGTTATCGCGCCCTCCCAGATGAAAAGGCTGTAGTTCGTATTTGCCTGCGGCTGGCTCCAGCCCGTGATGCTCGTGCCTTCGGGGTATGCAAACTGCGTGGCCGTATCGCCCGACGTGAAGCGGATGATGGAGAGTTTCGTCGACGTCGGTATGCTCGTTAGCGTCAGCGACGTCAGTTCTCCGCAGAGATACAAGGTATTCTCCGCAACGTCGAGAGAAGGAGTCGCGCCCTCCACCTGCTGCTCGACAAGAGCCGCCGCCGCTGCGGCATCCGTTGCTGCCTGCGCTGCCGCCGCCGTGTTGGCCGCCGTCCCGTCGAAGAACTTGAACCACCACGCCGATTCGCTCAAGGCATGCCCCGTGTTGTTGTCCTGAAGCGAGAAGTAGAGCGAGTTGTTACCGTCGCTCACGAAGTCGTTCTTCGTATATGTCGCCGAGGAGCTGTACGCCCCTTTGTTCACAAGGCCGACCCGGCCGAGATTCGTTGTTGCCATATCTTTGTCTTTATTCGTTGATCGTTACTGAAAGGTCGCCGTTTTCGAGCGAGAACGCAGGTCCGTCTCCGTAACCCTTCGGATAGACCGCGAAGAGGTCCATCGTCTCCGGGTCGACGTAGAACGAGGCGTACAGCGGAACGCCATCCGCCCGATTATCGGAGGTGACGTACTGCTGAGTCTCCTCATCCCAGAAGGCCCAATAACGCGCCCCGTCCACCTCGACAATCTTCGGGGGATTGTCCGCCAGTGTCCGAACCCGGGCGGCTTCGTCCTCCGCTTCTTGGGTCGCCGACTTGCAGTTCCGGATCGCCTCGGCCGTATTCTCCTCGCGCTTCGTCTCCGCCGCCCGGCGTCCCGCTTCGGCCGTCTGGCGGGCCGATTCATTCGTCACCCGCGTCTGCTCGGCCAGGATCCGCTGCTGTTCTGCCGTGACGCGCGCCTGCTCGGCCGTGGCTCGGGCCCGTTCCGACGTCTCCCGGCCCTGCTCGGCCTGCTTCACCGAGGCTTCCGTCTCTTCGAGCTGCGCGACCGCTGCCAGCGCAGCCCCCGCCGCCTGGACGGGCGCCTCGGCATACTCCTCCTCGGTCAGTTCCGAATCGGGGTTGTGCTTGATGTAGAGCTCGTAGGCCGACATCCCCGGGACCCCGATCTCCAACTCCGTCGGTTCGATTTCCAATTCTCCCTCACCGATATCCGAGGCCGTTGTCCGGGTCTCCTCGCAGGAGCTGGGCACCAGCGCAAAGGCATCGCACCGGTCGACGACCGTCTGCCCCTCTTTCGCGTAATTCTCCCACATCGTGATGGTGTAGGTCCCCGTGAACCGCTGATCGCGGCCCTGGTAATAGAACACCGCGACGTTACCGTCGGCGACGAACGACAGCGTCGTCCGCACCCGGTTCCCGGACGAGATCTCCAGTGTGAGATCCCGTCCATCCAACGGATCAGGCTGTCCGTTCGTCAGGATCGGCCAACGGACCTTCAATGTTTTTCCGATTCGATAGCTATTCATCACCTCAATATTGCTGTTCAACTTTTATTTTTCTTGAAACATTCGGGTCTTCTTGCAACCCAATTACAACCGGATCATACGATAAGGCCTCCCCCGTATTGTTTTCCGGGACAACAATCTCACAACCGAGCCCGTACCCCCGATCAATCAATTCCGCATTCAATCGATAATCCTTGGACACGATATAAGGAGTGCCATTGCTGTCGACGCTGACCGCAATGCTGTCATCTCCAGCCGCAGACACATTCGCCATCGTTATATCCGCGTCATCTCCATCCAAGGACAACCAATATTCGATATTTCTCACATCGTCCATTCGGGCTCCGAACAATTCGTTTCCGTTCAGTATGTAGACACAGTCGCCAGACAGCGCCACATCCACATCTCCGTCGAACGAGAATATCGTCGACTTGTCCGTCCTCACATCGACACACTGAACAACTCGCTGCATGGCAGCGTCAGGATACACGAGTACCGCGATTGCACAGTTGCACATGAAACGCTTGCCGATTTCCGAAAGCACCCTCGGAATGGACACGCTCTTCAATACGGTTTCCGCATCAAATAACTGCCCCGACCGCCGCCGAATCTCAAATGCGATTCGGCTGATTGTTACAGACGCCTGAGTCACCATCAACGAGTCGGAAACAGCCTGCAGATCGTAGGTCGACGCCTCGATTTTCGACGACGGGTGCAGTTCGTAGTTGTGCCACCAGGACGAGCCGTCGGAGCCCTGCAGCACGTAGCCGTTCGAGATTAGCATCAGTCCCGTCGCAACGATCGCCATGCTGTCCTTCGATTCGAGCTCCATGTTGCGCGTGAAGATCGTGACGTCACTCTTCGACGTGGCCGAGTCGGCCGTATAGGAGACCCACGAGTGACGATCGCCGTCGTACAGCGCCGTATCATAATTCAGCACGGATGCCGGGCCTGCATCGAGGTGTGACAGCACGTTGCCGAGGTTGTCCACAGCATAGAGGTCGGTCGCCCCGACCTGGATGACCACCGCGCTCAATCCCTTGCGAATCGCGAGGCTGTCGGATGCGTAGGTCAGACGTAGCAGTTCGCCGTTCTCGGTGTTGTAGATCGCCGCGCCGTAGGGATCCGCCCCGGTCCGGAAGAAGAGCGACCCGTAGAGCGAGCAGACGAGCGCCATCGGTTCGTCGAAGGTACGGATCGGAGTCAACACGCCGGCCGGAAGCATCCGGGAGAGGCTCTGCAGTTCGCGCAGTTGCACCTTGTAGACCTGCCGCGCCGCGAGCAGTTCGAGCGAGTTCAGATAGTAGATCGCGTGGGCGAACTTCCCGTCCTCGAAAAGCGAATTGAGATCCACGCCCCGGCGGCATCGCAGATCGCCGGAGATCTGCCGGCTGACGGCCGAACGCAACCGCAGGATATCCTCGCCGGCCATGTGGAGCAGGTCGCCCCGCTCGGTCGGCGCCAGCCAGGAGACGACAGGCAAGCCGTCGTTACCCAATATCGGACAAACCAGGATATTCCCCATGTTCAACCGATATCCACCGTCTCGCATCGGGATGTCGACATTGCAATCGTCCACATTCGAACCGGTCACGGCGATGCTTTTAGAAAAGAGATCTTCCCGCTCATCTCCTTCCGACGTTTTCACCTCAATATTGGATACCATAATCCAATGCGAATTGGGACCTCCCCCAAAATCAGATGCACCCTGCGCCCCGATAAATAGGGTGAAGTCACACGGAGATCCATCGCTGTTTGACGGAATATTGGTAACGGTTATCTTGAAATCATGCCCCGGAAGTTGCGAAGACGGCGTATAAGGCGACACGTATTTTTCCTCGTAGTATTCAGATATAGCCGGTCCTTGCGCCACATCAATTTCCACATACGGATACCCTCCATATCGATTTATCCATGCCTGTTGATCATTATCCCATCTCTTCGGCACCCCATCAATGCGAGTGTCCACCACAACGTATGCTTTAATTTTGTACTCGGTCAGCAAGTTATATAGACTGATAGATATCTCCACATCCGCTTTTGAGGCAGGATATAAGACAGGCAAAGTCATGCTTTGAAAAAAGAAAGCCGAATCACTGCCGAAGACAATACGATCTTCGAAATAATACTTCGTTGGATATATCGTATTTTCCCAGAAATCCGCAGTATAATATTTCCGGTTGGCATCTGCATCTCTTGAATTGTCGGCCGAAACCTCCACGTTCCGGTAGGGTGCACACAACTCCAGTTCCGCCGAGTTCCTGACATCACACCCGTCCTCCCATAACGAGACGATCCGGGGGCGTTCCAGCCCAAGCTGCCACCCGTTAGACCGGAACGAGGCCGGACGGAATGTTCCCATCAAAGATCCTATGCCCCGGACATGAATCGTACCTCCGGCCTGGAAAATCTGTCCGAGGAATGGCTTCACGGCCAATTCCAACACACTCTTCCAGGAAATATCCGTATCAATGTCGTAGATTCGCGACTGATCGACATAGACGTCGGACAACGTCCGCTCAGCGCCTCCTACACCGTCAATCGAGACCCATTCCGAAACCGGGAGGTCTATTCCGAGGGCTTCCATGCAGCTCGTGAGAAGACTCGACAACGACGCGCGGCCCGAGAACATTGCCCCCGAGGCATCGCGGAACGGCATGCTATCGAGCAGTGCGAATCCGTCCGTAGCCGATAGCGTCACCACATACGGAGGTCGGGCGAAGGTCTCCTTGTAGCTGCTGGCCGAGAGGAATCCCCGCCACAGCATCAGCCGCCGTTCCGTCCCGGACGTGTCGGTGCGGTACTCGTAGATCGTGACGCGGTACTTCAACGGATCGACCGAGAAGAGCGACAGATACTCCATGTCGTCGACGCAGAGAATCTTCAACGTCAGCGAACTGCCCTTCACGGCCGTGTATTCGGGGTCGTCCGAATTGCCCCACTTCAAAGTGAAGACATCCGAATAGGGTCGCATCCGCAGGGCGGTATCATCCGTCAGGGGCGCCGCATCGCGTTCCTCGATCTCGATCCGATAGAGGAGGCGGCCGCGCATCTTCGAGCGGTATTCGCAAAGGTATTTCAGTCCGTAGTCCGCCATCACGCAAGAGCATTTACATAGTTGATTTTCGCCTGCTCGCGGCTGATCGCGAGCACCAGGTCCGACCCGCTCAATCGGAACGTCCCACCCACGAACTCGATCGTCTGACGCCCGAGCCCGTACTGGCGGAGCTTCGACAGCGGGGCGATCACCTCGGGGTCGCTCCCCGCTCCGCGGTTGTCTCCCACCAGAGCCATCGTCGGGCCGTAGGCCAGACCTCCCTCGGCAAGAGCTATCCCGCCCTCGTTCCGCTTGTTGAACGAGTTGATCATCGCCTGCCCGGCCGCAATGGCGGCCACACCGGCGACGATGGCCGTCCAAGGTGTAGCGAACGAGGCGGCAAGGGCCGATTTGATCAACATCATCTCGACGCCCAACTGAATCATCTGCTGACCCAAAGATTTCAGGAACTGCCCCATCACCTTAACGATTCCGCCGAGCAGGTCTTCAAACGTACCGTCCCCGGACAGGATGTTTCCCAACCCTTCACCGATGGCCGTTCCGACTCCGGACAACAGATTCCGGATCGCCGGCAGGACTTTCAGCACCTGGATTTGTGCCTCGGAGACGAAGTCCGAGAGGCTGGCCGCAAACCGACGCCGGGCCGTCTCCCACTCCTCATCGGGCGGATTGATCGCATTCGGGTCGAACTTCAGCGGAGTAACACCTTTCCCGAAGAGATTACCCGTGTCACCCGCGATCGATTCGCTGCTTCCGATCGACTGAAGTCGTTCCAACTCGTCACGCAATTCGGCAATCGAGAGGGTCAGATTGTGGATCTCCGAGGTCGACGAGGCCTTCTTCTTCGCCTCCTCGAGTCTGGAGATTTCGGCGCTCAATTTCCCGATCATTCCCGTGGCCTGCTCCACCTTCCGGACATCCTCCGCCGTTGCGACCTCCGGCAGCGATATTTCAGGAGGCAGCGAACGCAGATACATCAGCGCTTCATCGATCGCCTTGACCTTTTCTGCCGTAAACCCCAAATCAGCATTCGCATCCTGCTTGTTGCGACGGTTCTCTCCGTACATCAAGACATAGGAGGCGAGTGATTCGGCGTTTCCGGGATTCAACCGGGCCGAAGCCCTGTTATATCGATCCAGGGCTTCCTGATTCTTCTGCATGGTCTCCTCTCGGAGTTTTTCAAGTTCCTCAATCGACCATCCATCCTTGATATATTTCTGGGCCCGATATGAAATCCGATCCAGAGACGCCTGCTTCAACGAAGCGTTGAATCCGATAAATGCCGCCGTGGCTGCACCTATTGCCAGCGTAATGACACCGATCGGTCCGGTCAGAGCCGCCAGTCCGATTTTGATCGCCGGCAACAGTTTGATAATGGTTCCCAGGCCGAGCGCCAACGGCCCAATCGCCGCCGCAAGGCCTCCGATCACCACGATCGCCGCCTTCCCAGAAGGCGGCAAGGCTGCCAGCCATTGAACGAAATCTTTTACGAGGCGGGCTAACTCCTGCAAATAAGGCATGAAGACTTTACCTAACTCTTCACCGAGATCCCCGATCGAGTTCATCATCTGCTTGACCGGGCCGAGCGCCGTTTCGGAAGCCCCCTCGGCAAAACCCTTGTAATTTTCGAGGATGAACTTCACGGCCTCGCCGTTCTTCATCTGCTCGACAGTCAGTTCCTTCAATTTCGGGATGCTCTCGCCCAGCTCGCCGGAGAGACCTCCGTAGGTCTTCGCCAGGTTCTTCACGGCGCTGTCGAGCGTCATGCCCGTCGCCGAGGAGAGCTGCGCCGCCGCCTCGATCGTGTCGTTGATCTGCTGTTCGGTCAGTCCGAGCGATGCCAGAAAAGCCTGCTGTCCGATCGTCTCCTCGTCGCCGAACAGCGAGCGCGACTGCAGTTCCCCGGCTTGCTTGATGAGCCGCTGCTGGATGTCCTCGCGTCCCCGCAGAGCGACGAGCAGCCGCTTCTCGTTCTTGATCTGCACGTCGGCCGCCTTGGCCGACACAGTCGCTGCAGCAAGAATTGGAGCCGTTACGTAGAGCGACCAGCTCTTTCCGAAACTGGATAGGTCTTTCTGCAAACCTTTCAAGTCCTTGCGGACCTTCTCGGTCATTTTCGTGACCCCGTATGTGTCGGCGCCGATCTTAATCAGCAGTTCCGCTATTTTTTTTGCCATTGTTGCTCCAATTTTTGCACATCGCGCAGCGCCTCCTCACGCATCCGCGCCATTTCCCGTTTTGTGATTTTCCGCTCGCCCGACGACGACCGACGCCCGGACGCCTTGTCCCACGGAAGAGGCAGCACCTCCTCCATTCCCCGGCCCTTCATGTCGCACATTGACGCCATGATGGCAAAACTGCCCCAGCGCTGGATGTTCATCGCCGTGCGGAAGTCGTACTCCCGCCGCCGCATGAAACCCTGTTCGGCCGCCTCGAACTCCGCAAGGGTCATCCATTCGAAGTCCGCGGGGGCGATGCCCAGCATCCCGACCGCTACGGCATAGAGTCGGGCGTAGGTGATTTCCGGGGTCTCCTCCGCTCGGGCACGGCCTGTTCTGCGGCGACCTCGGGGTTTGCGGGCCGGGCCGCCGTCGGAAAAACCGGACTGCCGTTGCCGAGCGACTGGCGGAACATCGTCAGCAGGACGGGCAGCAGCGCCGGGTCCTCGTCGATCAGGTCGACCACATCGTCCGGCGTATAGCGTTTCGGTTCGCCGCTCTTGCGGGCGCCGTCGGTCATGGCCTCGGCCGTGACGGTCGCAACGATCTCGATCAGCCGTCCGAACGGCACATCGGGGACGATCGCATCGCGGGCCAGCGTGTCGAGCTTGAGACCCAGCTGGTCGGCCGTGGTCGCCAGCGTGCGGATCCCGAAGTTGACCGGAAAGGTCCGGCCGTTGGTTGTGAATTGCTGCAGCATCTTGTTTCGTGTTTAACCGGCGGAGGAGGACCCTCCGCCGGAGTTGTCATATTCGGCCGGTTACTCCACCGGAGCCAAGCCGTAACCCTTGAACGAGGCCTTGTAGGTCGCCTTCTGCGCCACCGTCTCGCTCACCTCAAAGGTGTCGACCACACACTTGCAGGTGTAGGACTTTTCGGTGGTTCCCTCGATAGCCAGCTTGGCCACGATATCCACCGTCTGTCCCTGCATCGCCATGGCGATCATATCGGGCGTGTCGTGGGCATTGACCGGATCGCCCTCGCTCTCTTTCACACACACCAGACCGTCAACCGACGCCGTGAAGGCCACTTTCTTAAGTTCATACTCCGGGCCCTTGGTATCCTTGGTCTCCCACTCTTCGTAGTCAGGAGAGATCGTATAGGTGTGCGTCTGCGCATGGTAGACGCTCTTGTCGGCGCATAGCATCGTGAGATTGCGCCCTTTTCCTGTTTTCATAGTCAAAGCATATTGAAGGTTAATTCGTAACTGGAAAGGCGCTCGTCCGCATACATCACGAACTTGCGGCCCTGGTAATAGAAGGCATAGCCTTCGGAGAGTTGTCCGTCGACAGCTCCGACAATGCGGTCGGCCAGCGTCCGGGCCTCGCGCTTGGTCTGGGCCACGACGGTCACGACGGTCGTATCCGTATCGCCCGCATTGCCGTCGTAGGTCGTGTTGGGCTGCGACTCCTCGGAGTAGGCCACGAACGGAGGCTGAACCTCCGCCGGAACGACATCCGGGTAGATCTTCTCCTTCGGCAGAACGGCCGACAGCAGTTGCACAAGCGTTTCAGTCGAGGTCATATCTTTCGGAAATTACGGTTGACAAATCGCTCGATCGCCGACGTCAGATCCGCCCCGAAATCGTTGACCGAGGCGTCGGCCGACTGGTCGAATGCATCGTGCAGGAAGGGTCGCGCCTTCATGCCGCGGGTCTTCGCAGCGTAGACCACCCCACCCTCGCGGCCCGGGAACTTGAGCGCCCGCAGCTTCTTGTTGCGGGGCCGGCGGTCCTTCGTGCCGTCGTGCACGAAACGGGCGTAGAAGGCGTTGACCTTGCCGTTCTTCGTCACGCTGAAGACCGGACCCACGGCCATCGGGACGACCGTCGGGACGCGATCCTTGCGCAGCGACACCACGCCGATCGATCGGCTCAACTGCCCGGTGCGCTTCGGAGCCCGGGCCCGGGCCGTCGCAACCATCGGCTGGGCCGACTTGCGCAGCGCCTGCCGCACGAGCGTGCGCTGCATCTGGTCGGTCAGCTGATCGAAGATCCGGATCGCCTCCGAATAGCCCTCTATCTTAATATCCTGCGTCATAGTCCAGGTCGTTCAACGTGATGAGAATGTGCAGCTTCTTGCGGAATCCCTCCTCGTAGACGCTTTCGATCGGGCGGCGGCGCCCGTCGATCTCGACAAGCATCCGCGCATCCACGGCCGGCGATCGTCCGTCCTCGCCCTTGACGTAGGGGATGGTCAGCACGGCTGACCCTTCGTGGACGATGCGCGAGGCGAAGAGGTTCTCGCGGCCGCCGCTCTCGGTCTTCGTGGCCCAGAACGAGCGCCACGGGGTCGGTTCGCCGACGATCTCGCCGCCGGCGTCCTGCGTCGTGGCGGGACGCAGCAGCGTGATTCTAATTTTACCTGCCATAAGGAGATATACGATACGGAGCTAACAAGCGTTCTACTGACGAAGGAAGTTCAGACACAAGCCTTCCGATCACAGCATCGCCGTCCACCTCGCAGAGCGTCCCGGCACGGAGCGCCACCGCCGCCTCGATGTTCCCGGGGAGGATGATCCCCCCGACGTCTTCCGGTTCGCGGGTGAGCGTATCGCGGTAGTCGCTGTATCCGCAAAGTGCCTCGACCCGCACCCGGGCCCGCTGGCGCCGGGTGGAGAGGGTCGGGAGCGTGAAGATCTCGAGAGCGGTGGTCTGTTCCGAGGCGAGGAGCTCGTAGGACGACGGATCGAGCGTCTGCTCGCGGTCGTCGGCGTCGTAATACTTCACCGACCGGATACTCAACACGGGGGCCGTCGGCAGGTCGAGCAGCGACTCGAAGCGGTCGAAAGCGAACGTCACGACGCTTCGCACCAGGATCCGGTTCGTGTACTGCTCGGCAATGTCGAAGGCCGCGTAGACGTTCCGCACGGCATTCTCGTAGAGATCGCCGTCTTCAGGGACGAGCCGCATCTGCCCGCCGACAATCCGCTCGATCACCTGCCGCGGATAGACCTTTTCCGTTCTGTTGAGTATCATGGCCGCAGAGGTTTAGGCACCGGCACCCATTTCGAGGTACTTCACCGGATGCGTTCCGGCATCGACCAGGTTGCCGTCGGCGCGGACGTGGCCCATGAAGCCCACTTCGAGTTTGTCGGCATACTTCTCCTTGAAGACCGTCATACGGATGCCCTGCACCATGCGGAGATGGTAGTACTTGAAGTCGCCGAACGCGATCGGCTTGGCGCTGGCGGCGATGTCGGGCATCGACTCGTTGATGATGACCCGACGGCCGAGGATCCGCGAGATGACACCGGTCTGCGCGTCGGTGATGAAGATCGGGCGGCCGTTCTTGTCGACGATCTTCAGAATGGCGGCCAGCGTTGCCGAGTTCATCATGAACGCACCGCGCTCGGGGTTGCCGTAGGCATTGTCGACTGAAGCCTGAAGCGATACCAGATCGTCGTAGGTGACAGCCGTGTCCGATGCGGCAGTTGCGCCCTTGGTGGCAGCCGTGAGCATCGCCTTGATGTCGTTGGTTCCGGTACCGGTTCGGGTCGCCAATTCCTGCAGACCGCGGCGCACGCACTCGGCGACAGCCTCGACGATCGTCGCCTCGACATCGACGTTCGTACCTTCGAGCAGCGCAATGTGGATCGGGAAGATCGGCGTCACGTAGTCGTAGGCGCTGATCGTCACACCCTTGAACTGCACCTTGTCGGTCGTGTTCGCATCGCCCTCGTTCAACTTCTTCAACGCCTTGTCGGTGGTGTTGAGCGTGGACTTCGTGTAGGGGATCGCGTTCTGGGTAATCACCAGATCGACCGCCTCGAGGAAGGTGCCGGTCGACTTGAGGGCGTGCACGACCTGATCCGCCACGAGTTTCGGAATGATGATCTGATTCTCCGACGTGCCGGTGAACAGTTCGGCACGCAGTTCGGGCTTGACATCGCCCTTGGTGGCAGCACCTCGCACATAATCGATGAAGGCCGAGCGCAGCTCCTCCTGATGCTGGGCGGCACGCTCCGCGGGCGTCTTGCCATCGTTGCCGCTGATACGGCGTGCCGAAGCTGCCGCGCGCGCCTCGTCCTCCTCGAGCAGCGCAATACGCTCGTCGAGGGCTTCGTACTCTCTTTTCAGGCCGTCATACTGGGCCCGCTCCTCGGGAGTGAAGCCCTTGGCCTCACGCTCCTCGGCCACATCCAGCATCTGCGACATCTTGGCCGCCAGTGCTGCACGCTCTTCTTTCAGTTCTTTGATTGTCTTCTTCATGATGTGTATGGTGGTTAATGGTTTGCGATTTTCGCACACAGCGCAACGCGCTCACGAACGAGTTCCATGGCCTCTTCGGAGGCTTGCGCCGCCGCCCGACGCAGCTCCTCGACAGCCGTCCGTTCGTCAGCTGCCGCACGTTCGGCCACGGCCGAGGTGGTCGGATAGGCGCCATTGACGACGATCGACAGATCGTACAATTTCGAGATCTTCGTCACCACGCGCTGGTCGTACTCCAACCCGTTCGCCTCGTTGCGCCAGGTCCAGATGTTCTCTTCGACCTTGAATTTGAAACTGCACTCGGAGATGTCGCCTCGGCGGACGAGCTCCAGCAGGTCGTTGCCGCGGGTCGTGTTCGGAGCGTCGAATGCGAAGTGGAGTCCGTCGTCTTCAATGCGGATTTCGAGGGTTCCCTCTCCGTTTCGCGAACGGGCCAGCACATCGGCACAACCCGTGCCGTGATCCGTGCACATGATGACGTCCGACATGTCGCACCCGTCGAAGGCGTGGGGGTCAATTTTCTCGATCCATTCGCCCCAAATCGGATTGCTCCACTCGTTGAACGGCACGGCGCGGCCCTCGATCCGTCGGGAGGGCTGGCCGTCGGCGCGCTGCTCGACGTGCAGGTCGGCGATCCGCATCGTGCGCATCACCGGCCGGTTGATTGCCTTGTCTTTATTTTTGTCCATTGTTTGATGAATTGTTCGATGAATTGGCCTCCTGCATATTCAGCGGACGGAAGAAGGTATCGCCGCCCTCGTAGGCATCGAGATCCTCCGCTGCGCGGATCTCGTTCGGCGACATCGCCCCGATGTTGTACATCTGGCGGTAGTAGTTCGTGCGCGAGGCCGTGTCGGCCCGCAGCAGCCCCCGGGCGTCGATGTCGACGTAGAGCCGCCCCTTCTCCTCTTCGAGGAACAACTTGTCGTTAAATTCCTCCTCGACCTTGGTGATCCACGGCGAGAGGGTCACGTTGTAGAACTCGAGGTTCTGCTGCTCGTTGTTCGAGTAGGTCGAGTGGCTCAAGTCGCCGACCATGTGGGGCGGAACGCCGAAGATGGTCGCAATCTCGTCGATCGACTGCAGACGGGTGGCGATGAACTGCGCATCCTCGGGCGGAATCGTGATCGACGAATAGTCGAGGCCGTCTTCAAGCAGCAGCGGTTTCCCGGCATTCTGCGCCCCAAAATAGGAGTCGGAGAGCTGCTTGTAGAGCCGCGACCAGGCTTCGTCGCTCAACGCCTTCGGGTTTTTGAAGACACCGGTCGTGCGGCAGCCGTTGCGGTAGAACGAGCGGGCGAACTCGACGGAGTTGTTCGCCAGTTCGAGCAGGCGGGCGTGGTGGCGGATCGGCGAGAGGCCCAGCAGGCCGTTGACCGAAAGCCCCTTGATGTGCACGACGTCACGGCTCGGGATCCGGGCCGAATTGCCGAGGATCGAGTAGAAGATGTCGTCGTCACCCTCCCACAGCGAGACGTTCTCCGGCAGGACGAAGTCCAGGCGCGTCGGGTACTCATGACGGTCGCGTGCGGTGATGAAGGCGTAGGCATTGCCCCGCAGCAGGGCCGAAACCATCAGCGCCTCGCGCAGCGAGACGCCGTTCATCTTCGGGCTCGGCTTGGTCAGCAGCCGCGTCACCGGGTGGTCGGTCCGCAGGATTCGGCGGCGGTCGTCGACGCGCTCCTTGACATGAACCGGGAGGGTCGAGAAGCAGTCCGAGATCAGCCGCACGCACGACCAGACGGTCGAGATCTTCAGGGCGAGATCGTCGTCGACCTCCTCCATCTTCCCCATCGTATTGGAGAGGCCGCCCCGGCTGACGATAACCGGAAGACCCGCCCAGGAGGCGGCGCGTGCCACTATGTTGCGAAAGAATCCCATCTGTTGCGATTTTCTGTAACAAAATTCAGCAACGGACAGCGAAAAAAAGGTTAACGGCGTTAACTTTCGAGGGTTAACGCCGTTAACTTTTTGCAAAATCGCCCCTGCAGGCTATTTTGAGCGGGGGCGCCGACGGCGGCAGAATTGGCTGTAGGCGGTCTTGAAACTCTGAAAACTTGCAAAACGCCTCCGCCCTACCACCTCGGCATACTGCCGTTCGGTAGCCTCATAGGCCTGTTCGTTGGTCTCGTAGTAGGCCAGCATCTTCACGTAGCGCTCGTAGAAGCCCTGCGACCCGGAGATGAAGCGCCGGGTGGGCTCGTCCAGTTGGTAATTCGTCGTTGTCTGATCCATGATATCGTTCGTTAAAAGGTTCGCAATCCCCGTTCTTCGTAGATCGACCGGGCCGGCGGCGTGCGCTGGGCGCTCATCCACTCGCCGATGGCCTCAATCGCTGCCACCACGCCGTCGATCTTCTCCGGGCTGCGGTTCTTCACCGGCTTGAGGTTGTCGTTCGCGTCGCGGTAGACCACCACATTCGAGACCATCCACCGCAGAACCGGATGGCCGTAATGTTCCAAATCCCCCGACCGGACGAGCCGTTCGAACTCCTTGGTCGGCGGCGAGATGTTCGAGATCGACTGCTGGAAACCGTCCATCGGCAGGCCGTCGTTCTGCAGGTCGATGACCAGTTGCGAAGAGTTCCACCGGTCGTAGCCGATCTTGCGGATGTCGTACCGCTCGGCCAGCTGGGCGATGTCGCGGCGGATCACATCGTAGTCGGTGACGTTGCCCGGCGTGACACGCAGCAGCCCCTGCCGCACCCAGACGTCGATGTTCGCATTCTCGCGCTGCATCTCGCGCCGCGTGCGGTACTTCTCCTCAGGGATCCAGAAGAAGGGCAGCAGCTGCGTGCGGTCGTTCTCGTGGAAGGCCAGCACCAGCGACGAGAAGTCGTTCACCGATCCGAGGTCGAGACCCGCGTAGCACTCGCACCCCGCCAGCGACTCGACGGGCGTCTCCGAGCGGCAGGCGCACCAGACGTCGTCGCCGATCCAGATGTCCGAGGCCTGCACCCAAAGGTTGAAGTTCTTCGTCAGAATGGCGCTCTCCTGCTCGGGCTTCGTGCGCATCGTGTGGTACTGCTCCTCGAGGAACTCGGGCTTGACCGAGGCCCCGAAGCAGGGGTTCGACTTCACCCACGTCGCGGGATCCGAGAGCTCCTCGCGCGAGTCCTGGGTGTAGATCATCGCCAGCAGCGCATCGTCCTCGAAGATCCCCTCGAGCATCTTGATCGCGCTCGACCGGTAGGTGAAGCAGGGACCTGCGAGGTTGAAACCGGCTGTCGTGATGATGCACAGCAGCGGCTGCCGGCGGGCGCCCATCGACGACTTCATGACGGCGTAGACCTCGTCGGTCTTGTGGGCGTGGAACTCGTCGACGATCGTGCAGGAGGCGTTCTTTCCGTCGAGCGTGTTGGCATCCGACGACAGCGGCTTGAAGACCGAACCGGTCGCCTCGTAGGAGATCGACCCGCCGGCCGAGCGGAAGACCTTCGCCCGCCGCGAGAGCGAACAGCGGCGGACCATCTCCTGCGCCGTCCCGAAGCACTCACGGGCCTGGTCGCGCGTCGTGGCGCAGGAGTAGACCTCGGCCCCCGACTCGCCGTCGGCGAAGAGCATGTAGCAGCCGATGCCCGCCAGCAGGGTCGTCTTGCCGTTCTTACGGGCCACTTCGAGGTAGGCCTCCCGGAAGCGTCGCGTGCCCGTCGCCGCGCGGCGGAACCCGAAGAGGTTCCACAGGAAGAACTGCTGCCAGGGCTCCAGCTCGATCGGACGTCCGGCCCATTCACCCTTGATGTGCGGCAGGTGGCGGATGAAGTCGATCGGCCGGGCTGCGGCCCGTTCGTCAAAGTACCAGCCCCGCTCGACGGCCTCGGCCCGATCGCGGAAGTAACGCTCGACAGCCATACGGACATAGCGGCTCACCTGGATGCGCCCGTCGCGCACATCCACGGCATACTGCTCGGCCGGATGCAACTGTTTCTTCATGACTGGCCCATGAACTGATCAAACGGATCGGTGACTTTGGCCGCATCGGCGCGCTCCCTGGCATCGGCCGACTCGACCTGGCGGCGCGACACGGGCGAGAGTCCGAACTGCGCCCCGACCTTGTTCACCACGTCGAGCGAATCCTTGAAGAGCCGCGCTGCAGGGTGCATCGAGACCGACACGCCGTTCTGGGTCTTCGTCTCGATGAAGTAGCCCGGCCCGGAGGCGATATCGGCATAGGCGGTCTTCAGGTTGGCATAGGCCGCCGCGTAGGCCGCCAGCAGCGGGATGTCGAGTTTGGTGAGCACCTTCCAGGAGATCAGCATCCGGGCCGTGCGGTCGAAGATCTTCCGCGCGTCGTCGGCCAGCCAGGAGGGCGCCGTGGCTTTGGTTACGGGTTTGCAGACGCCCCGCGCCGGGGCCTCCGTCTCCGTTTTCGAGGTCCGGCACTTCCGAAGCGTGCCGCGCATCGCCTTGACCTCATCAGGCAGTGGATTTCTTCCCATCGTGTGTTACTCAAATTATTTTCAGATTTTGGATGTGTGTCTTCGTGACTGGGGTGGCGGTTGGTTAGCGTCAACCCTCCCGTGATTTCGGCCCCCTATCCCCTGCAGGTGGTCCGATCGCCTCCGGATCGCAATCCGGACGGGATTCCGCCCCGTCGGCAGGTCCGAAACCGTCAGCCGCTGCTCCGCTCACGGTCAGCCACTTCGCGCGTTAACCCCGCGCTGTCCGGATGCCCGTAAAACCGTAAGAAGGGCCCGAATTTCGTATCATAAAAGACACGGAAGTAATTATATATACACACCTCATCCGGTCGGCCTACGGGACGATTCGATAGCCTTTTCGACCAGCTTTGCCGGCGTGTTGCGGATCAGCATCCGGGCGTGGACCTCCTCGGCATAGATGCGCGTGGTGTTGGTGGTCGTGTGTCCGAGCATGTCGCGCACGGTCTCGAGATCAACTCCCGACTCGACCATCAGGCAGGCGCACGTGTGACGCAGCGAGTGAGCCGTGATGTTCGGCCGACGGATCCCGATCGCGGCCAGCCGCTGGTGGACGATCTGGCTGATCGACGTCCGCCTCAACCGGTGACTGTTCTTCGGATAGGCACTCGCAAAGAGCGCTTCTCCCGGCCGGATGTCGCGGATGGAGATGAAGTCCTCGAGCAGTTCGACGATCATGTCGGGCAGGGCCAGCGCCTCCACTTTCTCGTGGCGGCCCTTGCGCTGGATGTAGAGGACAGGCACGCCCTCCTCCGTGCGGTCGAAGTCGTCGACATTCACCCGCTCGACCTCGCACGTGCGCAGCGCCAGCAGCAACATCATCGCCAGCATCAGCCGGTCGCGCTTACCCTTGAAGGTGGACGTCTCTACCGAATCGAGCAGCCGCGCCGCCTCCTCGGAGGTGAGGCGTCCCTTGCGGTGGCCCCGGTAACGGACCGACGAGCGGATCCCGGCGCCGATGTCGGAGTAGTAACCCCGCGCCGCGCAGTATTTGTAGAACATCCGCACGGCCGTGACGTAGCCGTCGACCGTGAGGGCCGACCTCCCCTGCTGCTCGAGCGCCTGCTTCCAGGCGAGGATGTGGCGCCGGGCCGGGCATCGCGGATCGACACGCTGCGCCGCGAGCCAGCGGAACCAGAGCTGTACCTTCGTCCGGTAGCTGGTCCGCGTAGTCTCCATGACGTCGAGGTTCTGCATCCACTCGTCGATCACTTCGAGGATCGTGGCGCTGGTGTTCATCGGCGGGCGGTTCGTTTGTGGGCCTCGCGGCCCGACTTCCGGTTATGGCAGGCGTCGCACAGACTCTGCAGGTTGCGCAGGTCGAGGGCGGCACCACCTTCGTTGATCGGGACGATGTGGTCGACGACCGTGGCCTCCGTGACGAGACCCCGGCTCCGGCACTCCTCGCAGAGCGGGTCGGCATTCAGTTTGACCTGACGCAGGCGGCGCCAGCGCGAGGACTGATAGAAGGCCGAGTTCGCATGAAGGCGTCGGCCCTGGGTTTCACGCGGCGGCAGATAGGCCCGCCGGGATGGTTTCGGAATGGTTGGCATAGGCTATTTGTTTTTGAGCATTTCCAGATTGTCATGAATGTTGCCGACAATCTCAAAATCGACGTCTTCCAGATCACACGGACACCCCTCACTGATGCCCCACACATTGGAATCCTTGCGTTGGCGGAAAAATGCTCCAAAAGCAAGGTTCACCTCGTCCCAGTCAAACTCGGCAACGTAGTTCCACTGGCCATCCTCGTTAACAAACGGATAATCATCGGCCGATATCAAGTCCCCCTCGAAGATCCGCGTCCCGTTCTTGTCCTTCACGCCCGTGAACTGGCCGACCGTCTCCGGATCGACTTCGTACTGATTGAATCCTTTCGGCGCAGGATCGGGGAATATGAACGAATGGCCGCCCATACGCAACAGATCGCCCTCGATCCACTTTCCCGTCTTGATCTCTTTTCCTCGAAACAATATCACCCGTTTCATCTCTCTTTTGTTTTTGATAAGTTTGTTTCCCCAGTTTGACAATGAATGCATGATCTGGCGCTCCCCCGAACGGTCTTCCGGTCAGAACAGCGCCAGCTGGACAAAGGTGAACCGGCGGATCTCGTCGTCGATCAGCCGGACAACTCCTGTCAACGAGGTGCGCATCGTCGAATAGCTGCCACCCTCCGGCAGTCGGTCCCGGTAGCGATCCAGCAGACGGATCTCCTCCTCGGCCACCTCGCGGATCTCGCGAAGAGCGCCGCGGATGGCCTCGTTCTCCGTAGGATATCCCGTCTCCACGCGATCGACAAACCCGCACGGGTGGCTACGGTATCGCGAAGTCTCGAGCTGGACGGAATAACCGGCTTCCCATCGTCCGTTGTCCGACTGCGACGTGTGGACCTCGAAACATCCGTGTCGTGACTCGACGGACACGGGGTGGTTCGGATTCAGGCAGACATCGAAGAGGTTGAACCCGAACCCGTACGGACTCGAGTGCACAATCTCGCCGCCGGCATCCGGATGCGCCTTCAGATAGGCGCCCCACTCCTCGAAGGTGAAATCTCGACCCAGGCATCGACTTTTGTGGTGAATATCTCTCATATCAAAAGAGTTTCAGAGTCTGTGCTTGCGGCTCGTAATTCATCCAAATGCACTCCTGCATCAGAGTACCCGATCCGTTTACAATGCCGCTCCGGATATTGGTCCTCTTGAACGGAAACTTGACTTTGTACCAGTCGGCATACAATCGATTGGTGAGATTGCAGTCGTAGCTGCTGACCATAGCCAGCCCATCAATGTGGTGAAGTCGATCCGCCAAGCGCTCATGATCTTCCACCGAAAATTCATAGCGGTAATCATTTCGAGAGTTCCGACACTCTTGCGGATACGGAGGATCGCAGTAGAAGAAGGCCCCTGGGAAGTCAATTCGATCAATCGCGGTCATGTAGTCGCAGTTCATAATTTGGAAATTGTTGCGAATCTCTGCAGCTACTTCATGCAATTTTTCGACGGCATTTTTCCAGCGGGACACGCCCTCGCCAGCCTGTGCCCGGACCTGCTGTTTCGCCATGTGCCAGCCTTTCTTTTGACGCTGCGCACCCAGTCCGAAGAAGGATTGCCGCACGCGAACGTAGAATCGACGAGCCTTTTCCAAATCGGAGATCTCTGCATCTTCTGCCACCCAACTATTGTCAAACTCTACTTCCGAGTAAGGGGTCAGCCGCAAGGCCCTGACGAGTTCCTCTTCGTGATCTCGAAGCTGCGTGAAGAAATTGGTGATTTCGCCGTTGATCTCGTTTGCCGTGCGAATCACATTCCCGTGATAGTTTAGCGACACTACCATCGACCCGGCGAACAGATCGATCAAATGCGTAAAACCCACGGGAAAGTTCGCATAGAGGTATTCGGTCCATGTAAACTTTCCACCGAAGTAGTTGAAAGCAATCTTTTTATTTCGGTTACCAGACATATCGTTTCTGTTTTGCGGATCGCCGGGAGTCGAACCCGGACAACGGCTGCGACAGGCCGTTGGCATCCTCCGCCGGCGCGGAGGCCCTGCCGATCCATTTGTCAATTCACCATCTGATTCAGCGTGCGGATCCGCCAGCGGACCCCTTGCGGAGTCTGTACCGCCTCGAAATCCTCCGCCCGGTAGAGACCGCCGTTCGTCGGGAGCATCTGCACCATCTGCAGGTAGGTGTACAACCGGCCGCATTCGGCCTCGGCCTGACGGCGCGTCTGCAGTTCGTGATCCCGGGCGGCGTAGGAGGTGAACGTGCAGAAGGCACTGCGGTTCTTCCAGGCCCCCTTGTTGTCCATCGCCGCCACGATGCGTCGGACATCCTCGACGTCGTACTTGCGGAACATCCACAGCAGCTGCTGCCGCGTGAAGGGCTCCGCCATCGCGGCGATCTTCGGGAAGCGCTCGCCGATCCACACATGCAACGCATCGGCCGCCTCGACCAGCTCCGCCGGGGCCTCGGCCGGTTTTCCCCCTACAACCCCCTTTTCAGAACTTACCGTGTGTGTGTATTCTTCTCTTCTTACTTTCTTACATTCTTCAGTTGTGGTCGCTGGCTGGTCGACGCCTGGTCGGCAGTTGGTCGCATCCTGGTCGTCCGTTGGTCCGCAGGCTGGTCGATCAACCGTTTCGGACGACTGATATTTTTCGTAATTACAGATCGTTACGATCGTATAGGAGCAGGTCGCACGGATGGTCAGAAAATCCGATTTTTCAAGTTTTGAGATAGCCGTCCGCACCTCACGCTCGGAAAGTCCCGTTTCGCGGGCCAAAATCGACCTACTTGTGACGAGCTGCCCCCGCTCGACGGTGATGCCCCGCCAGCGCTTCGTCTGGAAATTCGCCATCAGCAGCAGGTGCAGCGCCATCCGCACGCAGTTCGTGTCGGAGTACCACTCCCAATCGAGCAGGCCGCGGTGTATCTTGATCCACCCTTCCATGGCTATTTTACGACAAAGCAGGTGAAACCTTTCTGATGCCACATCCGGGCCACGGTCTTGTCATCCTCGACGACGAACAGCACCCGACGACGCTCCTCCTCGGTCGTCTCCCGGAAGAACTGGTCGAGCTTCTGGATGTGCTCGGGCCTCTCGTCGCTGTTCTCGCGCATGATGAGCGTATAGTCCCGAGGCTGCATCCCCAGATTCCGCAAGAGCCACTTCTGCGTCTTGTCGCGCACGCTCTCTCGCCGCGACGTGCAGAAGAACACCTCCATCCGTCGGGCATTGAACTGCACGAACGAACAGACGTCTCGTTTGGGAAGATCGTCGAAATCGTCCCGATAGAAGGCCTCCCAGTCGACCGGGAGCTGCTCGAGCAGCCGACTACGCCGCAACCCTACTTCGGACAGCGTCCCGTCGATGTCGACGACCATGATTCGTTTCTCCTCTTCGCGTTTCATATTTCAGTCAATTAGCAATTACCATTCAGGGTGCACGAAACGGAAAGGATTCGGCATACAATCGAGCCCGCGACGTTGTTCTTCGAGACGGGTCCGCTTCTCGGCTGACACCCGACATTCAGCGTACAGATTCATCAACTCCGGGTCCTTTCTGAGACGAGTCAGTTTGAAGACGACAGCATTTCGCGTCCGTCCAAGAGCCATTGCAATCTCGTCGTAGGTCTTTCCGTTTGCAACCATTTCGAGCATCCGGAGGTTCTCCTCGTGATTCCAACGGCTGTGATACGATTTATTCATGTTATTCATGGCTGCAAAGACGCTTTCAACTGTTGCGGGGCATAGAAGCGGTCCAGGAACTTCGTCACCTCCCGCGGATCATAGAGGAAGGTCCCGTCGCCCATGACGAGGTATTTGAGTCCAGATCGCCGCCACAAGGCGTGCGTCTTCTCGCTGGTGACGCCTGTCGCCCGTCCGAGTTCCTCGCTACCTTTGAGGTAGAGAACCGGGACCTCTCGATTCAATTTGACTTTCATTCTTTTCGATTTTATCCGTTATCTTTCGCTTTCAAACTTATCGACGCCGGAAACACTTCGTCAAATCCGTCGAATGCTTCTTCTACGTGCCCTATTTCTATCTCGTGCTGCCATCCGTCGATCTCGACAAACACTTCCTCCTCGTCACTTGACAAGAGAAGTTCGATCAGCTCTGATTTGTTCATAGGTCCATCGTTCTATTTTGTCCAGGTCTATGCACCCAATTTTACCAGCAGGATGCTCCATGAACAGGAAGAACATCTGCGCGCATCCCTTACTTGTGTCATTCTTATCTCTGTATTTGTAAATCATGTGAATGGTCGCAGCCCCGCAGTGACCGATCGTTTCGCAGAAGTGAGGCTTCATCTTAAAGCGTTTCAGGCAGAAGTCGATCATTTCCTTCTCGCCTTCAATCCATTTGTATACGTACATTTCGCTCCGATTCTGAATTACGATTCCACAATGTATTCAATCGTTTCGCGTCGCCCCCGACGGGCTCGTCGCACCGTTCGTTCAAACTCCCCGCCGCTGAAGACATACGCGCAGAACAGCCCAAGCAGGCAGGCGGACCCGATACGTCGCCCGAGGTCCGATCGATAGTACCAGACGACCAGCGCCTGGATGGTCCGATTTCCGTCCAAATCCCCCTGCAGCTTGTCGTACATCACCGACAGCGTATTGGCCACGGCCTGATAGGTCACGTGCAGCGCTTCGGCAATGCGGGAAATGTTCCCGCCGCGGGTATCGATCACCGCCCGCATTACGCGGGCCTCGGCCGGCGAAAGGCTGTCCGCATCGCGTTTCATAGGCCCCATGGTTGTGTTACCTGGTGGCGTCGGAAGATCGTCTCAATGCCGCTCCGCTCGATCGGCGAATGCGGCGTGATCCCCCACTGCCGGTAGTAATAGGCCGATCTGCTCAAATTGCCGAGAACCTCACGGATCTCCATGCGCACCTCGGCAGCTTCGCGGCGGTCGCGTGCGGCGATCTCGCGGATCCCCTTGGAGAAGGAGTTGTCGGGATTTCTCTTGTCAAAATCCATCTTCGTTTTTTGCTTTTGTCCAAAAAATTGTAAATCTTTACATTTCAAATTGTCCAATTCGCCGTACTTTTGTTGTACGATTGATTGGACAATGCAAATATAGAATAAAACTCTACAAAAATCAAAATTATATAGATATTTTTTCAATATATTTTATATGCGTATTATTGACAGATTCGACAAATACATGACTACCAAAGACTTGAATGACAATCAAGTCACGGTATCCTGCGGTCTATCTGTTGGACTATTGGGCAAAGCACGACGAGGAGACAGCGATCTCGGCAAAAAGGCCATTGATAAAATATTGGGTTTTTATCAAGACCTGAACCGAGTCTGGCTTCTAACAGGCGAAGGCGAGATGCTGAAAGAATCGACAGACGCAACAGTTCCGCACAACCGGATCCGCTACTGGGTCGATGTGGACGCAACGGCCGGAGGCATCACGCTGTTCGACGATCAGGTGACAACCAAATACATCGACCTCGACATCCCGGAGTTCCGCGACTGCACGGACGCCGTGAATCTCTACGGAGACTCGATGCTTCCTCTCTACAAGAGCGGACAGATCATCATCCTGAAGGAGTGGATGGAGTCATTCATCGACTACGGCAACGTCTATCTGGTCATCACAAAGAAAGGCAACCGCATGGTGAAATACCTGCGCAAGGGATCCGATGCGCAGCATGTGCTGTGCGTCTCGGAAAACAAGGACTTCGACCCGTTTGAGATCGAGAAGGACGACATCCTGCGACTCTATCTGGTCAAAGGCGGAATCTCAAAAAATACGTTGTAATGGTAAGTTTCAGAAAGAGAATCAAGATCGCCCCAGGCGTCAACCTGAACGTAAGCAAATCCGGGGTAAGCTCTTCGATCGGAGGCAAGGGATTCAGCGTCACCACAGGCAAGAAGGGCACGTATATAAACACGAGCATTCCCGGAACCGGTATCTACGATCGCAAGAAGATCTCCGGATCTACATCCAATATCAGCAGCGAAGATCGAGTATCTTCCTTTGGATGTGCCCTGTTCATCGTGTTTGCAATGGCAATTGTATTGATACTGATTATTACAGCAATAGTAGAATGAGAAAGATCCTGATAATCACACTTGCGTCACTTTTTGCCGCCTGTGCTGCAATCCCTGACTATGTTTCCATAGTCGACTATCGTCCCTACCTGACAGAAGGATTCAGAATCTATTCATCGGACGCAGTTCCCTTCGAGTACGATTGCCTGGCGGACATTTCAATCGACAAATACGCCATTCGTCGAGACCAAAAAAATCCGATGAATCGGGCCGTATATGCAGTAAATGGCGAGAAAATTTCCGGTGCGAACGAATACATATCGCACGACGAGGTTTTGGCCGATATCGTTGAACGAGCGAAGTCAATGGGAGCCAACGGGATCATCGGTCTACACATCAAATTCGACCGCAGAACGAATTACTATACTATTTCAGGGACAGCTATATTTATCAAAAAATAACCTATCATGGACTTCAAAGATCAAATCAAGCAGTTGAGCGACCGTGTTGTCAAGCTCAAAGAGAATATTCAGACCGAAGAGGCTACCAAAACGGCATTCATCATGCCGATGATTCAGGTCCTCGGATACGATGTCTTCGATCCCACGGAGGTCGTTCCCGAATTCACCTGCGACCTCGGGATCAAGAAAGGCGAAAAGATAGACTACGCCATCCACAAGGACGGACAGCCCATTATCCTGATTGAATGCAAGCACTGGAAAGAGGATCTGAACTCCCACAACGGCCAACTGTTCCGCTATTTCCATGTATCGAACGCCCGTTTTGGCATCCTGACAAATGGAATCGTCTATCGGTTCTACACCGACCTGGTAGAGAAGAACAAGATGGACGAGAAGCCCTTCTTCGAATTCAATCTGGAAAAATACAGGGAATCACAGGTCGAAAAGTTGCGCGAATTCCACAAGAGTTATTTCGATGTCGACACGATTCTCAATACGGCCAGCGAGCTGAAATATACGAACGAGATCCGGAACGCCATCGTCCAGGAGGTGAACAACCCCAGCGATGAATTCGTGAAGTATTTCGCACGACCGGTTTATCCGGGACGCTTCAACGATGTAACATTGGAACAGTTCCGCGCTATTGTCAAGCAGGCATTCGCACAGTATGCGAACGACTATATGAACGAGCGCCTGAAATCCGCAATTGGATCAGATGCGGTCGTAGAGAATCGGGCCGAAGCAAAGGCAGAATCTCCGGTTCAGAGCCCGCGCACGGAAGAGATTCCGATCGAAGAGCCCGAAACCAAGATAACAACAACCGACGAAGAGCTGCAGGGTTTCTACATTGTTCGAGCTATTCTATACCCCGAGATCGATGACATAACCCGAGTCGTTCAACGAGACACGCAATCATATTTCGGCATTCTGCTTGACGACAACAACCGTAAACCAATCTGCCGTCTGCACTTCAACAGTTCGAACAAATACATTGAAACATTCGATGCTGATAAGAAGGGGACCAAGCACCTGCTCGAATCTTTGAACGACATCTACAAATACAAAGACGATATCATTGCAACCTGCAAAATGTACTGAATAAATTTGCAGAAAAGTTGTGAATAAACTTGCAAAAAACTTGTAAAAATATAAATTAACAACATAACACACTTATTTTTAAATACTTGATTTTAATTTGGGAGCAGGGGGTCACAGGTTCGAATCCTGTTACCCCGACAACTGAAAAGAGCTTTCCAGAACAATCCTGGAAGGCTCTTTGTATTTCTTCGACAGGGAAAGAACCCGCTCCCGGAAACTCTTCGGTCCCTAAAAAAACACCTCTCCCATGCAGTAACGGTTGACCTTTTGCATTTATATGCCGTCAACACATAATCCGATTTACAAACAAGATTTCTAACATGAAAACAAATCTGCTGAAAATCCTCGGACTGACGGTAGCAATTGCCTCGGTCCTCTGCGTTTCGTGCGAAACCGACAATGATGGACCCGCCGGAAGCTACACCGAAAGTGACGAATACGCCTTTTATGTCACTTTCGGAACCATGCCTACCCTCTATGCCGGGCTCTACATGCTCGACAACGAAATGCCTTCCTACGTCTTCTTCGAACGCACCCAGACCTTCGACACAAGCCACTATCCCGATTACGCCGAGATATGCCCCTATATGGGCGGCGACAACAAGACCCAGGAGAAAATGAAGGAGTGGATGATGAACACCATCCGGACCATCGACCAAAAGAACCCCGACGCCCGGTTCCACCTCTATGTCGACGACCTGCGGAGCCCGCTCAGTTACGACTGGTTCGTAGCCCAGGGGATCGATCTTTCGCGGCTCAAGGTCCACCTGCTCTCCGACGGAACCGGAACCTACAACGAATTTTACTCGGCCTTCGCCGCCAACGGTACCGGACGCGAGAATTGGGAAAAATATGTCGCCGAGATCAACAGCCTCGCGTGGAACAGCGACGGAAGCGACCTGCTCGGCACCCGGGCTCTACCCGAATTCGAACAGCACTGGCATTGGAGCTATCCGCTCTCCACGCTCGACAACTACGACCTCACGCTGCACTACGACAACATGTTCGAAACCGCCGACCCCTATGTCCAGGAGCAGCTCCCGAAAATGCACCTCACACCCGACAACGTAATCGACATGCTCAAGCGTCTCCCACAGGCAAAACAGGAGATCATGTATCGGATGATCCCCTACGACAGACAGGTATTCATCGATCTGATGGACGCCTCACCGAAGCCCAACCTCATCATCAACGGCACGAGCAACCAGCCCGACAACCAACGGCTGTATGTCGAGGAGGTCTACAGGAAATACAAGGACGAATATGACATCTTCTTCGAACCACACCCGAGCGACGAATCCTACCTGGACTACGAAGAAGCCTTCCCGGGGTTGAAGAACATACCCAAAACTTCGTTCGAGTTCGTGCTGATGTTCATCTCCGACAAGATCGACGCCATCGGCGGATTCCCGTCGTCCATCTACCTGACCGTCCCCGTGGAGAAGGTCAAGTTCATGTTTGCGGCAGGTCCCGAAGCCATGCAGAAACCGCTGGACCGCATCTTCGCAGAACAGGAAGGCATCGACTACATGCTGGCCTCGGAGTAGTGCCGGGCCGAGGCCAACAACAACTTCACGAGCAACGCCCCGAAACGGACGTTCATCCTCGTCCCGGGAATCGAGACGGACACCGGATGCACCCCGGAACCGCACATCCACATGCGAAATGATCCGAAGAGAGGAGATCTGTCGAGATCCCCTCTTTTTTTATTCGGATCCACCCGGCCCGCCCGAAAAGCGTCGGAGGCTCAAAACGAGGATGTTATGAGTCAACGGTCGGAGTTACCCATCCGAAGAAAAGCAATGTCCCGTAAATTTTTCCCGAAATTTATTTTGTCATTTCGGATTTTAGAATTACCTTTGTGCGCTCTTCGAAAGATAAGGGCATCCGTTCGGGGTGTAGCGCAGTCCGGTTAGCGCGCCAGCTTCGGGAGTTGGAGGTCGCTGGTTCGAATCCAGTCTCCCCGACGAATTTTCGAGAATCCCTCTGCCTGGGCAGGGGGATTTTTGTGTGTCTTTTGTGGTGGTGAATGGGGGGGGGCGTTTGAGGACCGTTTGGCGCGTGCAGGAAATGCGGGGGGAGGACTACAGCCGTTTGTAGTGGCAGTAGAGCAGCGAACCGTCGTCGTCGTGCAGGTGCATCCCGCCGCCCTGGCAGTAACGGAACATCCGGCAGTCGGCACATTCACCCCGCCGGGCCCATTCACGGTTGCGATAAGGTTCGAAACGATTCTCCCACACCTCCCAGAACCGGTCCCGGTAGATATTCCCCTGGTTGAAATTCGCACGGATCGACGTGCAGCCCGAAATGGACCCGTCGACCCGCACCGAAGCCACCGAAACCCCTGCGACACACTCGTAGAAATAATCCCGGACCTCGGCCTCGTAACCGCCCAGGAACCCTTCGCAGGCATAACTGGCATCGATCCGCCCCTCGCGGCGCGTGCGGCGGATAAACTCCAGCAGCGTGCGGAACTGTTCGTCGGTGAGCCGCAGCGTCGGATCCTCCTTCGCCCGACCCATCGGGAAGATCGAGAAGAGCCGCCAATGCTCCACCCCTTCGGCGATGAGCATCTCGCGGAACGGCTCCAACTGCGGGATCAGCGGCCCGGTTACACAGGTCACCACGTCGTAGGAGAGCGTCGGCTCCCGGACGATCATCCGGATGGCATTCAAGGCCCGTCCGTAACTGAGCGGATTCCCGCGGATATGGTTGTGTTCCGGCTCGAAACCGTCGAGGCTTACCGAAATCGACCGCAGACCCGCATCGAGCAGGCCGCGGAAACGATCCTCGGTCAAGGCCATGCCGTTGGTCACCATCCCCCAGGGATAGCCCCGGCGCGTCACCTCGCGGCCCGCCTCCTCCAGATCCTCGCGCACCAGCACCTCGCCGCCCGAAAAGATGATCAGCACCTCGGCGGGGTCGACATGCGGCGTAACCTCCTCGTCAAGGACCTTCAGAAAGTCGGCCAGGGGCATGTCCGCAACCCCGGGATCGACCCGGCAGTCGCTCCCGCAATGGTGGCACGCAAGGTTGCAACGCAACGTACACTCCCAGAAGAGCGTATCGAGACGATGCTCGCGCACCTTTGCGTCGTGGAGCTCCGCGAAGATCCCCAGCGCCCATCTCCTGCGAATGCCGAGCCGCCGTTTCCGCATCTTTCCCTCCCCTCTTCGGTTGCGTTTATTCGACCTTGGGGTCCTGACGCTCGTCGGGCTGCTCCGCCACCGGAGGCAGCGAATCGGGACGCTGGCGCTCCAACTCCTGCCGGCGTTTGATGCGGATGCTGTCGGCCCGGGGCGGACGCACGCCGTACATCAGCACGATGCGGGCGGGTTGTTTCGGCTCCTTCACGAGCGTCGTGTCGGCATCCTTCTGCCCGGAGGTATCTTTGGGGGCCTGCTTCACCGACGAGCAGGCTGCCGAGAAGCCCAGCAACGCCGCCAACGCCAATTTCCACTTTCTGCCTGCCATACTCCGAAATAGTTGAAAGTCATCTCTACAAAGATAGGAAATTTTCCCGGAAGACGAAAAAAGCCGGGAAAAAGTTTTGAATCACACGCTTTTTTATGTTACTTTGTCCTCGTCTTTAACACTTCAACACTCTAACATCTTTTTTTATGACAGGCAAGGTTAAATGGTTCGATAGCAAAAAAGGCTACGGATTCATTACGACGGAGAGCGGGAAGGAGATCTTCGTGCATTTCTCGGGTATCGTGAAGGAAGGATTCAAATCGCTCAACGAAGGCCAGAAGGTCGAATTCGAAATCGAGAACGGCGCCAAGGGTGAACAGGCCGTCAACGTAACTGTAGTTGAGTAAACTATAATTACCTCCATGAATGCGGGACCGCCTGTCGCGGCTCCGCGGTTTCCGGGACGTCCGTCATCGTGGCGTCCTTTTTTCTTGCCCGATTGAAAAAATAATCGTATTTTTGGGCGTCTAAAAGAGTTATTAAGGATTTTTCAAAACAATAAAACCTTGAAAACCATGAAAGAAGCTATCGCAATTCTCACGGGAGGAGGCCCCGCTCCCGGTATGAACACCGTCGTAGGCAGTGTGGCCAAGACGTTCCTGCGCAAAGGTTACCGCGTGATCGGACTCCACGAAGGCTATACGGGTCTCTTCAACCCCGCGCCCCGCACCGTCGACATCGACTACCCCATGGCCGACGGAATCTTCAATCAGGGCGGTTCGTTCCTCCAGATGAGCCGGTTCAAACCCACCGACGCCGATTTCGAAAACAACTTCAACCTCAAGTTCTTCACCGACAACAACATCAAGTTGCTCGTGACGGTCGGCGGGGACGATACAGCCTCGACGGCAAACCGAATCGCCAAGTTCCTGGAGGCCAAGAAATACCCCATCGCCAACATCCACGTCCCGAAGACCATCGACAACGACCTCCCGCTGCCGAAAGGCACGCCGACGTTCGGCTACGAGTCCGCCAAGGACAAGGGTGCCGTCATCGCCCGCGCCGTCTATGTCGACGCCCGCACCAGCGGCAACTGGTTCGTGCTGGCTGCCATGGGCCGCTCGGCCGGACACTTGGCATTCGGTATCGGCGAGGCCTGCCACTACCCCATGATCGTCATCCCCGAGATGTTCGACAAAACCGAAATCACCGTCGAGAAGATCGTCAACCTGGTGATCTCGTCGATCATCAAGCGCAAGATCATGGGTATGGACTACGGTGCTGCCGTGATCTCGGAGGGTGTTTTCCACGCCCTGTCGGATGAGGAGATCCGCAAGAGCGGCGTACACTTCACCTACGACGAGCACGGTCACCCCGAGCTGGGCAAGGTTTCGAAGGCCCACATCTTCAACGAGATGATCGAGAAGAAACTCAAGGAGCTGGGCATCAAGGTGAAGAGCCGTCCCGTGGAGCTGGGCTACGAGATCCGTTGCCAGACCCCGATCGCCTACGACCTGACCTACTGCTCGGAGCTGGGTATCGGCGTGCACAAGCTCTTCTCGGAGGGCAAGACGGGCTGCATGGTCTACGTGGATTCCGAGGGCAACGTCTCGCCGCTCTACCTGAAGGATCTGCAGGACCCCACGACGGGCAAGATCCCGCCCCGGTTGGTGGATATTACCTCGGACAAGTTCAAGTCGGTGGTCGAGAACATCCTCAACGCCATCACGCCCGACGATTACGAGGCAGCCAAAAAGTATGTCGCCAACCCCGAGGAGTTCGACTTCCACAAGATTCTCAACTGGAAATAGGGCGTCGCCCATCCTGACGGGAACCCGGAGCAAACGTGCTTCGGGTTCTTTGTTTTTCGGGCGCCGGGGACTTAGAAGAGAGTCGGCGCGGCGGATTCCGACGAACGGCTGCCGCTGCAGAGATCGATGATCTCACGGCCGCGCCTGCGGGCCCGCTCCAGCGTGTAATGCGTGCCGCCCGGCGAGCCGTCGTACCAGGCCACCACTACGGCGGCGTGATCCACCAGAAAGTCGTTCCGCCGGGCATAACACCCCTGGTGATAAGCCGGGGCGATGAGCTCGACCCCGTCCGCCCGGGCCAGCAGCTCCTCGTAAATCCGACGTCGGGACGCCGGGAAACGTGCCGCCTGCTCCGGAAAGGGAACCGCCGCCACCAGCCGCACCTCCGGATGCCGCTCCCGCAGCTCCAGGACCGCTTCGGCGGCCGCCAGGTCAAACCCTGCGGCCATTCCGCTGAGAAACGTCCGGAAACCCCGCGCATAAAGCTCCTCCAGCGTGCGGGACAACGCCTCGCGGGCCTCATCGCGGTAGGTGCGATGGCCCGTGAAGGCAACGCAGTTTCTGGGATTGAGAATCATGGAATCAAAGATACGCCTTTGGCGCGGACTTTGCAACACCTTCCGTTGCATTCAAAAACTTCAGCAACCATGAAAAACACAGGAATTGTCATTGTTTCGCTCGTGGGCGGACTGATCATCGGGTCGGCCCTTACGATGTTGTTCACGCCCCAGTCGGGTCCCGAACTGCGCCGCAAGATCAAGGATACGCTCGACAGCGAGATCGACCGCGTGAAGAACAAGCTCAGCGAGGTCGAGGAGCAGATCGAGGAGGCCCGTTGCCGTTGCAGCGAGGATTAACCCCGGCGTCTGTTCCGGCCATGAAGGAGCGAGCGAGCAGCGGCGGACGCTTCGTAGTCGCCTTTCTGCTCTTCGGAACGACGGTCGCCATCACGATCCTGTTGTTGCTGGCGGCTCTGGTGGTGTGGCTGTCGCAGCTCACCGGGTCGTTCATTGTTGCGGCGCTGATCCTCGGGGGGCTCTTCGCCGTGGTGGCGATGCTGATCTACCTGCTGGTGATCCGCGAGGCGGTGGAGTGCATCCGCCTGCGGGCCGAGACGGTCTACGAGGTGGCCCGCATCGCCCGTTCGGGATACGAGTGGATTACCGATAAGTGTACTTTCCTGCTGCAGTTTCACGACCTTCTGCGTAAGGTCTGAGCGCGGCCCCGCGGAACGGAAGACGCCCGGAGAGTGAGATTCTCCGGGCGTCTTTTTGGCCTTGATGCCGGGCGCGGCTCAGGACAATACCTCCACCTGCACCTGGGTATAGCTCTCGCCCACGCGCAGACGCAGCGTGTACCTCGTCTTGACGGAGCCGTAGGCCGGCCAGTCGATCATTCTGAAGACCAGGTTTCGCCCCCGTTTTTCGCAAACGATCTCTCCGTTGCCGTTGAGTTCGGCCTCGAAGTTGTCGGAGGGCATCACTACGGAGACTTCGTCCCCGAGGCTCTTCGAGGTGTAATCCAACTGGTAGGGAACCGAATCCCACTCGGGGAGCCAGTAACTCTGCGGCCGCTCGATCACGAACTTCACGACAGCCCCCAGGGTGCCGCGCTCGGGATCGGTGATGTTGTCCATGACGTAGAAGCGGAGGAGATTCGCATCGATCTCCGCATCGAGCGGCAGCGCTACGCACTGCGACGGGAATTTGTACGCGGCGACACCACGAACGGCTACGTAGCCGTAGTTCTTGACGACGGCGACCTGCGGTGCGGGATTCTGCAGGTCGGAGATGCGCACCGCACCCAGCCCCGAACCTTTGCCCAGCATGAAGAGCTGGCAGCTGCCCGGGCTGACGAAGTTGCCCGCATCGTCGATATAGATATCCGAATCGCTGAGGATCGTTTTACCGTTCTGTTCGTTGAACATGTTGAGCATGGCCGTTCCGGCGGGATCGGCGGGATCGCCGTCGTCCTTCGAGCAGGAGAGGGTCGTACCGGCCAGCGCCGCAGCAAGAAGCGGCAGGAGGAATTTTTTCATGACACGTTGTATTTTTGAAAGATTGTGTAGCCGGAGAACAAAGATAGCCAAAAATTCCCCCCCCCTCCAACAAAATACCGCAAAAAAAGCAGGCCCCCGACGAAGGGAGCCTGCCCAGAAAATGGTCTATCGGGACTATTTGCCGAAGTAACGCTTGTAGAGCCCTTCGAAGCCCTTGCCGTGACGTGCCTCGTCCTTGGCCATCTCGTGAACCGTATCGTGTACGGCGTCGAGGTTCTCCTGCTTGGCCAGGCGCGCCAGGCGCATCTTGTCCTCGCAGGCCCCGCACTCGGCGTTCATACGCTTCTCCAGGTTGGTCTTCGTATCCCAAACCACCTCGCCGATCAGCTCGGCGAACTTCGAGGCGTGCTCGGCCTCCTCCCAGGCGTAGCGCTTGTAGGCCTCGGCGATCTCGGGATAGCCCTCACGGTCGGCCTGACGGCTCATGGCCAGGTACATGCCCACCTCGGTGCATTCGCCCATGAAGTGGTTCTGCAGACCCTCCCAGAGCTCCTTGCTGGCTCCCTTGCCGTCGCCGATCTTGTGCTCGGTAACGAACTCCAGGTCGCCTTCCGACTCTACGACCTCGACGAATTTCTCCTTGCCGACCTTGCACATCGGGCACTGATCCGGTGCCTCGGGACCTTCGTGAATGTACCCGCATACGGTACAACGCCATTTCTTTGCCATAATTCTGTAGTGTTTAATGTGTGTTGTGTGTGTATTCTTTTGATTCCGCTACAAAGGTAGCAATCCAATCCGAATTATCTATAAAAAAACGATTGTCTTTTCTGATTGCACGATAAGCCGCGCTTATACCGAGCCCCGGCAGCGGACAATCTCCGCAGGTCAGCCCCGGCGGTCGATCACCTCCTCGATCTGCGCCACGTCGGTGGAGTCCTTGACCAGCACCCGCTTGTCACGGTCGAGCAGGTAGAGCGCCGGAATGGCATGGAGGTCGTAAAGCCCCTCGCTGCTGATCCGGCAGCCCTTGTCGTAGGCGTTGATCCACGATGCCGGAATCTGATCCCGATAGGCTTTCCACTCCGTGAGGTCCTCGTCGGGATAGATCGCCAGCACCTCCAGGCGCCCCCGTTCGATCATCTCCGAAAGCATCGGTGACGCCGTAATCGCCTCGCGGATCTCCCGGCACATCGCACACCCCGGATTGTTGATGAAGATCAGCACGTATTCCGCCTGCAGGCCGTAGAGCGTGCCGCTGCGGCCCGACGCCAGCGTATAGCGGAAATCGTTGGCCGGGCGCCCGATGCGGTTCTGACTGGCCATCCGCAGGTCGTATTCCGGAGCGATGCGCTCATACTCGTCGTACCACGGAGCCCGGAGCTGCGCCTCCAGCACCGGAATGTAGAATTCGTCGTTGCGAAGCGGCGAATTGGGATCGTGGAGAACCCGTTCGGCCAGCGTCGTGAAGTAGTCGAGCATGGGCCGCGACGTCGAAGCCCGCCGCATGAGCGTATCCATGGCGGCGCCATCCGCCGGACGGTCCGAGATCAGGGCGATGTAGCGCGCATAGGATTCGAACATCTGCACCCGGTCGGCACGGCGCAAAAACAGCGTGTCGGTGAAATCGAAGTGGTCCCAGTAGTGCCAGCGGAGCCATTCGCGCTGCTCTTCGGGGGACAGGTGCGAGGGCGCAATGGCCGGAAGAAAGACCGCAGGCTGCACGGCCGTCGTTTCCGCGGCCGGAGCACTCCGGCGGCGGCCGCACGACACCACCGCCAGCGACAGGAACAGTAGAACCGAAAGTCGTCTCATCGTTTCGAAAAATTGGTCCGGACAAACAAAGATACGCATTTCCGGCGACATTCGCACACCGAAAGCCGCCAAAGAACCCGAATCCGCCTTTTTGCACGGCAGTTGCAACCCCTCGCTGCGACAAAACTCAAATCAAACCGTTATGGATGCAAAGAAAACTACCACAAGCACCGGGTCCAAGCTGAGTGTCATAACCCTGGCCATCATGAACGTGACGGCCGTCGTGAGTCTGCGCGGCCTGCCCGCCGAGGCCGAGTCCGCACCCTTCCACTGGGAGCAGCCCGCCGCTCCGGCCCCGGCCGAAGCATAGCTCCGTCCAACCCGTAACACGAAAAGAGCCGCACCTTGGAAGGTGCGGCTCTTTTTTCACACGACAACTCCGGACGGTCAAAGAGTCTCCTCCTCGACGCCCCGGAACAGGGCGACATCCTCCGGCGTGGAGTTCGTTACATAGGTATAAGCCTCGGTGACCTTCCCTTCGGCCAGCTTCGAGAAGATCCGCGCCGAAGCGGCGTACTCCTCGTCCTTGCAGGCCTGACGCGCCAGCAGGTAGCCGATGATGATGTGACCGGCGGTCTCGACCAGACGGCGGGCGTGGAAGTCCTTGAAGCCTGCAGCCTCCTTCTCCCCGGCCTCGACCCGGGCCACCATCTCCGAGAACTTCACCGTCAGCGCCTTGAACTTCTCAACGATCGGACGCATCGCCTCGGTATACTCCTCGGCGGCATAGCGCCCGATCTGCTCCAGGAACGTGCCCTTCGTCACGGCGTTGATCGCCGCAACGACCTGCAGCTGCGACGTACCCTCATAGATGTTCATGATGCGGGCGTCACGGTACAACCGCTCGCAGGGGTAATCCTTCATGAAGCCCGAACCGCCGTGGATCTGGATGGCGTCGTAGGCCAGCTGGTTGGCGTACTCCGACGAGAAGAGCTTCACCAGCGGCGTGAAACCGTCGGCCAGGCGGTTGTAGAACTTCATCTCCTGACGCTCTTCGGATTCCAGCGAACGCTCGTGCGAGATGTGCATGTACTGCTTGTAGACCTCCACGAAGCGGGCCGTCTCGTAGAGCAGCGCACGGGCACCCTGCAACTTGGCCTTCATGTTCGACAGCATCTCCGAAACGGCCGCAAAGCGGATGATCGGCTTGCCGAACTGTGCCCGCTCGTGGGCGTACTTCAACGCCTCGCGGTAGGCCGCCTCGCAAAGTCCAACCGACTGCGCGCCGATACCCAGACGGGCAGCGTTCATCAGCGACATCACGTACTTGATCAGACCCATCTTGCGGTCGCCGACCAACTGCGCCGGGGCATTCGTGAAGACCAGCTCGCATGTCGGCGAGCCCTTGATACCCAACTTGTTCTCGATACGGCGCACCTTCACGCCGCCGTCGCGCTTGTCATACACGAGCATCGACAATCCGCGGGCGTCGGTCGTACCCTCCTCCGTACGGGCCAGGACGAGCGAAACCTCGCCGTCGCCGTTCGTGATGAAACGCTTCACGCCGTTCAGCAGCCAGGTCTGCTTCTCCTCCGACCAGGTGGCCTTCAGCATCACCGATCCCAGGTCCGAACCGGCATCCGGCTCCGTGAGGTCCATGGCGCACGTCGCTCCGGCCGACACCCACTTGAGGAACTTCTCCTTCTGCTCCTCCGAGGCGAACTCGTTGAGCGTCTCGGCGCAGTCCTGCAGGCCCCAGATGTTCTCGAAGCTCGCATCCGCACGTGCCACCATCTCGTTGGCCATCACGAAGCAGATCAGCGGGAAGTTCAGACCGTCATACTTGCGCGGAAGGGTCATGCCGCTCAGCCCGGCATCGACCACCGCCTGCATGTTGCGCACCGTGCCCGAGGCGTACTCCACGTGGTCGTTCACCACGCGCGGCCCCTCGTGGTCGACACCTTCGGCATTCGGGGCGATCACCTCGCCGCAAACCTCGCCGGCAATCTCCAGCACGCGGCGGTAGTTGTCCATCGCATCGTCGTAATCCTGCGGCGCATAGTCGTAGAGATCCTTCTCGGCGAAACCGCGCTCCTTCAGCTCCACGATCTTCCGCATCAGCGGATGGTCGAGGTGGAACTGCAAATCCTTGTTATCTGAAAAGAAATTAGCCATTACTTCGAGTTTTGCTTGTAGTATTTAATCATCTTGGGAATAATCTCGTTGACGTCGCCCGTGATGGCGTAGTCGGCGATCTTGTTGATCGGCGCATCGGGATCCGTGTTGATCGAGATGACCATCGACGACTGGTCCATACCGGCCGTGTGCTGGATCTGTCCCGAGATGCCGCACGCGATGTAGAGTTTCGGGCGCACCGTCACACCGGTCTGCCCCACCTGGCGGGCATGCTCCGTGAACCCGGCGTCGACCGCCGCACGGCTCGCCCCCACCTCGGCACCCAGCACGTCGGCCAGGTCGTGCACCAGCTTGAAGTTCTCCTTCGAACCCATGCCGTAGCCGCCCGCCACGATGATCGAGGCTCCCTTGATGTCGATCTTGCGCTCCTCGATCTGACGGTCCACGATCTTCACCACGAGGTCCGTGTCCTTGACGAATTTCTTCCAGTCGATCCTCTTCACCTCCCCCTTGCCGGGCTGTGCGGCGTACTCCTTGCGCATGACGCCCTCACGCACCGTAGCCATCTGCGGGCGGTGGTCCGGATTGACAATCGTGGCGATGATATTGCCGCCGAAGGCCGGGCGGATCTGATACAGGAGGTTCGTGTACTCCTTGCCCGTCTTGGCGTCCTTGTGGTCCCCGATTTCGAGCTGCGTACAGTCGGCCGTCAGACCGCTGTGCAGCGCCGACGACACGCGCGGTGCGAAGTCCCGGCCCACGGGCGTAGCGCCGAACAGCGCGATCTGGGGCTTCTCCTGTTCGATCAGGCCGCACATCACGGCCGTGTGGGGCAACGTGCGGAACGGCTCGAAGAGCTCGTCATCGGCCACCCACACCGTGTCAGCGCCGTACTTGGCCAGTTCCTTTTCCAGACCGGCGAGGTGGTGTCCCAACGCCACGGCTTCGACTTTCACGCCGAGCGTCGAGGCCAGTTCGCGGCCCTTGGTCAACAGTTCGAGACTCACGTCGGCGACCTTGCCGCCCTCCATCTCGATATATACAAATACGTTGTTCATCTCCGTGCGCATTAACCGAGCGTGTGGCTCGCAATAAGTTCAACCATCAGTGAATTGATATCCTCGTCGGCAGCCGTGAGGCGCTTGGCCTCCTTGGCGGCGAAGACCACGTTCTCGATCTTCTTGACCTTCGTGGGCGAGCCCTGCAATCCCAACTGTGCGGGATCCGGATCGACATCCGCGGCGGCCCACTCCACGATTTGCAGGTAGGGTTTCGCGGCGGCACGCCGTGCGGCGGGCGATTCGGGCGCCGCAGCGATCTCCGAACCGGCCAGCGCTCCCTTGTACTTCATCACGCGCTTGGCGTTGCGCGGGCGGCACTCGGCGGCCGACCCGTTGACCGTAACAACGGCAGGAATCGGGCACTCGACGGTCTCGACACCATGCTCGAGACGGCGCTTGATCACCAGGGCATTCTCCTTGACGTCGACGATCTCCTCGGCGTAGGTCACCTGCGGAAGTCCGAGTTTCTCGGCCACCTGGGGTCCGACCTGCGCCGTATCGCCGTCGATGGCCTGACGCCCGGCAAAGATAACGTCGGGACCGATCTTGCGCAGGGCGCACGAAAGGGCATAGGAGGTTGCCAGCGTATCGGAGCCGGCGAATTCACGTCCCGAAAGGAGGTAACCGCCGTCGGCACCGCGGAACATGGCGTCGCGGATGATGTCGGCGGCCCGCTGGGGACCCATTGTGAGGATGTGCACCGTGGAGCCTGCCACGCGGTCCTTGAGCCGCAGGGCGGCTTCCAGGGCATTGAGGTCCTCGGGATTGAAGATGGCCGGGAGTGCCGCGCGATTGACCGTCCCTTCGGGGGTCATCGCGTCCTTACCCACATTGCGGGTATCGGGCACCTGCTTGGCCAGAACCAGAATTTTAAGGTTTTGCAGCATATTTTAAGTTATGTCGAAATTTTTTTCGTGTTTTTTGTTTTTCCCGGAGCGCTGCGGGAGCACAGAGGACGACCGGAAACTCTTCAACGTTCCGCGCTCCCGATCGTTGGACGCGGATTCATCCGTCAGAAACCCCACAAAGGTTCCGCAGCCCCTAAAACCCGGTTCTTAACCGGGCCCCTTTAAGAAAGGAGTTCTATGGGCGAAGGGAAGCCGAAAGGTTCGGATTCAGTTCCGCGCTTCGACCGTTGGACGCGGGTAAAGGATTCGGAAACCCCTCGAAGGTCCAGCAGCCCCTAAAACGGGCTTCTTAAGCCCGGGGGCGGACGATGGTCTCGCCGCGGTCGGGACCGACGGAGATGATCCGCACGGGAACCCCGGTTTCACACTCGATGAAATCCACGTAACGCTTGAACGCCTCGGGGAACTCCTCGTAGGTGCGGCACTGGCGCAGGTCGCATTTCCAACCCTCAAGCTCCGTGTAGACGGGTTTCAGGTCGTCGGTGATCGTGTAGGGGAATTCCGTGGTGCGGCGTCCGCCGATTTCATAAGAGGTGGCAACCTTGATCGTGTCGAAGTCGTTCATCACGTCGGACTTCATCATGATGAGCTGCGTCACGCCGTTGATCATGATGGAGTATTTCAGGGCCACCATGTCGAGCCACCCGCAACGGCGGCGACGGCCCGTCACGGCCCCGAATTCGTGTCCCAGGTCACAGAGTTTCTCCCCCGTGGCGTCGAAGAGCTCCGTGGGGAACGGCCCGCTGCCCACGCGCGTGCAGTAGGCCTTGAAGATGCCGTAGACCTCACCGATGCGGTTCGGGGCGACACCCAGTCCGGTGCAGACCCCGGCGCAGACGGTATTCGACGACGTGACGAAAGGATACGACCCGAAATCGACGTCGAGCAGCGTTCCCTGGGCCCCTTCGGCGAGGATCGACTTGTCCTGCGCCAGGCAGTCGTTGACGAAATACTCGCTGTCGATGATCCGGAAGCGGCGGAGGTACTCCACGGCTTCGAACCACTGGGCTTCGAGGTCGGTGATGTCGTATGCGTAGTCGAGGCTGCGGAGAATCTTCTCGTGGCGGGCCTTGGCCGCGGCGTAGATCTGCTCGAAGTCGGGGCTCAACAGGTCGCCCACACGCATTCCGTTTCGGCTGACCTTGTCGGTATAGGTGGGGCCGATGCCCTTTCCCGTGGTTCCGATCCTGGCACTACCCTTGGCGGCCTCGTAGGCGGCGTCGAGGATGCGGTGCGTGGGGAGGATCAGGTGGGCCTTTTTCGAGATGCAGAGCTGCTGGGTGAGATCATGCCCGCTGCGTGCGAGCTCTTCGGCCTCGGCACGGAACAGCACGGCATCCAGCACGACTCCGTTTCCGATGATGTTCGTCTTCCCGCCCTGGAAAATACCCGAGGGGATCGAACGAAGCACGTATTTTTCCCCGCCGAACTCCAGCGTGTGACCGGCATTGGGACCGCCCTGGAAACGGGCCACGACCTCGTAACGGGGCGTAAGCACGTCCACGACCTTACCCTTGCCCTCATCGCCCCACTGGAGGCCGAGGATGACGTCTACTTTTTTCATTGTATCCGGATCTGTTTTTGTTTTTGGGTTACAAAAGACATTTTTGCTCCCAAAGGTACGAAATAATCCGGGAAAAGCGGCACCCTGCCGGGTGACTTTTCAACAAATTATAAAAAAAATGCGCCGCAACGGAAGTCTTTTTCCGTTCGGCGCAGCCTGTCCGGGAGGCGGCCCGCGGCCTGCCCGCTTATCGGTATTGCAACTCCGTACCGCCGTCGAAGGAGATTCCCTGCGTATCGCGGCAGTAGACTGTTCCCAGTCCGGGATTTTCGCGCACGTCGGCCTGCAGGGTCGCCGCACAGGCCGAGACGTCGAGCGTCCGCAGGTCGTTGCGGCGGAGGTCCAGTTTTCCGAGCGAGCCGTTCGAGGTGAGGTCGAGCTGCTGCAGGGCATTGTCGCGGCAGTCCGCCTCGGTCAAGCCGCGCAGGCCCTCCACATCGAGCCGCACAAGGCCGTTTCCGTGGCAATCCAGCCGCATGAGGCGCGTGCAGGGGCTCAGGTCCAGTTCCGAGAGCGCATTGCCCGAACAGTCGAGGCGTTCCAGATTGGGAAATTCGCACAGGTCGGCCAGCGAGACGATTCCGCGGCCCGGACACGACACCTCACGCACCCGCTGCGCTTCATAGCGCGAGATGCGCCCGTCGCCGTCCAGATCGAACGTCTCGATGCAGTAGGCCTCGAAAGTCTTGTCAAAAAAGGTGGGATAGACGGATTTGTTCCGCTCGTCCTGCGGGTCGTCCGCCAGGCCGCACGCCGTGGCAAGGAGCGCAAACACCATTCCCGCAACCGAACGGTCCATCCGGCAAGCGATCAGATATTCACATCGTCGTCCGACGACTCGGAGAGCTCCGAGGTATCGTCGTCGGCTCCCTGCAGATCGTCGGCTCCCTTCAGGTCGTCGTCGTAGTAATCCTTGTCGTCGTCCTGCGCCGAATCGTCGATCTTCACGTCGATCTTGATCATATAGGCTACCTCGTCCGTGTCATACGGCACGGCATAAAAAAAATCGCCGTTGGGCTTGTCCACCCGAATCATCGAATCGGTGAACCCCAGCGGATATTTCTCCTTGACGGCCTCCTGCATCTCCGGAGTGAGGTTGTGAAAACTCGTTACGATATGTTTCTTCGCCATATTCTGTTTAGCCATGGTAGTGCTTTGAAATTTTCTGCAATTATACGCAAAATTTGATTATCGCACCACATCCGCAATTTTTTTTTGCATTTTTTTTGTTTTTGCCCGCTGTTCCCATCAAAATATGTAACTTTACGCACGCTATTTCCAAAGGTATGATACGCGAACGCATCGAAGAGCTGCGCCGACAGCTCGAACTGCATAACTACAAATACTACGTCGAAAACGCACCCGAAATTTCGGATTTCGAGTTCGATACGATGATGCGCGAACTCCAGGAGCTGGAGCGCGCCCACCCCGAATACGCCGATCCCAACTCGCCGTCGGTGCGCGTGGGCAGCGACCTGACCGCAGAGTTCGAAACCGTGCGGCACCGCTATCCGATGCTCTCGCTCGGGAACACCTATTCCCTGGAGGAGCTCCACGACTTCATCGCCCGCATCGAACGCGAAGTCGGCGAAACGGATTACGTCTGTGAGCTCAAGTTCGACGGCACGGCCATCTCGCTCACCTACGAGCACGGGCGCCTGCTGCGGGCCGTGACGCGCGGCGACGGCCTCGCGGGCGACGACGTAACGGCCAACGTGCGCACCGTGCGCAGCGTGCCGCTGCGGCTGCAGGGCGACGGCTGGCCCGACTATTTCGAGATCAGGGGCGAGATCCTCATGCCCTACGCCTCGTTCGACCGCCTCAACGCCGAACGCGAGGCCAACGGCGAGGCGCTCTTCGCCAATCCGCGCAACGCCGCGGCCGGAACGCTCAAGCAGCAGTCCTCGGCCGTCGTGGCGCGCCGCGGCCTGGACTGCACGCTCTACCAGCTGGCGGGCGACAATCTCCCCTTCACGAACCACTGGGAGAGCCTGCAGAAGGCCCGCGCGTGGGGCTTCAAGGTCTCCGACCGGATGCGCATCTGCCACAACGCCGCACAGATCGACGACTTCATCCGCTACTGGGATACGGCGCGCCACGAACTCCCCTTCCCGACCGACGGCGTGGTGATCAAGGTCAACGACTTCGCCGTGCGGCGCCAGCTGGGATTCACGGCCAAGGCCCCGAAATGGGCCGTAGCCTACAAATTCAAGGCCGAACAGGCGCTCACGCGTATCGACAGCATCTCTTTCCAGGTCGGACGCACCGGGGCCATCACCCCCGTGGCCAACCTCGAACCGGTGCTGCTGGCCGGGACCACCGTGCGGCGCGCCACGCTCCACAACGCCGAACAGATGGCCCTGCTGGACATCCGCCCCGGCGACATGGTTTATGTCGAAAAGGGAGGTGAGATCATCCCGAAGATTACGGGCGTCGAACTCTCGCAGCGTCCGGCCGACAGCCGCCCGTTCGAATACATTACGCACTGTCCCGAATGCGGCACCGCGCTGGTGCGCTACGAGGGCGAGGCCAAACACTACTGCCCGAACCAGAGCGGCTGCCGGCCCCAGATCATCGGGCGCATCATCCACTTCATCCGCCGCAAGGCCCTCGACATCGAGGGGTTGGGCGAGGAGACCGTCGAACTGCTCTACGACAACGCCCTGGTGCGCACCGTCGCCGATCTCTACGACCTCCGGGCCGAACAGCTCTCGCCACTGCCGCGGCTGGGCGAGAAGTCGGCCGAGAACATCATCCGTTCGATCGAACGATCGAAGGAGGTGCCCTTCGCGCGCGTGTTGTTCGGACTGGGCATCCGCTTCGTGGGCGAGACCACGGCGAAATACCTCGCCGAGCACTTCCGCACGCTCGACGCCGTGATGGCGGCCTCGCGCGAGGAGCTGGTCGAGGCCGACGAGGTGGGCGAACGCATCGCCGACGCCATCATCGAGTATTTCGCCGACGGGACCAACCTCGACATCATCCGCCGCCTGCGGGCTGCCGGACTGCAGTTCGAGGCCGCGGCCCGCGAACTGGCTTCGGAGAGCCTCGCCGGGAAGAGTTTCGTGGTTTCGGGGCGCTTCACGCGCAGCCGCGACGAGATGAAGGCCCTGATCGAGGCGCACGGCGGGAAGAACCTCGCGGCCGTTTCGGGCAATGTGGACTACATCGTGGCCGGGGAGAACATGGGCCCCGCAAAACTCAAGAAGGCCGAAAAATTAGGCATCCGGATCCTCTCCGAGGAGGAGTTCATACGGATGATCGACGGCGGCGCTCCGGAGGATGCGGCAAAAGCGGTCGAAACAAGCACTTGGGCGAAGGCGGCAGAGGCGGCAGAGCCGGCGGAAGCAGGGATCCCGGCGGATGCGGCGGCAGATGAAGGAGCGGCCCCGCGGACCGAAACCCCGCAGCCCGGAAACGACACGCCGGAGCCCCGTCAGGGCGAGCTCTTCTGAAGGGCCCGGCAGCCCCGCTCCCGAGATCTTTCCAACAAACCAGAAAATACGAATCTAATACGGAAAAATACCATGCTACAACACAAACTCGCCGGCGTAGGCGCCGCCATGATCACCCCCTTTACTCCGGACGGAAGAGTCGATTACGAAGCCCTGGCCCGGATGGTCGACTATGTAATCGAGGGCGGTGTGGACTACATCGTGGCCCTGGGCACCACGGCCGAGACCCCCACGCTCTACATGCCCGAACGGGCCGTCATCGCCATGTTCATCACCAACCAGATCGCCGGGCGCGTGCCGCTGGTGATGGGCTGCGGCGGAAACTCCACGTCGGAGGTCCTGGACCAGCTGCGCGAATTCGACCTGCGGGGCGCCGACGCCATCCTGAGCGTGACACCTTACTATAACAAGCCCTCGCAGGAGGGGCTCTTCCAGCACTTCCGCACCGTCTCGGAACACTCGCCCCTGCCGGTGATCCTCTACAACATCCCCGGCCGCACGGGCGTCAACATGACGGCCGAAACCACGCTGCGCTGCGCCCGCGAACTGAAGAACGTCATCGGCGTGAAGGAGGCTTCGGGCAACATCGAGCAGATGCAGCAGATCCTGGACAACCGCCCCGAAGGTTTCCTCGTCCTCTCGGGCGACGACGGCATCACCATCGAGCTGATGCGGCGCGGCGGCGACGGCGTGATCTCCGTGGCGGCGAACGCCTTCCCCGAGCGCTTCATGAGTTGCATCAACCACGCCAAACGGGGCGATTTCGAGGCCGCCGACCGCGAGTACGAAGCGCTGGACGACGCCGTGAAGGCGCTCTTCGCCGAGGGCAATCCCGTGGGCGTGAAGTGTGCCCTCTCGGTCATGGGACGCATCGGCGACACGGTGCGGCTGCCGCTCGTGGCCGGATCGCAGCGCCTGCGCGAACGATTCAAAAGTCTGATCGAAAGATACGATTTGCGCTGATTTTGCGTTTGTATCGGAAAACGACCGTCAATGAAACGACTGCTGTTGCTTGTGATGCTCCTCCCGGCGCTGGCCGCCGCCCGGGTCCCCGACGAAGAGATGATCCTCGACCGGACGCTCGACGCCGAATCCCCGTTCTACTACCCGGCGCTGATGATGCGCTACAACGCCGGCGACACGCTCACCGACGAGGAGTACCACTACCTCTATTACGGCTTCGCCTACCGCGACGAGTACAAACCCCTGGCCACGAACCCCGACCTGGACAAGATGCTGCTGCTCGCCGCAGGGCTCGACCCCGACCGTCCGGACGTGGCAACGCTCGAATCGCTCATCTCGTTCGGAACCGACGCCCTGGCCCGCGATCCCTTCAGTCCGAAGGTGCTCAACCTGATGTCGTTCGCCTACGGGGCCCTGGGCGACAAGGTGCGCGAAAAGGCCTATGCCGACCGCATGAACGGCATCCTGCGCACGATCATCGACTCGGGCGACGGATTCACGGAGAAGACCCCGCGCCACGTGCTGATGTTCGACCATGCGCTCGACGTACTGGCCGCCGAGGAGCTCTCCTACGGCAAGGCCCGCATCATCAGCCGGACGGTAGAATTCGTGCCGCTGCTGGTCCCCTACGTCGTCGACGGCAAGAAACGCAAGGGATTCTACTTCGATTTCGGGCGCGTCTACTGGAACAAGCCCGAAGGCTATACCTACAAACGTGACCGGACATGGCAGTTCAACAACTTAAAGCCGCGTACCTACAAATAGTCCGGACTGCGGGGCTGTGGCTGCTGCTCCTGGCGGCAGCGCTCCCGGCCGCCTGCTCCAAGCAGGAGAAGGAGTCGGGGTACAACCCGCCCGCAATGGCCGACCGCTGCGTGGTGCTCTACATGCCGGGACGCGACCTGGACTACTTCTACCGGCAGAACCTCGACGGCATTGCCCGGGCCGTCAACGCCACCGTCCCGGGCAACGGACGGATGCTGGTCTGCTGGCAGCCGGACAATTCGCGGACGGCGGTCCTGCAGGAGATCTACTACGACACGCAATCCCGGCAGTGTGAAACCCGGACCGTGAAGGAGTACGACTCCTTCGCGGCGGAGAGTCCGGCAGATGTTGCCGCGCTGCTCTCCGATGCCGTGGCGGAGGCGCCCGCCCGGCAGTACGGGCTCATCATCGGCTGCCACGGCAAGGCCTGGGTGTCCCGCACGAGCGGAAGCCTCTCCATGAACTCGGCCGATCCCGACCGGCAGCCGGAGGATCTTTGGATCCCGGCCCCGGGAGCTTTGCCGACCCGTTCGTTCGGGGACTCCGGGCACGAACTGGAGATTCAGGAACTGGCCGAGGTCATCACCGGACAGCGCGTGCGTTTCGACTACCTGATCTTCGACGCCTGCTTCATGGCCAACATCGAGACGCTCTACGACCTGTGCAACGCGGTGGACTACGTCGTGGCATCGCCCTGCGAGATCATGGCCGCCGGATTCCCCTACGACCGGATCATCCCGCACCTGTTCGCCGACGAAACGGCCCGTACGGCCCTCGAAGCGGCGTGCCGGGAGTTCTGGGAGTTTTACGAATACGACTGGGATACGATCTCCGACAACGAACAGTCGGGGTGCATCTCACTGGCCGTGATGTCGGAGCTGGAGGGGTTGGCCACGGCGATGCGGGCCGTGAAGCAGGGCACGCAAGCCGACTTCGACCTGAATGCGCTCCAGTCCTACGAAGGATTCAACAACCACCTCTTCTTCGATCTGGGGCACTACGTCGAGATGAGTTGCGGCGACCAGGGGCTGATCGACGCCTTCAACGAACAGTTGGAGCGGGCATTTCCGAGTTCGTGCCGCCTCAGCACGGAGCAGTTCTACTCGGCCTACAACCATCGGCTCAACCCCGTGCACTTCTACACGGGGGTCACAGTGAGCGAGCCCTCGCAGAACTCCAAGGCTCCGGGTTGTCAGCAGACGGCCTGGTATCTGGCCACCCATTGAGGTTCGGGGGGGGGTGTGTTACAAACAGGCGATTTTTGCCGTCAAAAAGTTACAATTCAAAATCAAAATTCGCACAAAAGAATTCGAAACCGCCAAAAACGGCGTCTAAAAATCGAAAAAAATCTCCTTAAGCGGCCCTTTCCGAAGGGCCGCTTATAATTTACCAGCCGGTATCCCGATCAAAATGGACACATCAACACGCTGTAAAACAGCAAAATAGAAGACAAGTCGCTTCAGTCCGGAGCCAAAATGCACAAAAAAACACCGGAAGAAGGTATTATTTTAATTTTTTATTTTTACATTTGCAGACAAACAGCAACGTACCATGATCTCCCCGACCTTAGAAGAGCTCTTCAATGCACACTTCCGCAGTGCCGCCTACTTGGCCGAGGAGATCGTGCACTCGAAGTCCGCAGCCGAGGATATCGTGCAGGACGTCTTCGTCAAGCTGGCCCGCGTCGACCTCTCGAAAATCGACTCCCCGACCAAGTACCTCTACCGCTGCGTGCGCAACGCCGCCCTGGACTACGCCTCGACCCACCGCCTGCGCCGCTGGGAGGAACTCAACGGAAAGGAAGTGATCGCCGACGAGGTGAATTTCGACCTCAGCCGCGACGACGTCGAACGCGCAAACCGTCTCCACCGGCTCTATCAGGCCATCGAACGCCTCTCGGAACAGTCGCGCAAGGTCGTCAAGCTGATCTGCCTGAACAACTACTCCTATGCCGACGCCGCCTCCGAACTGGGCGTTTCGCTGGCAACCATCAAGACGCACATGTACCGCTCGATCAAGGCTTTGCGGAAATTCATGGCCCTGTTCATCTTCTGAATGCGATTTTTCGACGCATTTTTTTCCGAAAAACTGTAAGGAGTTTTCCCCCGAACCGGGTCTGTATAAGCAAAGGCCCGAACGCATGGAAAACACCCCTATCGACCGACTGCTGCACGACTACATCTCCGGACGGATCTCGCCCGAAGGGATGCAGGAACTCGAAGCGTGGAGCCGCGAGTCTGAAGAGAACCGCCAGATCCTCGACCTGATCGACGGCAACTCGGACCTCGGGAGCGAACTCTCGCGGATGTACCGCTACGACAAGGAGCGCGTCTGGCAGGCCATCTGCGAGGAGGACCGCCGCTACATGCGCCGCAAGCGCCTCTTCCGCACGCTGCGTGCATGTGCCGCCGTCCTGCTGCTCGTCGGGGTGTTCGTCAGCGGCGCCCTGCTCTACGAGGCCCGGGAGCGCCTGGACTCCAACCGCAACCACCTGCCCACGACCGTCGAACCCGGCACCCGCCGCGCCGTGCTGGAACTCTCCTCCGGCGAGGTCGTCGCACTGTCGGACACGCTCCGTACCGAACTCCGCGAACGGAACATGCGCATCGAAATCGACGGCGACCGCATCGCCTACCGCGCCCCCGAAGCCGCCGAAACCAGGAAAAACGCCGGACCCGACAAAACCGACCCGACGGAACTGTTCAATACGGTCCGCGTCCCCCAGGGCGGGGAGTACACGCTGACCCTCAGCGACGGAACCCGGGCCTGGATCAACGCCGGATCGAGCATCACCTATCCGCTGCATTTCGGCCGGGAACGCCGTGTCACGGTCTGCGGCGAGGTCTTCTTCGAGGTGGCCCGCGACGCCCGGCATCCCTTCGTCGTCACGGCGGCCGGAACGGAGATGACCGTCCTCGGCACCTCGTTCAACGTCATGGCCTACGACGACGAACCCCGGGTGGAGACCACCCTGGTCACCGGATCGCTGCGCGTGGAGGCCAACGGATCGCAGGTCGTGCTCACCCCCGGGCAACAGGCCGGTGTGGAGAAGGTCTCGGGATTCCTCGACGTGAGGGAGGTCAACGTCGAAGCCTGCACGATGTGGCGCCGCGGGCTGCTGGTCTTCTACGAAGAGTCGCTGCGGTCGATCTGCCGCAAACTCGAACGCTGGTACGACGTGCGCATCGACACCTCGTCGCCCTCGCTCGACGGCGTGCTCTACACCGGAATGGTCAAGCGACACGAGACCCTCAACACCATCGCCGACCTGATGAACCTGACCAACGACGTGGTTTTCAGCCAGCAGGACGACGGTACGATCCGCGTAGTGCGGAAACCGCGGCCGAAGGCCCGCCCCGCCCTGTAAGCGGAGTTACCCGCGACATCAGCGCCAAGAGGGGGGGGGTGGAAAGAAAATCCCGACCCCCGGCGGGAGCGTTCGATGGGTGGGGATGAACCGACAAGAACCCAATGTTCCAGTTATAAAATAATTTGCGTATGAAGAAACTTGCCTTACCGACACCTCTTCGCCGAAGAGGCCTGGGAGTCGCCGTACTGCTGCTGACGGCCGTCTCGCTCTTCACGTTCCGGACAGCAAGCGCCCAGGAGGCGGACCATCCGAAAAAACGGATGTCCATCGCCATGACGAACGCATCGCTCGACGACGTTCTCCAGCAAATCAAACAACAGACGGGGTATCTGCTGCTCTACAACAGCAACGAGATCAAGGCCGTCCGCGGAATCACGATAAACCGCCAGCAGGCACCCGTCGAGGAGATTCTCCGCGAGGTGCTCAAAGGCTCGGGGTTCGACTTCTCGATCAGCGAGGATACGATCGTCATCCGGCTCGGCGAGCGGCCCTTGAATTCCCCCCCCCAACGGGTTACGCTCACCGGGCGCGTCACCAACCGCGCAACCAAGGCCCCGATTCCGGGTGCCATGGTGCTGGTCAAGGGGACGACCGTCGGGACGACGACCGATGCCGACGGACGCTACACGCTGCGCTTCCCGAAACGGCAGCATGTCGTCATCGCGGTGAGCTTCCTCGGCATGGAGAGCCGCGAAGTGGCCTACAACAACCAGACGGAACTCGACGTCCAGCTGCTCGACAAGGTGGAGAGCATCGACGACGTGGTGGTCACGGGCTACGCCCAGGTGCGCAAGGAGAGCTTCACGGGTAACACCACGCGCATCAGCCGCGAGCAGATCGTCGAGGTATCGCCCAAGCACATGATCGATGCCATCCAGGTCTTCGACCCCTCGTTCCGCATCGCCGAGAACATCTCCATGGGTTCGGACCCCAACTCGCTGCCCGAATTCTACATCCGCGGCCAGAACAGCATCACCACCGAACTGAACAACTCGGCCGACATCTCGCGCCAGAACCTCACGAACAACTCGAACCTGCCGATCTTCATCCTCGACGGTTTCGAGGTCGACGTCGAGAAGATCTACGACATGGACCCCATGCGCGTGCACTCGATCACGCTGCTCAAGGATGCCGCCGCAACGGTCCTCTACGGTTCGCGCGCCGCGAACGGCGTGGTGGTGATCGAATCGCGCGCCCCGGAGGCCGGGAAGCTCCGCGTCTCGTACAACCTCACGGGAAGCGTCGAGATCCCCGACCTGTCGGCCTACAACCTGATGAACGCCCGCGAGAAACTCCAGGCCGAGCTCGATGCCGGGCTCTACGCCTTCGATGCCTCGGACGTCACCGAGAACACCTACACCACCAACCAGACCTATTACCAGAAGCTCAACGAGGTGAACCGCGGAGTGGATACCTACTGGCTCTCGAAGAACCTCCGCACGGCCCTCAACCACCAGCACAGCATCTACATCGACGGCGGTGAGAACGACGTGCGCTGGGGAATCGAGCTCAAGTACGCCGGAAACAAGGGCGTCATGCGCGACTCGAAGCGCGACACCTACGGCGCCGGGCTCTTCCTCGACTACCGTATCGGGAAGTTCCAGATCATGAACCGCGCCTCGTACGACGCGAACAATTCGAGCGATTCGCCCTACAGCTTCTCGCAGTTCTCGCACATGCTGCCCTACAACGTCCCGATCGATGAAACCACGGGCAAGTACCTCCAGAACCTGCGCTTCGGCTACTCGACGCTCAACCCGCTCTACGAGCGCGAATACCTCAACAACTTCAACCGCAGCAACTACCGCACCCTGCAGGACAATTTCGCCGTCAACTTCTACGCCACGCCGCACTTCACGGCCAAGGCGTGGATCACGCTCAGCCAGCGCAACTACGAGTCGCGCGTCTTCGTCGACCCGCTCTCGTCGTCGAACAGCGCCTTCGCCACGCCCCAGGAGCTCGGGTCGCTCTCGGTCAACGGTTCGGACACCTTCTCCTACGACGCGAACCTGCTGTTCATGTACAACCGCAACTTCAACAAGCACTTCCTGAACTTCTCGCTCGGCGGAAACGCCGTGGAGAACAGCTACACGGTCAACAACATCAAGTACATCGGTTTCTCGACCGGCGCCCTCAACTCGCCCAACGACGCCGCCCAGGTCGACGGGAAACCCTCGGAATCGAAGAACAAGACCCGGCTGGTGGGTATGTTCCTCTCGGGCAACTACACCTATGACGACATCTACCTGTTGGACCTTTCGGTGCGTATGGACGGCTCGTCGGAGTTCGGGTCCGACAACCGCGTGGCTCCCTTCTGGGCCGTGGGCGCCGGTATCAACATCCACAACTACAAGTTCCTGCGCGAACACCCCTGGCTGAGCCGCCTGAAGATCCGCGGCACGATCGGTACGGTCGGAAAGGTCGGATACGCCGCCTACTCGGCCCGCTCGACCTACACCACCTCCTCGACGTCGGACTGGTACTCGACCGGCGCCGGGCACATCCTCTACTACATGGGTAACCCCAACCTCGGCTGGGAGAAGACCCGCATCGCCGATATCGGTCTCGAACTCGGATTCTTCAAGGACCGCCTCTTATTCAAGGCCAGCTACTACGACAAGAAGACCATCGACCAGATCACCGACGTGACGATCCCCTCGTCGTCGGGATTCACGAGCTACAAGGACAATCTCGGCGAGGTGAGCAACCGCGGTTTCGAACTCGACCTGCGTTACAACTTCTACCGCACGAAGAATCTGGAGATGACCATTTTCGGGAACATGGCCCACAACAAGAACAAGATCGTCAAGATCAACGACGCACTGCGGGCCTACAACGAACTGGTGCAGAAGCAGTATGAGGATTACGACGACAACTCCACGCAGAGCAAGTACGCCCAGACCTACACGCAGTATGTCGAGGGAGGCTCGATCTATGCGATCTACGGCATGAAGTCGCTGGGCATCAACCCCGCCAACGGCAAGGAGGTCTACCTGCGCCCCGACGGCACGATCACCTACGAGTGGAATGCCGCCGACCAGGTCGAGATCGGCAACACGGAGCCGTGGGCCCAGGGCTCCTTCGGACTGAACGCCCGCTGGAAGAACATCTCGCTCTTCGCCACGTTCCTCTACGAATTCGGCGGACAGCGCTACAACTCCACGCTGGTCAACCAGGTCGAAAACGCCAACCTCGAACGCTACAACGTCGACCGCCGCGTCTCGACCGACCGCTGGATCAACCCCGGCGATGTCGCCCCGCTGAAGGACATCAAGGATCGCACGCTGGTGACACGTCCCACGTCGCGCTTCATCCAGGACTACAATACCCTGCAGTTCAACTCGCTGTCGATCAGCTACGACTTCCCCTCGAAGCTCGTGAAGCGCTGGGGACTGGGCATGTTGCGCCTGACGGCCAACATCGAGGACCTGGGTTACTACAGCACCGTCCTCCAGGAGCGCGGTCTGGACTACCCCTACTCGCGCACGATCAACTTCACGCTCAATCTCACCTTCTAAATCCGTTTCCGCATGAAAACAATCATCAACATACTTCTTTCCGGTTCGGCCCTGCTGCTCTCGGCCTCGTGCAGCAAGTGGCTCGACATCATGCCGCAGGGCATGACCACCGAGGAGAACCTCTTCAGCGACTACTCCGGATACCGTTCGGCCCTGAACGGCATCTACCAGCAGATGTCCTCCGCGCCGCTCTACGGTCGCGAACTCTCCTGGGGTTTCACGAGCGCCCTGGCCCAATACTACGACTTCGGATCGATGAGCACCTCGCAGCTCTACACCTACACCGAGAAGCTCGACTACGAGAACAAGGAGGTCCTCGACTACCTGGAAAACATCTGGCAGACGGCCTACAACACCATCGCCAACTGCAATGCGCTGATCGCGCACGTCTCCGAGGCCGATCCCGAAATCTTCCCCTACTCCGAAAGCGGCGAGCGGGAGATGATCTACGGCGAGGCGCTGGCGGCCCGTGCGCTGATGCACTTCGAGGTGTTGCGGCTCTTCGCCGCGGCGCCGGTCGTCGACCGCACCGCGAAGGCCATCCCCTACTCGACGAGCTATCCCGACCGGGTCCCGACGCGCTACACCACCGAAGAGGTCCTGGAGAAGATCGTCGCCGATCTGGAGGCTGCACTTCCGCTGCTGGAGATCAACGACCGGAACCTCGATGCCCTGAAAAGCGCCTCGACGCGTTTCATCTCGAACGATTCGCGCGGTCTGTTCTTCGGCTACCGCGGCACCCGGCTCCACTACTGGGCCGTCAAGGCGCTGCTGGCCCGGGTCTACCTGTACGCCTGCGACTATGAGAAGGCGCTGGAGACGGCCACCGAGGTCTATGAGACCTGCTCGGAGTGGTTCCCGATCACGACCAAGACCCAGGCCCAGGCCATTACCGGTGCGGTGAAGCTCTACGACGACATCATCTTTGCGGCCTACGACCAGTATCTGAAGAAGAACTACAACGACGTGATGCTTTCGAGCCTGGGTTCGACGTCGAACTTCATCCTCGCCCTGCGCCAGCCGAAAGGCCGCTTCTCGGGAGAGACGAGCTACGACACACGCTACATGTACACGATCAACCAGCCCGACGAGGAGCAGCAGGAAGATCTCTACGCGTCGTGCAAATACGTGAAGTACACCAGCTCCACGGGATCGGACTACGACCAGGAGGATACCCAGGGGGCTCTGATTCCGGTCCTTCGCATGTCGGAGGTCATTCTGATCATGGCCGAATGCAAGGCCCGCGGAGCGAGCGGCCAGGGTGACGGCGACATCAGCGCCGCAGTCTCGGACCTGAATCTCGTACACAAGGTGCGCTGCTCGGGCCGCAAGACGGTCTCAGCTTCGAACTACACGGAATTCATGGAAAAACTCGATCTCGAAATGTGGAAGGAGAACATCGGCGAAGGGCAGTACTTCTTTTTCCTGAAGCGTCTGAACAGTCCGACCCTGGTCAGCACCACGCAAACCATTCAGATGGAAGGCAAATACGTCTTCGACATTCCCGACAGCGAAACGAACCTAAACTAATACGTACCCATGAAAAAAACGATCATATTTGCATTCACCGCAGCGCTGCTCGGCGCCGGAGGCTGCTCCGAACAGGGCCTCCCGACCTACGGCGACGACCACTACGTCTACTTCACGGAGAAATCCGACGAGATCGTGCGCTTCTCGTTCAAGACCACCCCGGGGGAGGATACGCGCACGATCCGACTGGCCGTGGAGACCGTAACCCGCACGACCGACCGGACGATGGGCTTCCGGCTGGAGATCGACCCCGAGAAGACCACGGCACCCTCCGAAGCCTACGATCTGGACCCGAATCCGGTGATCCAGGCCGGGATGTTCACCGGCGAGACCTACGTTACGGTCCACCGCACGGCGGTCATGGACGAGAAGGAGGTCGACATCGCCGTGCGCATCGTCGAGGGCGGGGACTTCCTCCCGGGCCCCACGACCAACTGCCTGCGCATCATCCGCGTATCGAACATCATCTCCCAGCCCGACTGGTGGAATCAGGATTTCGCCGACGCCTTCCTGGGGACCTACTCCAACAAGAAGTACGAGGAGTTCATCAAGGCAACGGGCGTGAGCGACCTCTCGGAGATGGACAACAGCGAAATTTCGGCGCTGTGCCGCGAGTTCGTCTACTACCTGCGCGAGCAGCGCGACAAGGGCAACGAAATCCGCGAAGAAGACGGCAGTTCGATGCTCGACGGAATCAATATCAACGCTTAATTCGAATGCAGCACATGAAAAGATACGTCAAACTTCTGACAGCACTCCTCGCAGGCGCCTTCCTGGCCACGGCCTGCTACGAGGACAAGGGCAATTACGACTACACCACGACGGGTGACGACATCCTCGTCTACCGCATGGACACGATGCAGAACGTGCGCCTGACGTGGTCCTACGACGAGCAGATCGTCATCGAACCCGGCTACGAGATCCTCCACGAACGGGTTTCGGAGAGCGATCTGGCCTACGAGTGGAGCATCGACGGAGAGGTTGTCTCCGAGGAGCGGATCCTGGAGATCGACCCGCTGCGCGTCGGGCGCCACGCGGGCTCGTTCACGGTGATCGACACCGGGCACGGCATCCGTTACAGCACGATCTTCACGCTGGTCATCACCTCGTCGTTTGCCGAAGGGTGGTTCATCCTCTCGGACGACGGCGGGCAGTCGCTGCTGAGCTACGTCAACCTGCTCGACGCCACGACCCCCGGGGAACTCGTGCGCGACGTCTACGGCGACGTGAACGGCGAACCGTTAGGCTCCGATCCGCGCAAGATCCGCCTCGTGTCCTACGACGGACAGACACCGACCTACGAATGGGAGGTGCTCCAGGGCAGCGGCAGCGTCAGCATCGACCAGGCCACGATCACGAAGGTCATCGACATCAATACGGAGTTCATCGGCGGTGCGGCTCCCGAAGGATTCGTGCCGGTGGACGGGTTCCAGCGTGACGGCGGTTCGATCCTGCTTTCGGAGGACGGCAAGGTCTACCAGCGCGACTTCAGCTTCTACAACGACTATCCCGTGGCGCATTCGGGCAAGTACGGCACCACGCCGGTCTACTTCGACGGCGGCATGGAGATCACGCTCATGAACGGATTCGACCACTTCACCAACAAATCCTACGGACACATCCCCTTCGCCCTGCTCTACGACCGGCAGAACAACCGGCTGCTGAGCGTCTACGGCTTCAACGTCAAGGGCAACATCGCCAGCGAGTTCGGAACGTTCCGCGCCGTGCGGATCCCCGAATCGGCATCCGTGCAGCCCGGCGATACGGACTCCGAATCGGGTCTGACGTTCCCGGATGTCGCCGATTTGGGCGACTACACGGTCGAGGCGATGGGCGCCCGGGTGACCTACGCCACGGTCGGAGTAGCGACCACTTCGACCAACATCCTGCTGCTCAAGAACCAAACAGGCGGAAAATACTACCTGCTGTCGTTCGACTACAAGATGAACAGCGAGACGTCGGTGGCCATCGCGCTGAACTGGTTCCGGGCGCTGCCCGAGGTCGAAGGCTTCGGCGAAGAAAGCCTCTTCGAGGTGTGCATCGGCGGCAACGAGGTGCTCTTCTTCACGGCCGGAACCGACAACAACACGCTCTATGCTTACGATCTGGTGGCCGGTACCGCCACGGCAGTCTACACGGCTCCGGGACAGATCACGGCCCTGCGTCCGGGAGTGGTCGATGTCCCGTCGACGTTCGCAGCTTTTGCCAAGACGGTCTACAAGGACCGGATGCTGCTCGGCACCGAGTCGGGGCAGCTCGTGCTGCTGGACATCTCGGAGGAGGCCGTCACGGCGGGCAGCACGCCCGAAATCGCCACGTTCTCCGGACTGGGCAAGGTCGTGGACATGGATTTCTACGTAGCGAAAAATCCCTACTGCTATTTCGGATTCTAACCGTTTAATCACGCGATATGTTGCGAAAAACCGTCTTATTGTTGTTGTGTTGCGGTCTGACGGCCGGGGTGCTCGGAGGAGCCACCCCGGCTTCGGCCGCCGCGAAGAAGAGAAAGAAAAAGGCCAAAACCGAACAGACGGCCGCGAAACCCAAACCCACCGAGTATGAGAAGCTCTTCAAGGAGAAGCACGACGTGGCCGACGGCATGATCCGTCTGCACAAGGTCAAGGGCAAACTCTATTTCGAATTCCCGCTCGCGCTGCTCGGGCGGGACATGCTCCTGGGATCGACCGTCAGCGAGATTTCGGACAACGGCGACGCCGTCATCGGATCGAAACCCACCGAACCGCTGTGGGTTCGTTTCACGAAGACGGGCGACAAGGTGCAGATCCGCAAGATGGTGCGCGACAATGTGACCGACGCGGCGAGCCCGAACATCGCCCGCTCGCTGGAGGCCAACGGCATCGGTGCGATCCTCAAGTCGTATGACATCGCGGCCTGGAGCCCCGACAGCTGTGCCGTGGTCTTCAACGCCACGGACCTCTTCCTGAGCGACAACAAGGCCCTCACGCCCTTCGACCCCTACGGCGAAAACCTCCGCTACGGGCAGGTGACCCGCACGTCGAATTACCAGTCGGACCGGTCGTTCCTCGGGGAGATCCGGGCCTTTGCCGACAACATCGTGGTTCGCAGCCACCTGAGCTACACCTACACGCTCAAGGCCGGGAGCAGCGTGATTGCCAGTGACGTACCCTTCACGGCCGTGATGACGCGCTCGCTGGTGCTGCTGCCCGAGGAGCCCTACGAGCCGCGCTTCGTCGACAGCCGCATGTCGGTCTTCCCGACCGGGAAGATCCTCTTCAGCGAGCGCGAACAGCAGGCACGCCTGCTCTGCTATGCGAACCGCTGGCGGGTGGAGCCCTCGGACGTGGAGGCCTACCGCCGGGGCGAACGGGTCAAACCCAAGAAGCCCATCGTCTTCTACATTGACCCGGACTTTCCGGAGAGCTGGCGGCAGCCGATCTTCGAGGCCGTGCGGCAGTGGAACGAGCCCTTCGAACGCATCGGATTCGAGGGGGCCGTCGAAGCCCGCGAATACCCGAAGGACGACCCGGAGTTCGATCCCGACAACATCAAGTATTCGTGTATCCGCTACGCCCCGATCGGCATTTCGAACGCCATGGGGCCCTCGTGGGTCGATCCGCGGAGCGGTGAGATCGTCAACGCCTCGGTCTACGTCTTCCACGACATTGTCAAGCTGGTGAACAACTGGCGCTTCATCCAGACGGCGCAGGCCGACACGACGGTGCGGAGCGTGAAGCTCCCCAGGGAGGTGCTCGACGACGCGCTGCGCTACGTCGTGACACACGAGGTCGGCCACTGCCTGGGCTTCATGCACAACATGAGCGCCTCGGCCGTTATTCCGGTGGACTCGCTGCGCTCGCCGACCTTCACGCAGCAGCACGGCACCACGACGTCGATCATGGACTACGCGCGCTTCAACTACGTGGCGCAGCCCGGCGACCTGGAACGGGGCGTGAAGATGACCCCGCCGCGCTTCGGGACCTACGACTACTATGCCGTAAAGTGGCTCTACACGCCGGTCTACGACGCCTCGTCGCCCGAGGAGGTCTACAAGATCACCTCGCAGTGGATCACCGAGGCGGCGGCCGACCCGGTCCTTCGCTACGGCAAACAGCAGGGGGCGGTCCTCGACCCGCGGTCGCAGAGCGAAGACCTGGGCGACGATGCCGTGAAGGCCTCGAAGTACGGAATCGCCAACCTGAAATACATCCTCACACACCTGAACGAGTGGGTCGAGGGTGAGGACCGCGACTACTCCTACCGTACCGACATCTACAAGGGCATCATCAGCCAGTATATCCGCTATATCGGCCACGTCTTCGCCAACGTCGGCGGCATCTACCTCAACGAGAAGCACGTGGGCGACCCGGTGGAGGCCTACCGCAGCGTCCCGAAGGAGCGGCAACGCGAGGCGCTTCAGTTCCTGCTCGGACAGCTCGACGACCTCGACTGGCTGGACAACGAGGGGTTGATGCGCAACATCCAGCTGATGGGGTCGCCCAAGACCTACATGCAGGTGGCCATCATCCGGGCCGTGGTGATGAGCGCCGCGAAGGTCGAAAACTCCGCACAGCTGTCCGACGACCCCTACAGCGTCGAGGCCTGCATGAAGGATATCTACGACTACGTCTGGAAACCCACCCTCCAGGGCCGCAACCTCACCGACGAGCAGATGATGATCCAGCGCGAATACCTGCTGACGATCTGCAAGGCCGCCGGGCTGAAATATGCCGGCACGGGAGCCGTTCCGGCGAAGCGTTTTGCCGGGGAGACCGGAGATGAGATCGGGTTCGATCCCTACACGATCGCCGTTCCGGCGTGCCTGCGCGAATACCACGCCCTGGGCGACAACCTCTGCTACGGCGCACCGTGCACGGCGCACCGCCACGCGGCTGCCGATCCCGGGCCGGTTTCGGGCTACAACCCGCCGCGGATCCTCTACGTGGTCAAGCAGTCGCTCGAAGCCGAGAACTACGCCAACCTGCTGCGCGTGCAGCGGCTGCTGAAGAGCCGTGTGAACAGCGGTTCGCAACAGACCCGGATGCACTACGCGCTGCTGCTGCACAACATCGAAAAGACCCTGAAATGAGTGCCATGGCCATGAAAAGAGGTTTGACAAGCATCCTTCCGGCACTGTTGTGCCTGGTTCTGGCCGGGAGCCTGGCCTTCGCCCCGCAAAGCGCGCAGGCCCGGGGCCGGAAACGTGCGGAAAAGGCGAAGAGCGAAGCGCCGAAACCGCTCACCGACTACGAAAAACTCTTCAAGGAGAAACGGGTGACCACGGCCCGGGGCTTCCTGACGCTGCACATGTTCGAAGGGAACAAACTCTACATCGAGCTCCCCGACTCGCTGCTCGGGCGTGAAATGCTCCTGGGCACGACCATCGAGGAGAGTTCCGACCCCGGCGAGGGATTTGCCGGACAGCAGCCCGGCGTACCGCTGCACGTGACCTTCACGCGCGAGGATTCGATCATCTGCCTGCGCCGCGTGCGGTCGGACCTGCTCGTCGACGGCGACTCGCTCATGGCGCGGGCCGTGCGGCGGAGCAGCATCGCCCCGCTGCTCGCCTCGTTCCCGGTGAAGTGCAAGGCCCCGGACGGCTCGTCGGTCTTCGAAGCCACGTCGTTCTTCGTGAGCGGCGACCCGGCCATGCGGCCCCACGACCCCTACGGCATCAACAGTTTCGGGGGATTCCTCGCCACAACGGTGAAATACGTCGCGGGGAGTTCGCTGCTGAGCGGCGTGGAGGCCTTTGCCGACAACGTTTCGGTGCTCAGCAGTCTGTCGTTCACGCTCACGACCCGTTTCGGGGGCTATCTCGTCCAGCAGGACACCCCCTTCACGGCCCTGGCACGGCGTTCGCTGATGCTGCTGCCCCGCGAGACGATGCGCCCGCGGCTCTGCGACGCCCGCATCGGGACGGTTCCCGCCGCCTTCACCCGATACAGCGACCGGGAACAGCAGGCCCGGGAGGTCTACTACGCCTGCCGCTGGAACCTCCAGCCCGCCGACCCCGAAGCCTTTGCCGCCGGGAAGCCCACCCTCCCCGCCCGCCCGATCGTCTTCTATGTCGACGACACCTTCCCTGCGGGATGGTACGACGCCATCCGCAAGGGGGTGCTGAGCTGGAATGCCGCCTTCGAGAAGATCGGGTACCGGGATGTCGTGCAGGTGCGGCCCTATCCGAAGGATGACCCGTCGTTCGATCCCAACAACATCCGATTCTCGTGCATCAAGTACGCCTGCACGATGGGCGAGAGCCTGTCGAGCAGCACGCGCGTCGACCCGCGCAGCGGAGAGATCCTGAGCGCTACGATCTGCATCCCGCACAACGTCGCAACCCGGATCCGGACCGATCTCTTCGTGCAGCTGGGGGCCGCCGAACCCGAAGCCCGAAGCGTGAAACTCTCGCCCGCGCTCTTCGCCCGGGCGCTGGCCGCCGACGTGGCCCGCCATACGGGGGCCTGCCTGGGCCTGGCCGTGAACTACGCCGGATCGCAGGCCATACCGACCGATTCGCTGCGCTCGCCGTCGTTCACCCAACGTTACGGCATCTCGGCCTCGATCATGGATGCCCTGCCCTACAACTTCGTCGCGCAGCCCGGGGACAAGGAGCGAGGCGTAGTGCTGATGCAGGAACGCCCGGGCGTTTATGATGAATACGTCGTCGACTGGCTCTACCGCCCGGTCGCAGGGGCCGCAACCCCCGAGGCGGAGATCCCGGAACTCGACCGGCGGATCGCCCTCCACCGCGGCGACCCGATGTACCTTTACACGCCGACTCCGGTGGCCGTGGCCCTCGATCCGCGGGCCATGCCCTACAACCTGGGCGACGATCCGGTCCGCGCCTCCGCCTGGGAGTTTGCCAACTACGCCTACGTCATGCGGCACGCCGACGAGTGGATCGGCACGGAGGACAAGGACTATACGTTCCGTTCGCTCGTGCAGGCCAGCGTGATGAACCAGCTCTACTACTCGTTCGTAAGCGTCTCGGCCAACCTCGGGGGCATCTACCTCAACGAGAAGTACGAAAACGACATGCTTCCGACCTACGCCGCGGTGCCGCGCGAACGCCAGCGCCGGGCCCTGCGCTACATGCTCGAACAGTTGGAGGAGATGTCGTGGCTCGACAACCACCGGCTGAACAAGGATGTGATCGAGGTGGTGTCACTGGGCGAATACTGTCAGGACATGCTCAGCGAGGTGGTCTTCAAGAGCCTCTCGACACTGGACCTGAGCGCCTCGAAATCGGAGGATCCCTACACGCAGCGCGAAGCGATGCAGGAGTTGTACGACTATATCCTGCGGGACGTGACCGCGGGACGGGAATCCACCGAGGCGAACCTCGCCATGCAGCGGCGCCTGCTGATCGACGTCATCCGGAAGGCCGGAGTGCTGGAGCAGACCCGCAAACGGGTGGCGGCATTCGCCGATCCGGCTTCCGATCCGGTCTCCGGCCCGGCCTCCGCGACACCCGATCCGGCTTCCGAACCCGCCTCCGCTTCGGGATTCGCCCCGGAGTTCGGTCCGGTGCTCGACAAGGCCCGGCTTATCCGCGAATCGCACCTGCAACGCACGTTGTCGGGGCGCAGTCCGGAGGAGATCGAAGGGGTGCGGCCCATGCGGTCGATTGCCTTCCGGGTCCAGCCATCGACGGATTACAACCACTACGAGCTGCTGCTCAAGATGCAGCAAAGCTACCGGCAGGCACTCCGGACCGGTGCCTCGGAGCGCATGAAAAACCACTACCGCTACATGCTGCTGGCCATCGAACGGGCCCTCAAGGTCGAGTAGCCCTGCCGAATGCCAGACCCGGATCTGCCGGTCTGCCGAACACACGAAAAACCCGATACGGAAATCCGTATCGGGTTTTTCGTTATGGTAATGATGCCAAAAGTGGTTGGTGTCGTATTGGATCAAATGACCAGAATTGTACGATTCTGGTCATTTGCGTTTCTTAATAATTCCATCATTGCTGTTCAGGAAAAGATACCACTTTACAAAGTCCTTAAAATGTTGTTCCGAGAGTCCACGATGGATTCTTAAATTATCCTTCAAGTGACCGAAGAACGACTCAATAGAATTTGAAGATTTAGGTACATTAGGGTATCGCGTGTATGAAAACAGATCGGGTATGGCACGCTTGATATGCGAGACACTTCGATGCAGCATCTTATGCGTAAACCACCATCTTCCCGACAGCTCATCTACGGTTTTTTCATTGATAAATGGTTCGTGTCGCCGATACCAGTCAATAAAAGCCCGTATCCATAACTGTGCCTCATCATGTGTTTGTACTCCATTTAACAAGTGCACCAGTTCGAGGAGTTCCTGTGCCGCTACGGTCTGTGGTTTGCGTGTAATCCACGTCTCTATCTCTCGCGCTACATGTACCGTACAACGCTGCAAGATCGCCTCCGGACACACTTCCCGCACCGCTTTTATGATATTGGGAGATCCATCACAGGTGACACTCTCAATTTGAATGCCGACATCGCGTATAGCCGTTAGGTCTGCTTTCAAATCCCGCAGCGTTTCACTCCTGGTTATGCGATAGAGGAGGGTCATCTTGATGTTGTGATCCCGATATACAACCAGACAAATCTTATTTGAGAAGTAGGTGCCGTCGATCAGAAGATTTACCTTCTCGCGTCGCTGTATCTGCCATAAAGGGCACTGGGGCAAGAGCCGATAGAAGTATCTTTTTAGGGTGCGTTCGCTGTATCCGCTCTCACTCGCAAGGTCACAAATACGCTGTTTACCGCGAACCCAACGCGCGAACCATATAAACTTGTTTTTATCGGAAATCCAGTCTCGACGATCCGTAAAATAGCTGCCACAATTCTTACAATAATAGCGGCTGCAACCGCTACGAGTACCCCATTTTATTGTCTCTAAAAAGCCACAATGAGGACAGCGTATTTTTCGTTTTTTTGACATAAAAATAGAGATTAGTAGAAACCCGTTTCTACTAATCTCTATTTTATCCTTATAACTACCAAATATTATGTCGGTTACATTTTATACCACCAACCACTTTTGGCATCATTACCTTCGTTATTCCGGACGACGGGAAGGCGTCATTCCGCCACCAGGGAAGCCCCCTGTCCAGCCTCCCTGCCAGCTTTCCTGTTCAGCTTTCCTGTCCAGCCTCCCCGGTTCAGTCCCGGCGCCCCACCCTACTCGTAGAGTCCGGACTTGAGGCGCTCGACCTCCTCGCGGGTGAGGAAACGCCACGCCCCGCGCTTGAGGTTCTTCTTCGTCAGTCCGGCGTAGTAAACGCGGTCGAGTTTCGTGACGGTGTAGCCCAGGAACTCGAAGATGCGGCGCACGATGCGGTTGCGGCCCGAGTGGATCTCGATGCCGACCTCCTGCTTGTTCTCCTTGACGTAGGAGATCTCGTCGGCAAAGATTTCGCCGTCTTCGAGCGTAATGCCCTCGGCAATGCGGTCCATGTCGGCCCGCGTCAGCGGCTTGTCGAGCGTCACCTGGTAGATCTTCTTCTTCCGGTAGGAGGGGTGCGTGAGCTGCTTGGTCAGGTCGCCGTCGTTGGTGAAGAGCAGCAGCCCGAGGCTGTTCTTGTCCAGTCGCCCTACGGGGTAAATACGCTCCGTACAGGCCCCTTTGACCAGTTCCATCACCGTCTTCCCGGCGTGCGGGTCGTCGAGCGACGTGACATACCCTTTGGGCTTGTTCAGCACCAGGTAGACCTTCTTCTCGCCGTGAACGGGCTCGCCATTGAAACGCACCTCGTCGGTCGGGAGGACCTTCGTGCCGAGTTCGGTCACGACCTTGCCGTTGACCGTTACCACACCCGCCGTGATGAAGTCGTCGGCCTCGCGCCGCGAGCAGATACCCGACTGGGCGATAAAACGGTTCAGACGCATCTCTCCGGTCTGCACCGCCGGATCGTATTTCGGATAGGAGACCGGCTTGTCGGCACCCTTGCGGGAACGTTTGTCGAAGGTGCGGCCCTCGGCGCCCTTTGTGGCGAACTTGCCGCCCTTCAGGCCCTTGCGGTCATCGAATTTCCCGGTTCGTTTTTCACCGCAGGCGGGTTTCGGGCCGTGGGTTGAAGCGCTCCGCTGCGAACGCTCGCCGCTGTCACGACGCGGACGATCGCCATACGCTCGCTGCGGGCGCTCTTCATCGCCGTAACGGCCGTATCGATATTCGCGCTCGCCGTTATTGCGCTGCGGGCGCTCCTCGCCGTAGCGATTTTCACGGTCGCCGAACGCACGGCGCGGGCGCTCCTCGTCCTCCTGGCGGGAGCGGTCGAAACGCGGCCGGTTGTCGGCCGTGAAGTGCGGATTGTACGATGCCCGGTGTTCGGGACGGTACGGATGGGACGGTTGCTCCGAATCGGCAGCGTCACGCTGCAAACGCGGGCGACGCTCGACACGCTCCGCCGTAGCGATCACGGTGCGTTTGCGCTTGTCGCGTGCGAAGCGTTCAAGCACCGGGGTCGAGTCGTTTTTCGAATCTTTCATGTTCGTATCTTCTATAAGATGAATTTGCGCGGCAAAGGTAATCCATTTTTCCGGATTCCAGCACATTGTGTGCCCGAAATCGAGAAAAAGCCGCCGCGGACCGAAAATTCGCCGCTTTTGCCTTATCTTTGCACCCGTTATGCAGCGAATGAACCGCGAAATACTGCGCCTGGCGCTCCCGAACATCGTCTCGAACATCACCGTCCCGCTCATGGGCATCGTCTCGACAGCCATCGCCGGACACTGGGGCGAGGACTCCGCCGCGACGATCGGCGCCCTGGCCATCGGCGTGTCGATCTTCAACTTCATCTACTGGAACTGCTCCTTCGTGCGCATGGGGACCAGCGGCCTCACGGCCCAGGCCTTCGGCGCCGGGAACTACCGCGAATGCACCAACATGCTGGCCCGGGCCCTGTCCGTAGCGGGGGTCATGGGCTGTGTGATGCTCCTGCTCCAGTACCCGCTGGGCGAACTGGCTCTCTGGGCCATGAACGGCGGTGAGATGACCCGCGAATACTTCTACACCCGCATCTGGGCTGTGCCGGCCGGCATCCTCCTCTTCGGTTTCAACGGCTGGTTCACCGGCATGCAGAACGCCCTCTTCCCGATGATCACGGCCGTCACGGTCAACCTGATCCACCTCACGTGCAGCCTCGCCTTCGCCTTCGGGCTCGACCTCGGGATCGTCGGCATCGCCTGGGCCTCGGTCGTGGCACAATGGTGCGGCGTGGGGCTGGCCACGCTGCTGCTCGTCGTAAAGTACCGGTCGCTGCTGACCTCGATCCGCTGGTCGGAGGTCCTGGACCTGCAGCCCCTGCGGCGCTTCTTCGTGATCAACCGCGACATCATCCTGCGCACGCTCTGCATCGTGGCCGTCTATACCTTCTTCACCGGCGCCTCGGCCCGCATGGAGGACCACACGCTGCTCGCCGTGAACGCCCTGCTGCTGGAGCTCTTCACGCTCTTCTCCTACATGAACGACGGCTTCGCCTACGCCGCCGAGGCCCTCACCGGACGCTTCATCGGGGCCCGCGACCGGGTGTCGCTCGGCGCCTGCCTGCACCGCTGCCTGCTCTGGGGCACACTCGTATCGGTAGTGTTCGTAGGGATCTACCTCGTGTGGTGGCGCGACCTGGTAGGGCTCTTCGTCGACCACTCGGCGCCGAACGCCGCGCAGATCGTCGAGTTGGCCGGGCACTATATCGTCTGGATCATCCTGATCCCCATCGCCTCGGCCATGCCCTTCATCATGGACGGCATCATGGTCGGCGCCACCGAGACGCGCGTCATGCGCAACTCGATGTTCGGAGCCACGGCCGCCTATTTCGCCATCTTCTACGCCCTGCGGCCGTGGATCGGCAACAACGCCCTCTGGCTGGCCTTTACCTTGTACATGCTCCTGCGGGGCGTCCTGCAATACGTCATGACCCGCGGCCTGCGGACCATCCGCGAAAAGGCGTAGACGCCTGCCTCCCGGACACAAACGACCGGTCCCCCGCAGTTCGGAAGGACCGGCCCTTTTTCCGGCATCTCCGGCCAACAGTCATTGCTGAACCCTGGCACCACGGCCCTTCTCCGAAAACGGCGCCACAGGGAGCCAGTCATTGCGGAACGCCTCCGAGCCGGTCTTCCGGGCGAAGATCTGCTCCGGCGTATAGGCCGCAGCTTCGTCGCAGGTCAACTCCCGCGACCAGGCCACACGCCCCGAGCGGTCGGCCCCCGGCCCCGTACAGCCATACTCGGCGTAATAGACATCGCCCTTGCGGGCCGAATCGTGCCAGTCGCGCCACCCTTCGGGGCGGATCGCCGCCGGCAGATCGCAGCGGATCCAGACCGTCCGGGCGGTCGATTTCCAGGGACGCCCCAGATAGAGCCGCGTCACTGCCGGATCGGCCGTTACCCGGCAATCCCGGAAAACATAGCCGTACAGGTTTCGCTCGGTAGTCGACGCGGCGGTCAGAAAACTGTCGGCCTTGGCGTGGATCCGGCAGCGGTCGAAGAGGACGATCGAAGGCCCGAAGATGAAATCGGTCGTCCCCTCGATCCAGGAATCCGTGACGTAGATGCGCGAGACATACCCCTTCGTGAAGAAGGTGTCCTGATCGCCGACCAAACGGCAGCCGTCGATCCAGATGCGGTCGCCGCGGGTTTCGAGCGCCACGGCCTGCCCGACACGCCCGGCATCGTTCTCGACGGTGACGCCTTCCAGCACCACATCGTCGGCCTGCAACGACATCGTCCAGGTGTCGTAGGTCGTCATCTCATGGCCGTCGACGACCTTCCCCGTGTGGTCATCCCAGACGATGCGGACCTGTTCGGCCCCGCCCGCGCCGACGATCCGCACGCGATCCTTGTAGACATCCAACGTCACCTTTTCGCGGTACGTACCGGGCAGGATGCGGACGGTGCGCCAGCCATCGGGTTTCGAGGGCAGGGCGTCGAAGCACTCCTGCACGGTGCGGAAGTCACCCCCGCCGTTGCAGTCGACCGTATAGACGGGCTCTCCGGCAAAGGCCCGGACCGCGAAAAGAGAACAAAAAACAAAAAGAGTCAGCAATTTCATATTACGCATCTGTCTTGTTTCACACCTTCTGTCCAAAACCGCAAGCCCCCTCCGAGGAGGGGGTTGGGGGGGGCGGCCTGCAAACGACACCGCAGGCGGCAGGCAACAACCGGGAAGGGCCCGATAACGGCCGGTCCCGAATTCCGGTCTCTTACAACGTCACGCCCGACTTGAAGATGGCAATCTCCTTAAAGCCCGTGCGCTCGTGCTTGAGGTGTTCGCCGTCGGCCGTCGCGAGAATCTTCCCGATCAGCCGCTCCAGCACGGCGTGCGGCTCTTCGTCCTCGACGAGCGTCCCGGCGTTGAAGTCGATCCAGTTGGCCTTGAACTGCGACAGCGGCGTGTTGGTGGCGATCTTCATCGTCGGGACGAACGACCCGAAGGGCGTGCCGCGCCCCGTGGTGAACAACACCAGCTGGCACCCCGACAGGGCCAGCGCCGAAGCGGCCACCAGGTCGTTGCCCGGGGCCTGCAGGAGATTCAGACCCGGCTTCACGATCGGCTGCGCATAGCCCAGCACATCGACCACGGGCTGCGATCCGCCCTTCTGCACGCAGCCCAGCGACTTCTCCTCGAGGGTCGTGATGCCGCCCTTCTTGTTCCCCGGCGAGGGATTCTCGTAGATCGGCTGACCGTACTTGCGGAAATAGCCCTTGAAATCGTTGATCAGGTGCACCGTGCGGTCGAAGATCCCGCGATCCGTGGCGCGGTCCATCAGGATTGTCTCGGCGCCGAACATCTCCGGGACTTCCGTCAGCACGGTCGTACCGCCCTGCGCCACCAGCCAGTCGGAGAACAAACCCACCAGCGGGTTGGCCGTGATGCCCGAGAAGCCGTCCGAACCGCCGCACTTCAGCCCCACCTTCAGATACGAGAGCGGCAGCGGCTGGCGACGGTCCTCGCGCGTCTTCTCAACCAGCCCGCGGCAGATCTCGAAACCCGTCTGGATTTCGTCCTCGACCTCCTGGGCGATCAGGAACTTCACGCGCTCGTCGTCCCATGTGCCGATCTCCTCCTTGAGGGCCGCAACCTGGTTGTTCTCGCACCCGAGCCCCAGCACCAGCACCGCACCCGCATTCGGATGCCGGACCAGTGCGGCCAGCGCCCGCCGCGTGTTGGCGTGGTCGTCGCCCAGCTGCGAACAGCCGTAGTTATGGGTGTAGACGCGCACGTCGTCCAGATGCGAGCAGTCGCACTCGCGGCGCACCCGCTCGGCAATGGCCTGCGCCTGTCCGTTGACGCACCCCACCGACGGCACGATCCACAGTTCGTTGCGGATGCCCATCCGCCCGTCGCGGCGCAGGTAACCCTGCACCGTGACGTCACGCTTCGGAATGTCGAGCGGACAGGCCCGCGGCGTATAGGTGTAGGTGAGGTCGTCGTGCAGGTTGGTTTTCAGGTTGTGCGAATGGATCCACGTCCCGGCCGCCACGTTGCAGGTGACATGCCCGATCGGATAGCCGTACTTGATGACGTTTTCTCCTTCGGTGAGGTCCCTCAAGGCGAACTTGTGTCCCCGGGCCACCGCCTCACGCAACGCCACCACCCCGCCGTCGATCTCCACACGCTCGCCCGCAGCCAGATCGGCCAGCGCCACGGCCACATTATCCGCGGCATTGATTTTCAAGAATCGTTTCATAAACTCCTCTGGTCTGAAAAAAGCGGAGCCGGGCCCTCCGTCATCCGGCTTCCGGCCCGTCCGCTCCACCTTTTCGGGAAAAATGCTATTTCGTCAAAAATTTGTCCAGCGCCCCTTTCATGCCCAGCGCCTCGATGTCACCCACATAGCCCGCAACGGCCTCCACGAAGCCCGGGACCTCCGAGAAATCCACCGTGAAGATGCCGCTCTCGCGCACGATCTTCGAGACCGTACCCACGAGGTCCTCCGAATTCCAGTTCGTGCGGATGTAGTCGACAAACTCCTTCGTGTCGTCGGGCTCGAAACCGCTCTTCGGGCCGTACAGCGACATCAGCGCCGCAAAGGTAAAGCACTCGCGTGCGGCTAGCTTTCCGGCCTTGAACCAGTTGTCCTTCACGGTCGGATAGTTGCGCGCCTCCCACTTCGAGAGCGAGTTCAGCGAGATCGAACGCAGCATGTGCTTGATGTAGGGGTTGTAGAAGCGTTCGAGGATCCCCGCGGCGAACTGTTTCAGCTCCTCCTGGTCCTCCTCAATCATCGGGATCACCTCCTCGGCGACCATCTCGTTGATGAAACGCTCGATGGCCGGGGTGTTGAAGGCGTCCATCACCGTCTCGCAGCCCATCTGCAGGGCAATGGGCACCATGCCCGTGTGCGAACCGTTCAGGATGCGGACTTTCTTGTCGCGGAACTGCTTGATCGACGGCATGAAGATCACGTGCAGGCCCGCCTTGTCCAGCGGCAGCTCCTTCATCACCTCCCTGTAGCCCTCGCCGCCGATCGCCCACAGGTGGTACAACTCGGCCTTTACCACGAGGTTGTCGTCATAGCCCAACTCCTCCTTGATCTCGTCGATCGTGTCGCGCGGGAAGCCCGGCACGATGCGGTCGACCAGCGTGTCGCAGAAGTGGCAGTTGCGCTCCACCCAGTCGATGAAGTCGGCCCCCAGGCCGTTGTACATCGCGTGGCGGATCACATACTCGTGCAGCGTCGAGCCGTTGTTCTCGATCAGCTCGCAGCAGATGATGCAGAGGCCCTTCGTCGGGTCGCCCTGGAAGTGCTTGAAGCGCTTGTACAGCAGCGCCGTCATCTTCGCAGGGTAGGACTTCGGCGGACGCGCCTCCAGATCGTCGCCCTCCTCGTAGCGGATCCCCGCCTCGGTGGTGTTCGAGATCGTGATCTTCAGATCCGGCGAGAGGAAGTATTGCTCGTACTTCTCGTAGTCGACATAGGGGTTGAACGAATCCATCACGCTCTTCACCAGCCGCACGTCCTTCTTCGGCTGACGGTTCTCGATGCCCTCCAGGTAGACGTGGTAGAGGTTGTCCTGCCTGTGCAGCAGGTCGATCATCCCCAGCACCTTGTGTTCGGGATCGATAATGGGCTGGCAGATGGCCACGCCCGAATTCATGACGCCCTTCTCGTTGGCGATGTCGATCTGCCAGTCCACGAAGGCCCGCAGGAAGTTGCCCTCGCCGAACTGCAGGATACGAACGGGGCGGTCAACCGTTGCGACGGTCGACCTGTTCAATTCTTTCAACATGTTTTTCAGGAATTTGAGCCCGGAAGGGGCCGACGGCGGCATGTGGTTCCCGCCGTCGGTCCGGACTCGGGAAAAATTATTCGATAACGATAGGCTTGTACTTCGGAACCAGCGCCTTCATGATCGACCACGCCACCAGATAGGCCACGGCGCAGATGCAGAAGATGATCATGTAGCCGGCCTCCTTACCGTCGAAGCCCATGAAGCGGAAGGCCTCGCCCATCTGCTCCGAGTGGGTGAAGAGCGCTCCGGCTCCCTTGTTGATCAGGAACGAGCCCACACCGCCGGCCATGCCGCCGATGCCCGTGATGGTTGCGATGGCCGATTTGGGGAACATGTCGCCGATCGTCGAGAAGAGGTTCGCCGACCACGCCTGGTGTCCGGCGCCGGCCAGACCGATGATGATCGCGGGCCACCATACCGAGTAGGTTCCGGCACCCTGAGCGAAGAGCGCGGGCAGCGGCAGGAACGCGAAGATCAGCATCGCCAGCATACGGCCCGCATAGGGATTCATGCCCTTGCGGTCGACGAAGAGCTTCGGAAGGTAACCGCCGAAGATCGACAGCACCGTCACGATGGCATAGAGCGTGAAGATCAGCGCAATACCCATTCCCGAACTGGACGAGTAGCCGTACTGGTCCGAGAAGTAGGCCGGAGCCCAGAAGAGGTAGAACCACCACACGCCGTCGGTGAAGAACTTGCCGGTGATGAACGACCAGGTCTGCCGGTAGGTGAAGCAGCGCCAGAACGGAATGACCTTTTCGGGTTTCTCCTCCTGCGCCTTGACCTCGGCGGCCGGCATCTCGGCGTCATCCTGATGGATGTAGGCCAGCTCGGCCTCGTTCACGTGCTTCGACTTCTCGGGTTTCTCATACATGAAGACCCAGAATCCCATCCAGAGGAAGCCCAGCGCTCCAATGATCAGGAAGGCCATCTCCCAGCCGCCGCCGATGCCCTGGTCCTTGAAATACTGGGCCAGCAGCGGAATCGACGCCGGAGCCACCAGCGCTCCCACCGACGCTCCGGCGTTGAAGATCGACGTAGCGAAGGCGCGGTCCTTCTTCGGGAAGTACTCGGCGGTCACCTTGATGGCTGCGGGGAAGTTGCCCGCCTCACCCAGCGCAAGGATGCAGCGCGCGGCGAGGAACAGCCAGACACTCGTCGAAGCGATGGCGAACGCCACAGCCGTTCCGGCCTCCACGGAGGTCATGGCCTTGACCGACTCGAAGCCCTCGATGTGCATCGTGGCCCAGCCGCAGGCCGCATGGAGGCAGGCGCCGGCCGACCATACGCCGATGGCCCACAAGTAACCCTTCTTGGTGCCCATCCAGTCGATGAAACGTCCGGCGAAGAGCATACAGAGGGCATACACGAGCGAGAAAACGGCGGTAATGGTACCGTAATCGGCGTCGGTCCAGTGGAATTCGGGAGCGATGAAGTCCTTCCAGGTCAGCGACAGAACCTGACGGTCCAGGTAGTTCACCGTCGTGGCCACGAAGAGCAGCACGCACATCCACCAACGCCAGTTGGTCATCAGTTTGGTTGAAGTTGATGAGGTATTTGTCATGTGAAAAGGTTTAGGTCGATGAGATTACTTACTTGTTTTTCACACCGGCAATGACATCCAGTGCAAAGCGGCATTTTTCCGTAACGGCCTTCCAGTCCTTCGCCGCAATCACCTCTTTGGGGAAGAGCTGCGAGCCCATGCCCACGCAGTAGACGCCGGCCTTGAACCACGCCGTGAGGTTCTCCTCGGTGGGTTCCACGGCGCCCGTGGCCATGATGTTCGACCACGGCAGCGGAGCCTTGACGTTCTTGACGAACGACGGTCCGCCGACGTTGCCCGCCGGGAAGACCTTCGTCAGGTCACAACCCAGCTCCTGGGCCTCGCCGATCTCCGTCACAGAACCGCAGCCCGGCGTATAGGGCACCAGGTGGCGGTTGCAGACCTTGGCCACCTCGGGGTTCAGATAGGGCCCCACGACGAAGTTCGCGCCGTACTGGATGTACATCGCGGCCGTCGGGGCATCGACGATCGTACCCACGCCCAGCACCAGCTCCGGGCACTCCTTCGCGGCGAACTTGATCACCTCGATGAAGACCTCCGAGGCGAAGTCGCCGCGGTTCGTAAACTCGAACGCCCGCACACCGCCATCATAGCAGGCCTTCACGACCTGCTTGGCGATTTCAGCGTCCGAATGGTAGAATACGGGGACCATACCGGTTTTGCCGATGGCCTCCATGACTTGCATTTTTGAAAAACGTGCCATTTTCTTATTGCATTTTAATTACCTGTCCAATCAGCGCTGTACGCGGCCGCTGGCGTTGCCGCCGGCCAACGACTCGACCTCCTCGGCAGAAACGAGGTTGAAGTCGCCGTTGATTGTGTGCTTCAGGGCCGAAGCTGCCACGGCGAATTCCAGGGCCTCGCCCTGCGTCGGCTTCGTCAGCAGACCGTGGATGATGCCGCCCGAGAAGGAGTCGCCGCCTCCCACGCGGTCGATGATCGGGTTGATGTCGTAACGCTTCGACTCGTAGAACTCCTTGCCGTTGTAGATCATGGCTTTCCAGCCGTTGTGCGTCGCCGAGAAGGACTCGCGCAGCGTCGAGATCACATACTTGAACCCGAACTCTGCGGCCATCTGGCGGAAGATGCCCTTGTATCCCTCGGCATTGGTCTCACCCCCCTCGACATCGGCGTCGGGCTTGAAGCCCAGGCACAATTCGGCGTCCTCCTCGTTACCGATGCAGACGTCGACATACTGCATCAGCGGCTTCATGATCGACTGGGCCTTCTCCTTGGTCCAGAGCTTCTTGCGGAAGTTCAAGTCCACCGACACCGTGACGCCGTGACGCTTTGCTGCCTCGCAGGCCAGCTTCGTCAGCTCGGCAGCCTTGTCCGAAATCGCCGGCGTGATGCCCGACCAGTGGAACCAGTCGGCACCCTCCATAATGGCATCGAAATCAAAATCCTGCGGGTCGGCCTCGGCAATAGCCGAATGGGCGCGGTCATAGATCACCTTCGAAGGACGCATCGAAGCACCGGTCTCCAGGTAGTAGATACCGACACGGTCTCCGCCGCGGGCGATAAAGTCGGTCTTCACGCCGTACTTGCGCAGGGCATTCACGGCCGACTGTCCGATCTCATGCTTCGGGAGTTTCGTCACGAAGTAGGCATCGTGGCCGTAGTTGGCGCACGAGACGGCCACATTGGCCTCGCCGCCGCCGTACACGACGTCGAACGAATCGGATTGTACGAAACGGGTGTTCCCCGGCGTCGAAAGACGCAGCATGATTTCTCCTAAAGTTACGATTTTCATGTTGTTATCCTATGGATTGGTTAGAATTTGAAGAAATTTTTCGCATTGCGGTAGCAGATCCCCTCGATGATTTCGCGACCGATGAAGTCGATCTCCGAGGCGGGCAGCAGCCCCTGCTCGATGTCGTTGCCCACGAGGTTGCACAGCGTACGGCGGAAATACTCGTGGCGCGGGTACGAGAGGAACGAGCGCGAGTCGGTCAGCATCCCCACGAAGCGGCTCAGCAGACCCAGTGTCGAGAGGGCGTTCATCTGCTTCTCCATGCCGTCCTTCTGATCGAGGAACCACCACCCCGAACCGAACTGGATCTTCCCGGCGCCGTAGCGGCCGTCCTGGAAGTTCCCGAGCATCGTGGCGACGAGCTCGTTGTCGCGCGGATTAAGGTTGTAGATGATCGTGCGGGTGAGCTTGTCCTCGCGGTCGAGCAGGTCGAAGAATTTCGACATCGCCTTGCCCACCGTGAAGTCCCCGATCGAGTCGAAGCCCGTATCGGGGCCCAGCTGCGCGAACATCCGCGAGTTGTTGTTGCGGATGGCACCGTAGTGGAACTGCTGCGTCCAGCCCGTTTCGTGGTCCATGACGGCAAACTCGACCATCATCGCGGTCTTGTACTTGCGGATCTCCTCCGCCGTGAGCTCATGCCCGCCGTACACCTTATTAAAGATGGCGTCGATCTCCGGCTGCGTGTAATCCTCGGCGTAGAACTCCTCGATGCCGTGGTCCGAGAGGCGGCAGCCCACCGACTCGAAGAACCTGTGCCGCACGCGCAGGGCGTCGATCACGTCGGCGAATTTCGAGATCGAGACCCCCGAAACCTCGGAGAGTCTTTCGATGTAGGCCCTAAAATCGGCGGCCGATTCGACAGCCATCGCCTTGTCGGGACGCCACGTCGGGAGCATCTTCACCGCAAAGCCGTCCTCGCGCACCTTGATGTGGTGTTCGAGCGAATCGACCGGGTCGTCCGTCGTGCAGACCACCTCGACGTTGTAGTGCTGCATCAGGCCCCGGGCATAATACTCGGGCTGCTGCAAGAGTGCCGTACAGTGGTCGTAGATCTCACGCGCCGTCGACGGATTGAGAAGCTTCGTCACCCCGAAGGCCGTCTTCAGTTCCAGGTGCGTCCAGTGGTAGAGCGGGTTGCGCATCGTATAGGGCACCGTCGCGGCCCACTTCTCGAACTTCTCCCAGTCGGTCGTATCCTTGCCCGTGCAGTAACGCTCCTCCACGCCGTTCGTGCGCATCGCACGCCACTTGTAGTGGTCGCCTTCAAGCCAGATCTTCGAAAGGTTCTCGAAGCGGTGGTTCGAAGCCACGTACTCCGGAATCAGATGGCAATGGTAATCGATAATCGGCTGCTTGGCCGCATGTTCGTGGTAAAGACGCTGCGCAGTCTCGGTCTGCAACAGGAAATTCTCGTCGTTGAACGCTTTCATTGTATCGTTTTAAATTTAGGCCAACATTCATGGAATCGGAACGATCTGCCAGAAAATCGTCCCTTTTCACCATGTAAAATTAGTAACTTTCCGCGAGAGATACTACGAAAAATCACCAAATTAAATAGAATATTTGCCATTCTGGTTGACCAATATACGGAAAAATCGTAAATTTGCCAAACCAAACATCGAAAAAACTTCAGTTTCCGTATGATGAAAAACACACTCTTAGGATTTGCCGCCATTCTGGCAGCCTCCTGCACTCCGGCTTTGAAAGTCGAAGTCGCCAACCCCACGCAGCTCGACCGCGACGACGAGACTGTCGAAATCGCCTGGTCCGAGGTTTCGGCACTCCAGGGCGTGACGCCCGAGAACGTCGTCGTGCTCAACGACGACAAGGAGCAGGTCCCCTCGCAGGTCCTCTACCGCGGCGAGGCCGAACCCCAGGCGCTGATCTTCCAGACCGACGCCGACGCCAACGAAACCAAACACTTCCAGATCGTCACCGGCACGCGCGAGGCCTACCCCGCCGAGGCATTCGGACGCCAGGTTCCCGAACGCTACGACGACTACGCCTGGGAGAACAACAAGGTAGCCTACCGCCTCTACGGCCCGGCCCTGGAGACCTCGCCCGAGAAGCTCGTCACGCCGGGTATCGACGTCTGGGTGAAGTGCACCGAGAAACTCGTCATCGACGAGTGGTATGCCAAGGGTGACTACCACCACAACTACGGCGACGGCATGGACTGCTACAAGGTGGGCGTGACGCTCGGTTCGGGCGCTTCGGTGCCCTTCGTCGACGGCAAGTTCTGGTACATGGACCACAACTACGCTACGGCCCGCACGCTCGACAACGGCCCGATCCGCACGACCGTCGAGTTGACCTACGCCCCGTTCGACGTAAACGGCACGCAGGTGTCGCTCGTGAAGACCATCTCGCTCGATGCCAACCAGCGCTTCAACCGCATGGACAACCTCTACGAGGGTGACTTCACCGAACTGCCCATCGCCGCAGGCTTCGTGCGCCACGACGTGAAACGGGTCATGAACGGTGACGACTGGATGGGCATGTGCGAGGCGACTTCGGATACGAAGGATCCCGTCCGCGACGGAGACATCTACCTCGGGGTGATCCTCCCGGGCGGCGAAATGATCGCCGACACGCTGGGACACGCCGTAGCGGTCAAGAGCGTGAAGTCCGGCGAGACGCTTACCTACTATGCCGGTTCGGGCTGGAGCCAGGGCGGCGTGGAGAATATGGGCGAATGGGTCGAGGAGATCACGGCCGCCCAGGCTGCCGCCACCCGGCCGCTGACGGTCACTGTCCGCAAATAGGTCCGGATATACGCCGCGGAGGTCCCCGAACGGGACTCCCGGAAACAAAAGAAAGCCCCTGACACGGCAACGTGTCGGGGGTATTTTCATTCCGCGCCGCCAAGCATTCCGACAAACGGGGAAGCGCCCGAAAAAGCCCTCGAAAAATAGCGGAACCGGAACGATCGGTTCCTTTTTTTACTATCTTTGTTCTGTTTAGCGACCCAGAAACCATGGATACGAAGAAAAAGATCGTCACCTTCGGGGAGATCATGCTGCGGCTCACACCGCCCTCCAGACTGCGTTTCAACCAGACGAAACTCTTCCAGGCCAGCTACGGAGGCAGCGAAGCCAACGTTGCCGTGGCCCTGGCCAACTACGGACTGCGGTGCGAATTCGTCACCTGCCTGCCCGACAACCGCATCGCCGAGGCGTGCCTCGACGACCTGCGCAGTTACGGCGTGGAGACCGGACATGTGCTGCGCTGCGGCAACCGGATCGGACTCTACTACATGGAGGAGGCCGCGGCGATGCGTTCGTCGCACGTGGTCTACGACCGGGCCGGGTCGTCGTACGACCTGCTGCGCCCGGGTATGATCGACTGGGCACCGATTTTCCGTGATGCCGCGTGGTTCCACTGGTCGGGGATCTCGGCCGCCGTCAGTGCTTCGGCCGCCGAGGCGTGCGCCGAAGCCATCGCCGCGGCCCGCGCTGCCGGACTGGTGGTGTCGTGCGACATCAACTACCGCAAAAACCTCTGGAAATACGGCAAAACCCCGCAGGAAGTCCTGCCGCCGCTCATGGCGCAGTGCGACTTCTTCTTCGGCACGGACGACGAATACGAACGGATCCTCGGGTTGCAACTCCCGAAATTCGAGGCCCGGGATGCCTCCTATCGGCCCGATACGGCGGGATACGAAACGGCCTCGCGGCAGGTGGCGGAGCGTTTCCCGCACTGCCGGGGCATCGTCTTCGGGTTGCGCAGCGTGCTGAGTGCCAACCACCACCTGATTTCCGGAACGCTCTACACCGGCGGCCGGCTCTATTCGTCGCGGGTTTACGACATCGACTGCGTGGTGGATTGCGTCGGTGTAGGCGACGCCTTTGTCGGCGGGTTGATCTACGGATTGGCCCGGCACGCCGGGGAGATGCAGTTTGCGCTGGATTTCGGCACGGCGGCCTGCGCCCTGAAAAACACCGTGCCGGGCGACTACGGGCAGTTCACGGCCGAAGACACCGCACAACTGGCCCGCGGTCCCATTACCGGCCGTATCGCCCGCTGACCCCGGTTTAAGAAACCGGGCGCCCCTTTAAGAAAGGGGTTCTATGGGCGATGGTATCTGTGAAGCGTTTCCGAAGCAATTCCGCGCTCCCGATCGTTGGAAGCGGATTCTACCATCGGAAACCTTTACCCGCGTCGACAGCCGCCGCACTTTGCTTGGAGCGGAAAAAGAATCTTCGGAAAACCGAGCGCCCGGAACGGGAGGCTAAAGGCTTGATCTTACTGCACCCGTTCAGCGAGGAGTTCCGAAGATTCCCGCGAAAAGCAACTTGCGGCTGGTTTTGGTGGCACCTTTTGACACCAAAAGGTGCCGGTTTAAGAACCCGGTTTCAGAGGCGGAGGTGTCAGCGAAGAGTTTCCAAAGCAGTTCCTCGCTTCAACCGCCGGAAGCGGGTAAATGCTTCGGGCTCCTTGTAAGGTTCCGCAGCCCCTAAACCCGGTTAAGAAAGGGGAGCCCGACCCCACAGAGTGGAGCCGGGCTTCCCGTATCATTGGATTTCGAACCGACTATTCGATACCCTTGGCCTGCTTGTAGAGGGCGTTGTAGGTGTTGTATTTGTCCATGATGCCGGGTTCGTCGCGCAGACGGAAGCACAGCGACTTGAGGAACTCCAGCGTATCGACATCCTCGGGTTTGATCTCGTGGGCCTTCTCGAACCAGGGCACGGCAGCCAGATAAACCTCGTTGACAGTCTTCAGATCGTCATCGTAAGCGGCCTGGCTGCTGTACTGCTTCTCGTTCATCACCTTGTTGAGCTCATCACCCTTGATCGTGTAGAAGACACCCAGATAGTAGTTGCCCTCGAAGAGGTCGGGCTTCAGCTCCACGACCTTCTCGAACGACTCGATGCTCTTGTCGTAATCCTTCAGGGCGTAGAAGATCCGGCCGCGGCCGAACCACAGGTCGACATTCGACGGGTTGTCGGCAATGGCCTTGTCGATCAGTGCCACGAGGTCGGCGGGGTCTCCGACACCCTCTTCCGAGGTGTAGAGCTGCATCAGGCCGTCGAGAATCCGCTCGTTTTTCGGGAACTTCTCGATACCGGTCAGCAGGGCCTGCTTGGCCTTCATGACGTTCTCCTTGTCGGCAGCCTTCTGGCCGTAGAAGCAGTGGAAGAGGTAGTAGTAGATGTTGCCCTCCTCGTCGGCGTAGTTCTTGGCGATAGCCTCCTGGAGATACTTTCCGCCGCGGACGAATGACTCGGCATTGTTCGAACCGTCGACCGTCAGCAGATAACCCGCATAGTAGAGCAGTGCGGGATCGGCCTCGCCGTAAGCCGGGCTCGACTGAGCCTCGTAAGCCGTGGCATAGGCATTCGCAGCTTCCACATAGTCGCCCGAGTCGATGCCGACATTGCCGACCTGCGAGCAGAAGTTGCTGATCTGCGTCAGACCCTCCTTGATCTTGCTGGCGCTCTTGGGATCGAGTTCATAGGCCTTGTTGTAAGCCTCGATGGCCTTCTCCGGAGCATCCTTGATCACCCATTTGGTTTGCTTCCACGTGGCGACCTTGTTGTCCTTGATGTAGGCCGTGAACCAGGGATAGACCCATGCCGTGTACTGTACGCCGTTGAGCGTCTCCTGCGAGGTCGACTTCGGCTCACCGACCGTCAGTTTGAGCATCGTGGACTCCATGTTGACGAAGAGGCTCTTCGTCGGTTCGGCAGCCACCTCATAGAATGCCTTGCCGCGGTTGATCCACGTTGCGGCCTTCGCAGCCTTCTTTTCGTTGGCGATGTCGGCATCGCTCTTCTCGATCTTGGCAAGGAGAGCCTCCTTGTTCACCTTCTGGGCCTGCACGGCGGGAACTGCCACGAGCAGCGCCGCGAGAGCCGTCAAAATCGTCTTTTTCATACGAACTTGAATTTAAAAGTTTTTCGGTTGTTTCCCTGTTTGTTGTCTATTCCTCCGCGGGGCTGTCGGTCCCGGGAGCCGGGGTTGCCGACTCCGCATTTACGGAGTTCCCGCCCGCTTCGGCATCCTCGGCACCCTCGACGGCCGCGGATTCCTCCTCACCGGCGGCCGGGACGGCCATCACCGAAGCAATGGCATCGCCTTCGCGCAGGTTGATGATCCGCACGCCCTGCGTGGCGCGCCCTGCGAGCCGGATCTGCGACACCGCGGTGCGGATCGTCAGGCCCGAGCGGTTGATGATCATCAGGTCGTTGTCGTCCGTTACGGCCTGGATCGAGATCAGCTTGCCGGTCTTCTCCGTGATGTTGATCGTCTTGACGCCCTTTCCGCCGCGGTTCGTGATGCGGTACTCGTCCAGATCGGTGCGCTTGCCGTAGCCGTTCTCGCTCAGTACCAGCACATCCTGCTTCGAGTCGGGCTCCACGCAGATCATGCCCACCACCTCGTCGCCCTCGTCGATCGAGATGCCGCGCACACCGGCTCCGACACGTCCGATCGGACGGACCGTATTCTCGTTGAAGCGGATGGCCTTGCCTTCGCGGGCGGCGATCATCACCTCGGCCTGTCCGCTCGTCAGCTTGGCCTCGATCAGCTGGTCGCCCTCGCGGATCACGATGGCGTTCACGCCGTTCTGACGCGGCCGCGAGTAGGCTTCGAGCTTCGTCTTCTTGATCGTGCCGTCCTTCGTACACATGATGATGTAGTTGTTGTTCACATACTCCTCATCATTGAGCCGCTTGACGTTGATATAGGCGCGGACCTTGTCGTCGGGGTCGATCTGGATGACGTTCTGGATCGCACGGCCCTTCGACGAACGGGTCCCTTCGGGAATTTCGTAGACCTTCAGCCAGTAGCAGCGGCCCTTCTCCGTGAAGAAGAGCATCGTGTTGTGCATCGAGGCCACGTAGATATGCTCGATGAAATCCTCGTCGCGCGTGGCGCTGCCCTTGGCCCCCACGCCGCCGCGGTTCTGCGTGCGGTATTCGGCCAGCGGCGTGCGCTTGATGTAGCCCATGTGCGAGATGGTGATCACCATGTCGTCGTCGGCGTAGAAATCCTCGGGATTGAACTCCTCCGAAGCATAGACGATCTCCGTGCGGCGCTCGTCGCCGTACTTCGCCTTGATCTCCAGCAGCTCGTCCTTGACGATCTGCATCTGCATGGCCACGCTGGCCAGCACCTCCGTAAGGTGCGCGATCAGGGCCGTCAGCTCGTCACGCTCGGCCACGAGCTTGCCGCGTTCCAGGCCGGTCAGGGCCCGCAGGCGCATCTCGATGATGGCCGAAGCCTGAATCTCCGTAAGATCGAAACGCTCCATCATCGTCTGCTTGGCGGCATCGGGGGTCTGCGACGAGCGGATGATGTGCACGATCTCGTCGATGTTGTCCTGGGCGATCAGCAGACCGAGCACGATGTGCAGGCGCTCCTCGGCCTTGCGCTTGTCGAAGCGCGTGCGGCGAACCACCACGTCGTGGCGGTGGTCGATGAAGTGCTTGATCAGGTCGCGCATCGACAGCAACTGCGGGCGTCCATTGACCAGTGCGATGTTGTTCACGGCGAACGAGGTCTGCAGCGGCGTATTCTTGAACAGCGTGTTGAGTACCACGCTCGCCACGGCGTCGTGTTTCAGGATGATGATGATCCGCAGGCCGTTGCGGTCCGATTCGTCGTTGATATAGGAGATGCCGTCGATCTTCTTCTCGTTGATCAGGTCGGCGATCTTCTTGATCATCTCGGCCTTGTTGACCATGTAGGGGATCTCCGTGACGACGATGCACTCGCGGCCGCTGGGCGTATGCTCGATCTCGGTCTTGGCGCGCATGATCACGCGGCCGCGGCCCGTCAGCATTGCCTCCTTCACACCCTCGTAGCCGTAGATGAGGCCTCCGGTGGGGAAATCCGGGCCCTTGACGTAGTGGAGCAGCTCCTCGCCCGAGATCTCGGGGTTGTCGACATAGGCGCAGCAGGCATCGACCACTTCGCTCAGGTTGTGCGGGGCCATGTTGGTGGCCATACCGACGGCGATACCGCTGGCGCCATTGACGATCAGCAGCGGGATTTTGGTCGGCAGGACCGTAGGTTCGGGGATCGTATCGTCGAAGTTGAGCGTCCAGTCGACGGTCTCCTTGTCGATATCGGCCATCACCTCGTCGGTGATCTTCTTCATGCGGGCCTCGGTGTAACGCATGGCCGCGGGCGAGTCGCCGTCCATTGAGCCGAAGTTACCCTGCCCGTCGACGAGCGGGTAGCGCATCGACCACTCCTGGGCCAGGCGGACCATGGCGTCGTAGACCGAAGTATCGCCGTGGGGGTGGAACTTACCGAGCACGTCACCGACGATACGGGCCGACTTACGGGTAGGTTTGTCGGAGTAGAGGTTGAGCTCCGCGCTCATATCGTAGAGGATGCGTCGGTGTACGGGTTTCAGACCGTCGCGCACGTCGGGCAGGGCCCGGGAGACGATGACCGACATCGAGTAGTCGATGTAGGCCGACTTCATCTGCTCTTCGATATTGATGGGGATGATCCGCCCCACCAAACCGGCATTTTTTTCTTCTTCTGTAAGCATCTATCTCTTCTGTATAACCGGATTTCCATGCGGGTCGTCAGTGCGGCCCGCCAAATAACGAACAAAAATAGTAATTTCTTGCGATCCGGGCAACTTTGCCGGGGAAAATCGCACGCGCGTGCGCGATATTTTTCTCGGTAGGAGTCGTTTTCGGCCCTTTTCGGGCGATTTGAGGGCAAAAAAAATTTCTCCCGACAGAGGGTCGGGAGAAAAGGGCCCGCGGAGCCCCGATTCCGAAAAGGAAAATGATAATCGGTCAGCGCCCCGCATGATCGGACCGACACCGCCACAGAATGCGGACACCCACCGTGAGATAGGCGTGGCAGTAATCGGCGAATCCGCTCTTGTAAGCATCTATATAGCGGACACCGGCGCCTACAAAAAGCGGTGCCCACAAGACATCGGACTGCCAACGCACGCCGACATCGTAATAACGGAAGTGCCAGTCGCCCCCGAGCGTATTGCCGACCCGGACCGAAAGGTCGATCCGGTCGTGGTCGGCATGCAGCGGCGCATAGCCGAATCCCACTCCGAGTTGCATCGCATCCTCGTAGCTTTTCGCACCCGCACTCTTAAACAGCCCCACCGACCCCGTAAACGGCACAAAGAGCGAAAAACGCGGATCGAAACGGTACCCCACGGCCAATTCGCCGTCAATAATGCGTTGCTGTACGCCGTCGTTCTTCGAAGAAAACAGACTCCGGGTCTCAAATTGCCAGATCATACCCTTGTCGTTATCCACAAAAGATTGTGCCTGCACGACAAACGCAGCACAAAGCAGACCGAAAGATAAAAGAATTTTCTTCATAACGGAATAATTAATAATTCTCAGTTTCCACCTCTCCTGATTCACTCCCGCCAGATTCTTTCATTTGCCACAAAACACAACTATTACCTCCAACGCAAACTGCAGCTTTAAGCATATTTTTGGAATCCTGATTTATATTCGAATTTTGAATAATATTCATAAATTCTGCCATACTATCTTCTTCATAAGCCACACAAGTTGCCATCAGAGACCCAAAGATTCCTCCAACAACTGCCCCAATACCTCCACAAGAAGCCCCAATTGCCGCGCCTACCGCATCGGAGGCAAATATTCGTTTTAACCAACGACCAAAAAACCATCCTCGCGTATCCACTACACCACAAAATTGATCCGCATACTTTAAATTCAACGCAGCAATTTGCAAATTAAGGTCTGCAAATTCCGTTTGCTTCACATGTTCAAAAGCCGCATCCGATCAAGAATCAGCATTCGAACAAACAATTAAAAATAAGCCCACGCCAAGAAGCACAAACTATAAACAAATTCGCTTTATATTATATTTTTTTTCAAATCATACGCCAAATATAAATGAAAAAATCCAATAATATAAATATTATTGGAAAAATATTTTCGATAAATCAACCCGTCGGGCGATCCACACAAGTCACTATCGAAAGATCAAAGCCCGCAGATGCGTTCGACGCGCGACACGGGCAACAGCAGGGCGACCTGCGCCACCGATTGAGGTGTTCCTGTGTACAACGGCCCGGTTATTTGATTATACCTATTTCCTTGAGCCATGACGAGATGTTCTGCTCATTGATTCTTCCGCTTGTCAGTCCCTCCCCGGCCAGATGTCCGGCATCCGGAGTGAGTTCGACGATACGGGCCAGCGTCTCGTCACGATAAGTGGAAGCATACGTGCAGAACGGCACGACGGTCTTTCCGGAGTTCCCTCCATCTTCGAGTATACAGGCGGGATAACCAAATATCCGGCACAAGGACAACGTCTGCAACTGCTCTCCGCTTCGCAGCGTGAATATGGCGTCATGTGGATCCGATACAAATTCCATAAAGACTATCGCAAATGGAAAAGATAATGGTGCAATTACTGCTTTGTTGCCTGTGTATGTCCTCCTGTTCCGACATCGGAGGTGACCGGCCCGCTTTGCCGCCGGATCAGGATGCCACTGAAACGCCGGACACGCCCCAGGACCATACAGAACTGATAAGCAAGACTGTCTCTGTTCCTCCCATTTACGGACAAGAGGCCGAACGACGTGGTATGCACTGTACGGTACGAGAGACCCGTTCTATCGCCAGTTCCAGGCGTGTGCTGATGCTGTGCGTGAAACGGGTGTGGAGGTGGAAGAGCACGAATATGAAGGTATGCCGCACGGTTTCGGATATACCCATGAGGAGTGGATGGTCAGCTTTGACAGCTGGATGAGCAGCATAATGGCCAATAATTAAATAGATATGAAAAAGAGGTTTTTAACATTGATATTGCCGCTCACGGTATCCTGAGCTGGTTGCGGAAAATCGGCATGGCGGAAAAATGAACAATGAAACACAAATTATTGATTCCGTTTGCTCAGCAATTACAGTTGAGCGAATAGGTCGATTTATGTATTGATATTCCTGAAAGGAGAATCAGATTAAGACAGAAGTCGATATTTATTTGTACTTTTGTTTAGAATAAAGGGATCTTGATGGATGAATGGAAAGATATAATCGTTACCGATACGCTCGGTGCTATAAGGACTGATATCGAGAAGGAGTATCTTGCGCACATGCTTTGCTTGGGCGGGACGTGCCGTTACCGTTTCAACGAACGGGAATTCGAGTTGCACGCCGGCGATCTGTCAATTATCCGCAAACGGAAAATGCTTGATAAGGTACAGCCTTCGGAAGACTTCCGGTGCAAGATCATTTATGCCACCCCCGAATTTATCGAATTGTCTACACCTCAAAGCAATTACGGCATGAAAGGATCCATGGCCCTGTTCCTCAATCCTGTCATGCACCTCACGCCGGAACAGCAAATCGTTTGCCGCCGGGATTTCGAACAGCTGGAACTGCGCATCCAGAATTCGGGACACCGCTTTTATCAGGAAACGCTTGTCAATGCAATGCAAGCCACCATTCTCGATTTTTTCGACTTCCACGCCAGCCTGTACGGTGAAAGCGATATATCTACTCAGAATGCCTCCATTATGAACCGGTTTCTGAAAATGTTGGAAGCGGGGACTTATCGTGAACATCGGGAGGTGACTTATTATGCCGATTGTCTGTGCATAACACCGAAATATTTGTCGGAAGTGTCGAAAAAGGTCAGTGGATACGGTGCCAACTATTGGATCAACCGTTATACGATTCTCGACATTTCCCGTCTGTTACGGAACAAATCGCTATCGTTTGTCCAGATTTCCGATATGTTCGGATTTTCATCACCCGCCTATTTCAGCCGCTATGTACAACAGAACCTGGGTGTAAATCCATCGGATTACAGGGAATAGTTCATTTATACCTGAATTTGTCATAATCGGTAAAAACTGTGATTTTTACCGATTTTTTTTGCATTCCTGCTTTCCCATGACGCCATTACTTTTACAATATAGACAATTAAAAATCAGAGTAATATGAAATCATTAAGCATTCTTCTGCTGTTTCTGACTGTTTTTACAGGAGCAATGGCTCAAGAAAAAGAAACGTGTTCTGAAAATACCATCGTAAGGCTTACAACGGGGATGGCTTTGAATGTCATTGTGTTGCATCAAGTGATGCAGAGGGTAGGTAAACTTTCTATGGGAAGTTTATGGGAAGTCAGCCTCGTGAAAAGACTGTTTTAAGTGCTGTTTTTGCCCTTAAAATACCAAAGAGAAAGAATGGTATAAATGCAGAAAAGACTGATAATCAATGATTATCAGTCTTTTCTGTTGTACCCCCTCAGGGGCTCGAACCCTGGACCCCAACATTAAGAGTGTCGTGCTCTACCAACTGAGCTAAAGAGGCATCAATCGTTATCCGATTGCGAGTGCAAAGATAACCATAAAATCATTAATTCCAAAATTTTTTCAGAAAAAATATCTTTTTTTATTTTTTTCTCGCGGCCCGTATCTCATTCGAAGACGACCCGGTCACTGTTCCATTCGCCTCCGGCATCCGGGTAAATAAAGGGCCTCGAATCCCCGAACCGCTTCATATTCAGATAGCTTTCGTAGAGGTTGATCCCGTTGGCCGAACGGGTGGCCAATGAGAAGGCGATGACCGACGGATGGCGTTTGGTTGTATGGTACGAATTCTCCGTCCGCTCGATGTAGGCCTGCAGCCAGGCCGGATCGTTCGACGGATTGCCTCCCTTCTGCCGGGAATCGCCGCTGCGGCTCGTGTCGATGGGTGCCTGGGCAATTACGCAGAGACCCTGCCCGTCACAGAAATCGAGGAATGACTCGTTGACGGGTCCCGGCAGCAGCTTCAACGTATTGTACCCCTGCTCGCGCAGCGCTGCGACGTCGTTTTCGGAGATCGTCCCCGGGACTTCGCGGATCCGGAGCGTGGCGGGCTGTCCGTTCAGCAGCAGACGCCCCTCCTTCACGCCGATCTCCCGGAATCCGAGCCTCAGCTCCATATACTCCACATAACGTCCTTCGTGCTGGGTCTTGAGCCGCAGGGTGTATTGCGTGGGGAGCTCGGGGCTCCAGAGCATATTGGCCGGGATGCGGGCCAGAAAACGCAGCGTATCTTCACCGCGCATCGCCAGGGTAATATCCTTGTGGCCGGTGGCGGCGTTCTCGCCCGTCGGGGTGAGCAACTGGTAGTGGATGCGCGAGGTGCGGGGATTGAGCGCCTCGCTTTTGATGACCAGGGCCACCTCGGCCGTTGCGTTTCCGTTTTCGCCGATCCGGGTTTTGGTCGCCACGTCACGGATGCGCAGCGTGGGCTGGCTCAGGAGCCAGATGCCGCCGAGCATCGGTTCGGGATTCTCCTTCCAGCTTTCGAGCAGGGCCGAGGGGGAGGGTTGCACGACCCGAATTTCGACCGTATTGCGGCCCTCGCGGACCAGTTTGGTGATATTGAACTCCGCGGGGGCATTTCCGTCGGCGACGTAGGCTGCCTCTCGGTCGTTGATGCGCAGTTCATAATCCCCGGATGCCTGCCCGATGTGGAGCAGCACCTGGCGGTTGGCCCAGGCGAAGGGCACGGTGAAGTTCGTGGAGAAGCTATTTCCGTTGAGGTTCCACTCCTCCAGCCGGGTGAAATAGCGGTTGTCTCCACCGTCGGCGGCTTCGGCGGCCTCGGCCGAGGGGTAGGCGAGGAGTTCGCCGCGCGGGAGTTCGCGTCCGTAGGTGGGAACATACTCCTGGGCACAGAGCCCGCAGAGGGAAAAAAGCGCTATGGTTGCAAGGATCGTCCGCATAAGTTCGTATATTTGTGTCCGGTAAAGATACGGAATTTTTTTGAGACTGCGATGAACGGACTTCCCAAACTCAATTTTCCACCCATCCGGCTGCGGGCCCGCCGTCGGGACGGGACGGTTGAGGTGTGGGATTCCCTGCGAGGCATCTATCTGGTTCTCACTCCCGAAGAGTGGGTCCGCCAGCATCTGATCGCCTGCCTGGTTACCCGTTGCGGGGCTCAGCCCACGCGCATCGTACAGGAGTATGCCGTACCGCTCAACGGACAGCCGCAGCGGGCCGATGTGGTGGTTGTGGACGATTCCGCAAGGCCGTTGCTGCTTGCCGAGTGCAAGGCGCCGCACGTGAAGATCGACGGCCGGACGCTTGCGCAGGCCGTTCGGTACAATTCGGTGCTGGGGGCGCGCTACCTGGTGCTGACCAACGGACTGTGCCACTACTGTTGCGAACTGCGCGACGGGGAGTATGTCCGGCTGGACACTTTTCCCTGCCTCTGCGGGGAGTAGGGGCCGACTGCAGGCGCCGTATCCTGGGCACCCGCCCTTCCTTTTGAATTGAATCCATCCGTTTCCCGCACTCTCCGGTTCAGCCGTTTCCCGCACGTCCGCACCTTTCTCACGCCTCCAATCGGGCCGTCCCGCCGTTTCCCGACCGCTTCCGGCCCCTTAGGGTGTTCCGCCTCTTTTCGCTCCTTTTTCCGTTAGGCCGGGCCGTCCCGCCGCATCCCATTCCTCTCTCACCCCCCCCCTCCGTCAGAGGTTTCGGAAATTCTTGCGGATATACTCCTGGAACGCCTCCTTGTAGATTTCGCCGATCGGGATGTACTCCGTATCGCTCAGGTAGATGCGCCCCTTGATGTAGGAGCGGATGGCTTTCAGGTTGACGATGTAGGAGCGGTGCACGCGCATGAAGGAGTCTGCCGGGAGCGCCGTTTCCATGTTCTTGAGCCGGAAGAGCGTGGTGATGGCCGTACCGTCCGCGAGGTGCATCCGGACATACTCGCCTTCGCTTTCGATGTAGACGATGTCGGCGATCTTCACGAGCGAGACCTTGTAGTCGGCCTTCACCGAGATGTACTCCTGGTCCTTGGGCAGGGCTTCGGACTCGGATTCCTGGGGCGGGCGCTGGTTGTGGCGCAGTTCGTAGAGCGAGTTTGCCTTGGCGGCGGCACGGCTGAAGTCCGCGAAGCTGAAGGGCTTGAGAAGGTAGTCCACGGCATCGAGTTTGAAGCCTTCGACGGCGTATTCGGAGTAGGCGGTCGTGAAGACGACCATGGGGCGGTCGAGGAGCCCGCGGACGAACTCCACGCCGTTCAGGTCGGGCATGTTGATGTCCACGAAGATCAGGTCGACCTTTTCCGCGGCGAGCCGTTGCTGAGCCTCGATGGCGTTGTTGAACCGTGCGACGAGTTCCAGGTAGGGGATTTTGGCAATGTAGGCGGCGATTTGGCGCAGAGCCAGGGGCTCGTCGTCGATGGCGATACACTTAAGCATGGAGAGTCGGGATTTCGAGGTTGACGGTATAGGTTGTTTCGGCTTCGAGGATCTCCAGGGAATAGCCCTTTTCGCCGTAGATGAGCGAGAGCCGTTTGCGGACGTTTTCGAGTCCGATTCCGGCTTCGTGGTGTTTTTCGGGTGCGGTATGGCGGCTGTTTTCGATGGAAGCGAAGACCTTTTCGTCGGCGTATCCGACGCGGATGCGGATGAACGAGGGGTGGTTGTAGCTGATTCCATGCTTGAAGGCGTTCTCCACGAAGACGATCAGCAGCAGGGGCGGGATCGAGACCTGTTCGGGCAGGTTGTGCGGATACTCCAACCGAATATCCACGTCGTCGGTGTACCGGATTCGCATCAGTTCGATGTAGTTTTCCAGGAACTGGATGTCGCGGTTCAGGGAGATGAGTTCGTGTCCCGAGTCATAGAGGACGTATCGCATCATCTTCGAGAGTTCGATCACGGCGTTTTTGGCCGATTCGGCATCGATGTCGATCAGAGCATGGATGTTGTTGAGGGTATTCATGAAGAAATGGGGGTTGATCTGATACTTCAGATAATCCATTTCGGCCTGGAGGTTCTGCCGTTTGAGAGCCTCCATTTTCTGTTCGTCGCGCATGGACTGGTAGATGAGCTTGATGCCCGTGTTGGCGCCGGTCATGAAGAACCCGAGGACGATGTTCCAGTAGACTTCGAGGTTGGAGAACGACGCCTGCCGGTATGCTTCGGAGACGTTGGTGTTGGCCTGTGCGATGAGGTTGTTGGCGAGGTGTTCCTCGTAGATCTGGACGAGCCAGAAAACTCCGATGATCAGAGCGAGGTCGCTGAGGAGGTATTTCCAGTATTTTCTGCGGAGCATGTACCTCGGGGCGAGGACCACATTGTGGATGAGGAATATGACGAAGTAGGGAGCGATCTGGCGCCAGGCGATCAGCACGTTTTCCAGATTGATGTGCAATTCGGACATCATCTGTGAGTTGAGCACGGGGACCAGGAAGATGGCGGCCCAGACCATCAGATAGAGGAGGTTTTCGCCTATGGTTTGTTTTCTGGAAAACTTCATGGGACAAAGATAGCAAAAAAAGCGGGAAATGTTTTTTTCAGGGCAGTACCCTGGCGAAGCCGTTCGTTGTGTGGAAATTATTTTCTCTTTGTCGTGTCGGGCAAGCGGCGCTTACATAGCAAGTGTTTTCGCACGGTCCTTTGTTGAAAATGTGGAAGTTTTCGAAAGTGAAAGGACGACGAACGGCACATCATTGCTTGTTTAGATCATGCGGTCGGCACCATACGTGGTGCCCATACCCCATATCTATCCGAGTGTGGGGTATTGCATCGTCTATTTTCGCTTGGGTCCTTCCACAACCTTCAACAAGATAGGCGAAATCGGCTCCACGCTTGAACCGAGAATGATTATATACTAATCTGATAATCAATTTATATATTAGTCTTTATCTTTTATTTGATACCGTATAATTCCCATATTCTGTCGGTTTCCCAAAGGTTATTATTATTTTGCTCCACTGTCTAATAAAAGCTCTTCATTTTGAGGTATGGTGTTAATGTTCGCCAAAAGGTTGGTTAGAACAACCCATTGGCGAACTATGATAACCCTAACTTAATGTACTCGGTTCATGATCGGGGTATTAAGCCGCAAAGCATTCTATAATGTCCGATTTTCTTTAAGAATTTCGGACATTTTATTGCTACATCAAGAGTAATATCGTATCTTTGCAACTAGAATCATTGTGAATATGAAGACGATACTGACGAAGGAAATACGAAACATTATAAACCGAAACGGACCGAACAGGCTTTATATGGTGAGCGATTTTGCCCATCTGAATAATGACGGGCTAGTTACTCGTGCGCTTTCCCGATTAGAGAAAGAAGGTGTGCTCATTCGTCTTTCTCAAGGTCTATATTTATATCCATTACGGAATAAGTTCGGTGTACTTCGTCCCTCTATAGAAGATATCGCATACGCCATAGCGGAAAAGGATAAGGCTCGTATTATACCTAGTGGATTGACAGCATTGAACAAATTGGGACTTTCCACACAGGTCACGATGAATGCAGTCTATTTGACAGATGCCACAGCAAGGGAACTTACTATCGGGAACCGTAAAATCATATTCAAGCGCAGCGCACCTCGCAATTTTGCCTACAAGACAGACTTGTTTCCACTTATAGTCGCTGCCATGAAAGAATTAGGGAAAGATAACGTGACAGATGAACAGGTTGCAATCATAAAACAAGCCATTGAAAAATATGGTAGTCCTGATGAAATCAAATACGATTACAGCATTGCCCCGCAATGGATTAAACAAAGACTTGCATTATGAATTTTACTAAGCTTACAAAAGAAGAACAACTTACCATTTTGGCTAATGTAGCCGAAGAGAAAGGGATTGTGGACAATGCCGTAGAAAAGGACTACTGGGTCAGTATGGTGTTGCGTGCCATATTTTCTTTGCCGTATGCAGCAGCTTTTGTTTTCAAGGGAGGAACAAGCCTTAGCAAAGGTTGGGGATTAATAGAACGGTTTTCGGAAGATATTGACCTTGCAATAGATCCCCAATATCTCGGTTTCACAAATATTGAGACTAAAAGTCAACGGACTAAGTTGCGGAAAGACTCCAAGAAGTTCATAGATGGCACTTTTGCGCTTGACGTAGAGAACAGATTAAAAGAGTATGATCTTTCAGAGTGTTGTAAAGTCATAGTTCCGGAGACGTCTGTCAGCGACCTTGACCCTGTAGTCCTGTTTGTCGAGTATAATTCAGTGCTGCAAACGAAAATGCAATATATACCGGAGCGAGTCAAAGTTGAGATAAGTTGTCGTTCTCTCATGGAACCGTCGGAACAGATAGAAATGCGTTCTATGATAGAAGATGCCTATCCGGATGAAGATTTTTCATTGCCGATATTTGCAGTCCCCACAGTAGTGCCAGGACGGACATTCTTGGAAAAGGTTTTTCTTTTGCATGAAGAGTTTAACCGTCCCAATGGCTGTACGCATATCGAACGTATCACACGACACATGTATGACATTGTAAAGATGATGGATAAACCGTTTGCAATGGAAGCAATGCAAAATGTACAACTATATGAAGACATTGTGGCTCATCGCAATAAGTTTACGGCATGGAGCGGACTGGATTACACAACACATCTTCCGCATACAATATCATTTCTTCCTCCTGAAAGCATTGAAGAGGCTTTGCGGGACGACTATAAGCAGATGCAAATCGGCTTTATTTATGCTAATGCGCCCTCGTTTGATGAGATTATGGAGCAGTTGCATGAGTTGCAGGACAGATTCAGGGCATTGGAATGGAAAAATAATCGTTGACGTATGGCATACATTAATGTTGATATAAACGAAACTGAGATATTCATTAACTATCTTGCATAATGTATGGATTAAATCCAATTGAGGAAGAATTGCAAAATTTTATAATTAGAAATAATTAAGGTCTTATGGCGTTAGAGGTTTTACATCAGCAGGCAGCAACGCACGAGAATGAGCAATTCCGCCGCGTGGTCAAGATAGTAGATGCCGCGTTCAAAAAGCACAATTACGATGGCATTCTTATTGGTAATCCATTTAATGAGAAATATCGGCGCTTTCGTGCAGATGCGATTCTCTTTTTCAATCATGGAGTGATAATTATTGACTTCAAAGACTATTCGGGTCAACTGATTATTCCACGGGGCGATGATGAATTTAAGAGTTATCCTTGGTATGCAGAAAAAGTATCGGACTGCCAGAATATAGAGGTTAAGGCAGGTGCCCATTTCTTGAATCCGTTTCTCCAGCTTGTTTCATATAGAAACGCATTCAGAGAAATCGTTGAGCATAATCCAATTCTCGGGCAAAAAATCAATCCATCCCGGGTGTGCATAGCAAATATCTTTTCAGGACCGCTTAAGCTCAGCAATAAGGTTCCGGGGAAATATCCTTATTATAAGATTGTACAAGAATCGGAGATAGGGGCCTTGCTTTATGATTTGAATAATGATAATGCTTTCGATGAAGAGATAGCCAAGGCGATTAAAAGCATCTTCCCATCCGATGAATATATTCAAGACTATTCATTTGATACGGGGGTGATTTGCAAGCAAGACATCATTGTCGGGAAAGGGGCAAAATCTACTATCGATACCTTTATGCAAACAGAGGGCAACGACCTTCTTGTCTTAACGTCGATGGATGCAGAAGAACGGGATAATTGGGCAAAATACATTTTTTCTATTGCAGATAATTACAGAATTCCTGAAATTCAAGGACTTTGTCATTCAAATAGAATTAGCCGCCGGTTGGGACAGCGCGGGATAGAGGCTTCCAGCCTTTACTCATTCATATACGGAGGGAACGAGACATCCGAAGATGAAGAAGACGATGAGGCCATGCAGGTTATTCCCATCCGTTCGGATGCCGGATTGGATGAGCGAGCATTGTTAATGGTGTATGATGCGCATCTTGTAAGCCGCAGCCTCTCTCAATCAGATTTGCTTCGCTTTGGAACAGGGCGTTTGCTTGAGGACTTCATCGCCTTTGCCAATCCGGCATCTGAGCGGAAAATCGTTTTCATCGGTGACCCTTATATGCTATCTTTCGGCTCTTCCGACGATTCTGCTATCAATGTGGCTAATCTTCAAACTATCTGCGAGGATAGGGTTATTCATTACTATCATCAGCCGGCCTGCGATTCACATGAGTCCTGCAAGGAGTCTCTAAAATGTAGTCTCGCCAAGAGTATGGATGCACAGCTGTTCAACAACTTGAATTATGCCTTTGATGACGGGTCTATCGTTGAGATCAGGAAAGATGCGATTACCGACAAAATGAAAGAATGGTTTATGGCTCCATTGCAGCAAGAACCTAAGCAGTCGGTCCTGTTTTTCAAGAAAAGCGACTGTCTGAAAACCAATCTTTGGGTTAAGCATCATTGTTTGAATAATGGGAAGGAACTTGCAGCAGGCGACCTTCTTATTGCCAATAATAATATCTATATCCCTGATGAGACCGGGTTTGGTAATCCCAAAAGAGTGCTGAACGGGATGTATTTTACTGTAAAGGATGTGCTTGAGAAGCATAGTGAAACAATCTCCATTAAGGCTTATCCTCGTCCAATGTTTCTGTCTTTTACAAAAATATCTGTTAAATGTTTGAGCCTAAGTGGGCAGGATGCCGAAATTTGGGTACTTGACAATTATTTGGATTGTTCAGATGAATTGACTAAGGAGGAACAGATTGCAGTTAATGTCTTCATTAATCGTCGTATTACTGAACGAAAGAAGTCGTCACCATTTGCCAAGACTGAATTTTATAGTCAGTTACTATCTGATGCGGACTATCAAGCCCTCTCTAATGATGAGAAAGAAGCGATAGAAAACATTATTCAAAACCGTTCTGTCCAGAAAGAAGATAGGGTACCGGTCAAAACAACGAAAGTGGCCCGTTCATTACTCAAATGTTATTATGATAGGTACGAGAGTGACATTCAACGGTCTTCCCGTGAGAACGATCCGCTTATCAATGTAATGTATGCGAAATATGCATGGGCTATAACTGTTCATAAGGCTGTCGGCTCCGAATTTGACAATGTCATCTTGAAAGGATTCCGCACGGAGAATGACGGAATATGCAATGAGTCTTATTTCAGATGGCTATACAGTGGGCTCTGTGTTACGGCAGGAGTATTCTATATTGCACAACCGCAATATGTCCATCCATTTATGAATTGTACCGTGAGCGAAACAGATTCAGGTGTTAACCCACCGAAGCAATTGCTTATATATGATGGGTATAAAGTGCCATCCCGTTTTTCCGATATGGTTCTTAATAACGTCAATGCGTCAGCTGCTATTTGTGAATTGGCAAAGCTTATCGAACCAAGCGGTTATATCTTGGAGGTGGTCAAACCGTGCAATGATTATTTGACCAAGGCCGTATTTTCAGTACCACAAGGGATAAAAAAGAAATTGGTAATTGATATTCATAACAAGGGTGCTAAGGATTCTTATGGTATCTCGGCAATTAGAATGGAGCCGAATGAGTTAGTTGATGCCACCTGTATTGAGCAGTGCATCGACACAGTCTTCTCCCAGGCTGTGTCATATAATAAATCTGTGGATACTCCTGATTATATTTTGGAAGTCGTTAAGGTATTTGGTGAGCAGATGAAAGAGCGGGGATTCAAGCTTGAGGTAGTGTCCAGTAAAGATTATCAGATTGTCTGCAAGGTTACATCTGATAACGGCAACGCTATGCTCCGCCTATGGTATGGAACCAGCTTGGAAAGCCATAGCAAAGGGTTTATCAACAAAATTGAGATGTTCGACGTTACTGATACCACCATTGCAAGTGAGGTGCGGGAAATGATTGTATTTAAATCAACAAAACTATAATTTAGACAGTAAAAATGGCAAAGTTTAGTTCTCATAATAAGAATGATTACTCCCCTCGCATATCAACTAAAATCTATGCTCTCCGTCGCGATGGTTTATTGGATGATGCCAGACAACTGGCTGAAGATTATCTTCAAAAAAACAGAACAGATATAGATGTTTTGAAAGCCTATGCATGGACATTGATTGATATCTGCAAAAGGGAGCAACAGAAAGGAAATATTGTAGATGCGCGAAAAATTTCAGCTCTTCTGTCGCGTATGCACTTCGAGACCCAATTCGATGAGTTTGCGGAAATGCTTGTTAGAAAAATACAAGCACTTAGACTAATGGTGAATCCTTTCTACGCTCAGATTCAAGAAGCTAAAGAATTGAGTCAGAAAGGCAACAATGATAAAGCATGGGGAATTCTTACCCAATTGTCAGTAGACGGAAATCTTCCTGAAGAAGCGCATGAAAGCTATGGATGGACAATATACCGTTATTTGCGAGATCACATTGCACAACTTGATTCAATACAGGTGCGGACGCAACTGAAGAACTATATTTACCTTCATAATGAGCGCCCTTCGATGCTGCATTCCCAAATATTGAACTTCGCCCTTAATTACTCTAAACAAGATGGCAATTTCAAACTCATATCGTTTCTCAAGTTATGGAATCCGAACAATTTGCGACTGGATGATTTTGAAGATTCACGTAGCAACGAAGGCAAAACCATTCCATCGTTGATGTCGAGAATTGCAAAGGCTATTGTTGATTATCCTTTAGATGAGATTCAAGAATTTGTTAGGCTTATCCCCTATAGGAAAGACGATTTTATCGAAATGATAAAAAACCATTTCTTCTGGAAACTGTATCATAGTACTGAGGACGGTGTTTCTTCATCTACATGGGAGCTGTTTAACCAATATATAGAGTTATCCAATGATACTCCGGCCTCTACTTCTCATTCGAAAGTTCTTGGGTTAGCCGAGCGCACAATGAAGGAAAACAATGCATGGCGATTCTATGATTTTTTTAGAGGGTGGAACCCAGAGAAGCTAAGAACAGCTGACTGGCAAGAAGAGAAAGGAGATAATGGGGAAACCTATAAACCGTTAGCTGTCAAATCGCTGAAAAGAGTCAAAGAAGCTCTTGAGAATCTTTCTGATGAACAACTAGGAGACCTCCAATGGCTTATTGACCTCTATGGAATAGCCATAGAGAAGATACCGGATGATGATTGGAATATCAGGTCGAAAGCGTTACTTCATCTGCGCGCTGGTCAGCAAGCAGAAGCAAAGGATATCTATAAAAAGCTTTGCCAGAAGATGGGAGAGAAATACTACATCTGGAGTGAATTTGCCGATTGTTGGGAAGATGTGGATGTAAAGATTGCTTTTCTTTGCAAAGCTCTAAGCTTAGAGAAGAATGAAGACTTCATAGGGAAGATACGAATGGAATTGGCTCAACAACTAATTAAATCCAAGAAATATGCAAATGCAGTAGTTGAACTTGACCAATATAAGAAACACTATGCTGAAAAGGGCTGGCGTATTGATTCAGAAGTGGATGCTCTTCTTGAGCAATGCTCCTCGGTTACTCCTGCATCTGACAATAATGCGGCACTTTATGCCGAAAATATCTCAAGAGCGGAAGAATACGCTTACGAAGATATTTCTTTCACGGAAGTTGTACTTGTGGACAAATGGAAAAACGGGAACGGAAAGACCATGATAGTTTTTGTCGACGGTAAAGCAATTGAATTTGCTACCGATAAGAAGAGATTCCCAGGGCTAAGCGATAGTCATAAAGGACAAGTTTGGAAATTCAAATTGTATAAAGATGAAACAATCCGAACCATTCCCGGTGATTATCCATGGCAGCAGCCCAAGAAAGAAGCAGTAATCAAATATATTCCTTTGACTGCCATTCCCTCAGAAACGGCAGATTGGTTTAATTTGCCGATTCAATATGGCTATGTTCAGTATATAAACACAGAGAAAAAGGTCTATCATATTTATTTGACCGATTCAACACTCGTTTATGAGCACTATGAGCGGAAGGAACTTGAAAAAGGAGATTTTGTCAAACTGCGCCAATACAAAAAGAAAGTCAAGGAAGAGAGCAAGACTTTCTTATGTAACATACAAAAGTGTGCTGAGGATGAAGCTATTGAGAAGTTCAAGTGTAGGATTGCAGCAGTAGATGATGTCAATAATCAGCGTAAACTATTCCATTTTGTATTAGGTACCAAACAGGCTTCGGGTATTCTGCACTATGATCAGACGGATTTGCGTCCATCCGTTGGTGATTGCATTAAGATTCATTATTTTGTCAAGGAAATCAGTGACAAGAAGAATCCGGGTAAGCAAAAGAAATTAGTGGAAGTGCTTAGGGCAGAGTTGACTGACGGGAGTAATAGTGACTTAGTAAAACGCTTCTCCGGTAATTTGGAACTCAAATATAAAGATAGGTATGATGGAGAAGAACCAGATTTTGCATTTATTGGTGATTACTATGTCCATAAAACTATACTGGAAAAATATAACATTACTTCCAATTGTTATGTGAATGCGAAAGCAGTCTATACCGGAGATGGTAATTGGAAAGTGTATGAAATTGAGAAATGATATTATTTATGTAAGTTCGATGAAAACAATTAAAACAAAATCGATTGATTATAAGCATTTAGAGATCCACACCTGTCCAAAGCAATCATAGGTTTTTAGGGAAGAAACAATAAGTAGATAGGGCCACTATGAAATTATATGTCTTTAAAATGCTAACGCTTTCGTTTAGTATCTTCTTTCGTGTTCCACGGCAAATCCGAAGTTGAACCACCTCCACCAGTGCCGACATGAACCTCTGCCGGACCACCGGCGGCCAGGGTAAAAGCCGCACCCAGTAGTTCCGCCTGTTTCCCGCTTACCTGTTCCTGCGGCTCGAATACGGCATTGACAAACTCCTCGTCCGTGATCTGCCCGTTGAAATGTCTTTGTGCCACATCATAGTCTATCTGGAATTTGGTGTCCTCAAAAAGTTCCTCTCCGACCCGTGTCCAGATGTGGAGCGACGGATTCCGGTAGTTGGACACGTTGATTCGGACAAGTTCGGCACCGGATGAGAGGCTGTAACGCTGAGGGTTTGCCTTACGGTCGAGCAGGCCTATCTGCTTCCGCTGCCTGTCTATGACGGCATCTTTCTCTTCTGACTGCCGCTCGGCGGCTTCCGCCCTGCGGATGGCTTTGTCTATCTCCGCTTGATAGCCGTTTCTCAGTTTCCCGATTTCTGATTTATGCTGTTCCTGCAACCGGGCCTTTTCTACCTGAAGAGCCTTAATCTGTTTATTGAGTTCGGCAATCAGCCTGTCCTTGTCAGCCAGTTCCTTCTTTGCCTTGGCAAGGTCTCCCTTACCGAACCATGCAAGAATGGTGTTCCTGCCCTCCTGCGCTTTCTCCACATCGGCCTGCAGCTTGGTTATATCCTCTTCATATTGGATTACCTGCTGCCTGTAATATTCCGAGTTCGCCTGATGCTTGGCGGTGGAGCCGACAATCCCACGCTGCAACCCGAACGGTTTCATGGCCGCTGCGTAACTGTTCTGGTATTCATGAAGCTTGGTGCGCCGCATCACATCATCCGCTGACAAACGGGGACCGGATTTCGTCTCATATTTCTTCTCGCCCTCCCGCTTCCTGCGGATACGCTCACCGGTTACAATGGGAACGACAGTGGCGTGCAGGTGGGGAGTCTTCTCGTCCATGTGCAGCACGCACGATACAAGGTTCTCTTCGCCGAAGGTCCCCTTTAGCCATTTGAGATTGGCATCAATCCAGTTGTCCAGTCTGCCGTCATTGGCAATCTTCATCATCTGCTCATGCGTTCCGGTCAGGATGATACGGATGGCTTTTGTCTGGTTTTTGCCGACCTTGCGGCGCAGCCCGGCCGTGTCGATGCGGTGCTGTACCGCCTCGGTACGGTTGGACACTCCTTCAGGGAACCTGACCAGCTCACGGTTGAGATGTGTCCGGTCCGCATTGGCATTGACCGGCACATAAATCTTTCCCTTGGCATCCTTCCTTTCTATATGGCATGACATTCCGCTGTCATTGCCGCTGCCACGCTGCAGGTGGCAGACCGCGTATTGTGTATTGCTCATATCTGTTCGTTATTTTATTGTTATTCTTGTTGTAAAATCCCGTCATACAGCCGGAGGCATACCTGGGAGCCTGAGGGGTGTCCCTCAGCTTATGGGCTTTTTGACTGCCGGACGCGGAGCGGAGGCGGTGAAAATGCCCTAATAAGCTACGGGATTTTACAACCCCTTTTTCATAGGACAGCGAGCTGTCCGATACCTTTCCGTCATTCCGTCTTTCCTGCATCCACCAGTTCGAGGCCGAAGGTGTCGATGAAGGTCTGCAGTACGGGGTTGCGTTCTATCATCCTCGCAAGAATCATCTGCGGCGTGTCTTCCATCAGCAGGAAGTCGGCGATGTCCAGTCCCTGACTGCGCTGCGCACCGGTCGCAATCCTCTCCAGCATGTCGGAGCAGGTGGCACGCCTGCAAAAGGATTCCAGCATCGGCAGTCTCCTCCTCCATTCTTCCGTCGCCTTAAGGTCTGGGAAGAGGACAACCTCCCGACCGTGCAATACCTGCACGGCCTCGCTGCTAAAACACCCGTGCATCCCTCCGGTGGCAAGCCAGATGAAGTCCGGGATGAAAAAGGCGGCGAACAGTGCCGTCTTCTCGCTCTCGACAATGGCTACGGGCTTGGCGGACATGGCGGCGGAAGTGTCCGACAGCAGGTGCTCTCCGAACAGGCACTGCTTCATCCTGAAGTCCGGCACCTTCCTTACCGAATGTACCCAGCTTACCTGGTTGAAAGGCTCCTTGACCCGGTGTCCCGTTTCAGCGTCGTAGCCCATGATCTTGCCTGTACGCACATTGCCGTTACGGTCTATCTGCCAGAATACGGCCGCCCCGTTCCACATCCTTGACGTGCCTACCCGATAAAGACGGAATAGCCTGTCCGTATCCTTCTTGCCCATCACTCTGATAAAATAGCGATGCAAGGGGTTGATGTCGTACCTGCGCATGGACTGCTCCACCCAATCGGAGGGAAGAAAGGATATTTGTGGCTTCTGTTCGGGCTGTGGCTTTGCCAACGCTTTTGCAACTATCGGTGTGCCGCCGTTCCTTTCCTGCTTATTCAATTTTTCTTTGACAGTCGGATTGTCCCGGAAGTATTCCTTCGGAGTATAGTGGTAGCCGCAACTGTTGATGTGGTCACAGATGCCCACATTGCCGGGGAAGGAAATCTCTCCCGCCTCGTCGATATAACGGGTAAAGCAGGCTTTCCTGCCGCACTTCGGACAGGCGGTCTTGCTGCCCGGTCGGTATTTCTGTAGATGGAATCTGTATTCGGTCATGATGTTCTCTTTTGTGGATTCCTGCAAATGAAAAACTCCATTTGCAGTTGCCGTTCTTGCAGTCTTGCAGGAATTTTCCTTTTCCGGCACTCTGAAACTGCAAAACTGCAAAGACTGCAGGCTGCAACAGGGCTTCATCCGTTGCAGTCCGGGGTTGATAATTCATTGTCACTCTCATCAGATTTGCCAGATTCATCATATATGATCTTCTCGTAATGCCCGGCCTTGGACTTCCGCAGCAGCCTGCTCCGGCACAGCTCCTTGAGGTAGTTCATCACCGTACGCTCGCTGACATTCTGCAGTTCCTTTCCAATGGCGATGGCCGTCTTCGTGTCGAAAGTGTCAGGCAGCAGCGACAGCAGCACCTTGGGCGGATCCTCGCACATGTCCTCCGCCACGAATGAGCGGATGCGGCGGTACGAGTCCTCGAAGTAGCCGTTCAGCCGGATGGCAGCCTTTACCGATGCCGTATCCACAGACAGCAGGTGGCTCTCGCCGGCGGCATACCGCAGCACCTGCATGAGCAGGGCCAGCCGTGCCACCTGCGCCGGGTGCTTCATCTCACGGCTATCCACTTGGGCATCGTCCTCTATCCGGTTGATGCGTTCCACTTTCCTGTTCCACCACGAGAAGAAATATTCCCTTGCCTCCCTGTCCATGGACAGCACATGGGGCCTCCTTTCTTCCTCTCCCGTGTCATAGTCCAAAGAGAGCACCTTGCCAAGTATCTGTTCCCATCGTGCCGCTGCCATGGAAGCTCTGTCCTCCCCGCCATCATCCCAATCGGTCCATTTTGGCACTTCACGGGACTTGGGCAGCACGAACAGGATGCGGTCGAGCAGCCCGTTCTCCTCAAAGCCCTTCGTGAGCAGTTCATGTATGCGTTTGGTCTGCGTGGTTCCGACGATGTTGATGCACGGCTGTTCAATATGCACAGGTATAGTGTTGCTGACCCTTGTCACGTCCAGCACACCGCCGCTCCATGCCGTGAGCAGCTGCTCTATGAGCTGCCCGTTGGTGTAGCGGTTGGCTGAGTTGAACATGCCCATTATCTCGTCCACCAGGATGACCACGCTGCGGGGATTGCTGTTGTGTGTCAGCAGGAGCGATTCCGGAGTGAAGTCGGACACGACCGTGCGCCGCAGTACAGGCTTCCTGTCGCTCTCCCCGGCGGCTTTCCATGCCTCCAGTTCCGACTCATACGCCTTGAATAGGGCGTAGTCGTGCTTCCGTATGGGGCGGTATGCCGCTTCCAGCGGCGGTGTCTTGCCCAGTCCCGGCCTGCCCACAAGGATGATGTAGAGGGCGGCGTTGCTCTGCCACTCGCCTTTGATGCGGATGCGGTAGGTGCCGCCCAATGCGGCCGATACCGCCGACAGCATGGCCGTCGCGATGAACTCCGTCTTGTAGTTCTCATACCGGTCCATGTCAAGGATGACGGACTGCACGGCCTGCGGAAAGACATCCAGAGGGAACCCGGTATCACTGACATGCCCCGCCTCCATGCGGATCATGTTGCACAGTTCAAGTCGGGTGTTTGTCATGTCAGCCATTTTTCTTCTTGCAATAGGATGTCACACTTTCGGACTTGCCTCCCGTCTGTATGCGGCGGACATCGGATTTGGCATACATGTTCTTGTTGCCCACCTTGACGGGGACGAGGTAGCCGCGCTTCGCCCACAGGTTGAGCGTCCCCTCGCACACATTCAGCAGCTCACGCACCTGCTTTGTGTTGAGCCATGTCTCTTCCGCGGCACGCTGCATCTCCGCATCCAGTTCTTCCTGCCGGGCCGCCATCGTGCGCTGCACGATGGACTCGGCAAACATCTTAAGGTCGGCTGGCGAAACTTCCAGTTTCACGTTCGCACCCTGCTCGACCAGACTTTCTATGGTAATCATAAATATCAGTTTTGAAGTTTGTGATGACCATCTTCAAAAGTTCCCTGACGCCTCCCTTCCGATGGCTTATAAAAGAGAAGCACCGCCGACCCTCGGGAAAAGGATTGACGGTGCAAAAGTATATGCGAATTGAAACGGATTGATATATAATGCTTTGTCTTAAATTGTCATGACCATTCAAGTCTGCATGACCATGTAAAACGGCTCGTTTTGCCCTATCCGGCCGCAGTTTCCGCTTCATCATCGGCAGCGATTTCTCTGATTTCCGCTGCCAGTGTCCGGTACAGTTCCCGGTTCTCGTCACTCTCGATAAGAGGTGCCATCTGGTCTTTCCCGTCCTTGATGACATGCTTTGCCGCCTTCAGGAAGCCGACCGCCTGCCGTATGGCACTCTCGCTTTTCAGCGAGGGAAGGTCGGGGAACTGCAATGCCATCCCCACGCTGTACTCCTTCGCGGCGTGCATTCCGGCCATCAGCCGCAGGTCTTTCAGCACATAGAACGGGAGTGCCTGTTGGACGGCACTCGTGTTTATGGAAACGAAACGGCGGATACATTGTATAACCGCTTCTTTATTTCCGCACTTGAGGTAATCCGCGAGCGGCCGCTCCTGTATCTTTTTCTTTCCTGCCGTCCGCTGTGTCTGCGGTGCCGTACCGTTGACGGATTCCGTTGTGTCTGTCTGAATGCTACCGGTATCATTACCTCCAATTTTGTCCTTTACGGACTGCAACGCCCATTCGCCGATGTCGCCTTTCTCAATTGCGCCTTTCATGGCGAAGTGTCTGTTCCAGTCCTCCTGCGTGCGGAAGCCGTTCTTTACGGACACCTCGATAATCCGGCGGACGACAACGGAGCAGCCCATCCTCTCGGCGTTCCCTGCCTTGGGATGCCCAGCCTGCCTGCTGACCATGTCCACCATTGCCTCGAAACTCTTGCCGTAATACAGCCAGCTTAATACAAGAGGGGCGGACAGGGTCACGCAATGTTTTCTCAGGCTCTGTCTGAAAATGTATTTCATCCTGCTCCAAAAGGAGGACGGAGGAGGGACGGAATCTTCTTCCCTCTGTTTCCTGTAAAGTTCCACGATCTGCTCCGGCACCGCGTTCTCCTTGAAATGGAGGCCTATGTTCTCGAATCCGTCCGTGCTGTCGTCACACCATGACAACTGCCATTCCTTTTTGATTCCTGGCAGCTGCCTGAATATGGCACGGCATACGGCGAGGTACTGCATCTCGTTCCCGTCCGCCATCATTTTCGCGAAGCGGCGGTATTCTTCCCTGTGCGTGTCCTTCCATTGAAGGATGTCAGCCTTGAACTGTTCGTATGTAAGTTGCTGTCCGTCCATGTCCGTTGGTTTTACCGATTTATAAAAGGATTGAGGGAAATATGATAATCAGTCCAGAAGGTTCACCAGTTCCTTCTTCATCTCGTCGTCAATCTTGCGGTACCGTGCGAAAGCCCGGCTTCCTTCCGAATGTCCCGACATGGAGGCTATCAGGTTCGGATCCTTGACCTGTCGGTACAGGTTGCCGATGAAGGTTTTGCGTGCGGTATGTGTGGTCGCCACTTCGTATAAAGGTTTTGCCACGTCCACCCTTGTCTTCGGGTCGAGGACGATGACCGTGCGGTCGATGCCCACATACTTGAGTATCTCCTTTATCTTCTTGTTGTAGCCGAAGTGCGAGAAGCGGGGGAGCAGGGCATTCTCCAGATCCTTGTAGCGTTCCAGTATGTCCCGTGCCTTCTGGTTGAGCGGCACACGCACTGTATTGGCATGTTCCATCTTCGTCTTCTGCGGGATGTACTCCACGAAGCCGTCCACGATATTTGCCTTGGTCAGCCTGTTCAGGTCGCTGACACGGCATCCTATCAGGCACTGGAACATGAAGATGTCACGGTAGACCGGATAGGTTGCCCCCATGCCGCTCAGGTCGGCGTAGTACACCTTGTCACGCTCCTCGAGCGTCAGGTAGAACGGGTCGCCGTACATCGGCCGGGCAATCTGGTACTGGTCAAAGGGATTGTTCCTTGTTAGCCCGCGCTTGATACACCACTTGATGACGGTGCGGATGCGGTAGAGGGAGCCCGACATGCTGTTCTCGGAACGCTTCTGTCCGACATCGCGGAGTTTCTCGTTCCGATAGAATACGGGATACATGTCCACATACCTGTGTTCCTCCTGCATCCACAGCTTGAAGTCCCTGATGTCATCCGCCGTTACGGTGTCGATGCACAGGCGGAAGCCGCGCTGGTGCAGCACCTCGTGGCGGAAACGCTCGTAGCGCAGCACCTTGTTGAGATTGTCGAGGTGGTGTTTCCGGCTTTCATCCGCAAGCGGTGTTTCCTCGACGTATTTCCGTATCTGGAACGAGAGCAGGTACTCGTCGGCCTTGTTGCCGCCCCTGGCGTTGATGCCGGGATGGTGGTATTCCTCTATCAGCCCCTTGAGCCAGCTGCCGTCCACTCCCCGGTGGTACTCTTTTGTGATGAGATGGGTGATCTGCTGCACGTCCTTGTCGAAGCCCATCTTCTTCTCCTCCGACACCAGGGCCACGCGGGGCTTGTAGCCCTGCCGTTCCGGGCTCCAGTGGTTGGGGTTGATGGACAGCTCGCTCGCGGCCTTGATGTCCACGCCGCCGATGTCCCGGACACGGAAATAGACCCGAGCCTGGTCGGTGATGTTGTTCTTGGCGGCGGTCTTCCGGATGAATGCGGTCACTTTCATATGTATGTCCTCCTTTCTGTCTAATCTATCATGTCCACAAGCCTGCGCTTCATGTCATCGTCTATCGTGCGGTAGCGGCTGAACGCCCTGCTGCCCTCCACGTGTCCCGACATGGAGGCTATCAGGTTTGGGTCGGGCACCTGCCGGTATAGGTTACCCACGAAGGTCTTGCGTGCCGTATGGCTGGTGGCCACCTCGTACAGGGGCTTCTGCACGGTGTTGTAGCCGTGCGTGTCGAGGATGGTGACCATCCTGTCTAAGCCGCAACGCTTCAGCAGCTCCCGTATGCCGAGGTTGTAGGTGTGTATCTGCTTGAACGGGAACAGCCTGTCGGCATTGGCATCGTAGCGTTCCAGTATCTTCAGTGCCTTCTCATGCAGCGGCACCCTGACGGTCTTCGCCTGGCATTTCTTCGTCTTCTGCGGCATGTATTCCAGGAAGCCGTCCTTGATGTTGGCCCTCGTGAGCCTATAAAGGTCACCCACTCGGCAGCCGACATAGCAGTGGAACACGAAGATGTCCCGTATGACGGCCAGTTTCGGGTTGTCGTTCAAGTCCGCATCGTAGAGGATGTTCCTCTCTTCCGAAGTGAGGAAGAACGGGTCGCCGTAGGTGGGCTCCTTGCAGCCGTAGAGGACATAGACCTCGTTGTCGGAATACTTCATCTTCTTGCACCAGTGCAGGAAGGTGCAGAACAGGTTCATGATGTTGATGACGGTCGTGCCGGAAAGCGGCCTCGGCCTGTGGTTGATGAGCGTGCGGGGTGCATAGAAGTTTGAATGCTCCTGCCGCAGCCTGTACTCGTTCACGACATAATCTCTGAAAGCGTTCATCTGCTCCAGCGTGACGGTCTCCACGAAGAGGGTGAAATCAGCCTCGCCCAGTATCTCCCGCCGGTAGTCATGGTAGCGCGACATCCTGCGCTCGAAGCGTATGATGTGCTCCTTGGTCCTTTCCGCCCCGTCGAATTTTTCCAGATACTCGTGGACACGGGCGAGCAGGTTCGGGTGGTTACGCTCGAAGGCGCGGGCCGGGTACAGCACATCCTCGATGACCTGCCTCATCCACCTGCCGTCCGCCTTGTCCGTGAATGTATTCTCCGCCCGCTCGATGATGGAGGCAATCTGTCCGGGCAGGCGTTTCTGCTCGGCGGCAGGGACAGCCGTCGTGCGCCTGTAACTGAGGGTGTCGGAAGCCCAATACCTGTCCTGCACCTCAAGAGGTGAGACCACTTTTATGTCTACACTCTTCTCCCTGACCCGGAAACAGATGTTCGAGGTCTCTGGGGAGCACTTTTTCAGATAGACGGAAACTTTCATCTGCATCGCTTTTTGAATCACACCGCAAAGGTAAATAAATTCCCGTATATGTTCCCATATATCCCGAAGAAACCTGCAACGAATTAAGACAAATTAAAAAGTCTTTCCCGAATCTGATACCGCATAAAATGCAGTATATCAACTGTTATATTTGCACTTGTTTAGCTCTTTTTTTCATTTTGACCTTTATTCGACTTCCCGAATATCATATATTGCAGTTCCACGCTTCTTGTTTACAAATGACCACCGGAGGAGCCGCCAGCAGGATAAAACGACAACACCCATGAAGAAATTTTATGCGTAGCCATTGCTTTCGTCTGCACTACGGCTTTGCAAGCGCAAGAAACGGAAAAAGACGTAACGAAATTTCTCGGTATCCCGGTCGACGGATACAAACCCGCCATGATTGAAAAACTGAAAGCCAAAGGATTCCGCAGCATGCCTAACACAGACATACTGGAAGGAGAATTCAATGGAACCGAAGTAGATATGCTGACAAAAAAATCCGTCTGGTTTATGATCGCAGAACATGCCGGGAAATATTACATTTGCATGTATTACGACAACAAATATAATGAAGCCGACGGCGAGGATTTATAACAACCTGGCAACTGAAAACATTCCGGACCGCCATGCTATTCTTGTTTGCATGGCGGTCCGGAATTCATTTTTACGAACTTACCGGAAGTCGATGAATTCGTAGCCTTCGCAGCGTTTCCGGTCGAAGGCCCGCAGGGGTTCGCCGAGCGGTGCCACCCGGCCAATCGTGATCCGCACCCGTTCGCCCTCGTAATCATAGTCGAGGCATTCGGGGCGCATCGCGGCGGTCGAGACCGTCACCGTAACCGTTCCCGCCGGGGAGCTGTTCTCCGCCGTGGGGGTCAGCCGCACGACGGCCCGGCCTTCCGTCTCGGAGAGGAGTTCCGGGAGGTATTCACTGTCCAGAAAATCGAATGCCCGAACGGGATTGTTCAGGATATTGCGACTTGTGGTATCGACCTCGACGATAGTCACCTCGCGGCGGGCATGGTCCACCTCGTAGCGGACCGTACCGTCGCAGAAGACCTCGGCATCACCCAGCGTGAGGAAGTAGCCCTGTCCCTCGACGGCATAACTGCCTGCGGTACGGTACTCCCCGGCTTCGACCGCGAAGTCCACCTCATATCCCTTCATGGCGCGGAATCCCGCGGCAAGACCTTCGAGAATCTCCCCGGCACGTCCGGCAGCCGATGCCACCTGCATTCCGCCCGCCAGAGCCAGAAAAAGCAACCAACGTTTCATCATTCGGATTTTTTCGATTTTACGGTTTTCGGGAAAACTCGCCACTCCGTTTTCGGAGAAGCCAGCCACCCTCTCTCTCCATCCGGACAGCGGGATTTTCATCCGTCCGCCCGTTCCGCAACAGCCCCGGCCCGGGCTTCCGTCTACGACACCCCCAGCTCCTGCAGCTTGGCCTCCAGCGAGGGAAGGTCGTAAAAGAGGATGTCCCGCGGCTTGGCCCCCTGCTGACGGCCGACAATCCCGGCCCTTTCGAGCTGCATCATGATGCGCCCCGCACGGTTGAATCCCACCTCGTAGTTGCGCTGAATCATCGACGTCGAGATCTGGCCGCTCGACACCGCATCGCGTGCGATCTCGGCAAAAAGCGAATCGTACTTCACCGGCGCCGAGGACTCCTCGCCGCCCACCTGTCCGCCGCCGTCGCCGTTGTCGGGCGTATAGTCGGGCAGTTCGTAAGCCTCGGTGTAACCCTGCTGTTTGGAGATATAGTCGACGATGCGTTCGACCTCCCGGGTCTCGACCAGCGCACACTGGATACGGGTCAGTTCGCCGTCCTTCGAGATGAGCATGTCACCCCGGCCGATCAGCTGGTCGGCACCCGGGCGGTCGATAATCGTCCGCGAGTCGATCATCTGCATCACGCGGAAGGCGATACGGGCCGGGAAATTGGCCTTGATCTTTCCCGTGATGACATCGACCGACGGACGCTGCGTGGCGATAATCAGGTGGATACCGATGGCGCGGGCCTTCTGGGCCAGGCGCGTCACAGGGATCTCGACCTCCTTGGCCGTCATGATCAGGTCGGCGAACTCGTCGATCACCACCACGATATAGGGCAGGTAACGGTGCTTGTGCTGGGGGTTCAGACGCCGGGCGACGAATTTCGCATTGTATTCCGAGATGTTGCGCACCTCGGCCTTCTTGCAGAGTTCCAGCCGCTCGTCCATCTCCACGCACAGCGAGTTGAGCGTATAGACCGCCTTTTTGGGATCGGTGACGATCGCCTCCTCCTCGGACTGCATCTTGGCCAGGAAGTGGCGTTCGATCTTGGCGTAGAGCGAGAACTCGACCATCTTGGGGTCGATCATCACGAATTTCAGCTGCGCGGGATGCTTGCGGTAGAGCAGCGACGTGATGATGGCATTCAGCCCGACGGACTTGCCCTGTCCCGTGGCACCCGCCACGAGCAGGTGGGGCATCTTCGTCAGGTCGAAGACGAAATTCTCATTCTGGATCGTACGTCCGATGACTACCGGCAGTTCGGCCTTCGACTCCTGGAAGCGCAGCGAACGGATCGCCGAATACATCGAAACGACCTGTTTATTGCGGTTCGGGACCTCGATGCCGATCGTTCCGCGGCCCGGGATCGGCGCGATGATGCGGATGCCCGATTCGGCCTTGAGGCTCTGGGCGATGTCGTTCTGCAGCCCCTGGATCTTCGAGATCTTGACGCCCTGGGCCTGGACGATTTCGTAGAGCGTCACCGTGGGGCCCACCGTGGCCTTGATCCGCTGGATCGGAATGCCGAAATACTTGAGCGTCTCCTCGATGCGGGTCTTGTTCTCGTAAATCTCCTCGTCCGAGACCTCCGAATCCGAGATATAGTCCTCCAGCAGCGTTACGGGCGGTTTGCGGTAGTTCACCAGGTCCTTCAGCGGATCGTAGCTCTCCGTGGGGATCGACTTCGCGTCAACGAGCTTCGCCTCGTGCTCCTCGACCGTCACCACAATCCCCTCCGCCGGAGCTCCGCTCCCCGCGGCACCGCCTGCCGGAAGCGTCGCCCGGCCCGTTGCCGCGGCGCCATGCTCCGCCGCCGTCACCGTCTCCGAGGCGTCCAGCAATTCGATCGCCTCCGCATCGTGCCGCAACTCTTCCGCAACCGGTTCGTTGCCAACGGGCTCCCCGTCGCCGCCGACCGTGATCTCGATAAACGGATCATCCGGATCGCCGACCACTCCGCCCGGAGCACTTTCCCGGCGCTGCGGACGCTCCAGTTCGACCAGTCCGCCGCGGCCCATCACCACACGCCCTTCGGGGTGCGAGAGGTCCACCTCGGTAAATACCCCCGCCTCCCCGGATTCGGGGGCGGAAGCCGCGACCTCCGTCGGCGGCACAATGGGACGGCCGTCGGACGTCAACTCCACAAAGGGGCTTTCATCCGCCGCCGGACGCCGGACGTTCTCCCGCTGTGCCGCCGACGCGGAACCGGCACTCCCCGGCTCTCCGCCGCGCGGCCCGGCCGGGCGCTCGACCTGCAGTCCCGCAGCACCGGATCCCGCACCCTTCGCATCGGCCCCCTCCGCACGCCGCATTCCCGGCTCCCGGAGCTCCGCACCCTTCGTATTCGCCTCCCCGGTTCCCATGCCCGGCCGGGCCGCCGCATCGGCATTCCGCACCGCCGGTTCCGAAGTCCGGGGCGCCTTTGCCGCAGTCTCCGCTGCGGCGCGCCCTCCCGTCGCGGCATCCGCCAGCGGAGCGGGCCCGTCGAGCGGGGTATCCTCCTCGCCGCGGGGATGAATCACCTTGCTGCGGACCGTATCGACGATCTTTTCGCTCTGATCCACCAGGACGTTGCCCGCCCGGTTGACCTTGTTAATGAAGTTGCGGTTGATGAAGACGCCCGTGAGGATCCAGCCTCCGACAAGCAGGATCAGCGTCCCGAGCGACCCGATGGCTCCGGGCAGCAGCCCGATCGTCTCACCGCCGCCATAGGGATGGCGGCAGGCCATAAGGTTTCCGAAGGCCCCGCCCCAGCCCGTACTCGAACAGAGACTCCAACGCATGTCGAAGAGGTATCCCAGGGTCATCGACCCGAGAATCATGATGAAGAAGAGCGAGAGGATCGACTGGTTGAGCCGCAGCGGCTGCTGACGGATGATCCGCAACCCGATGAGGATCAGCATCACGGGGATCAGGATCCCGAAGACGCCGAACGAATTGTCGACCAGCAGGCGTCCCAGGCGGGCGCCGAGGGGCCCGCAGGGGTTTTCGATCTCGGCACCGAGCAACTCGCGGTCCTCGGCGGTTTTTTGCAGGACGCTTTGATCCGCGGCCCAGCTGAAAAAGGAGAAGAAAACCGCCGCGGCGGCGAAAATCCCCACGCACAGGAGCAGCAGGCCCGCAATCCAGCGGGCGCTGTCCCGATTCGAGCGCTGGACGTTCTGCCGGGAGTTGGTGGATGTATTTCGGGATGCCATTTTCCTGAATTTCGTCTTGATTCTATTGAACAAAGATAGGGATTTTTTCCGAGATTCCGGGTCCCGGAGGGGTGAAAATGGGGAATGCGCGGTTACAGGGATTCGAAAGCCTTCTGTTCGAGGCGCCGCCGATAGGCTTCATCGGCAAAGGTCCGGAAGGCGAACTCCGGGCGGTGCTCCGCAGCAGCCCGCAGGCCGTCCCGGTCGAGCAGCTGCACGACCCGCCGCGCCACGGCGGGCGACGGATCGACGATCGTCACGCCGCGCCCCGCCACGACCCGTTCCAACACGGGCAGCAGGAAGGGATAGTGCGTGCACCCCAGGACAATCTGGTCGGCACCCTGCGCCAGCATCGGCTCCACGGCGGCCCGCACACACGCTTCGGCCTCGGGCGCCGCCTCGCGGTCGTCCTCGACCAGCTCCACGAAACCGCGCCCGGGCACCATCAGCACCTCGATCCCCTCGCCATACTTCGCGGCCGTGCGGCGGAACAGGTCGCCGTCGAGGCTCCGTTCCGTGGCCAGCACCCCCACCACCCGGCTCCGGGTGGCCAGGCAGGCGGGCTTCACCGCCGGTTCCATGCCGACGATCGGCACCTCGGCGTATTTCGCACGCAGGAAGTCGATCGCCGCGGCCGTCGCCGTATTGCAGGCCACGACGACGAGCTTGCAGCCCTCCGCCACAAGCCGCCCCACGGCAACATCGGCCAGTTGCCGAATCTCCTCCCGGGGCCGCGAACCGTAGGGACAGTTCTTCCCGTCGCCGAGGTACGTCAGCGACTCCCCGGGCAGGGCACGCCGGATCTCGCGCCAGACGGTCAGACCGCCCAGTCCCGAATCGTAAACGCCTATGGGTGCATTGTTCACGGCTGTTTTGCTCTTGAGAATCAATCTGCGGCGTGCGTGACGATCCGCTCGACGATTTCGTCGTCCGAACACCCTTCGCACTCGACGATCAGCTTCGCCCGGGCATAGAAAGGTTCGCGGGCGGCCATGTCCTGCGTCATGAAGGCGACCAGTTCCTCGTCGTTCAAACCCCGCAGCCGGGGGCGTTTCCGGCGTCCGTAGGGGCTCAGGCGGCTGGCGATGTTCTCCGCCGAACGCCGCAGATAGACCGTGTGTCCCGCGGCATTCATCCGCGCCATGTTGTCGCCCCAGACGGGCAGTCCGCCCCCCGTGGAGATCACCGCCGAGGGGTATTCGGCAATCGAGGCGTCGAGCACCTCCCGCTCGATCTCCCGGAAGCGCCGTTCACCCTCGTAGCGGAAGAGGTCCGAGACCGAAGCCCCCTCCCGCTCCTCGACCCGCGAGTCGGTATCGACGAACGGGACCCTCAGGCGCCGGGCCAGCCGACGCCCCAGGGTGCTCTTGCCGCAACCCATATATCCGATCAGAAAAACCAGGCCCATCGCGTCAGAAAAGATTCAGTTGTTCGGGGTCGATCGCCTGCTCGGTATCGCCCTTCGGACGTTCGATCTCGAAGGCCACGCCGCCCGCTTCCGAGCCCGTGCGGGGCAGCCCCGCATCCGAGACGATTTCGCCCGACGGCTCCTTCGACGGCTCTTTTACGGATGTATTCTCCACGTTGTCAGACGTTTGCGCACCGTCATCCGATGTTTCCGACAATATGCCGCCGTCAAGCGTCTCGTCCTCAGACGGTTCCGGCTCCGGCGGAAATTCCGGCTCGATCATCCGCAGCCTGTCCACCTCGTAGGTGGTCAAGCGCTTGCCCTTCGCACGGTGGCTCTTCACCCCGACAAACTCGTCGACGTCGACCAGATCCGCCGGACGCGAGGCGTGAGCCCCCTTGTAGGTGATCTCCAGCTTCGCGCCGGACCGCTCCGTCACGCAGACGAACCGGTCCTCCGGATCGAGAAAATCCTGCATCTTGTCCGACAACTCCGCCGTGAAACGCTTCATGTAGTAGTACTGCTGCCCCTGGTCGTAGTAGCAGAGGCTGTAGACCCGGTCGGGCGAGTAGCGCCCCACGTAGGTCGTATCGTCGGGGAAATGCTGCCCGAGGTCGTAACCCGTAATGTAATACTGGTTCTTGGCCGTCCAGACGATCAGCTTGTCGTCGCCCTTGAACTCGCCCAGCAGACGGCCCCGACCGTCGGCATTCAACCGACGCACATCCTCGTCGAACCAGATGTCCTGGCCGCCCAGCGTCGAGGTCCCCCGCTCCTTCAGCACGATCTTGTGGATGCCGTAACGCGAGAAGAGGTTGCCCTGACTCTGGCGTCCCTTGATGGCCAGCGTCGAGAAATCCAGGTCCACGATCACCTTCTTCAGACGCGGACGCGGCTTGAAGTAAACCTTCAGGACCTCGGCCTCACCGTTCGGATTCACAGACATATACAGGATCTCGCTTTTCGGCGTACCCTTCGTGATGTCGTACTCCTTGTCGCGCGTGATCCCCTTGATCGCACACCGCTTCATCATGATCGGGCCGTTCTTCCCGTCGCGGTACAGCACGTTGTAGATCGTCCGCTCGTCGTTGCGCTTGAAGACCCCGATGTAGTAGATGCCCTTGTCAAAGAAGGCCTTGTCACTCACCTTCGTGATGACGTAACGCCCGTCCTTCGTGAAGACGATCACGTCGTCGATGTCCGAACAGTCGCACACGAACTCCGCATCCTTCATCGACTTCCCGATGCCGAAGAACCCTTCGGCCCGGTCGACGTAGAGTTTCGCGTTCGTCACCGCCACCTTCGTCGCCTCGATCGAGTCGAACTCCCGCAGCTCCGTGCGCCGCTCGCGCCCCTTGCCGTACTTGTCGCGGATCCGCTCGTACCATGCCACCGTATACTCCGTCAGGTGTTCGAGATTGTATTGCGTCGTCCTGATATCCTCCTCGATCTGCTTGATCTCGTTGTCGGCCTTCTCCGAATCGTAGCGCGAAATGCGGATGAACTTCAGTTCCGTGAGGCGCTGCACGTCTTCAAGCGTTACTTCACGTCGCAGCCGTTTCTTGAAGGGTTCCAGCCCCTTGTCCACGGCGGCATAGGCCTCCTCGCGGGTCTTGCAACCCTCGATCAGCTGGTAGAGTTTGTTCTCGATGAAGATCTTTTCGAGCGACGCCGCGTGCCACGCCTCGTTCAACTCCCCGAGGCGGATTTTCAGCTCCTGCCCGAGCAGCGACCGCGTATGCTCGGCCGAGCGGCGCAGGATCTCCGAAACGCCCAGGAAGTGCGGCTTCTCGTCCCAGATCACGCAGGCGTTCGGCGCAATCGACACCTCGCAGTCCGTGAAGGCGTAGAGCGCGTCGATCGTCTTGTCCGACGACTCGTCCGGAGCCACCTGGATGATGATCTCCACCTTGTCCGCCGTATTGTCGTCCACCTTCCGGATCTTGATCTTCCCCTTGTCGTTGGCCTTGATGATCGAATCCTTGATCGATTCGGTCGTCGTCGTATAGGGGATCTCCGTAATGGCCAATGTCCGCTTGTCGATCTTCGAAATCTTCGCACGCACCTTCACCGTACCGCCCCGCAGGCCGTCGTTATAGCGGCTCACGTCCGCCATGCCCCCCGTCGGGAAGTCCGGGTAGAGCCGGAACTCGCGCCCCTGCAGGTGTGCGATCGCCGCATTGATCAGCTCGTTGAAGTTGTGCGGCAGGATCTTCGACGCCAGCCCCACGGCGATACCGTCCGAGCCCTGCGCCAGCAGCAGCGGAAACTTGATCGGAAGCGTCACCGGCTCCTCCTTGCGGCCGTCGTACGACAGCATCCACTCCGTAGTCTTCTTGTTGAAGACCACATCCAGCGCGAATTTCGACAGCCGCGCCTCGATATAACGGCCCGCCGCAGCCTCGTCGCCCGTGAGGATATTACCCCAGTTACCCTGGCAGTCGATCAAGAGGTCCTTCTGCCCCAGCTGCACCAGCGCATCCTTGATCGAGGCGTCGCCGTGCGGGTGGTACTGCATGGTCTGACCCACGAGGTTCGCCACCTTGTTGTAGCGGCCGTCGTCCACCACCTTCATCGCGTGCAGGATCCGTCGCTGGACCGGTTTCAGCCCATCCTCGACGTGCGGAACGGCGCGTTCCAGGATCACGTACGAAGCGTAGTCCAGGAACCAGTTCTTGTACATGCCCGTCAGTTTGCGCACGTCGCCCTCGTCCTGCGTCAGGCGGTCGAATTTTCCAGACTTCGCCGGAGGTGTTCCCGCGGCGGTATCTCCGGGAGCTTCCGCCCCATCGGCCGCATCCGCCGCCCCGTCTGCCTCTTCGTCCGCCGCCGCATCGTCCACTCCGTCCGTCGCCTCGTCCGCCGCCCCGTCTGCCGCCCCGTCTGCCGCATCCGGGGTCGGGGCGCCCCCGTCGAGCGCCTCCTCCGGAATCAGATCGTCTCTATCCTTGTTCTTTGCCATAGTCGCTTAGCTGATTTTCAGGTCCTGCTCCACGAGGTCCTCCTCGATACGCAGGTTGTCGATGATGAAACCCTGCCGCTCGTAGGTGTTCTTGCCCATATAGAACTCCAGCAGGTCGTGGATCGGGTCGTCCTTCGTGATGCGCACCTTGTCGAGCCGCATGTTTTCGCCGATGAACTCCCGGAACTCGTCCGGCGAAATCTCGCCCAGACCCTTGAACCGCGTGATCTCCGCATTCGCCCCCAGTTTCGCAATCGCACGCTGCCGCTCCTCCTCCGAGTAGCAGTAGAGCGTCTCCTTCTTGTTGCGCACGCGGAACAGCGGCGTCTGCAGCACGAACAGGTGCCCCTGACGGATCACATCCGGGAAGAACTGCAGGAAGAAGGTCATCATCAGCAGCCGGATGTGCATCCCGTCGACATCGGCATCCGTCGCAATGACCACCTTGTTATAGCGCAGGTTGTCCATGTCCTCCTCGATGTTCAGCGCCGCCTGCAGCAGGTTGAACTCCTCGTTCTCGTAGACCACCTTCTTCGTCAGCCCGTAGCAGTTCAGCGGCTTGCCCCGCAGCGAGAAGACCGCCTGCGTACGCACATCGCGGCTTTTGGTGATCGATCCCGACGCCGAGTTACCCTCCGTGATGAAGATCATCGACTGCTCGGCCAGCTCGTTCCGGTCCGTGCGGTGGATCTTGCAGTCGCGCAGCTTGCGGTTGTTCAGCGACACCTTCTTGGCCGTCTCGCGGGCCTTCTTCTGGATGCCCGAGATCGCCTTCCGCTCCTTCTCGTTCTCCACGATCTTCTTCTGCAGGATCTGCGCCGTCTCGGCGTGTTTGTGCAGGTAGTCGTCGAGGTGTTTGCCCAGGAAGTCCACCACGAAGTTGCGGATCGTCGGGCCCGACTTCGACATCTCCTTCGAGCCGAGTTTCGTCTTCGTCTGCGACTCGAAGATCGGGCTCGACACCTTGATCGAAATCGCCCCGATAAGCGACGTGCGGATGTCCGACGGGTCGTAATCCTTGTGGTAGAACTCCCGGATCGTCTTGGCGATCGCCTCGCGGAAGGCCGCCTGGTGCGTGCCGCCCTGCGTCGTGTACTGTCCGTTGACGAACGAGTAGCAGCTCTCGCCGTAACCCGTGCCGTGGGCGATCACCACCTCGATGTCCTCGCCCGAAAGGTGGATCGGCGGGTAGAGCGGCTCCTCGGACATGTTCTCGTTCAGCAGGTCCAGCAGTCCGTTTTTCGAGGCGTAGCTCTTCCCGTTGAAGCGGATCGTCAGACCCCGGTTCAGGTAGGTGTAGTTGCGCACCAGCTGCTCCACGTACTCCAGGTTGTAGGTATAGGGGCCAAAGACCGTCTCGTCGACCCGGAAGCGGATCTCCGTGCCGTCCTTCTCCTGCAGGCCGCTCTCCCAGCGGTCGCTTTGCTCGATGCCCTGCTCGAAATAGACCGTATGCGCCTCGCCATTGCGCACCGAACGGGCCGAAAAGGTGCTCGACAGGTAGTTCACCGCCTTCACACCCACACCGTTCAGACCCACCGTCTTCTTGAAGGCCGCACCCTCCTCGTCATCGTCGTACTTGCCGCCCGTGTTCATCACGCTCACCGCCGCTGACAGCGAATTGAGCGGAATGCCGCGCCCGTAGTCGCGCACCGTCACCTCGTTGTCCTCCACCGTGATGTCGATCTGGTGGCCGTAACCGTTCATGTACTCGTCGATCGAGTTGTCGGTCACCTCCTTGATCAGCACATAGATACCGTCGTCCGACTGCGAACCGTCGCCCAGTTTGCCGATATACATGCCCGGACGAAGCCGCACGTGCTCCCGAGGCGTGAGCGTGCGGATCGCATCGTCGCCGTAATTGTTCGTGTTCGTATTGAGTAAATCTGCCATAGTCTATCGTTGCTTCCGGATGTCGGCCAGCGCCGCGCACATCGCATCGTGCACCTCCGTCATCAGTTCGTGGGGATCCTCCGCTGCAACCCGCTCGGCCGGAACCGGAGGCAGAACCCGGATCGTGATCCGGTTGCCCCAATTGAAGAGCAGGTTCTTCCGGATCAGCGTCCGCGTGCCGTCCAGCACCACCGGGAGAATATCGACCCCCGCCTCGCGCGCCAGCGTGAAGGCCCCCGCCTTGAAACGGTGGATCTCACCATCCTTCGAGCGCGTCCCCTCCGGGAAGATCGCTATCGACGCACCACGCCCGATCCACATCTTGCCCTTGCGCACCATCTGCTCCAGCGCCTCGGCGGCACGTCCCCGGTCGATGCAGATGTCGCCGTGCAGAACCAGGTACTGACCGAAGAAGGGCACCCGGAAGACCTCGCGTTTCGAAACCCACCGGAAGTTGAGCGGAATGTAGTAGAGCGTCGGAATGTCGATCACCGTATTGTGGTTGATGACGATCACGTACCGCTTCCGGCGGTCGATCAGCTCCCGGCCCTCGACCCGCTGCCGCCACCGCAACGGAATGAAAAAGAAGATCCGGACCAGAATCCGCGAGAGTTCGTGCACCGTACGCCGACCCCGGTCGAACGGATAGCACACGACCAGCGCCACGGCCGACAAAATCATGAATACGGTGCACAGCAACACCAGGAAAACATAATACAATGCGCTCAACATAAGTCCTTCATTTCCAGCCGACAAGCGCGCAGAAACCACGCCGGACGGCTTTACCAATCTGCAAATTTAATCATTATTTCCCGGGTTTCCTACCTCTTCCCGCAGCGATTTTTCAACAAATTTTTCACGCCGCCCCCCCTTTTATACATAGGTCGGAAACTTTTTAAAAAAATTTGATACTATGTATTGCAAAGTACAAAAGTTTTTACATATCTTTGCGACGTAAAATAAACATCCTCCCATGCCGAATCAAAGCACATCCTTTGCAAAAATGTGGGTCCTTACGGCCGTACTCCTCCTCGCAGGCCTCGCCGACGCCTCCGCTGCAAGACTCTGCCCCGCGGTCGGGCGCGTCGTCGACGAACAGGGAAAGGCCGTCGAATACGCTACCGTCGTCCTCCTCAAGGGTGACCAGCAGGTCGTCGGGATGGCAACCGATGCCGACGGCCGCTTCGAATTGAAGGTCGCCCCCGGAGAGTACACCCTCCAGATCCAGTACCTCGGGCTCGAACCCGTCAAACGCCCCGTCTGCGTCGAACAGAACAACGACCTCGGCGAAATCGTCATGCACAACGCCGAAAACCGGATCGAGGGCGTCGTCGTCTCCGCACAGCTCGTGCGACGCGAGGCCGACCGATTCGTCGTCGACGTCGCAAACGCCCCTTCCGCCATCGGAAAGGACGGCATCGAACTCCTCGAACACGCCCCCGGCGTCTGGATCGACGGCGAGAAGATCTCCATCAACGGAAAAAGCGGATCGAAAGTCTACGTCAACGACCGCGAACTCCGCATGGACAACGAACAGCTCCTCACCTACCTGCGCTCGCTGCGCGCCGAGGAGATTCAGAAAATCGAGGTCGTGCCCACAACCGGCGCCGACTACGACGCCGACTCCTCGGCCGGCATCATCCGCATCACCCTCAAGAAACGACGCGAAAACGGCCTCAACGGATCCGTCGCACTCTCCACCACCCAGAGCAGCTACACCGGAACATACAGCCCCTCGGCCAATATCAACATCCACTCCGGGCGTCTCGACGTCTACGCCTCGGCCTGGGGATACCTCGGCAAAAACACGATGCTCTCCGATGAAAACACCGCCTACGACACCGCCGACAAGGAGCTGACGGCCCGGTCCGAGGCCATCAGCAACAACCGCAACTACGGGATCAATGCCGGAAGCGTCTTCGAAATCAACCCGAAAAACAGCATCGGAGCCGAGTTCGAATACTGGCGCAACCGATCCTGGGGCCCCACCGACACCTCCACCGACCTGGGCGACGAACTCCTGTCCACCAACACCCGAAGCCGGTTCGACAACCACGACTACGGAAACAACTATGCCGTGACGTTCAACTACATCCACAAGTTAGACACCCTCGGGTCGACCTTCAAGATCCTGGCCGACTACACCCGCCGCAATTCCGACTCCGGAAACGACAACACTAGCCGCATCACCTCTCCCGGGAGCGCCGACATCGACTCCGTCTACCGCGATGCCGCCACGAGCATCTACGACGTCGCCACGGCAACCCTCGCCCTCGAAAAGAACTTCTCGCCCCGCTGGTCGCTCAAGGCCGGGGCCAAGTACACCTTCAACGACATGCACAACGACGCCCTCTACGAATATCGGAAGAGCGGCGACTGGCTCCGAAACAACGACCAGAGCTACACGGTCAACTACACCGAGAACATCGCTGCGGCGTATGCCATCGCCTCCGCGCAGCTCGGCCGCTGGAGCCTCGTGGCCGGCCTGCGCGGCGAGTACACCCACACCCACGGCAAAAGCGGGGATGTCCGCCAGAACTACTTCTCGCTCTTCCCCAACGCCAACATCTCCTACGCCATCTCGCAGGAGAAGGGTTATTCGATGATCCTCCAGTACGCCCGCACGATCGAGCGCCCGCGTTTCTGGTGCCTCAACCCCCAGCGGTCGCAGATCTCCGACTACACCTATCAGACCGGAAACCCCTCGCTCGACCCCGCCTTCCAGAACGACCTGAGCCTCACCGTCGTCCTCGCTCACAAGTACACCCTCACGGGCGGCGTGCAGATCGTCGACGGCGAGATTCAGCAGACCATGCTCGCCGATCCCGACGACCCCGACATGCTCTGCATCAACTGGGTCAACTTCGACGCAACGACCAGCTACTACGCCTCGGCAAACCTCCCCTTCCAACCGACGAAGTGGTGGCAGATGAATGTCAACGCAACCTACATGCGCCGCGGGCAGCGCATCGAACAGCACGGTGCCCAGCAATACTTCAACTGGGGATTCGTCAACGTCTCGAACACCTTCAACCTCCCGGCCAAGTTCTTCATCGACTGCTCCTACTCCTACCAGAGCCGCATCGATCTGGGGAACATCTGGATCCTGCCCAACCACTTCCTCCAGGCCGGGATCAAGAAGCGTTTCGACGACCGGTTCGTCCTCTCCTTCTCCGTCCGCAACATCCTCGACCGCGGGCAGCAGGTCGGAGCCTCAGGCGACGGTTTCGTCCGCACGGTCCACATCCGCCAGACCTGGAGCAACATCCAGTACCGGTTCGGCGTGACCTGGAACTTCAAGAGCGGCAAGGCCTTCCAGAAGCGTTCCGTCGAGGCCGGTTCCGAAGAGGAGAAAAAACGGCTGTAAGCCCTGCCGGAAAGAGATGACGGCCGCCGGGACTGATCCCGGCGGCCGTCTTTTTTTTTGGGGGGGGGCGGTTCCGGGCAAGGCAGGCCGGGACGCTTCCTCCGATCCCCTCAGGACCGGTGCCGCAGGCGCGGAAGCGGCAGTCGGTGCGCCCACCGGACCGCCCAGCGCGGCAATCGCGGGCGGCGCATCCAATGCGCCAGGTGGGTCACCGAGTTGGGAACATGCAGCGACTGCCCCGCAATGATCAGCGTCACGGCCACCAGGATCAGCAGGACTCCCGTGCCGATGCGCAGCGTAAAGGCTTCGCCGAAGACCGCAACCCCGAAAAAGAGCGCCGTAACGGGTTCCAGCGCCCCGAGGATGGCTGTCGGCGTCGACCCGATGCGGCGAATCGCTCCGGCCATCGTCACCAGCGAGACGATCGTCGGAAACAACGCCAGAGAAACCGCATTCACCCACAGGGCCGCCGTCGGAATCGACTGCAACTCCGTACACCCCCGGAGCCGCACCACGTAGACCAGCGATCCGAAAACCAGGCAGTAGAAGGTCAGCTTCTCGGTCGGAAGATTTTTCAACGACGAGCGGTTGATCCCCACGATATAGACCGCATACGACAACGAGGAGAGAAAAACCAGCAGAACGCCCGTCAGGCTGAGCGTCGTGCCGTCGCCGCCCTTGTAGAGCAGCGAGATCCCCGTACACGCCAGCACGATCGAGAGCACCGTCGCCACCGTGACCCGTTCGTGAAAGCCCACGGCCATGATCACCGCCACCATCACCGGATAGACGAACAGCAGCGTCGAGGCAATCCCCGCATCCATGTAGTTGTAGCTCTCGAAGAGCGTCAGCGACGACACCGAAAAGAGAAGACCCATTCCCGCCAGCGGCAGCAGGTCACGACGCGAAAGCGCAAACGACTGACGCCGCGCAAGCATCAGCGCTCCCAGCATCACCACCGCCAGCACGTAACGGTAGAAAAGTACGGAATCCGCCCCCAGACCCGCCCCGTAAAGCGGCAGGGCAAAGAGCGGATTCAATCCGTAACTGACTGCGGCCACACTCCCGAGAACGTAGCCGCGCGTTTGTTCGGAAAGCATCTCAGAACGTCACCTGAGGAGCGCTCTCCGTACCTTCGGCAGCCTCGAAATAGGGCTTGCGCTCGAAACCGAACACCCCGGCAACCAGATTCGTCGGGAAGCGGCGCACCGTCCGGTTATACGCTTCGGCGGCTCCGTTGAAGTCCTGACGCGCCACCGAAATCCGGTTCTCCGTACCTTCGAGCTGCGCCTGCAACTCCAGGAAATTCCGGTTCGCCTTCAGGTCCGGGTAGTTCTCCGCCACGGCGATCAGACGGCCCAGGGCCGAACGGACCCCCGCCTGCGCCTGCTGGTATTCGGCCAGCCGCTCCGGGGTCAGGTCATCGGCCGAAAGGTTGATCGACGTCGCCCGCGTCCGCGCCTCGGTTACCTCCTGAAGCGTCTGCGACTCATGGGCCGCATACCCCTTGACCGTATTCACCAGGTTCGGAATCAGGTCCGCACGCCGCTGGTACTGCGCCTCCACGTTCGACCACGCGCTCCGGACCCGCTCCTCCTTGCCGACCAGCCCGTTATAGCTCGCATACAAGAAAATCGCAACTACGGCAACTACGCCGATCCAAATCCATTTTTTCATCGTTCTGTTCCTTATTTTTCTTTGTTAAACGTCTCTTTTTCTCCGGCCCCTCCGGCTCTCTCCCCGGCCTCTCCGGGATCACCACCGCGAGCCCGCTCCGCCTCCGCCGAACGAACCGCCGCCAAAACCGCCACCGATCGAGCCGCCCCCGCCGAAACCGCCGAGACCCCCGCCGCCGATGATCATCCCGCCGCCCGAACCGCCGAAATGGTCGTTCCGAGGGCTGCGGGAGCGTCGACGATAACGCTTACCGCAGTGTGGGCAGAGGTATTCACGCTCCTCGATCCGATACTCCGGCGTAACGCTTACGACCGCCTGCGAGACCGGCTTCATCCGCCGCTTTCCGCAATTGGGGCAGCGCGGACGTGCATAAAGCGCGATCAGCCGCAGACCCACGGGCAGCGCCACGAAGATCACCCCGAAAATGAGGAGGATCTCCCACCACGCCAGGAAAGGACGCTGCTCCGCGGACAGATCCGGTTCGCCCCCTTCGAGCACCGTGGCCGCGGCTTCGAGGCCCGCAACCATTCCCGCGCTGTAGTCCCCCTCGCGGAAGAAGGGCAGCATCCGCTGCATCTGGATCCGTTTGCACAGCGCGTCGGGAAGGATGCCTTCGAGGCCCCCGCCCGTAACGAAACGGATCTCGTGCAGATCCTTCACCAGCAGCACGCCCAGGCCGTTGCTGCTCCGCGCCGAGCCCACGCCCCACGACCGGAAGAGTTCGATGGCGAACGAAAACGGATCGCCGCCCGCAATATCGTCCACGGCAACCACCGCCACCTGCGCCAGCCCCCGCCCGCGCAGCGAACCGCAGATCGAATCGATCCGCCGGACCGCCTCCGCGGAGAGGATGCCGTCGGGATTCGACACATAGCGCCGTGCGTCCCGCAACTGTACGTTGGGAATCTCCCCGACCCGATAGGTGCGCGCCGTCGCCGTGCCGAGCACCGCAACCAGCAGCAGGCTGAATAGAAAAATTCGTTTCATATCCGTAACGTCGGGACAAAGATAGGAAAATATCCGCTCGCTGCAACCCCGACCGCAAATCGAATGCCCGGCCGCCGGGAAAACGACCGATCCAGCCCCCTCCCCCGCCGCAAAAAAACGGCCCGCAGAGTCTGCAGGCCGTTCGATCGTTTCGCACCCGGCGCTTCGTCAGAAGCGGAAGCCCACGTAGAAGCGCACCGAGCTGGTCTTGAGCTTGCGCTCCGGAGCCGAGAGGTTATCCATCACATCGCCCATCGAGGGATCCCCCTCATCGCCGAAGGATTCATCATCAAAGGCCGACTCGTCGAACGTCAGGCCGTCGTACGTCGCCGAGCCCCAGCGCCACTCGACTCCCAGCGAAATCACCTTCCAGGCAACCATGCAGCCCGCATTCAGCATCGTGACGTAATGATGATGGAACGTGTCGTCCATATACAGCATCGAATAGGAGGGCGTAACCCGGAAATAACCGCCCACCTTCAGGTGATGAACCGGGTTGATCGTCACCGACGGACCTACCTGCATACCGATCTCCGCCTGATGCACGTCGGTCTCGCCAACCTCGCCGTCGTAGCTCTCCAGCGTGGATTTCGCATAGTTGATATCCAGCCACGTGAAGTCCAGACCGAACTTGATCATCCCCAGCAGCGGCTTCTTGTGCAGATAGTAGGTCTTTCCGTTGCTCAACGAAACGCCGAAATCACTCTTCAGCTCCCCGCCGAAGGTCTTGTCCGTCATCGTCTGGTTCACGTAACCGATGTTGAAATACTTCGCACGGTCCTTCCAGATCGCCTGGTTCAGATCCTCCGTTTCGAGCGTCTGGACATTCGACGTCAACTCGGTCACGACACGCTGCAACGAATCCAGCCGACGGGCCGTATCGTCCTGTTCCTGGGCCCGGACACCGGCGGCGGCCAGCAACAGACCCATCAAAAAGCAAAGTTTCTTCATACGCATATAGAATTAGTTGGGGTTTCTCGCAACGCGGACGGCTCGCAATGATCTGAATGCAATCCCTTTCCGCGGCAAAAGTAGAAAAAATTTCCCGCAATTGTATCCCCTTTTCCCTATTTTATCAGCAAACGGTAACTCCACGGAGCCATTATCTCCTCAACCCGGCCCCGGAATTCGCAGGGACAGCCCGTAAAGGCATCCCGGTACATCCCCGCATAGATCCCCGTATAGTAATCGCACTGGATCGTGTACGGCGAGAGGTTCATCACGGCAATCACCCGGTCGCCGCCATCCTCGCGGACCAGAATCATCAGGCAATCCTCCGCATTGTTCCGGATCTCGGTCAGCACGCCGCCACGGCCCCCGCTCGCCAGTGCCGCATGGCTGTGCCGGAGCTCCGCCAAACGACGGTAAAAATGCGTGTATTCGTTCTCATGGTAGCGGTCCGACGGTATCGGGTCCCGGTCGAAAAACGAAAACGAATGGTCGTAACCCACCTCCTGACCCGTATAGATCAGCGGAAGACCCCGTGGCACCACAAACGTGAAGAGCGTCATGATTTCACGAGCCGCACCCATGCGCGAAAACTCCGTGCCGTTCCACGAATTCTCGTCGTGGTTCGACGTGAAGGCCAGCCGCAGGGCCCACTCCGGATAACGGTCCAGATCCGCATAGAGGTAGTCACGAAGGGCCGTGACCCGCGTCCGCTGCTGCGCCACGTCGTTCAGCAGATGGTGCATCTCCCATGCATAGCACGCATCGAAAGCCCCTTCGTCGAAAAGATTCCGCTCCTCGGCCTCCGCAAGCAGAAACAGGTCCGGTTTCAAGGCCCGCAGGCGCCGGGCCGTCTCGTTCCAGAACGCAACGGGAACCAGCATCGCCATGTCGCACCGGAAACCGTCGACCCCGTGCTCCCGAACCCAATACGCCATGGCATCGGCCTCTCCCTCCCAAACCTCAGGATTCGCATAGTTGAGCTTCGCCGTATCGGTCCAGTCCCACGGTACGGCCGCAACCCCCGACGGATCCCGCTCGTACCACGAGGCCGGTTTCTCCGTCAACCACCGCGCATCCCGCGACGTATGGTTCGCAACCCAGTCCAGCAGCACCTTCAGTCCCAGACGGTGCGCTTCCGACACGAAAGCGTCGAAATCCGCCAGCGTCCCCATCTCCGGATTCACCGCGCAGTAGTCCCGGATCGAATAGTACGACCCCAAGGTCCCCTTGCGCGACTCCCGGCCAATCGGATAGACCGGCATCAGCCAAACCGCATCAATGCCCAACTCCTTCAAAAAGGGCAGTTTCGAAGCCGCTGCCCGCAACGTGCCCTCCGGCGTCAACTGACGCACGTTCATCTCATAAATCACGGCCCGATAGCTCCAGTCTGGATGTTTCATGGAATAGCCAATTTTCAAGGCGATCTTACATCTCCCTGTCAATCAAATAGTCTACAAGTCTCTCTCGCTGCAAAAACGGCCGCGGAAAGCCGCCATCGACTCAGGAACAGCCCCCCGAAAAAACACTCCGGTTCCGCATCCTGCAAAGATACGACCGTTCCGACAATCCGCCCCACCGTCTTTTTCGCATTTTCAGGCACCAAAGATACGATTTTTTTCCGACATGCGCTGCTCCCGGGGAACCTTTGCATACATACTTGTAAAATAGACCCGAAAATTATGACGGAAATCCCGGAATTTTCATTACCTTTGTCCTCCATTAATAATGTTTTTCCTCATGAATCAACTCTGCCGTCTCGCCGGGATCGCAATCCTGGGCTTTTTGCTCGTTTCGTGCGCCGCGCAGAAGCGCGTGTGGTACTTGCAGGACGTTCAACCCGCCACTCCGGAACAAATCGCCCAAAACGGGCAGATCAGGATCAAACCCCTCGACCGCCTGACCATCGTCGTCAACAGCAAGGACCCCGAACTCGCCGTCCCGTTCAACTCCTCGACCTCCCTGAACTCCCTCTCCGGAATGCCGACAGCTAATTCAACGGCCCAGTCCCTCCAGGTCCGGACCGTCGATGAAAACGGATTCGTGGAGATGCCCATCATCGGAGCCGTCCAGTGCAAGGGACTCACCCGAAGCGAACTCGCCAAGATCATCGCCGACAAGATCGTCGAGGGTGGATACATCAACGACCCCACCGTCAATGTCCAGTTCTCCGACATGAAGATCTCGGTCATCGGAGAGGTCGCACGCCCCGGATCCTTCGATATCGACCGGGACCGCATCACCATCTTCGACGCCCTGGCCATGGCCGGAGACATGACCGTATACGGTGTCCGCAGCGAGGTCATCGTGACCCGCGAAACCGATGGAAAAAGAACCATCGAGGTGCTCGACCTTACCTCGAAGGAGCTCTTCAACTCCCCGGCGTTCTACCTCCAGCAGAACGATGTCGTTTACGTCAAGCCCAACAAGTACAAGGCTCAATCGGGTGAAATCAGCCAGAACCGGAGTTTCTACCTCTCGCTGGTCAGCACCGCCGTCTCCGTTGCCACGCTTATCGTAACCCTCACCAAATAAACCCGAATCATGACAGAGCAGCAGTCCAACATACAGACCCCGATCAGCAACGACGAACTCTCCGGGACGATCAACCTCCACGACATCATCCGAATGGTCGTCGTGAACTGGTACTGGTTCGTACTCTCGGTGCTCGTCTGCGTCGGCGCCGCCTATTACTACCTGGCCAAAACCCCGAAAATCTACAGCCGTACGGCCACCATTCTCGTCAAGGATACCCGAAAGGGCGGAGACATCGATCTCTCGGCCTTCAGCGACCTGGCCGGATTCCAGACCCAGCGCAGCGTCGACAACGAGGTGTTCGTCCTCCAGTCACGCAGACTCATGACCGAAGTCGTCCGCAGACTCGACCTCACCGTCAACTACTCCATCGAAGAACGACTCCGCGACAAGGACCTCTACGGACAGGCCCCCATCGACGTCACCTTCATCAATGACAACGACAACCAGGATCTCTCGCTCTCCGTCACTCCGGTCGGCGACGAGCAGATTCAACTCACCGAATTCCACGACGGATTCGTTACCAAACAGGAGAGCCGAAGCGTTATCACCGCTCAATACGGAGACACCATTCCAACGCCCGTCGGACAGATCGTCGTCCACAAGACTCTCTACATGAACAACGCATACAACGGTGTGCCCATTCAGGTCAGCAAAAATTCCCTCAAGGCAACGACCGACGCATACCGGAATGCCGTCAAATGCGACGTCGCAAACAAACAGGCCTCCGTCGTCACCATCTCGATGAACAACTCCGTCCCGCAACGGGCCGAAGATGTCCTCAATACCCTGATCGACGCCTACGAAAAGGATGCCATCAATGACAAACGCCGCGTATCCGTCACCACGGCGGAATTCATCAAGGCCCGCCTCGAAGTAATCGGACGCGAACTCGGTGACGTGGACAAGGACATCGAGGACCTCAAAAAGGACAACCAGATGGTCGATATCTCCTCGGAAGCCGCCAGAAGCGTCACGGAAAGCTCCCAGTACAAGGCCGAAGGTCTCTCACTCGACAACCAGATCAACGTCGCGGAGTTCATCCGGAGCTACCTCAACGACCCCTCCAAGGCCGGAGAACTCATCCCAGCCATGGCTTCCGTCACCAATACGGCCGTCGCCGCGCAGATCGAAGAGTACAACGCATCGATCCTCCAGCGCGAAAAACTCCTCGAAAACAGCTCCGAAAACAGCCCCGTCATCCGGGACCTCGACAACCTCCTGGCGGCCGTCAGACGATCCATCATCGCCTCGCTCGACTCTCACATCTCGACCCTGGAGATCCAGCGCGATGCCATGCGCCGGGAAGAGGAGAACGCAAACCGCAGAATATCCACCATGCCGTCCCAGGAGAAGGTCATCCTTGGAATCACCCGACAGCAGAAAATCAAGGAGGAACTCTTCCTCTACCTGCTCAACAAACAGGAGGAGACCCAGCTCAACTACGCCATCGCCGAGAGCAACTCCCGGACCATCGACCTCGCATACGGAAGCTCCATTCCCGTATCGCCCCGTCCGATGATGATTATGGCCGTGGCGCTGATCGTCGGTCTCGCAATCCCCTTCGGACTCCTGTTCCTGATCGGGATGCTCGACACGACCATCCGCGGAAGAAAGGATGTCGAGGACAACCTCAGCGCCCCGTTCCTCGGCGACATCCCCTATGTCGAGGGCGAGACGGAGGGAGTTGCAGTCCGCGAAACAGGACGCGACGCCCTCTCCGAGGCATTCCGAATCCTCAGGTCAAACATGTCGTTCATGGGCGTATCCGCAGGTAACAAACTGAAAACCGTCCTGTTCACATCCTCGAACCCCCACGCCGGGAAGACCTTCGTCGCCATGAATCTCGCCATGACGTTCGCCATGGCCGGAAAGCGCGTCGTCCTGATCGACCTCGATCTCCGCAGACACGCCTTCTCGACACTCCTCGGACACGGGAAAAGCAGAAACGGAATTACCGGATACCTCGCCGGAACCGTCACCGACATCAATTCGCTCATCTCGAAAACGCAATACCACGAGAATTTCGACGTGATCTATGCCGGAGTGCAACCCCCCAATCCGACCGAAATGCTCCTCTCCGAAAAACTCGACAAACTTATCGCAGAGCTGCATACCAAATACGACTACATCTTCCTCGACAGCACCCCCGCCATGTCGGTCGCCGATGCCGTCATTACAGACCGACTCTCCGACCTCTCCATCTACATCGTGCGAGAAGGCGTCCTCGATCGCAGGCAACTCCCCGATATCGAACGGCTCTACCGTGAAAAGAAACTGCACAACATGTGCATCGTACTCAACGGCTCCCGGACCCGCCGCCACGGGTACGGATACGGATATGGTTATGGATACGGGTACGGGTATGGATACGGCGACGATTATCACGACGAAAGCTACCGGAGACGGATCAAGAACTTCTTCCTGTCGCTGACCCGCAAGGTTAAACGTTAATCGAATATGGCAATCCACGATGCTGTCATCGCCGTCGACTTCGACGGAACCGTAGTTACCCATGCCTATCCCGAAATCGGAGAGGATGCGGGGGCCGTGCCCGTGCTCAAGGAGCTCACGGGAAACGGCTGCAGGTTGATTCTCTACTCCATGCGGCACGGAAAACTGCTGGATCAGGCCGTAGACTGGTTCCGGACCAGGGGGATCCCACTCTATGCCGTCAACGAAAACCCCGGACAGAAGCGTTGGACTTCCTCCCCGAAAGTACACGCCGACCTCTATATCGATGACAGCAATCTGGGCTGTCCCCTGCGGTTCATCGATGGAGAAAAGCGCCCCGTAGCCGACTGGGAGCGGATTCGAGAGCAACTCGTCCGGGAAGGATTCCTCGACTGACGCGAGGAGAAGGGGGGGGCTGGGAGTTCTCCGAGAACAGCGAAAAGGACCGATTCAACCCTGTAACAACGACAAAAAGCGAGACTTTTTCGAAGTCCCGCTTTTTTCGTATCCCGGAAGCCAGTTCCCGGCATCACGGCCGGCAATCAACCCGTTGACATCGTCCATCCGCCCCCCCCCCGATCTACAAAAAATCCCCGGTTGTCCCCGAGGTCGCCCCCGGTCACAAAAATCCCCGGAGCAGAGACGCAACTCCACTCCGGGGAAAATGCAATGCGGGACTTACGCCCGGCAGACTACTTCTTCCACAGATCGCGCGGATATTTCCCGTCTGCGATCATCTGCTCGATCGCGGCCATCAATGCCGGTTTGTCCTCTTTGTAGGTCACACCGTGCCACTGCGCGCCCGAACGGAGAACACGCATCGTTGCAGTCCCGTCGCCGATCAGTTTGTTCACCATCGTCGGAATATAGAACTCCGACTTCAGATTCCCGCAGTTCGCCTCGTACCACGTCCTGAAATAATCCTTCGAATAGGCGAAATAGTCCGGCGTAAATCCGAACAGGTTCATCGATACCGGCGTATCCTCCGCCAGCTCCTCATCAGCCCCGCCGTCGTGGAAGACGATCTTCCCGTCCGGCATCCGCTCGATCTGCGTCCGCTCCACCATCGAGGCAAGGTCGCCCTCGGCATTCACACCGCACACGCCGCGCGATACCGTGCCGTTCTCCGAAAGCGTCTTGTTCAGATCGTAGGCCACCATGCAGTAGCGGTTCTTCGAACCCTCAAGCTGCGTCAGATAGGACGCTATCGTCTTGTAAGCCTCGGCTCCGTAGAAATCGTCGGCATTGATCACCGCAAACGGTTCATGAATCGCCTCTGCAGCCATCATCACCGCGTGGTTCGTCCCCCACGGCTTCACCCGGCCCTCCGGAACCGAAAGACCATCGGGAAGATACTCCAACTCCTGGAACACAATCTCAACATCGATCTTCCCCCCGAAACGCTCCGGCGTGAAAATCTCCCGGAATTCCTGCTCGAAATAGTGACGGATCACGAACACGACCTTCCCGAAACCGGCCTGAATGGCATCATAGATCGAATAGTCGATGATGGCTTCGTTGTTCGGTCCGACGCCGTCCATCTGCTTGAGCGACCCGTAACGGGATCCCATGCCCGCTGCGAGTACCAATAATGTGGGTTTTACCATAGCTTTGTTATTGTTTTTTGAGACTTTGGGTTCTCTTTATCTTGACAAAGATAAACATTTCGGGGAGAAACGCCAAGCTTTTTCCGATTTTCAATGCCCCGAAACAATCGGCTCCCTCCGCGCCGAATCCGCAAATAAATTTGGCAGTCCCGGCCGCTTATGTTATATTTGCAAGGTTAAATACCCGCCCGGGACCGCCGATGCTTCCGAAAGACGAATTCCCCGGAAGGCGGGCTAACCCCCTCCGAATATGGACCTGATGAAAAAAATACGGAACTGGTGGCATGGATTCTTCCGCAAACGAAGATTCAACATGCTCAAAGCCACCGACCTCTCCGAAGAGTGGCACATACACATCTCCCCCGCGAGCATCCTCGCCGGACTGGTTGCATTCCTGCTCACCCTTTTCATCATCATCCTCTCGCTCGTCGCATACACCCCCGTACTGGAGCTCCTCCCCGGATACCGCACCGAAGCCGACCGCTCGCGCGAAAGCCTCATCCAGAATATCATCCGACTCGACTCCATGGAGCGCGTCATGAACGACATGATGACCTACAACGAGAATATCGCACTCATCATGGAGGGCCGCACGCCCGTTGCCCGGGTCCTCGCTCCGGCCGATTCGTCGCGCATCTCCAAGGTCCTCGTCGTACCCTCGCGCGAAGACTCCCTGCTCCGGGCGCAGATGGAGGGTAGCGGTGAGTATGCGCTGGCGGAGCAGAATGCCGGGTCGCGCAAAAAACTCCGCGAGTCCATCGAACTGACTGCCCCCATCGAAGGGATCATCACCGCACATTTCGACCTCACACAGGGCTCCTACGGCGTGAAAATCGCAGCCGCAGCTGCCGACCGCGTGGCCGCAATCGACAACGGAACCGTCGTCCAGAGCCTCTGGACACCCGAAAACGGATACGCCATCGTCATCCAGCACGCCGCAAACCTCATCTCCATCTACCGAAACCTCTCCCAGTCCCTCGTCGCAACGGGGCAGACCGTCCGGCCCGGCGAACAGATCGGATACAATGCCGAAGCCGAAAACGGAGAGGTCAAACTCTTCGAATTCGAACTCTGGAACAACGGCAAACCCGTCGATCCCGAACGATACATCGTCTTCTGACCCGGACCATGAAACAACGACTCGCCATCCTCGGATCCACAGGCTCCATCGGCGCGCAGACGCTCGACATCGTTCGCGAAAACCCCGAACGCTTCGAGGTCCGCATCCTCACCGCTCACCGCAACTGGGAACAACTCGCACGCCAGGCCCGGGAGTTCGATGCCGACACGGTCGTCATCGCCGACAAACAACACTACCAATCCCTCTGCGAGGCGCTCGAAGGCACCGATACGAAGGTATATGCCGGAGAGGAGGCCGTAGCGCAGGTCGCCGCGGGCGGAGATTCCGACGTCGTGGTCAACGCCCTGGTCGGATACGCAGGTCTGGCTCCCACCGTCGCGGCTATCGGGGCCCGCAAGAAACTTGCGCTGGCCAACAAGGAGTCGCTGGTCGTCGGAGGTGCCTGCGTCATGCCCCTGGCCCGCGAACGAAGGGCGCCGGTGATTCCGATCGACTCGGAACACTCGGCCATCTTCCAGTGCCTGCTCGGAGAGCGCGCCCCGGTGCGGCGGCTCATCATCACCTGCAGCGGCGGCGCCTTCCGCGACATCCCCCGCGAAGAGCTCGCCCACGTCACCGTCGAACAGGCCCTCCGACACCCCCAATGGCACATGGGCGCGAAGATCACCATCGACTCCTCGACACTCGTCAACAAGGGGTTCGAGGTCATCGAGGCCCACTGGCTCTTCGGGACCCCCGCCGACCGCATCTCCGTCGTGATGCACCCCCAGTCGATCGTCCACTCGATGGTCGAGTTCGAGGACGGGGCCATCAAGGCCCAGTTGGGATCCCCCGACATGCGGATGCCGATCAGTTTCGCGCTGATGTATCCCGACCGTGCCAAACGCCCCGCAGAACGCTTCAGTTTCGTGGAGCACCCCCAGCTCTCGTTCGCCGAGGTCGACGGCGCCAAGTATCCCGCACTCGGAATCGCCTACGAGTGTCTGCGCCGCGGAGGTACCGCCGCCTGCACGATGAACGGCGCCAACGAGGTGGCCGTCGCGGCGTTCCTCGACCGGAAATGCGCCTGGCTGGATATTGTGCGCACGATCGAGCACGCCCTGCAGCACGCCTCGTTCGTCGCCCGGCCCTCGCTCGACGACTACGCCGCAGTCGATGCCGAAGCCCGCAGGCTGGCCGCCGAATTCCTGAAAGTCAGACGCCCGGAGAGCAACCCGGCAAAATAGGCCCGGAAGTCCGCTTCCGGAATCTCACCAAAACGACCAATACCGAAAAAAATGGACATACTCGTCAAAATCATTCAGTTCTTCCTCTGTTTCACGATTCTCGTCGGGATTCACGAATTCGGGCACTTCATCATGGCCCGCGTCTTCCGCATCCGCGTCGAGAAGTTCTACATCTTCTTCGATCTGGGGTTCTCGCTCTTCAAGTTCCGCCGAGGCCATACCGAATACGGCATGGGCTGGCTCCCTCTGGGCGGCTACTGCAAGATCGCCGGAATGATCGACGAATCGATGGACAAAGGCTATCAGAGCCAGGCCGTCCAGCCCTGGGAGTTCCGCGCAAAACCCGCTTGGCAGCGCTTTCTGGTGATGATCGCCGGTGTGATGATGAACGTCATCCTCGCCGTGGCGATCTACATCGGCATCTGCTACACCTGGGGCGACACCTATCTCTCGAATGAAGACGTCAAGTGGGGCTACAACTTCAACGAGGCCGGACACCTCCTCGGATTCCGCGACGGAGACCGCATCGTCACCATCGACGGCGAGCGCATCGACAACTACGTCGACATCCTCAACGCCATGATCATCACCGACACCGACCGCAAGGTCGTCGTCGACCGCGGCGGCGAACAGATCGAGCTCTCGATCCCGCTCGACGACCTGATCGCCATGCGCCAGAACAAGGGATACGAGGGGCTGCTCATACCCCGCCAGCCCTTCGTCATCGACAGCGTCGTCGCCCCGACCGCCGCCGCGCTGATCAAGGGCGACGAGATCGTCGGCATGTCCAGCCGCCGCACCGGCGACAGCTATGAAAACATGGATTTCCGCGACTACCGCGCCTATCTCGAACTCCACGCCGGGGATACCGTGACACTCGCGGTCCTGCGCGGCGGCGAGCGCCTCTCGCTCGACCTCCCCGTCTCGGAAGAGGGAACCCTCGGCGTCATCCGCGCGACCTACCCCCTCCGCACCCAGGAGTACACCTTCTGGCAGGCCATTCCCGCCGGTTTCCACAAGGCCGGGAGTGTCATCGCATCCTACTGGGAGCAGTTGAAGATGATCGTACAGCCCAAAACCAAAATGTACGAGGAGCTCGGCGGATTCCTCTCCATCGGCAGCATCTTCCCCTCGACCTGGGACTGGCAGGATTTCTGGCTCAAGACCGCCTTCCTCTCGATCATCCTCGCCGTGATGAACATCATCCCCATCCCCGGTCTCGACGGCGGGCACGCCATCTTCACCTTCTGGGAGATGGTCACACGCCGAAAGGTCAGCGACAAGGTCCTCGAAGCCGCCCAGTATGTCGGGCTGGTCATCATCCTCATGCTGCTGCTCTACGCCAACGGAAACGACATTTACCGCTTCTTCATCAAATAGCCCCGGGAGATGACCGAACTGGAAAAGATGCTGGCCGGCGAGCTCTACGACTACACGAAACCCGATGTGGCCGAGAGTCTCCGCCGCAAGCGCGTGAACCTCGCCCGCTTCAATGCCGTATCGTTCGACGACCACCAGGCCTACGAAGAAGCTCTTGCGGCCCTGATTCCCCATCACGCCCCGACGGCCCGCATCATGCCGCCGTTCCATTGCGACCACGGGCATCCGATCCAGCTCGGCGAAGGGGTCTTCATCAACGCCAACTGCACGTTCCTCGACGGCGGAGGAATCTCGATCGGCGACCGCACGCTCATCGGCCCCAACTGCCAGCTCTACACCCCGCAGCACCCGACGGACTACCTCGAACGCCGCAAACCCGTCGAACGGGGGTTGGCCATCCGCATCGGCGACGACTGCTGGCTCGGAGGAGGCGTCATCGTCTGCCCGGGCGTGACGATCGGCGACCGCTGCATCATCGCCGCCGGGAGCGTCGTCACGCGCGACATCCCGGACGATTCGCTCGCCGCGGGGAATCCCGCCGTCGTCAAACGTAAACTCGACAACCATGACAAACAGTGAAAAACTCCATACGTGCGCCGAAGCGCTGCGCCGCCACCATTTCGAGGCGGACGTCGTCGCAACCCCGCAGGAGGCCTTCGAGAAGATCCGGGCCGTCGTCGAGGCCGAATCCCCGAAGATCGTCTCGTTCGGGGATTCGATGACGATGCGTGAAACCGGAATCATCGAATGGCTCCGCTCGAACGGCGACTGGACGCTGCTCGACGGTTTCGACGCCTCGATGCCCCGCCCCGAACGGCTCGAAATCCGCCGCCAGGCCCTGATGTCCGACCTCTTCATCACGGGCGTGAACGCCCTCACCACGGCGGGAACGCTCCACTGGCTCGACATGGTCGGAAACCGCATCGCTCCGGTGGCGTTCGGACCCCGGAAGGTCGTCCTCGTCGCCGGGCGCAACAAGATCGTCGATTCGCGCGACGAGGCCGAAGAGCGCATCCGGCGCATCGCCGCTCCGCAGAACATCGCCCGACACCCGGGATTCCGCACCCCCTGCGCCAAAACCGGCGTCTGCATGGACTGCAACGCCCCGGACCGCATCTGCAATACCCGCATGGAGATGTTGCGCTGCCACCCCGCAGGCCGCATACTCGTTCTTTTGATCGATCAGGATTTGGGATTATGAGAAAATACATCGCATATCTGCTCTTGTCGGCCGCCCTGCTCGTTACGGGCGGTTGCGGCGACGACTCGGAGGTCTTCTACTCGATCACCTATCCCGTCGTGCGCATCGATGCCGAAGTGACGCTTTCGGAGCCCGAAGAGCCCTCAACCGGCGAAGGCTCCGGGACAGAGGGCACGGAAGGCTCAGGCGGAACAGACGGAACAGACGGAACGGACGGGACAGACGGGACAGACGGAACAGACGGAACAGACGGCACGGAAGGCTCAGGCGGAACAGAGGGCACGGAAGAGCCGGTCGATCCGCTGGTGGCTCAGATTCAGGCCGAAGCGGCAGCTGAGGGGCTCGTACAGGCCGGAGGCTGCTATACGCTCGATTTCGCCCGCTACAACCGCGGGTACCTCACCATCGAGACCGCCACGCAGTCCGGAACCCTCACCGGGGTCTTCTTCAAGGAGCCCGGAGCCTCGGAACTCACCTTCTTCTATCTCGACACGAACACCTCCTGCACCCTCTCCTACTACACCGATACGGACGGTGTACGCAAGGTGCTCCTGCTGTTCGACCGGACCGAAGCGTTTCAGGCCCGTTACCCCGACGCCGGTCTGACGAAGGTCATCCGACGCGAATACACCTCGACCTCCACAATCTGATCCCGTCATGGCTGCCAAGGTCAAAAAAGCATACTTCTGCAAAAACTGCGGTTTCGAAGCCCCGAAATGGCTCGGGAAATGTCCCTCGTGCGGCGAGTGGAACACCTTCACCGAGGAGATCATCGCCCGCGAAAGCGGCCCCGTAACGGCAAACGTCGCAGGGCCTCTCCCCACATCGCGCCCCCAGCGCGTGCGCGACATCCGCGAAAGCGAACACCGCCGCGTCGATCTCGGGAATCCCGAGGTCAACCGCGTACTGGGCGGCGGCATGGTCCCCGGATCGCTGGTCCTCCTCGGCGGCGAACCCGGAATCGGTAAATCCACCCTCTCGCTGCAGATCGCCCTCGCGGCAAACGGGCTGAAGACCCTCTACGTCTCGGGCGAGGAGTCCGCCGAACAGATCAAGATGCGCGCCGCACGCATCGGAATCGGAAACGACGAGTGTCTGATCTATCCCGAAACACTGCTGGAAAACATCATCGCCCAAATCGCCGAGCAACAGCCCGATCTGGTGGTGATCGACTCCATCCAGACCATCTACACCGAACTGCTCGACTCGTCGGCCGGCAGCGTCTCGCAGATCCGCGAGTGCGCCGCCTCGCTGCTCAAATACGCCAAAACGACCGGTACGTCGATCTTCATCATCGGACACATCACCAAGGACGGCGCCATCGCAGGTCCCAAAATCCTCGAACACATCGTCGATGTCGTCCTGCAGTTCGAGGGCGACAGCAACAACATCTACCGCATTCTGCGCGGCATCAAGAACCGCTTCGGCGCCACGTTCGAAATCGGCGTCTTCGAAATGCGCGAAGAGGGGCTCCGCGGCGTGGACAACCCCTCGGAGATCCTCCTGACCCACTACGAAGAGCCCCTGTCGGGAATTGCCGTCGGGGCCTCGGCCGACGGCGTGAGACCCTATCTGATCGAGGTGCAGGCCCTCGTGAGCGCCGCAGCATACGGAACCCCCCAGCGCTCGACGACCGGATACGACGCCCGACGCATGAACATGCTCCTCGCCGTACTCGAAAAACGGGTCGGCATGAAGATGTTCCAGAAGGATGTATTCCTGAACTTCGCAGGCGGGTTCAAGGTCGCCGATCCGGGGCTGGACCTCGCGGTCGTGGCCGCCGTGATCTCCTCCTACTACGACCGGCCCATCGCCGAAGGGGTCTGCTGCGCAGGCGAAATCGGACTTTCGGGCGAAGTGCGCCCCGCACCCCGCACCGAGCAGCGAATCAGCGAGGCCGCACGCCTCGGATTCCGCCGCATCGTCGTCTCGGGGTATCTCCCCAAAGGCGCCAAACGCCCCAAAGGCATCGAAGTCGTGACGATCAACAACATCGCACAACTCCCGAAGGCCCTCTTCATAGCGTAGCGCAAAGGTTAAAAGAGGCAGATAAACGCTCAAACCGGGAGGGCCGGCATGAAAAGAGAGCCGGAATAACAGGAAAGAAGGAAAGAAGGAAACAACGGACCCCGGCGTATTCCGAAACGGGAAAACGTCGGGATCCGTTATGCCGTATGCGGAGGAAACCGGTCCGGAGCGTCGTCAGCAGGAGGGCAGCTGCCACTCCAGCTCCTCGCGGACGAAGTCCCCGACAGGAAGCGAACCCAGAGAACCGACAGTGCGAAGAACCCTCTGTCGGTTCTCTTCGTTGCGGGAGCCGACGGCCACAAGCGCCGCGACAGCCCCCTGTGCAAGCAGGCGGCTCGCGGAGATTCCGGCTTCCGCCGCCCGGCGGAGCGTTTCGACGATTCGCGGGATCCACGCCGCCTGCGGTTCCGCAGCACGTCCCACGGCCATCAGGGCGGCATACTGACACAGCGGCTCAGAACCGGCCTCCGTCCACCTTTCGAACAGCGCCGGAAATGATTCCGCACGGCTCAGCAGCGCAAAGGCTCCCTCTTCAGCCATTTCGGAGTTCAACAACCCTTCACCCCAGAACGCGGATTCCTCCGGGGTGAGGCGTCCGGGATCGGCGATATGGAAAGCCGCGAGGCGCAATTCACGCACATCCTGCCGGTAGAGATAACGGGCAAAGTCGTGGTCCGTACCCTCGGCCCTCGCCAGACGGCGGAGCGTCGGAAGGCTCACGCCGTAGTTCAGTCCGTAGGGGCGGCCGTAGAAGCGCATCGCATCGGCAACGGCGCCGTTCCGCTCGCGGCGGAAGGCCCCGAGCAATGCCGCCATGCGGGAAGTGGGATCCATCTTCCGGAGGATTTTACTTGCGGCGGGGAAGCGCCACGTTGATCGTGCGCCCGAACTCGAAGACCGGAAGCACCGCACGCGCATACTCACCGCCCCCGGAGACCACCGTACAGGTCGAGGGATCGGCCACCCGGCACGTCACGACATTCGACTCCTTCGGCCCGGCCTCCAGATCCGCGGCCACACGCGCCCCCGAAGGCTCGATCTGCAGCAGCACGATGTCGCCCGACAGGTCGTTCTCCGGAAGAAGCCCCGCGGCCGGGCTGAAGCGGCAGAAGATATACTGTTTCTTGTCCGATTGCGGATAGACCACGTAGCGGCGCGTCTCGGTCGAGAGGATCCGTTTGCCGAGGAAGAGCTCCAGATAGGCCTGCTCCTGGCGGTCGATCTCCGCAAGTGCGGCATTCAGCCCCTCGCCGAAGACATTTTCGCCCGCTTCGCCCGTGATGAGCTCCAGGCGGTGACGGCGCAGCGAAAAGATCCGCTCGGCAGCCACGCGGGCCGCATCCTCCAGCGACAGGGTCGTCATGTCGATCTTGTCGGGCTGCAGCCGCGCGAACTCCTCGTCCGAGGTGCCATAGCTCTGGGTCCGTGTCGTCGCAGCGGCCGGAGCCGACGCATTCAGGTAGGTGGCACCGTCCAGCAGCGCAATCTGCGACCCCGTAATACGCCATGACGTCTTGTCCGCCAGCGAAGCCCGCACCCCGAGGAACTTCTGCGCATAACGCGCATAGGGCCCCGTGAGGGTCCGGTCGCACTCCACCGTGACGTCCACGGCCAGAATCGTCCGCGGCTGCGAGATGCGGATGCCCTCGACCGTCTCGGTGGCACCCTGAAGGGCGATGTAGGGATTCTGCGCCGAGGCGCCCCCCGCCAACAGCAGGGCAAACATCCAAAGTCTGAGTTTCATGATCCGAAATTTTTTGTGCTCTCCAGACAAATGTAACGTTTTTTCACGGCTTGTCAAAATTTCAGGTAGAAATCGCCGGTCAGGGCCCGGTATTCGGGTGTATAAACCTCATGTTCGCCCGTGCCGATCACCAGTTCGCCGGTCAACGGCGTGTCGTCCGCCTCCTCCGTGCGTGCCAGCTCCAGCAGGGTACGTTTCACCGGACGCCGGGGCGTCGTGCGGACATCCGTGCGCCGGAGCGTCGTCAGGCGCCCGCCCGCCGCCAGCAGGAACCGCGGCACCTCGCTCTGCGGAAGCACCACCGAGAACCGTCCGCCGGGAGCCAGCAGCCGCAGCACCGCATCGCACAACTCGGAGAAGGTCAGCGTAACGGTGTGGCGCGCCGTCGTGCGACCCACATCGGGGCTCGGCAGCGTGGCGTCGAAAAACGGCGGATTCGAGACAATCCGGTCGAACCGCCCGGCCGGAGCGAACGTCTGGACCGGAGTCTGCACGAAATGCAGGCGTCCGCCCCACGGCGAAGCCGCGGCATTCTCCCGCGCCTGCGACACGTCGTCGATGTCGATTCCCGTCACCTCGGCCTCCGGGGCCCGCTGGGCCAGCATCAGGGCGATCAGCCCCGTCCCGGTACCGATGTCGAGCAGCCGGCAGTCCGTCGGCCGGAGCGGGGTCCACGCCCCGAGCAGCACGCCGTCGGTGCCGACCTTCATCGCGCAGCGGTCCTGGTGCACGGTGAAGCGCTTGAAGCGGAAAGCTCCCCCGATGCGTTCGATATGCGGTTCGTCACTCATGATTCTTCAGATAACCGTCCACCCCGGCCCCGAACAGGGAAAAATCGTACCGCACGGGGTCCCCGGCATTGAACTCCCGGAGTGCCGCGGTGATCTCCTCGACGGCCCGCCAGTCGTTCTGACGCCGCGTCAACAGCCCCAGGGCCCGGCCCATCGCCCCGACATGGAGGTCTAACGGCAGGTAGAGTGCCGACATCGGGATCCCCCGCCACTCGCCGAAATCCACTCCCCGGTCGTCGCGCCGGACCATCCAGCGCAGGTACATGCACAGGCGTTTGCAGGCCGCACCGCGTTCGATGGCCGAGAGGTGTTTCTCGCAGCGCGGGGCGTGCTCCGCGGCGAAGAACTCCCGCCGGAACTCCGCCAGCACCGGGCGCAGGTCGTGCGTCGCGGCATAACGGGTCTCGAAAAATGCCCCGATTCCGCCGAAACGCTCCTCCAGGCGCCGCAAGGCCAGTATGAAATCGCGCAGATCGCCGCCGTTGAAGGTGCGGTGGGCGTAGGTGTCCAGTTGCGACAGCTCCCGCTCCGAGGCGTGGCGCACGAAATCCGCCGGGGCATCGTCCATCAGGCGCATCATCCGGTGGCCGTTGCGCACGATCGACCGCCGGTTTCCCCAGGCGATCGTCGCCGCAAAGAAACCCGCAATCTCCCGGTCCGCTCGATCCGCATAGCGGTGCGGCACCGAAATCGGGTCCTCGGGGATGAATTCCGGGCGGTTGTAACGGTCGTAAAGGCGGTCGAGAAGCGCCTGCAGTTCGTTTTTTTCCATCATCTTCCGGGCAGGGAATTCTGGTTGCATCCCAGCGGACGGGCTCCTCAGAATCCGGCCGCCGCCGGGAAAAAGCCCGGTGTGGCCGAAACCGGTCAACCCCCGCCGGATCACGGCTGTATGATCACGCCGTCGGACATCGTGATCTTCCGGTCGGCCATCGAGGCCAGGTGGTCGTCGTGCGTCACCACGACGATCGTCTGCCCCAGCCGGTCCCGCAGGTCGAAAAACAGCCGGTGGATCTCCTCCCGGTTGTGCGAATCGAGGTTGCCCGAGGGTTCGTCGGCCAGCAGCACCGTCGGGCTGTTGACCAGCGCCCGGGCGATGGCCACCCGCTGCTGCTCCCCGCCCGACAGCTGGCCGGGCTTGTGGTCGCGGCGTGCCGAAAGGCCCATCAGGTCGAGCAGCTCCGCGGCACGACGCTCCACCTCCGCACGCGGACGGCGCCCGATCAGCCCCGGAATGCAGACATTCTCGAAAGCCGTGAACTCCGCCAGCAGGTGGTGGAACTGAAAGACAAAACCGATATGTTCGTTGCGGAAAAGCGACAGATCCCTGTCACTCAGGGAAAAGAGATCCCGGCCGTCGATCTCCACACGGCCCGCGTCGGGACGCGAAAGCGTGCCGATGATCTGCAGCAGCGTCGTCTTCCCCGCACCGCTCGCCCCCACGATCGAGACCACTTCGTGCGGGGCCACCTCCAGCGAAACGCCCTTCAGCACCTCCAACGTGCCGAAACGCTTGTGTATGTCCGTAATGCGTATCATGGTCGGTATGCGTTGAAAAGTTTTACGGTATCCGCAGCCTCGCGCACGTCGTGCACCCGCAGGATCCGTGCCCCCTGGCGCAGGCACTCCCAACCCAATGCTACGGTCCCGGCCAGCGATTCGGCCGGCGTGCATCCCAGCGTCCGGTAAATCATCGACTTGCGCGAAAGGCCCGCCAGCAGCGGAAAACCCTCGGCACACAACTCGTGCAGCCCCGCCAGCAATTCGAAATTCTGAGCCGCGGTCTTCGCAAAGCCGAAGCCCGGGTCGAGGATGATCCGCTCGCGACGGATCCCCGCCGCCAGCATCGCCCCGGTCCGCTCCCGGAAGTAATCGACCACCTCGGCCGTGACCGCCCGCCGGTAATCGGTCTGCAACTGCATCGTCTGCGGCGTCCCCTTCATGTGCATCGCCACGTAGGGCACATCGTGCGCGGCCACCACCGACCACATCGCCGGATCGAGCTCCCCGGCCGAGATGTCGTTGACGATCACCTCGCCGAACGTGCGGAGCGTCCGTTCCGCCACCTCGCTGCGGAACGTGTCGACCGAAACCGGAACCCCCGGAGCAACCCGCCGCGCAACCTCAACTCCCAGCGCCACACGCCGCCACTCCTCCTCCACGGAGACCTCGTCGGCCCCCGGCCGCGAAGAGTAACCGCCCACGTCGAGAATATCCGCCCCCTCGGCAACAGCCTCCCGGATCCGGCACTCGACGGCCGCGGCATCCGGCGTGCGGCTCCCGGCGTAGAACGAGTCGGGCGTGACGTTCACGATCGCCATCACCCGCGGCGAAGAGAGGTCCAGGATCATGATCGTTGGCGGGATTCGAGGGTGAAACGCCGGTCAAGTTCCGCCACCGCGGGTTCAAGGTCCGATTCGAAGATGTTCACCACCGCATAGTCGGCCCGGTCGCGCAGCGTATCGTCGTCCAGCTGGGCCGCCATCCGACGCCGCACCGCCTCCTCGTCGCAGCCGTCGCGGCGGCACGTGCGCGAAAGACGCAACTCCAGCGGAGCCAGCACCGCAACCGTCCGGTCCACGGCGTCCTCCAGCCCCGCCTCGAAGAGAATCGCACTCTCCAGAATCACGTAGGGGCCCGCCTGCCGTTCGGCCCACGATGCAAAATCCGAACGCACCGCCGGATGGACCAGCGCATTCAGGTCAGCCAACGCCTGCGCATCCGAAAAGACCCGCGAAGCCAGATAACGCCGGTTCAGCGCCCCGTCCACGTAGGACTCCGCCCCGAAGCGGGCCGTAATGCCCGCACGCAGCGCCCCGTCCTCCGTCATCAGCCGCTTGGCCTCCCGGTCCGAATCGTAGACCGCGATGCCCCGCTGTGCAAAAAGGCGGCATACGGTGCTCTTCCCGCTCCCGATACCGCCCGTAATCCCCACCTTCATCATGACCTCGATTCCGATTCCGATTCCGAATCCGTTTCCGGACGGTCGATCTCCGGTATATCCTTGATCGAAACGATCTTGATGTCGCTGAAACGCGGAGCCAGGGCATCCTGCAACGACTGCGGATCGATGACCAGTTTCCCCTCGTGACCCTCCTCCTGCGACGGGTGCGTCTTCAACTCCGACAGCGGGATCCGAAGCCGCTTGGTCATGTAGACCCGGTAGCCGAAGAGGTTCGTGCCGATCCCCTCGACCACGCACGTCACCTCGAAGGGCTGACCCTCGACACTGACCCGCACCGTCTGTTCCGTCGTATAGGTATAACTCAGTTTGGCGATGTACCAGAGAATGAACGACGCTACCAGCAACGCCAGAAAGACCGGCGAAACATAGCGGCGCATCCAATGCAGCAGATTTTCCATACTATGACCTCTATCTTTGGAGACAAAGGTAAAAAATAAATGCCAATTTGGCAACGTAATTCCGCGGCGGGAAGCCCGGATGCCAGAATCCCGTGCCGTTGGCCGCCGGCACATGGCCGTTCAGGCAGGTCGCAAAGAGCAGCCACACCAGGCAGGGAACGAACGGCTCGCAGGAGATTCGAGACGCAACGCCCGGAACAGAAAGAGCGCCGCCAGAAGATCGGGCATCACCGTACCCGGCATCCCCAGCGGCGGATACCGCTCCCGCATGGCCGAAGCCTGCAACAGCGACAAAAAAACGCCCACGGAGAACTCTCAAGCAAGAAGGCCCGCTCCCGCAAGGGAGGGGCCTTCATCTCAGCATGCCGTTCGAGAACGGCTTTTACTCCTCGTCGATCTTCGCACGCTTCGCCATCAGGTCGTAGGCGATCGGCGTGGCGATGAAGATCGTGGCGATCGTACCGACAACCACTCCGATAATCAGCGCGAAGATGAAGCCGCGGATCGTCTCGCCGCCGAAGAAGAAGATCGCCAGCAGCGTCACGAGCGTCGTACCCGACGTATTGATCGTACGCGACAGCGTCGAGTTGATGGCGTTGTTGACATTCTCCTTCAGCTTGCGCTTCGGATAGAGACCCAGGTACTCGCGGATACGGTCGAAGACCACCACCGTGTCGTTGATCGCGTAACCGATGATCGTCAGGATCGCGGCGATGAACGCCTGGTTCACCTCCAGGTTGAAGGGCAGGATGCCGTAGAACATCGAGAAGATACCGATGATCAGCAGCGCGTTGATGGCCAGAGCCAGCGTGGCGCCCGTAGCCCACTGCCAGCGCTTGAAGCGGAACGTGATGTAGAGCCCGATGGCGATCAGCGAGAAGAGCACCGAGTAGATGGCGTTCCACGTCATGTCATTGGCGATCGAAGGACCGATCTTGTCGGCCGTCAGAATACCGTTCACGTCGGTCTGCGTGCTGCGGAACTGGTCGAAGGTGATCGGATACGAGTAGAGCGACTTCAGGGCGTCATAAATGACCTGCTCGACCTCGGCCGTAGCCTCATCCGACATGTCGTCGTAACGGTACTGCGTCACGATACGCATCTGGTTCTCGTTACCGTACTGCTTCACCTCGAAACTGATCGACGAAGCATCGGCCGTCGAGATCTGCGAGAAGGTCTCCTCCATGCTCGCACGGACCGCCTCGGCCGACACGGGCTTGTCGAAACGAACGACATAGGCACGACCGCCCGTAAACTCGGCTCCGAGGTTCAGACCACGCACGAAGAACGATGCGATCGACAGGACGATCGCCACTACGGAGATCACATAGGCGACCTTACGCTTGCTGAGGAAGTCGACATGCGTGTTGCTGAGGAAGTTCTCCGACCACTTGTGCGAGAAGGAGATCGATCCCCACTTGGCAACGATCCACTCGATTAAGAGACGCGTGATGAAGATCGAGCAGAAGATCGACGTAATGATACCGATGATCAGCGTCGTGGCGAAGCCCTGCACCGGGCCCGTTCCGAAGACAAAGAGCACGATACCCGTGATGATCGTCGTCAACTGTCCGTCGATGATCGCCGAGTAGGCCCTTGAGAAACCGTCCTTGATGGCCAGCGAGATGCCCTTGCCCTCGCGGAGTTCCTCCTTGATTCGTTCGTAGATGATCACGTTCGCATCGACGGCCATACCCATCGTCAGCACGATACCCGCGATACCCGGCAGCGTCAGCACGGCGCCGAACGACGCCAGAACGCCCATCAGCAGGAAGACGTTCATCAGCAGCGCGATGTCGGCCATCCAGCCCGCCGTCTTGTAGAAGAGACTCATGTAGAGCAGCACCAGGATGAAGGCGATCACGAACGACAGCATACCGGCGTTGATCGACTCCTGACCCAGCGACGGTCCGACAACCGTATCCTGGATGATCTTCGCCGGAGCCGGGACCTTACCCGAGTTGAGCACGTTGGCCAGGTCCTGCGCCTCCTGGATCGTGAAGTCGCCCGTAATCTGCGACTGTCCCTTGTCGATCTTCGTATTGACGCGCGGGGCCGAGTAGACATAACCGTCGAGCACGATGGCAATGCACTTGCCGATGTTCTCGCCCGTCAAGCGGGCCCACTCCTGCGTGCCCTCGGCATTCATCGTCATCGAGACCTCCGCCGTGGCACCGCGCTGGGCATACTGCTCGCGGGCGTCCGTAACGACCGAACCGTCCAGCGGGGCCTTCCCGTCGGGTGTCGTCACCTTGATGGCGTAGAGGTAGTAGCGGCCGTCGATGTGGTCGTCACCCTTCACGCCCCACTTGAAGAGGATGTCCGCCGGGAAGAGCTCGAGCACCTCCGGGCGCGACAGATACTCGTTCACCGCAGCCATGTCGGCCTTGTAGGCGGCACCGATGGCGGCTCCACCCGCATAGTTGGGATCCAGCACGGCGAAGAGCGGGTTCTGCTCCCGGTCGAAATGGCCCGTCTGAACCGCCTCGGCCGAAGCCGTGGAATCGGCCCCGATCTCACCGATCAGACCCTCATCCTCCGTGGCGGCAGCCTCCGCTGCAGGGGTCTCCTCCGCAACCGGCTCCGTCTGTGCGGCAGCCTGCGACAACTCATCCTTGAGCAGCTTGTCGGCCGAAACCAGCGCCGGAATCACCTCGTTGGCATCATACGTCAGCCAGAACTCCAGCGATGCCGTTCCCTGCAGCAGGTCACGGACGCGCTGAGGCTCCTTCACGCCCGGCAGCTCGACCAGAATGCGGTGCGAGTTCGGAAGCCGCATGATGTTGGGCTGCGTCACGCCGAAGTGGTCGATACGGCTGCGCAAAACATTGAACGAAGCGCCGATCGCCGCTTCGGTCTCCTGCTTGAGCACCTTCTCCACATCGGCATCCGAGCTTTCGAGCGTGATGTCCTGGCGGTCCGGGCTCACGAAGATCTCCGCAATGGGACGGCCGTTCGACAGGCGCGAATAGGCCTTCACGAAGTCCCCGATATAGTCGCTCGACGTCCCCTGCTTCAGCGCCTCGTTGGCCTCGGCAATAGCCTCCACGAAGGCCGGATCGTTCTGGCTGTCGCCCGCAAGCGCCTTCACCACATCCTCGACCTGGACCTCCAGCATGACGTTCATACCGCCCTTCAGGTCCAGACCCAGGTTCAGCTCCTTCTCCTTGCACTCCTTATAGGTGAACTTCCGGATGCCCAGGTTGTAAACCGACAGGTTCTGAATCGAATCGAGGTAATGCTGTTCGGCCGCCGACTGTTCGTCGATGGGGAACTGCGCGGCGTACTCCGCCGCCTTCTTCTCCACGCTCCGCGTCTTGAACGTGAACGAGAGTTGATAAACACATGCGAGGGCCAGCAGGACCGCGATGAGTTTAATGAAACCTTTACTTTGCATTGGAATGGAAAATAGTTGTTATTATGTTAATTTTTCAGTCATTACGCACAATAGCACGCAAAGATAGAAAAAAAAGTATTAATTCATGCGGTTTCCGCGACAGAAAATCTCCCCGAAGGCAAAATTATCCTCCCCGACGGCAATCCTCCGTCCCGAAAAACCGAAGAGATGCTTTTTTCGAAAAAAACGGATTTTGGGCCCCCGCATGCAGCAGACCCCCACATATCGGTACCACCCCGCTGCGCCCTGCATCGACGAACGAATCACCCCCGTGGCACTGGCCGGAGCCGCCCTGATCCTCTACGGCATGTGGCGTGCCGAACGGGCTCAGTGAACCAGTTTCAGCCCCACGATCCCAATGAAGACCAGCGACAGAAAAAACATCCGCCAGAAGGTCACCGCATCGTGGAAAAAGAGAATGCCGATGAGCACCGTGCCGATTCCGCCGATCCCCGTCCATACCATGTAGGCCGTCCCCATCGGGATTTCACGCTGCGCCCAATAGAGCAACAGCCCGCTCAGCCCCATCGAGACGACCGACAGCAGCAGAAACAACACGTGATAACGCGGCGAAATCCCCGCCAGTTTGAAGCCCAGGGGCCAACCGATCTCGAACAGCCCCGCCAATGCCAGGTAAACCCATGCCATATCCACTCATTTTGGTGTCGCAAAAATAAGAAATCTTTCCTCCCGCAACAAATCCCGCCGCCAGTCCCTCGTCCTCCCGGCACCCCACGGAAAAAGGGCGCATCCCCGTCTCCGGGAATGCGCCCTTCCTGTTTTCAGGCTTTCGGCCGGGCCCCCGCAGGGAACCCTTCCGCCTTATTTCACCTCCTCGAACTCGACGTCCTCGGGCTGGCTCTTGCCGTCCTGCTGAGCTCCGGCGTTCGACTGCTGGCCCGCATTGGACTGTGCACCCGACTGGCTCTGCTGGGCCTGTTGCGCCGAGTAGATGTCCTGCGAAGCGGCCTGCCAGGCGGCGTTCAACTCCGAAATCGCCGTGTCGATGGCTGCCACGTCGGCGTTCTTGTGCGCCTCCTTCAGCTTGCCGAGAGCCGTCTCGATGGCCGCCTTCTTGTCGGCAGGCAGTTTGTCGCCGTACTCCTTCAACTGCTTCTCCGTGGCGAAGATATTCGAATCGGCAGCGTTGATCTTGTCGATACGCTCTTTCTCGGCCTTGTCCTTCGCCTCGTTGGCCTTCGCCTCGTCGCGCATCCGCTGGATCTCCTGCTCGGTCAGACCCGACGATGCCTCGATACGGATCTTCTGCTCCTTGCCCGTGCCCTTGTCCTTGGCCGATACGTTCAGAATACCGTTGGCGTCGATGTCGAACGTCACCTCGATCTGCGGCACGCCGCGCGGTGCAGCCGGAATCCCGTCCAGATGGAAGCGGCCGATCGACTTGTTGTCACGCGCCAGCGGACGTTCGCCCTGGCAGACGTTGATCTCCACCGAAGGCTGGTTGTCGGCAGCCGTCGAGAATACCTCCGACTTGCGCGTCGGGATCGTCGTGTTGGCGTCGATCAGCTTGGTCATCACGCCGCCCAGCGTCTCGATACCCAGCGACAGCGGCGTAACGTCCAGCAGCAGCACGTCCTTCACCTCGCCCGTCAGCACGCCACCCTGGATGGCGGCGCCGATAGCCACGACCTCGTCGGGGTTCACCGACTTGTTGGGCGTCTTGCCGAAGAAATCCTCCACGATCTTCTGGATCGCAGGAATACGGGTCGAACCGCCCACGAGGATCACCTCGTCGATCTGCGAGGCATTCAGGCCTGCATCGCGCAACGCCAGCTTGCACGGCTCGATCGTCTTGCGGATCAGATGGTCGCACAACTGCTCGAACTTCGCACGCGTCAGCGTCATCACCAGGTGCTGCGGAATCCCGTTCACCGGCATGATGTACGGCAGGTTGATCTCCGTGGTGGTCGACGACGAAAGCTCGATCTTGGCCTTCTCGGCAGCCTCCTTCAGACGCTGCAGCGCCATCGGGTCCTCACGCAGGTCGATTCCGTGCTCGGCCTTGAACGACTCGGCCATGTAGTCGATCAGCACGTGGTCGAAGTCATCACCGCCCAGGTGCGTATCGCCGTTCGTCGACTTCACCTCGAAGACACCGTCGCCCAGCTCCAGGATCGAAATATCGAACGTTCCACCGCCCAGGTCGTACACGGCGATCTTCATGTCGCTCGATTTCTTGTCCAGGCCGTAGGCCAGCGCAGCAGCCGTCGGCTCGTTGATGATTCGACGAACCTTCAGACCCGCAATTTCGCCCGCCTCCTTCGTAGCCTGACGCTGCGAGTCGGAGAAGTAGGCCGGAACCGTGATCACAGCCTCCGTAACCTCCTGGCCCAGATAATCCTCGGCCGTCTTCTTCATCTTCTGCAGGATGATGGCCGAAATCTCCTGAGGCGTGTACTGGCGTCCGTCGATGTCCACACGCGGCGTATTGTTGTCGCCGCGCACGATCGTATAGGGAGCACGCGCGATATCGGCCGTTACCTTATCGTAGGTCTCGCCCATGAAACGCTTGATCGAGAAGACCGTCCGCTTCGGGTTCGTAATAGCCTGGCGCTTCGCGGGGTCACCCACCTTGCGCTCGCCTTCCGACGTGAACGCTACAACCGACGGAGTCGTGCGGTGTCCCTCCGAGTTCGGAATCACGACGGGCTCGTTGCCCTCCATCACTGCCACGCAGGAGTTCGTGGTTCCCAAGTCAATACCAATAATCTTTGCCATAATCGTAAATATGTTTTAATTGTTCGTAATTCGCTTTTCGAACCTCCGATCCCTCGCCCTTCGGGGTTCCGGCCGTCGGTTACGCCCCTACCTCACACAAAGGTCGTACCAATCGGCATTCTCTGCCAATTTGTCAGTCCTTTGGCAGAAACCACCCTCTTTTTCGCTCCTTCTCCTCCTTTTCCCCGGCATTTTGTCACCCGCCAAAGAGGCGGGTTTTATGGGCTGCTGGGTCTTATTGGGGTTTCCGAGGCCTTTACCCGCCCGGCTAAGAGTCGGTCCTTATGGGCGGAGGGATGCCGAATGGTTCGGATTCGGTTCCGCGCCTCGACGATCCTAGATTTCCGCTCAAGGCGGAAATGACAAAAGTGGGAGTGCGAAACTCTTTTTTAGTAGGAGGTCTGTGGGCTGGGGAAACTCCGGCTTGATGAAAAAACCGAAAAGAAAGATGCGGACTAAAAATGCGAGCGCCGGGGACGGTTTGCTTGCAAACCCGCGAATAGTCGCCCGGCGCCAATGTTAGGACGCGTCTTGCCGGTTTTTTCATCCGCCGGTCGGTTTTTGCGGCGCTTTTTGCCGACACAAAAAGCGCCCCTTTAAGAAAGGGGTTTCGTGGGCGAAGGAGCGAGCGAAGGGTTTCCGCAGCAGTTCCGCGCTTCCGCCCCGTCATTTCCGCCTTGAGCGGAAATCCACCCGCCTAAGAGGCGGGCTTTATGGGCGGAGGTATCAGAGAAGGGTTTCCGATCCGGTTCTGCGCCTCGATGACCCTGGATTCCCGCTTTCGCGGGAATGACCGGTCTAAAGACCGGCCGGTACCTTTTGGTGGCAAAAGGTACCACCAAAACCAGCCGCAAGTTGCTTTTTGCGGGGCCGCAGTTTGGCGGCCCGGAAACGGGCGCCTGACGCGGGTTTGCAAGCAAACCGGCCCCGTTTCTTATCGCACCGCCTGCGCTGCGTCCTCTTCCCGCAAAAAGCAAAGTGCGGCGGACACCAGCCGGGCGCGACGAAATAAATACAAAATAAAAAAGCCTGCGAAAGACGCAGGCTTGCTTCCGGCTTCCGCCGAACAATCCTTTTTATGATTATTGCTGCTGCTCGCTCAGGATACGCATCGCAACATCGAGAATCGTCGTATCGTCCAACGTGACAACACCGCCGTCCGGCCCCGGTTCGAAGTGTACACCGACGCACTCCTTGGCTGCGTGGCTGCCTCCGAAATAGTTGCGGACCGTCTCGACATCGATTCCTAACTCATCTGCAATGCGCTGCGAACTGCCACTCGGCAGCCGATCCTTGATACGGCGCAACTCGTTAAATGTGATAATCATATCCGTAGAATTTTTGGTTGATGGTTCTTGAACACTCTAAATTAATACTTTTTTACGGAATTACAAAATTTCCCATTCAAAAACCTTAAAAAAATGCAACAGGTTTGTCATCGGATCGCAACACAATCCCCGAATCCGAAAACCACGGTCTCCCCAGCCCCCGAAATCCGGAACCGCAACCCCCGTCGACAAAAAAATTCGACCGAACGCACAATCCGCGTCCGGTCGGTTCCGGAATCTCCGGCAGAAACCTCTGACAGGAATCACCGCAGGAAACACCGCAGCCCCCACGGCCGCCCCGCGCCGCTAATCTTCGGCCGGTTCGATGTAAATCTGGAAGATCAACGGCGTATAGGAGGGGATTTCCGTCGAAACAGTCGTGGTGGTCTCCGTCGTGGTATCCCCGTAACCGTAGCCGTAGTTGTAGTAGTAACTGTTATAATAGTTGTAATAGTAGTTGTCGTAGTAACTGCCGTAATAGCTGTTGCCGTAGTAGCTGTTGTAATAGTTGTAGTAGTTCAGGTAGTCGAGATAGCTCAACGAATAGCCCGTCGAACCGCCGCTCGTCGTCGTACTCCCCGACTGTCCCGTGGCGCCGTAGGCATGGCTCGAAACCGTCACGAACTCCGCCCACTGCCCGTAGCACAGGTTCGGAATCGAGTAATAGTAGGCCGAGATATAGCGCGTCTGGTCACTCTCGGGCGTGTAGGAGAGGGCTTCACCCTCCGACGAAATCTCCCCGTAGATCAGCTCCTTCACCTCGTCGATATTCGTATCGAAAATAAATCCGTCGAGGAAGCGGGCGATATACCAGATCTTCGCCTCGCCGTCCATGCCCACCGAATCGGCTTCGCGGTCGGCAAGGCCCGGGTGCTTGTACCCCTCCTCGCTGTCGGAGTGGAAACGCTCCTTGAGCACCTCGGCAATCTTCGTCTCCAGATCGCTGCCGTCGTAGGGCGTAAAGCCGACGTTGTAGCGCTGGTTATTGCGCAACAGCTCTCCCTCTTCGGACTTGACCGGGAAATCGAACTTCAGGTTGTCCTCCGCCTTCGTCGGGTCGTAGAGCAGGTCCACATAGACCTGTGCCAGCGTATCGTTCACACTCACCCAACGGAATCCCTTGTCGCGGAGCTTGTAGGGGTGGTTCTCGTCGTCGTAGCCGGTCGGGAGCCCCGACGAATTCGCCTCGTCTTCGTCCTCCTCCTTGGTGTAGAGCCACAGCCCGCCGTTGGCCTCGCAGAAGGAGTCCACATCCGAGCCTTCGCTCTCCAGCGGGTTCTTGACGATCTCCTTCACCACCATCTCGACGATGAACGGACGACTCGAACTGAGCGAATACTGGCCCTCATAACCGCCATCGCCCTCCACACCGCTGGATCCCACGATCCGCGACGGCATGTAAAGCACGACTTTCGATCCCTTGCGCAGTTCGAATTCCGGATCGAGGCCCCGCTCCTGGGCATACTCCTCGTCGAGGTGCAGGACATTGCGCATGGCCAGGTAGGAGCCCTCCAGCAGGCTCGTGTTGGCGACACCGCAATAGCGGTAGTAAGGTACGTAGTGGGTATATTTCGTGAAGGTATTGACCAGTTTGGCCTCGGCGGCGCGGCGCGTCAGGATGATATTGCCGCTCAGGTCGCGGCCCGAAAAGTCGAACCGCACCCAGCACGCCGTATCGCGGATCGGAAGCACATTGTCGCTCAAGGTCTCTCCGGCCTCAATCACATCGACGTAGTACCCGCCTTCGGACTGGAGATTGCCCAGCAGGTCCGGACGGTTCTGCGTCATCCAGGCTTCAAGCGCCTGATCCTCGAACTTGTCGTACGATTCGGTCTGCTCCTTGGCACAGGAACTCAGAAAAAGCATTCCGACTACCGGAAGATACAGCAAACGGGTAATCCACTTCATATTTTGTCTTGCGATTCTAAATCAATATTTTGTCACTCCACGGTATCCACCGTAAAAAACCACGCCACGGGGCTTTCCCGCGGAATGGTGCTGAAATTCACATCACCGTAGGCCATGTTGAAGGTCATGTAGGCCTCGACCTCGTCGCCCTCCCGACAACCCAATAACGCATGACGCAGGCCGTTTAGTATGTCGCCGCTCATATCCAGCCACAAGGGTTCGAAACTCCACACTCCGCCATCGACATTCAGGCCCAGTTCGCGGTAGGCGTTCTCCAGCAGCGGGTCGTTCGACCAGAAGGGGAACGTCGAGTCGGTGATGTTCGAATAGCTAAAGACATAGGCCCGGAAGGTGATGGCAACCCTGGAGGTCTCGCCCACTTCGGCCCTGTTCGCCCGGTCGGGATCATAAATGTTCGTGATATATCGGTAGACCGTACTCCCCGAAACCGTATAATACGGCAACTGGCTGCCCTCTTCGAGCGACGTGTCGGGAATCAGCGTGGGAGAATGGGTCTGTTCGAGATACGACACGATTCTCTGGCGCTGTTCGGGAAGGATATCCTCCTCCTGGGAACAACCCCAGAACAGCACCGGAAGTGCCAGGCACCAGATAATGAGCAGTCGTTTCATCGGCATATAA